>JAPORY010000077.1 GCA_026709985.1 Aestuariivita sp. | reverse complement strand
TCTGTCGCAATTTTTTTCCCATGACTCCAATACCATTGTTTTTGCAAGCGGCTCAAATAACTAAAAATAGGAGCTTATATACATTAGTTGGCTCAGGCTATTGCTCCCTACAGTAGGGATTGATATGGTCGATCAGCCCTTTACTAGACCCACTTTATGCGTCTTTTGTCCTGATTGATGCTGTTTAGCGACGCCATTTTATCCTTGTTAAGTAATGTATAAAGCCCCTATAGTTGCGGATCATCGCGCTCCTTTGACGCTGATTGCTAAAAAATATCAGCCGCTAAATTGATTAACTCACACGTCTCACTAAACTGACATTACAAGACACTCTAACGAAGATTACCATGCCCATTTTACTGACCATTGTTCTATCGTTGATAATCGCGACTCCCGCAGTCGCGGATTTTGAGCCGATTGATGATCGATCATCATTTGTCGAGATCGTCCAAGATAAGAAACTCAAAATTCCTTTTGTGCAATTGGAGGTGTTACTATCCGGAGAGGTAACTGGTAGCGGTCTTGGCCAGCCTGTTAATGGGACGTGGACTTGGAAGGATCGGTATTTTTGCCGCACGTTAGTCTGGGGACGAAGCGAATTAGCGTATGATTGTCAAACAGTTTATGCGACAAGCAATCACATACGGTTTTCGGCGGATCGAGGCCGAGGTGATTCGGTGACATTTCGAATACGCTAGTCAGGAGTCACTGATAGCGATTCGCGATGCACAGGAACGCCGTGAGCTTGATGCAGTCGTAGCACAAAATTCACGTTAAGTCGCCCATCCGAGAGCTTGGTTTTCCTTGAACACGGGGTTATGCGTTCATGGTGGTCGTGACTGGTCAAATTCGCCCTCTGTCTTTGGTTTTGAGGCAGGAATCGTTCAATAGAGGAAGGATATTTGAATCGGTGCAAGGCAAATTGAGTCCCGGTATTCTGTTGACATCTATTAACCCAGTTTCTAATGCCAGCCTGACTTCATACGGACCAACCCAGTTGCAATTTCTAGACTAAAGGCGCTGCTTGAGGCACTAGATCGCGGCCTTTGCGCGAATTACTGATCGTGTAACTGGTCAATGAAGCCCGACTTATCCTAACCACCTGAAGTTTATGAGAACTAGGGTATCATGAACAGCCTCAATGAAATTCGATCCACTTTCTTGGATTATTTTGCCAGACTTGACCACGAGGTTGTGGCAAGTTCTCCATTGGTGCCAAGAAACGACCCGACCCTGCTTTTTACCAATTCCGGGATGGTCCAGTTCAAGAATATTTTCACAGGATTAGAGACCCAAAAGTACAAAAGAGCAGTCACTGCACAGAAGTGCGTGAGAGCGGGCGGGAAACACAATGATCTTGACAACGTCGGATATACCGCACGTCATCACACGTTTTTTGAGATGCTGGGCAATTTTTCCTTTGGCGACTATTTCAAATCCGAGGCCATCGAATTTGCTTGGAAACTCATTACGAACGAGTTCGATATTCCAAAGGACCGTTTGCTGGTTACTGTCTATCATTCCGATGAAGATGCAGTCAAAGCTTGGAAACAAGTAGCAGGATTGAATGATGATCGCATAATTCGAATCGATACCGATGATAACTTTTGGATGATGGGGGCAACTGGTCCTTGCGGCCCGTGCACTGAGATTTTTTTCGATCACGGAGAGCAATACTTCGGTGGTCCCCCCGGCAGTAAAGATGAGGATGGCGATAGATTCGTTGAAATCTGGAATCTCGTCTTTATGCAATTCGAACAGGATGCGAGCGGCCAGCAAAATAATCTTGCTTCGCAGTCGATTGATACCGGCATGGGCATTGAGAGAGTTGCAGCCTTGCTGCAAGGTACCAACGATAATTATGGAACCGATCTCTTTCGACGCTTGATTGAAACGTCAGCAGATCTCACCTCGACCGAACCATATGGTGCCACAAAAACGCATCATCGGGTGATTGCGGATCACCTCCGATCAATTGCTTTCTTGCTTGTCGACGGTGTCATGCCTTCGAACGAAGGCCGTGGCTATGTACTCCGCCGCATCATGCGTCGCTCCATGCGCCATGCTCTTCTCTTAGGTGCAACCGAACCGGTTATTCACCAACTGGTGCCGACATTGACCGAGCAAATGGGAACTGCTTACCCGGAATTAATCGAACTACAAGACCTAATTTCGGAAACGATAAAGTCAGAAGAGACCCGCTTCCAAAAAATGTTGGAACGCGGACTTAAGTTACTGGGGGCCGAGGTGGCTAAGCTCCCAGAAGGAGTTGATCTACCGGGAAAAACTGCCTTCAAACTCTATGATACTTATGGTTTTCCGCTTGATTTAACTCAAGACGCGTTGCGCGACGAGGACCGCAGTGTTGATGTAGATGGCTTCGAGTCTGCTATGGCGGAACAAAGGCGACTAGCGCGGCAAGCCTGGTCTGGTTCCGGTGACGCTGCCGAAGCCGCGCATTGGTTTGATCTCTTGGACAAACACGGAGTCACTGAATTTGTCGGATATGAAACCACGACTGCTCAAGGGCAAGTTACGGCGCTCCTGCAAGATAACAAACAGGTCGATTGTATAAAGACAGGCGAAGCGGCCAAGCTATTGCTCAATCAAACACCGTTCTACGCGGAAGGGGGCGGCCAAGTCGGCGACAGGGGGCTGATCTACCATGAAAATGGCCGACTATCAGTGACAGATACGCAAAAGGCATTGGGCTTAATTTACCATTCAGTGACCGTTTCAGACGGGTCACTGCATGTTGGAGACGCCGTTACTTTGGCGGTTGACCGTTCTCGTCGGACCTTGGTGAGCAGCAGCCATTCTGCGACGCATTTGTTGCATCAAGCGCTGCGTGATGAACTTGGAAATCATGTCGCGCAACGAGGTTCGTTGAACGATGAAGGTCGGATTCGGTTTGATTTCAACCATACTAAAGCATTGACTGATGACGAGTTACGCAAAATTCAAGCGGACGTAAATCTGATGATCCGCCAAAACTCCATTGTTGAAACGCATGTGCTGGCAGCAGATGAGGCGCAGGATCTCGGCGCACTGGCACTATTTGGTGAAAAGTATGATCATGAAGTTAGGATGGTCGGAATGGGACAACGCGACGGCACGGGTAGGGGACTGCACGCCGACAAATATTCACTCGAACTCTGTGGTGGCACACATGTATCCCGCACTGGTGAGATTGGGGCCTTTGTCGTTGTTCAAGATACGGCATCCGCAGCTGGAGTGCGGCGAATTGAGGCCTACACTGGCGAGTCTGCACTCAACTGGTTGCATAGTCGGGCAGAGGCTTTTGACTGGCTCCGGGATAAGCTGAAGGCACAAAGCATTCCTGATGCTAAAGAGAAACAAATGACTCTCATTGAGCGCAATCGCAGTTTACAGAATGAGATCAAGAATCTTCGACGAAATGCCCCGGTTGCGCAAGGCGATTCGGCTACCGAAAGCATGACAAAGACATTGAATGGTATAAGATTCCTCGCTAGGGTGTTAACCGAGGTTGCTCCGAGAGAGTTGCCTGCTTTGGTCGACCAACACAAGCATCGAATCGAAAACGGCGCCGTGCTTTTGCTGTCAAAAACGAACAGTAAAGTTGCTGTAGCGGCGGGAGTAACAGAGGATCTAAAGGATCGCCTATCCGCAGTTGACATGGTGCGTACCGCTGTCGCTCAACTCGGCGGTAACGGTGGCGGTGGACGACCGGATTTTGCACAAGGCGGCGGACATGATCAGTCCAAAATAAATGAAGCAATTTCTGCGGTACAACAGTTTGTAGAGGGATAAGAAATGGGTGCACTTTGGATCGCGCATGTCACTGTTACAGATGAGGATGCATATTCAAAATATGCGGCAGTCGCTACCGAGGCCATCGCCCAGCACGGCGGTGTCTTCTTGGCCCGCGGCGGTCGATTTGTTCAACTGGAGGGCAAAGCACGACCAAGGAATGTTGTCGCTAAGTTTGACTCAGTGGCGATGGCGCAGCAGTGTTACGAGTCAGAAACTTACCAGAAAGCATTAAGTTTTGCGAAAGACGCCTCGGAAAGAGAGCTAATGATTATCGAAATCACCGAGTAAGTGCGTACGCGTCCAATCAATTCGCGAATGCGATGTTGCTTGATTGAGAAAGGTTATAAATTCGAAAATTTCGACAGTCGCTTCTTCTGGTACTAAATGTTATTGCTGCAAGTGCAATGAAAGTCGTGACTTAACGCGTCGACTCGGTCAATCTTTGCGTCACATACTCCGTGACATTCGTCACGAGGGTTTCTAAGTGCCGGTTTTTGAAAAAATGATCCGCGTCATCAATTTCTTGGTGCGTGATCGTAATTCCCCGTTGCTCGTGCAATCGACCGACAAGTTCCGAAGTATCTTCGGGAGGGGCTACCCGATCTGCAAGCCCGTTAATAATCAGACCTGAAGAGGGACAGGGGGCAAGGAATGAAAAATCATAGAGGTTTGCTGGCGGCGATACTGAAATAAAACCGGTAATCTCAGGACGACGCATGAGGAGTTGCATTCCAATCCAAGCGCCAAACGAAAAGCCCGCAACCCAGCAATGCTTGGCGTTGTTATGTAAGGCCTGTAGATAATCTAAAGCGGCCGCGGCATCACTTAATTCACCAACACCCTGGTCATATTCCCCCTGACTGCGTCCAACACCACGAAAGTTAAATCTCAGTACTGTGAAACCCATATTGAAGAAGGCATAGTGCAAACTGAACACGACCTTATGATTCATCGTGCCGCCAAACTGCGGATGCGGATGTAAGATTACTGCGAGCGGGGCATCTTTGCTGCGCTGCTGATGATAACGGCCCTCCAATCGACCTTGTGGGCCAGCAAAAATCACCTCAGGCATAAATGATCCTCATTCGGGAAAAATTGTGGTTCGTAAATCAATAGCTACCAATTGACACGAATGAAGGAAAAATTTAGAATCGTTCTAAATTGAGTAGCGGCAAGATAGCTTCTGCGCACGCTAACGAAACCGCGCACTTTTGTCAAGTTTCAAGGGTTTTTGGATGCAAGACTCGTTTGAAAAATTAGGAGCAGAACCGTGAAACTCTCTACAAAAGGAAGATACGCAATGATCGCTATGTGCGATCTTTCACTTCATTCATCAAACGGATTTATTACGCTGGGTGAGATTTCTGTACGCCAAAATATTTCACTGCCATATTTAGAGCAGCTTTTTGTCAAATTACGCCGCGCAAAGCTTGTTGAGGCTATTCGTGGCCGTCGGGGCGGCTATCGTTTGGCACGACCAGCATTCGAAATCCGTATCGTTGATGTGTTGTCGGCAGTCGATGAATCTGTCAATGCGCTGCAGACAGGGACATCGGCCTCAGGTGCTGTTTCTGGCACCAAGGCGCAGTCGTTGGCTAATCGCCTGTGGGAAGGTTTGAGTGCACATGTTTATGTGTATCTTCACCAAACGCGGCTTTCTGACATTGTGCAAAATAATCTAGCACCCTGCCCAGCTTTACCCGAATTGCGGACAGTTATGGACTCGGATTACGCCAACTAAGGCCCAAATGCGTGAATATTTGGACTACAACGCATCAATGCCGTTGCGTCAAGCTGCGAGAGAGGCGATGATTTCCGCCATGGATGCGGTGGGTAATCCTTCATCAACGCATTGGCACGGTCGACAGGCAAGGGGGTTAATTGAAAGAGCCAGAGAACAAATCGCGTCGGCGCTCGACTGCAAGACGACAGAGATTACTTTTACGTCGGGGGCTACAGAGGCGGCAAAAGTTTTGGACCTTTGGCCGAATACTGTCGTGACCGACGATACCGCCCATGAGTCTCTTTGGGCTTACCATTACTCTTCAACGGATGTTAGCTACGACAACAGTAATGAGGGCCGATCTCTAGCGGGGATTGGCGATAATCCTTTGTTTGCTTTTGGATTGGCAAATTCCGAGACTGGAATTATTTCTCAGTTCCCGCAAAAGATGCTCGACGGGTGGGCGACACCCTGCGGTCTGGCATCACACCTTCTGGTCGATCTAACGCAAGTCATTGGACGGCTTCATTTTTCCTTTGAAGACAGCGGTGCTGACTTCGCAATCATTTCCGCGCATAAGTTTGGCGGGCCAAAAGGGGTAGGGGCCTTGATTGTACGATCCGGGGTCACTTGTCCCGTTTTGGCTCATGGCGGGGGACAGGAAAAGAGTTTACGGTCGGGGACAGAGAATGTTCTCGGCATTATTGGCTTCGGCGCCGCAATCGCGGCAGCAATTGACGATCTCAAGAATGGTGTTTGGAATAAAATCGCAAAGAATCGAAATAAACTTGAAGCGATCCTTGAGTCGAAGGCAAAGCGGATTAAATTTGTTGGAAGGGACAAAACCCGTCTGCCAAACACAAGTTGTTTCATCAGCGAAGGATGGAAAGCTGAGACTCAAGTTATCCAGATGGATCTGGCAGGTTTCTCAATCAGCGCTGGTTCAGCTTGCTCAAGCGGAAAAATTCGGCATAGCCGAATCCTTCAAGCAATGGGATATTCCGAGAGGTTGGCCGCAAACGCGGTCCGGGTGTCCTTGGGACCCGATACCAGTGAGGACAAGGTGATCGCCTTTTGTAAAGTATGGTTAGAAAACGAAAAGAAATTTCGAGAGCGCACGGTTTAATAGGGAGAATGAAATGACCGTACTAGAGCAACCCCAAGTCAAGGAAGGTGTTGACCAAGAAACCGTGGACGCAGTCAGAGAAATCGGCACGTATAAACACGGTTGGGAAACTGACATCGAAACGGAATATGCACCGAAAGGACTTACAGCGGATATTGTTCGACTGATTTCGGAAAAAAATAACGAGCCAGAGTGGATGACGGATTGGCGTCTACAAGCCTATGAGCGTTGGTTACAAGTTAACGAACCAAGTTGGGCGATGGTCAATTATCCGCAGATCGACTTCCAAGATCAGTATTATTACGCCCGTCCCAAGAGTATGGAAAACAAACCAAAATCTTTGGACGAGGTTGATCCCAAGCTGCTCGCAACCTACGAAAAATTGGGTATACCCCTAAAGGAACAAATGCTTCTGGCTGGAGTTGAAACGGACGAAACCTCGGCAGTTGAAAATCGTAAGGTTGCGGTTGACGCGGTTTTCGACTCGGTTTCCGTCGGTACGACGTTTCAAGCGGAACTCAAGAAAGCTGGTGTCATCTTCTGCTCGTTTTCTGAAGCGGTTCAAGAACATCCCGATTTGGTTCAGAAGTATCTTGGTTCTGTTGTACCAATGTCGGACAATTACTATGCGACTTTGAACTCAGCGGTGTTCTCCGATGGCTCGTTTGTTTACGTTCCAGAGAACGTTCGTTGTCCTATGGAGCTATCGACCTATTTCCGTATCAATGCCGAAAACACTGGTCAGTTCGAGCGTACGCTGATCATAGCGGCTAAGGGTGCCTACGTCAGTTATTTGGAGGGTTGCACGGCACCACAACGCGACACATCGCAGCTTCACGCCGCTGTTGTCGAAATCGTAGCAGAGGAAGATGCAGAAGTAAAATACTCCACCGTACAAAATTGGTATCCCGGCGATGAAAATGGTATTGGCGGTATTTTTAACTTCGTTACAAAACGAGCGGACTGTCGTGGAGATCGTGCGAAGGTCATGTGGACCCAAGTAGAGACGGGCTCAGCGGTAACGTGGAAGTATCCTTCATGCATTTTGCGCGGAAATGAAGCCCAAGGTGAGTTTTATTCGATCGCGATTACAAATAATTATCAGCAAGCTGATACTGGGACCAAGATGGTTCATCTCGGCCGCAATACAAGGTCACGTATTGTCTCGAAGGGAATCAGTGCGGGGCAAGCTCAGAATACGTATCGAGGCTTGGTGTCAATGCATCCGCGTGCGCAGAGTAGCCGCAATTATACCCAGTGCGATAGCCTTCTCATCGGCGATAAATGCGGAGCCCACACGGTACCCTATATTGAAGTCAAGAATAATTCGTCTCGTGTTGAGCATGAAGCAACAACTTCTAAGGTTGATGAAGACCAACTATTTTATTGTCGCGCTCGTGGAATGGATGAGGAGGAGGCTGTCGCTTTGGTTGTAAACGGCTTTTGTAAGGACGTCTTACAAGAGTTACCTATGGAGTTTGCTATGGAAGCTCAGCAACTTGTTGCAATTTCCTTAGAAGGCTCGGTAGGATAAGTGCATGGCAATTGACCTTCGCCTATGGTCCCGACAGCACAGCAACCTCTTATGGCGGCAATTGAAGCGGCAAGACAAAACTGGATAAAAAATGTTAGATATCAAAAACTTACACGTCGATCTTGAGGAAGAAGATAAATCAATTCTTAAAGGGGTTGACTTGCATGTCGACGCTGGCCGCGTTCACGCGATCATGGGGCCGAACGGTTCCGGTAAATCGACCTTATCATACGTTCTTGCCGGTCGTGATGGATATACAGTGACGCAAGGTAGTGTATCTTTGCGAGGCGATGATCTCTTGTCGCTTGAACCCGAAGAACGGGCGGCGAAGGGTCTCTTCTTGGCTTTCCAGTATCCGGTCGAAATCCCCGGAGTTGGCAATATGACGTTCCTTCGAACTGCCGTAAATGCTCAGCGCAAAGCTCGTGGAGACAGCGAGATGAGTGCAACTGATTTTCTTCGAATGACCCGAGAGAAAGCAAAACAACTACAAATTGATGCTGATATGCTGAAGCGCCCGCTTAATGTTGGCTTTTCGGGGGGTGAAAAGAAGCGAAACGAAATACTGCAGATGGTTATTTTGGAGCCCCGACTTTGTATTCTTGATGAGACTGATTCTGGATTGGATGTTGATGCTATGAAATTGGTGGCCGAGGGGGTCAACGCGCTTCGCGATGATGGTCGCGGGTTTTTAGTGATTACCCATTATCAGCGATTATTAGATCATATAAAACCCGATGTAGTGCATATTATGGTCGACGGGCGCATTGCTAAGTCAGGGACTTCGGAGCTTGCCTTGGAAGTCGAGAGAAACGGGTATGCGGACATCTTGGCGGAGACCGCATTGTGACGCTTTCACCACGTATACAGGAAATTACCTCTCGGCGCCTCAATGACTTAGTTTTACCGACTGGTGGTTGGTCGTCGGAGGCGCGCTCGGCAGCTCTCAATCGGGTTCAGAGTCTAGGGCTGCCTTCGAACCGCGATGAATACTGGAAGTTCACGCCACCGGAAACGTTGACAACTGCGCAGGTGCCCCCCGCGTCGCTATTTGTAGATGTTGATGAATCACCAGTCTTTGGCAACATTGATCGACTAAAATTAGTATTTGTTGATGGTGTCTTTGACGCCGCTGCGTCTGACCAGTTGGCGCTTGAGAATGTGACGATCGAACGACTCGGCGAATCGAAAGATCGCGATGATCATTGGGGGAGGGAGGTATACGGCGTATTGGAACAAAGTGGCCAAGTTCCAGTTGCGCGTCCGCTCGCTGCGCTGAATACAGCTTTCGCGACTGATGGTATCTTGATTCATGTCAGGGGTACTCCCTCTAAACCAATCAACTTGGTTTATGTGCATTCAAACGAGACGTCAGATGCAATCCTTCATCATGTAATCAAAGTCAATCCAGGTGCTGAGTGTACTATACTCGAGAGTGGACCAGCGGCTGCGCGGTTCAATAAGTGTATGGAAATTGACATCGCTGATGGCGGAGCACTGCATCATGTTCGAGCACAAGGTCGTGATCATGAACGACGCGCCGCAACACACATGTTCGCCCGCGTGGCCGCAAACGCACTCTTCAAATCCTTCACACTTACGGTCAACGGTCGGCTGACCCGCAATGAAATTTTTGTCGAACTGTTGGGAAGAAACAGTATGGCCCACGTCGCTGGCGCCTGTGTCGGCGATGGAGATTTTCATCATGACGACACCGTGTTTGTCACTCATGCAGCAGAGGATTGTAAGAGTCGGCAGGTATTCAAGAAGGTTCTCCGAAACGGAGCCACTGGTGTGTTTCAGGGGAAGATTCTTGTCAAACCAGACGCGCAGAAAACGGACGGCTATCAAATCAGTCAATCGTTACTGTTAGACGGTGACAGTCAGTTTCTTGCGAAACCGGAGCTTGAAATTTATGCTGACGATGTAGCCTGCTCGCACGGAAGCACCTCTGGAGCTATTGATGAGGGAGAGTTATTTTATCTGCGGGCGCGGGGAATTGAGCAGGCTGAAGCCACAGATTTGTTGACATTGGCATTTCTGAATGAAGCTGTAAGTGAAATCGATAATGAGGAACTTGCTGACGAAATTCAGTCGCGCCTTGCCGCATGGTTGATGCGCCACCGCCCAAGCTAGTACATTGCTATGCCTTTAACCAAAGACATTGTGGCGACTTACTTTGGCCCGAGACGAGTCATGCGTCATCTAATGTCGATCGGTTGTGATGAGTCGCGAGCGTTGATGTTTTTGTATGGCTTTTGCGCGATCTCATTTGTAGCCCAGACTCCGCGCCTCGCACGACAGTCACATTTGACTGGGCAGGATATCTCGGCTCTCATGGGCGGGACGCTTTTGGCCACACTCTTGTTTTTACCATTGATATTCTATGGATTGGCAGCAATTACGCAGTTGGTGCGGTGCTGTTTGCGGCGACCGGGAACGGGGTTTGGTGCACGTTTATCGCTCTTTTGGTCTTTGCTTGCGACCACGCCAATTTTGTTGCTTCACGGTCTAGTGGCTGGGTTCTTGGGGGCGGGATCGGCGCTGAACATCGTAAGTGTGGTTTGGTTCGGTTTTTTCCTCTGGTTCTGGTTTGAGACTTTTCGTGTGAGTGGAGAACTTTCGTCATGAGTAGTACTCAAGCTTTGACGGATCTCGCGGTAACTTCAGTTAAAGAACCAGCAGCGGCCGCTCGCCGGCTACTGTCGATGGATTTAGAGCAAAGTACGCTATGGACTGCCTTGCTTCTTATGGCAGTGCTAAACACCTTAATTCAGCAAGTTAGCAATCTATTTATCGATATCCCAACGCCTTTGCTACGGCTTTTCGATGTGGCGATCATCTATTTTTTATTCGTTGCGGGCGGTCTTATACTCATTGTTTTTGCGGTCTTTTGGACAGGACGAATTTTTGGTGGCCGTGGTAGCCTTGAGGACATTATGGTGGTCATCGTTTGGTTGCAATTTCTGCGGGTACTGGTCCAAGCGTCCGCATTGATTCTCTTGCTTACTATTCCTTTTGTTTCTTTCCTTTTCGTCATTGGTGCAACCATGATAGGTTGTTGGATCTTTGTACATTTTGTGAATGAAGCGCATGAGTTTGACAATCTCGGAAAGTCAGCTGTTGTGCTTATCGCAGCGTTCGCCGGAATGTTGGTTGGTTTATCGCTATTACTGTCACTGGTCGGATTCGGGTCGTTGGGGTTAGTCAATGTATGATGTTGAACAAATTCGGGATGACTTCCCTATTTTGTCACGTTCGATTCACGACAAACCGCTGGTTTATCTTGATAATGGCGCATCGGCACAAAAACCGCAGCTTGTTATTGACGCAATCATACGCGCTTACTCCGAGGAGTATGCGAATGTACATCGCGGACTGCATTATCTGTCAAACGTTGCGACTGAGAAATTTGAGGCAGTCCGTTCAGTCATTGCACAATTTATCGGCGCTGAATCAAGCGATGAAATCGTTCTGAATTCTGGTACCACCGCAGGTATCAACATGATTGCGTATAGCTGGGCGATGCCGCGCTTGGGACCAGGCGACGAAATTGTACTCTCGGTGATGGAGCATCACGCGAATATTGTGCCTTGGCATTTTGTGCGCGAGCGACAGGGGGTATCGTTAAAGTGGATTGAAATTGATGAGCAGGGAGATTTAGACCCGCAGCAGGTTATTGATGCCGTGGGAGAGCGCACGAGACTTGTGGCTGTTACCCATATGTCGAATGTGCTTGGTACTGTTGTGGACGTCAAAGCCATCACCGCTGGTGTTCACGCCAAGGGAGTACCGATCCTAATCGACGGCAGTCAGGCGGCGGTTCATATGCCGATTGATGTTTCAGATATTGGCTGTGATTTTTACGCCATCACGGGTCACAAGCTATATGGGCCTTCTGGTTCGGGTGCCATGTATGTGCGTCGCGACCGTATGAATGAAATGCAGCCGTTTCATGGCGGCGGTGATATGATCAAGGAGGTTCATAAAGACGAAGTCATCTACAATGATCCCCCGATGAAATTTGAGGCAGGAACGCCGGGCATTGTCGAGACTATCGGGTTTGGTGCGGCACTAAAGTATCTTATGGGCATTGGGATGGAATCGATCGCCGCTTATGAAGGGACCTTGCGTGATTATGCTGTTCAGAGATTAAACGAACTAAATTGGCTTGAATTACAGGGACAATCGTTATCAAAAGGTGGAATTTTTTCTTTCACGATTGATGGGGCAGCGCACGCCCACGATATTTCAACGATATTGGACAAGCGGGGTATTGCTGTAAGAGCTGGACATCATTGTGCGGGACCACTCATGGATCATCTTGGCCTTGCGGCCAGTTGCCGGGCATCGCTTGGCCTGTACAACACGGTTCAAGAGATTGATGCCTTGGTCGATGGGCTCAAGCTCGCTTACGATCTCTTGACATAACCCTTCTAAAGCCCTTTTTTGGGGTGTTTTGTTTTGCGGCGATGAATAAATGCCTCTGACCCAAAACCCGGGACCCTTTTCCTTTGTCGATTTTGAGTAAAGATGGTTGCGAGGTCGTGCTATGGGCGATGGGTTACGAAGGTTGTTGGAAGGAGCAGGCAAGAGAAGCGGTCGAAAAAGAGCTTAGTTCAGCTGTTGAACTGGCGACTCATCACGTCTGGAACGGTAACGGCTCTTATGAGAACTGCCGTCAAGCCCGCAAATAAATAGCAACTCCCACTCCTGACGTCGCCGGCCTTATCGACAGTTGGCTCGCGCCGGAAACGCTCTGCTCTCGTTGTCAGGACGGAAACGATCAAGCCGTCGGCTCGCTGATCATCTCTATTGCGTTGGCACACGTCCAGACAGGACGACCGGCGGTGTCGACGCCACCGGATGTCGGTGGGACGCGTTTCGATCAGTGCCGTTTTCTTGGTTCGTTTGAGTGGTTCACACCCGCTATCGCCTGTTGTCGCCCATTCTTTCGTTGCCGCCAATGGTGCTCTTCTGCGGATCGTCTCAGGTCGAACATCGCTTTCCAACGGCCGCGCAACAGCACCGCCCAACTCTTATCTGGTTTGGTTGACCAACAGGTTGGCCTCGTGACCCCAATACCGCATTCGGGTTACTGCGAGGTTCGGGCGGATGGGACCCATCTTACACCACGGTGTCTATGCGGACGAACCCAGCCGTTACAAGCGGCCACTACACTGCGATAAATTGCTGGCGATAGGCCACGAACTGACCATGAGTTTTATTCAATCCGACTAGAAGTTGAGTGAAAATTATGCTACTCTGAGGCAACGCTCTTCGTAAATCTGAATGCCTCTGAAATCTAGCTGCACACTCAGGGTGTTCGGTCAAAGCTTAAAGGTTGTTCCCAGAATCAAGTCTGCTCTTCACTGCTTTTGTTCTGAAAGCCAGCTTGGACCAAACGAACCGCCGAATATGACGCTAGTACTCAGAATGTTTGTTGATGCTACTCACCCGCAAACCAATCGCTACTAACCTTCAAAAGCGGTATTCTTGTCCATTTCGCTTTAGTTTGATGTTACCTATTGGCTGGAAGTAAAACAGTCGTGCCGATTGCCGCTACCTATTGGCTGGAAGTAAAACAGTCGTGCCGATTGCCGCCGCTCGAGCGAGGTTTTCATCAAGACTCATCGGTAAATACTCCCCGCGTCGCCACAACTGCGCTAAGTCATCGTAATGACGCGACAGCAGGTGACCAGATTGCCCCGTCGAAATGATGAATACTGAACTGTCAGGATCCGCAAGAACATAAATGCCACGATAACCAGCGCCATGGACATTCTGGAAAGGGTTGGGCTCAACCCCCGACGTTCGCCCGCGTTGTAGGGTATGATCACCACCACTCGTTGATTGACGGATGTTGACAAGAAATCCCAACAGAGGAACATCGCCAAGAACGGGATGGTTGTGAAGTGCTTCGTGGGCATCGCCCCATCGAAGAGCCCCCAAATTAGATCCATATTGCTCGGTGATGCTCACGAGAGCATCATCAAGCGCCAGTTTTGCGATCTGTGAACAACTTTCCTGCTCTCTGCTCTGAACGATGTCACACCATATCGAAGCACCATTGATGTCGCGAAAAACTCGCTCAATGAAAATTGGCCCAACATGGGAAAACTCATCGGCTAGCGCTCCAAGCTCATCGCGAATAAGCCGATCCTGAAGTGCACGAAGCCAACTTGCGTATAGCAATGGTTCAGGAATATGTTCGTTCATCTCACCATTCCACTCGGCCAACAGAGCGAGAGCCTGTCGGCGTAGTCGTTCTGGAGTTCCTTCGTTGGCAGCCTCGCCCGTAAACCAAAGATCGGCTCCCACGAGTGGGAGTAACGAACGGGCGGCGTAGCTGACCGTATCAAGCTGAGCTTCAATGAAGCTGTCACGGGTATGTACATCGCGAGATTGCATCAGCTTTTGCCAACGTTTAATTCTCTGCGTATCCCCCCAGTCGAATGAAACATGAGAGGGGAACGGGCGATCTACGATCTTATTATTGGTGTTTCCTAAGATACCGCCGTCGGGATTAATGAATTGTGGATTGTCAAATACTGGCAGCCGTCCATCCCATCGGTTTTCCAGAATCCACCCTCGTGATGGCAGTCGCCCTTGTGTGTCGTGTAGGCGATTTCTTCTCGGGATTTCGCCCATCAATCGCATCGCGACCGTTTCTTGGTCTGCCAGCGTTATGATTTGGGAGGGAGCAACAAATAGTTCGGTATGGCGAATTGCGTCTTCAATACTCGTCGCTCTCATCAATCGCATCGCCGCCGTCATTGTTGTGTTTTCGGCCGATAGAAGAGTCCACGCTAGCGATGGCACATGACCGGTGGGAGTAATGGTATCAAGCGCAAACTCATGGAGCGGCAACACTGGTCCGTTTTCAGTCCACCTTAGCGTAACGGTGACAGGGTCTGCATTCTTAACTTCGACAATACTTTGTCGAGTCTCAAACGGTCGATAACCGGATGGGGTGAGATATTCGTTAGGGTTCTCAGGGTTGAGACGCTCAATGTATAAATCTTGGTCATCCATAAAGGACGATGTTAGTCCCCAAGCAAGATTATCGCTGCGTCCCGTCATTACGACGGGAACCCCCGGCAATGTGCCGCCGATGATATGACCGTCAGCCAGTGCTAATCGTGCCAAATACCAAATTGCAGGGCTTGAAAATGCCAGATGGGGGTCGTTAGCCAGCAATGTTCCGCCATTCGATGATCGATTCGGCGATGCAGCAAAGGCATTTGATGCCCCGGCGAAACCGTAAGAACTAAAAGGCGATAGTGTATGCTCAGCATATTTAGACGAAACTGTCCCTTTTGATACCGTCGGAAACAACTCAGAATACTTTGGCAAAGCCGCAATAGCGGCCCCTGGCGTATCCGGTAGAAGATCGTTTAGGCGTTCTCGATCATCTAGGGCAAGCGAAACGCGTGCCCTCATAACTTCAGTGTTTAAGTGGCTTGAGAGTCGCACCCCCATTAAGCTTATTATTGCCATCGAATCGGACGGCCGCCAGCGTGATATTGGAGCATCAAACAAGAAGAACTCAGGTGCTCCTCTTCCTAAATGATCACGGTTGATTTCGTCGAGCCGAGCGTTTACCCCCGCCGAGTAAGCTTGCAATGCTGTTTTGGTATAATCATCTTGGAACGCAAATGAATCATCCGCAAATTGATACAAAGCCAGTGTCCGCATCATGACATCAATGCGCAGCGTATCGGGGCCAAAAACTTCAGAAAGACGACCTTGCACTGTTCGGCGCAAAATAGTCATTTGCCATAATCGATCTTGTGCGTGGGTATAACCCAAGCCAAAGAAAACATCAGCGTCTGATTCACCGAAAATATGAGGGACGTTGGCATTGTCACGGACAATTTCGAGGGGAGCAGACACACCAATAACATCCACCTGCTTGTTGTAATCCGGTAGTGAACGACTGGCGAGGAAGTAAACCAAACCACCACCAATCAATACCAAAACCAATAGCGAAGTTGTGAGTCGCAACAACCAGCGAAAAATCGTACGCATCAAGGTCAGGCCTTTCGACAAATTGGTATTAGGATGCGGTGCAATTCAATGGGACGCGGCATGACTGATTTAGTAAAAATCACAAAGGAAAAATAATGGCGAAGATTGCCTTCTTAGGTTTGGGCGTAATGGGCTACCCAATGGCAGGGCACCTCCAGCGAGCAGGCCACGAAATTATTGTTTACAATCGAACGAAGGTCAAGGCAGAGAGATGGCTTGCTGAGCACACTGGAGAACTGGCTACGACCCCCAGACAGGCGGCATCGGAAGCCCAATTTGTCATGGCGTGTGTCGGAAATGATCAAGACCTTCGGCAAATTTGTCTGGGCGAAGACGGTGCAATTGCTGGTATGAAAGCGGATACTGTCTTTGTTGATCATACCACGGTATCGGCTAGCGTAACAAGAGAACTCCATGAAAAGGCGGCAAAGCGGAAGGTCGCCTTTATCGATGCACCTGTATCGGGCGGGCAAGCGGGAGCCGAGAGCGGAAAGTTGGTCGTCATGTGCGGCGGTGAACAAGAGGCGTTTACACGCGCTGAACCGCTGATCGCAGTTTTCGCGAAGAAATGCGTCCGTCTTGGTGAGAGCGGTTCAGGTCAGATGGCCAAGATGGTCAATCAAATTTGCATTGCTGGCTTGCTACAAGGGTTGGGCGAGGCACTACATTTTGGTGAAAAAGCGGGGTTGGACACTCGGGCGGTTATTGACGTAATTTCCGGCGGCGCGGCTGGCAGTTGGCAGATGTCAAATCGATACGAAACGATGCTTGATGGATTCTTCGAGCATGGTTTCGCTGTTGACTGGATGCGTAAAGATTTAGGAATCTGTATTTCGACCGCCGATGAAATTGGTGCTAGTTTACCGATCACTGCGCTGGTGGATCAATTCTATAAAGATGTACAGAAAATGGGTGGTGGCCGCTGGGATACTTCAAGCTTAATTCAAAGGCTGCGTGACCATGACAAGTAGGCCCGCGAAGCCAACGGTGCCAAAATAGCAACTCTCAGAATATGAGCCGCGAATATTTTGTACCCGAGATCGTAGCGCCAACCCGCAATCCTGCCTGACCAAAGACCACAGCAATAACTGAAGACGTAGACGTTGTCGTGTCACTTTGTATTGAAGCGCCATCAACAAACAGCGCGTACTCAGCATTCGCACCTACGACCCAGCCGGAAGAATTTCGAAAGTCATTCAGTGCCGCGTCTGTCATAAAGAACAAAACATGGGAATATTGCTGAGCGCCGAACTGTAATCCGCCAGAACCACTTGCTGCCGAGTAGAATTCGACTGTAGAATTATTGATACGCAATGCCCCACGGCCATACGAGCTGCCAAAAATGACCCCCACCTCGGTGACAAGAGGCATCACCAAAAGACCCGAGGCCTGTCCCGCCAAATCTCGCAGACTTGGATACTGACGAAACATCTCCGCGAGCGTTGCATCCACTCTTGCGTCGATTTTGGCGCCTTGACCTGTCCCCAGACTATCGCTGCATGCAGTTAAACAACTACCGCTAGCGAGAGCTGTAATCACAAAGCGTCGTCTGGATAATATACTATTGCGTCCCATAAATTAGCCTGATTAATAAATTTCTGTTCGCATGCTTCTTGCGCTTAATCTTTTTGCCCATCCGTTAGAGTCACCAAGTTTCTTGGCAAAGCGATAATCCGATTGATCTAGGACGTCGCTCTGATACCATTGAAAAAATTCTATTCATTCAGTATCTTTGCCGCCTCCAAGGCAAAATAGGTCAAAATACCATCACAACCCGCACGTTTGAAGGCCACTAAGCTCTCAAGCATTACTTTGTGGCCATCAATCCAGTCCTTTTGCGCTGCAGCGCTAATCATCGCATATTCGCCCGATACTTGATAGGCAAAAGTCGGCGCACCAAAACTCTGCTTTGCTTGAAAGCAAATATCAAGATAGGGAAGACCAGGCTTCACCATGATCATATCCGCCCCTTCTGACAAGTCACGGGCAATTAGGCGCATGGCTTCATTTGCGTTGGCGGGATCGGCTTGATACGTTGATTTATCGCCTTTGAGATTGCCTGACGCGCCCACGGCATCGCGAAACGGTCCGTACAAACCGCTCGCATACTTTGCCGAATAGGCCATGATAGCCACATTCTGGTGACCGTTAACCTCCAAAGCGTCACGAATACTTCCGATTCTTCCGTCCATCATATCAGACGGTCCGATAATGTCGGACCCTGCCTCTGCTTGACTGATTGCCTGTTTTACTAGCGCTTCAACTGTTGGATCATTAACAATGATCCCATCTCGTACAAAGCCATCGTGACCATCAATATTATAGGGATCAAGGGCTACATCGGTCATCACAGCAATATCGGGGACGGCCGCCTTTATGGCGCGTGTTGTCCGATTGGATAGGTTCTCGGGATTCCAAGCCTCGGCGCAATCTTTAGTTTTCAAACGAGTATCGGTATTTGGAAAAAGACAAATGGCCGCCAAGCCCAGTGCTTGCGCTTCTTGTGCAGCGTCAACAATCTTGTCAACGGAACGTCGAAAAACACCGGGCAAGGAGGGGATTGGTTCGACTTTATTTTCTCCGTCACACACGAACAAGGGCCAAATCAGATCGCTTGGACGGAGTATATGTTCGCGCACAAGTCGTCGCATCGCTTCCGACTTTCGCGTTCGGCGAAAGCGGGTTTTCGGGAAAGGTGCGATGGTGGAAGCCACTGTATTCTCCTTGAATATCGACTCACTTAGTGCCATAAACATAGGATTTTCGCAAGGGTAGGGACGACGATTGCGTGCTGCCAACACTTAACGAGAAAGTAGAAAAGAATTGCACTGGGTTCGGGAACTGCTGATCTTCGCTGACGGCAAATCATTCGCAAGTATTTGGTTTTGGCTGACTTTGGGTGTTACGTGGTTTGTTGTCATACGCCATCCCTTTAGCATATCGAATGAATTAATTTTTCAAGCGCGACACTTCGGAGCTTCAGCACGAATGTCGGTCGAGGTTTTGGCAGAGATGCGAGCAAAGAAACTACTTACCTGCAACCTTTGGAAGGTTGCTTCTTTCGGTTTTTCTGGATCAATCGTATTCGTATTTGGGTGGGTTTATCAAATTGAGTTTGCTCAAGCCCTGTTTTTGTGGATTGTTCCCGTTATGTGTGTCGGCTGCGTATCACTCTATACAGCCTATGAGGTTCAGAGCCGTGCGCAAAAGGGTGAAGCCTTACTGGACGCTCTAGAGCGACATCGTCTAATTGTTAATTTTATCGGTATTTCAACGCTTGGTTTCATCGTCTACTGGACGCCTACTACATCTTCATTTCAGGGAATTTGATTCGCGTGAACTCAGTAAACGTATTGAAAACAAGGCCTGTTCCCGCGGCATCGCTTCGACATGTTATCGTCAGCGGTGCACCAAGCGGATTTGACGCTCGGTTGGTCCTAGAGGAATTAGCGGCGAGCAAAAGGCCGGTCCTTCATATTGCGAGAGACGACACTCGGCTTGAAGAAATCGTGGACGCACTCGCATTTTTTGATCCAGCCGTCCCGATAATTACTTTCCCAGCTTGGGACTGTCTCCCGTATGACAAAATCTCGCCCAATCCACAAATATCCGCTCATCGCATGGCTGCTCTTGCGATGCTCTGTCAAAAAGATCAAGACCCAGGTTTTGTTGTCATCGCTACTCTCAATGCGGCGACGCAAAGGGTACCACCGCGAGATTTTGTAAGGGAATCTATTTTCCCTCTGAAAGTAGGTCATCAAGTCGATATTGAGGATCTTAAGGAGTTCTTGGTGGCTTCGGGTTTCTTGCCAGCAGCTACGGTTATTGAACCTGGAGATTTTGCCGTGCGTGGCGGCATTATTGATATTTATCCTCCTGGAAATACAGGTCCGATTCGTTTGGACTTTTTTGGAGACGTGCTGGAAAGTCTTCGACGGTTCGCCCCGGTTGACCAAAGGACAATCGAAAAACTTGATGCGCTACAACTTATTGCAGCTACCGAGGTACCTTTTGACACCACTTCAATTGAGCGCTTCCGAAGAAACTACCGAGGTGCGTTCGGGGGATTAATTTCGGAAGATCCTCTCTACGAATCAGTTAGTGCAAGATGCAAGTATCACGGCATGGAGCATTGGTTGCCATTTTTCCATGAACATCTTGAAACCATTTTCGACTACTTACCAGATGCGACCATCACAATGGACGAGGGGTCAGATCGCGACCGGGAGAATCGCTGGCATATTATTATGTCGCAGTATGAAAGTCGGCATCAATCCTCCGAGGATCATGCGGAGTTAAATCCTTCGTACCGAACAATCAATCCAAGTTTGCTTTATCTTGATAATATAGCATGGGACAACTTGACGGCTACTCGGCGCCTATTGCGACTTGCCTCGACGCCCAGCCCAACCGGTCCAAATGTGATTGATATAGGCGGCCGAATTGGTCGTCGCTTCTCAAGCGAGCAAAAGCTTAAAAAAACCAATTTATTCCGACTATTAGCAGAATTTATTGAGGAGAAACTGGACGGTGGTCCGATTGTAATTGCTAGTTATTCTGAAGGTGCGCGCGAACGCCTTGCGGGCTTGCTTGCGGACGAAGGATTGGCTGAAGCTCGGATGATCGCCAACGCGAAGGAGTTAGCCAGATCAGGATTACATTTGACAGTTTGGCCGCTCGAACACGGCTTCAAAACCGATGATCTGACTGTGATCAGCGAACAGGATATTCTGGGTGAGCGACTCATTCGAAAACCTAGAAAAAATCGTCGGGCGGAGAGCTTTATTGATGAGGTGCAATCTCTCCACGCAGATGATCTTGTTGTTCACATTGACCATGGAATCGGTCAATATCTCGGATTAGAAGTCGTACAGGTATCAGGTGCCGCTCATGAGTGCTTGGCAATCGCTTACGCAAACGAAGCAAAGCTCTATCTACCCGTAGAAAACATCGAATTGCTGACGCGCTACGGCGGCTCCGATTCATCATTAGATCGTCTTGGCGGGGCAGGGTGGCAGGCGCGAAAGGCCCGCCTCAAGGATCGAATTCGGGCGATTGCCCATAAACTTATTCAAGTTGCAGCAATACGGGAGCTACGTCCAGCACCAAAGGCAGAAGTTGAACACCATTTGTGGGAGGAGTTCCTCGCGCGTTTTCCCTATCAGGAAACAGAAGATCAGCGACAGGCGATCAATGATGTCTTAAACGACCTTGCTCGCGGTACTCCAATGGATCGTTTGATTTGCGGTGATGTTGGTTACGGAAAAACCGAAGTCGCAATGCGAGCGGCGTTCGTTGCGGCCATGTCGGGTTTGCAAGTCGCGGTGATTACGCCTACCACCCTGCTTTCGCGGCAGCATTTCGTTAGCTTTAGCGAGCGCTTCGCCGATTTTTCCGTTGATGTCAGGCAATTATCGCGATTTGTTCCTAACCAACAAACGAGAGAAACCCGTGAAGGATTAGCGGACGGCACCGTTGATATTGTGATCGGGACCCATGCTATTTTTTCGAAGACGGTTAAGTTTAAGCGTCTCGGACTTCTTGTTATTGATGAGGAGCAGCATTTCGGTGTCGTTCACAAAGAGCGCCTAAAGCAATTACAGGCTGAAATTCACGTGCTCACCCTGACAGCTACGCCCATCCCTCGAACGTTGCAACTTGGTTTAAGCGGTTTGCGAGATCTTTCCGTCATTGGAACCCCACCGATTGACCGCCTTGCGACCCGCACTTATGTGAGCACATTTGATCCCGTGACGGTGCGCGAAGCGCTTTTGCGAGAGCGCTATAGAGGTGGTCAGAGTTTTTTTGTTGTGCCGAGAATAAGCGATCTTCCCGCAATTGAGCGCTTCTTGCACAACGACGTTCCAGAAGTCTCTTACGTCGTAGCTCATGGTCAAATGAAAACTACCGACTTGGATAACCGCATGATGGCTTTCTATGACGGCCGTTATGACATATTATTGTCAACGAGCATCATTGAGTCAGGATTAGATATTCCTTCAGCAAACACTATCGTGATCTATGGAGCCGAAAAGTTTGGATTAGCGCAATTGTATCAAATTCGTGGCCGTGTCGGACGTTCGAAGCTGCGGGCTTACGCTTATTTGACAACGAAGCCGAAAGCAAACCTGACTGAGGACGCTCAGAAACGATTAAAGGTATTGGGAAGTATTGACACGCTAGGGGCTGGTTTTGCGCTCGCCTCCCGTGACTTGGAGATTCGGGGGGCAGGGAACCTGCTCGGTGATGAACAAACGGGGCAAATTCGTGAGGTTGGCTATGAACTTTATCAGGAGATGCTTTCGAAGGCGATTAGAGCAATCAGAGAAGACGAGGGTGATCGTAGCACTGCGGACGATGATTGGACACCTCGGATCAATCTCGGTGTCCCCGTCCTGATTCCCGCTTCCTATATTCCCGATCTTGATGTCAGGATGGGTTTGTATCGCCGACTTAGCCGGTTGAGGGATAAAACCGACCTTGAAGGTTTCGCTGCCGAATTAATTGATCGATTTGGGAAACTACCGCGTGAGATCAACTTTCTATTGTTGATTATTCATCTGAAAATGCTCTGTCGACGAGCTGGTATTCTCAAGCTCTCCGGTGGTCAAGGCGGTGCGACTATCCGGTTTCAGAAGGGGTATCATCCATCGGCGGAGAGGATGGCGGAATACTTGCGTGACCAGCGTGGTCAGGCGACGGTTCGCGATGAAAAACTCGTCGTCACTGCTCAATGGGCCAAAGAGAGTGAACGTGTTAAGGGAGCTGTGGCAATCGTAAGAGACCTTGCGCGGTTGTAGTTTCTGATTGCGAAGATCAATTGGGTCGAAGACCGAGTAGCGGTGGGCTGTCTGTATATGAGCGAACTGTCCACTCTGGGTTCTCGGCGTTAACCCAAGAGTTTGTAATTGGAAGAACAAACGACTTGTCGTGTGTCCGATTACGGGTATGGGTTACGACCCCTTGGTTTTTATTTATCGGCCTTTTCCGCACGTGCAGCTGCAAACTTGTATTCTGGGATTTTACCAAAGGGATCAAGTGCAGGATTCGTTAGAATATTGGCAGCAGCTTCGACGTAGGCAAAGGGTAGAAATATATTTTGTTCGCTGATTGATCGATCAGCTCTTGCCTGTACGGTAATGCTACCCCGGCGCGTAGTTAATTTGATATATTCACCAGCTGCAACACCCAGATTTTTTAAAGATTGGGGATGTAGCGAGCAGGTTGCCTCGGGCTCTACCGCGTCAAGCACAACCGAACGCCTTGTCATTGATCCGGTGTGCCAATGCTCCAATTGACGCCCGGTGATCAAGACGAACGGATATTCCTGATCCGGTAACTCATCAGGCGGTAGCGTCTGTGCCGGGGTGAATCGTGCGCGACCGTCCGGCCGTGGAAAACCATCTGTAAACACGATTGATTGACCAGGATCTTCGGGATGAAGAGAGGGGTAGGTGACAGCAGTTTCTTGCAGCCGCTCCCATGAAATATTTTCAAATGACTTCATATTAAGTGCCATCTCTTCAAAGACTTCTGAAGGATGTGTGTAGGCCCAGCTAAGTCCCAAGCGTTTTGCCAGTTCAACTTCGATCCACCAATCTTCTTGAGCGTCACCTGGCGGTGCGATTACTGGGCGGCCCATCTGCACTTGCCGGTTTGTATTTGTTACGGTTCCTGCTTTTTCGTACCAGGTGGATGATGGAAGAACGACATCGGCGTATTCAGCAGTTTCCGTGAGGAAGATATCTTGTACGACTAGATGTTGTAATTTTTCGAGGGCAGCGCGGGCGTGGCGCACGTCAGGGTCGGACATTGCTGGGTTTTCACCTAGGATATACATGCCTCGAATGTCGCCAGCATGGATGGCGTACATTATTTCAACGACAGTTAATCCTTCTTCGTCTGAAAAATCCTGTGAGTTCCAGACCGTTGTAAATGCCTGCCGATGCTCAGATTGTTTTACGCTGCGATAATCGGGCAAAAACATCGGGATGAGTCCGGCATCGGAAGCCCCTTGAACATTATTTTGGCCTCTCAGCGGGTGCAGGCCGGTTCCAGGCCGCCCGATTTGGCCGGTCATCAAGGCAAGGCTGATTAGACAGCGGGAATTATCGGTACCATGGATATGTTGACTAATCCCCATGCCCCAGAAAATCATGGCCGCATTAGCTTTTGCGTATGTTCGGGCAACGGTTCGAATTTCCTCGGCTTCGATATCGCATATTGACGCCATCTTTTCTGGATCAAAGGCAAGCAGATGCTCCTTCATCGCCGTCCAGTTTTCGGTGTGGGCACTGATGAACTGTTCATTAAAGAGTTGTTCTGTAACGATCACGTTCATGAGACCATTCAGCAAGGCGACATCAGTACCCGGTTTAAACTGTAACATATGGGTTGCATGGCGTTTCAACGCTTGACCGCGGGGATCAATGACGATGAGTTTACCGCCGCGCTTTGCGAATTGTTTGAAGTACGTTGCTGCCACAGGATGATTTTCGGTTGGGTTACAACCGATTATAATTGCAACATCGGCATTTTCTATTTCGTTAAAGGTAGCCGAAACCGCTCCCGAGCCGACATTTTCCAGTAGAGCGGCGACCGAGGACGCGTGACAGAGTCGTGTACAATGATCCACGTTGTTATGACCGAAGCCCTGTCTAATCAATTTTTGGAACAAATATGCTTCTTCATTAGAACATTTTGCCGAGCCAAAACCAGCGACGTATGCTGAGTTTTGCTTTCGCAAGTCGGCTAGCCCGCCGGCGGCAAAATCCAAAGCTTCTTCCCAAGTCGCCTCTCGAAAATGCGTCAGCGGGTTTGCTGGATCAACATTTAGGCCTTTAGGCGGCGCGTCGTCACGTCGGATTAAGGGTTTTGTTAGACGATGCGGATGATGAATGTAGTCAAATCCAAATCGCCCTTTTACGCATAGTCTGCCTTCGTTGGACGGACCCTCGACCCCTTCCGCAAATTTGATACGATTATCTTTGACTTTCAACGAAATTTGGCAACCCACGCCGCAGTACGGACAGATTGTTTTGACTTCGTCGTCAAAGTCGGCAGTATCGCCGGTTTGGTCAGCAGCAACGACTGTGGCTGGCAGCAACGCCCCGGTTGGGC
>JAPORY010000011.1 GCA_026709985.1 Aestuariivita sp. | reverse complement strand
TTCTGTCGCAATTTTTTTCCCATGACTCCAATACCATTGTTTTTGCAAGCGGCTCCTAAGGAAGGCATTATCCGAGCAACACGATACGAGATTCTTCGTCAAGTGTACCAGATTTAGCAGTATAGAGCACTCTCTCGCGTTTCTCTCTGGCAACCGGCATCAAAACACCCCAAGGGTAGGCTGGATTCTAGCTACGTCGAAACTGGTAAACCGCAGCTTCAGGTAGGTTTCGTTTGTCGTAGCGCCTACCGAATGTGAAGACCACGCTGTTAGGGGCAGCCAGCACCGGATGAATGCGTTTTGCGCCTTCAAAAAGCACCTGCGAGAGCCGGTTCTGTTTCTGCCGCGACCAGTGCCCGTCAGAAGATGCACTATTGAGCGTCAAATTGACCCTCTGTAGCGCAAAGGTCGTTGCCAAATCTTCGTCGTTTACCGGATACAAAAGCGGATTGTCAGAACGACCTCCGCCGCATCAGAAATCGCATCAAGCCCGTCCACAACGAAACAGGCACCTTCGATCTTGCGCCATGCTTCCAGATCGCGATCCCAGTCCTCAATGACGATTGTGCCCTCGTCATCAAGCAGAACGCCCGTCATGAATGTCTAAGGGACCGATGTCAAACCGCCATAAAACGTGGTCAAATCGGACCGGTCACCATTCTTCTTGTGCCGCAGGACAGACCGATGCATCGCCTCAATGTCATCCAGAGTCGTTTCGGGCTCAACTACTTCGCCATCCAGCCTGTTGCGCAAGTCGAGCAAAATCGGTGTAACTGCCCCTGCGTGATGCTTCTTAATCGTGTCAATCAATGGGTCGCCGTCATCATCCCGCAAGCCACGGGCTTCGATCACAATATTGCGCTTGTTTGATAATACTCGTGCTTCGCGATAAAATCTCACGCGCAAGAACACAAGACCAGAAACTATGAGGATTACTGCGATACCAGTTATGGCAACATCGGAGGCCGCAATTTTCTCACGCATCTTTATTGCACCGTCTGGCAGGGGCCGGGTAGATGGGGTCGTTACCACTCCCTGTCCCCGTTTACTCTCATTGAATGAGAGTTCAAAAATGCTAGAGTCTCAAGCACAACAAGCGTTTATAGTCTCAATTCTCTACATCTACCGAACCCAAAATCACTCAGAATTTTTAGGGAAAACCGCTTGGGACAGCATTCAGCCAATCTTCCTTGGGAATCCACAGCTTTTCCTTGATGTCCAGCCTGGCAAGCGGTATATTCGATACAACATAGAGGCTGGAAAGATCTTGCACCATATTTCCTGTCTCCTGCAAAATCCTCGCAATTTGGCCCAATTCCATTTCTTGAGCCTGAACGGGATACGCTGTCCATTGTTCACCCGTCATTATTGCGGTCCCGACATACCAACTCAAATCGATTTCAGTTTCGGCGACATCCTCCTGACCCAGAACGTTGAGGACACCCTCCCACGAATAGGCGTAGAGCGGGATATCGTCCTCCAAAAGTTTCGGCGCCAGCAGCACTTGAAATGACCAGGCCAGTTGATCCGCCAGCGTGATGGGGTTCAGGTTAACTGAGGGCTGAGGGACGGAACCCTGCTGGCCGGCGTTCTCCGCCGCAAGCCCGTCGGTCTGTCCGAAAGCTTCCGGGGTGGCGGCAAGCAGCAGGAGCACTGCCGCCAGTTCAGGCAGCGTGATCGTCGACCGGACGAACGCCGCAATGGCCCTGGCCACAAGCCCCATGTCAGCCGCACGAGGTTAATGGTCAGGGCGGGAAGGAACAGTCCCGCGAGGAACAAGCGCACCGGCCCAGGACCTGGTCGGCAGGGCCGCGAAGAAAAGCGACAAGATCACAGAGACAAACCTAACGACCCACCCGCCCTATGCGGGATCACGGAATAGGGTTCCTCCCGCCAGTCCCGATTCCGGCTGGATATCGTTCAACGATCCCGTAAAGAGAAGTACCGAAAACAGCGCGAGGGACCCCATGAGCGCGATCGCAAGTCGTGCTGGCGTCGACAAGCGGCGTTGCGTCTGCCGAAGATGAAGGTCGAAGACCGCCCAGAGGAATCCGCCGAGAGTGCGTTCCTCGTCCGACAATCCTGTCGGGAGGGACTTTGACTGGTCTGATTCGGCGAGTTTGTTCATGCCCGATCTGATATCATCTGTCCCGGTGATGGTCAAGCCTTTTTGGCGGCAACCCGCCCCGGATCTGGACGGGCAACCACCGGCGGAACCCGGTCGTTTCGCCCCTTTTCCGCGTCCCGCTACTAACACTGCGGCGGTCCGCCCGCCTCCCAATGGCATTCGGATATGCTGGGAGCGATTAGCTAAATTCATTGACTCTTTAATCTATTAACATACCGCTGAATTTTAAGCGCGAACTATTGCAAGAGTATCGGTGGGGCCGGATGGCCGCAGACGTAAACCCTCAAGTTCTCGGCCTTACCGTCGAGCCTTGCGTAGATAGGAGATTGGCTGCAATCGCAACGCATTGCGGCCGCCGTGATGGAACGCACCAAGCTGGCTCATATCTCCGACCGCATTCAAACTCATGCCGGGAATACCGCAAGCGAAGCCAAAAGGCTCGCAAGCATAAATTAGCAGCACTCAACACAGTAGCCGCAGCATAATTTCAACAAGATGCGTTCGCTTCGACAAGGGTCTTATTCGGGGTCGGTCAAACGCAAGCAAAGCTCAAGCTTTGTGACGAATATGAATAGCTCAAAGACGATTAGATGATTACCGTCAGAACTGGGTTGCCTCTTCGAACCCCTTACTAGCGCCGAAATAAGCAAAAAACTGAGCCGCTTGCAAAAACAATGGGGGTGGAGTCATGGGAAAAACATTACGACAGAAATATAACCCACCAATACCAAATCAAGGCTTGAACCACATTTTTCCCACAAAATCGACGAATTTCCGCGCCGTGCTTGCATATTTTCCCGTTGCCGCTAGTGCGAACACGGCGCGCAAGCAAATGCCAGAACGCGACGGACGACAGTGAGAGCGTCTAGAGGTGAAGGCGGAGCCGTTGCTCGACGGTTAAGGCCAAGATGCCGAAGCAGAGATGACACGCGACCTTCGTCGCGCCCTGAACCCGAATATGGCGACCGCCATAGCGGTCTTTGAGCGCCCCGTTTACCCGTTCGACACTCGAACGTTGTTTGTAACGTTCC
>JAPORY010000050.1 GCA_026709985.1 Aestuariivita sp. | reverse complement strand
TTTGCAGTGAACTGGATACCAGTATCCCGCAATTTGACATTTTCGGGATACTAGAGCCGTGAGCAGGGTTTGAAAACTGTGTACCGGCTCGCCATCAGCCGTACGCTTGGTCTGTGCTTTCATCTGTGCGGCCGGGGACGCTTCTGACGGCGCGACAACGGATGAGTGTTGGCTGTCGGGTTCCGCCTCATCAAAAAGCAGCGGTTGCAACTTTTGCTTGAGATGCCATTCCACATAATAGGCGAGCAGACAAAGGAAAACAGGCGCTCGCACCCGAACCTCGGTTCGGTGAAACACCGGCCGGACTTTGAGATCAACCGTCTTGAGACGGCGGAAGGCACGCGCAACGCGGCTCAACTGTTTGGACGCCGTGACCGTTGCCGCACCATCAAGGGTCTGGGCGGGTAGATTGGTGCGGAGCACATAAAAGCCATCAAGGCAAGCTTCGTCGGCGTTGCGTTGGTAAGGAAAGATACCGGCGGCATCGATCCACCATCGGAAGTGTTTTACGACCTTGAATTTGTTGATCACCTTGCCAACCCTGACCCCAATTCGGGCCGCGCCTTTCAGGCGCCATTTTTCAAGCTTGGTGGCCGCCGCAATGGGCGCCAAAAGCGCCTCGGTCGCGGCAAGAAGGTCTTGTCGATGGTGTCGGCGTTCGGTTGCGAGTAAGGGATTTCGACCGACCATGAGTCGCTCACCAGGATAGTCAGGACTGACAACTTCCGCCATCTCGATTTCGTCAAAGAGCGCGGTTTCAATGGCCCCCGCAGCAACCAAAGACCGAATAGCGTCGCCGTTAAGGGCACTGATCCAATCTAATCCTGCGGGCGCGAATGCGGGCCTCGGTCAGCATCCCGCGGTCACCGACGAGAACGACCTTCGACAAACCGAAACGCTGCTTGAGGACGTAGATCTGGTCGCCCACGGTCGTCGGGTCTGCGGTGTTGCCATCAAACACTTGCGTTGCGACCGGACACCCATCGCGGTTACACAGTAACCCGAACTCAATCGGTAACTTGCCGTTCTTACCATCCCGTGAGTAACCGCGTTTTGCGCGCGGGCAATGGCGTCCTTCCATCCATACTGAGGTCAGATCATACATCACCAAGCAGCCCTCTTGGAGATGGCGTTTCGCTAATTTTTGTTCGATGCGGGTCTGCCGCTCGGCCAGCCAATCCATCGCCGCATACAGATCATTCTCATTGATATCGCGAGGGCTAGTTCCTGACCCAGCGTGGTAGCAGCGGTTTCCGACACCAAATCGCGCATGGTTGCGAGTTTGGCGGTTGGAGCGATGAGACGAGCCGTGATCATGGCGATGACGCGATTTCGCTGCTCGGAGGGTTTACGATCGATGAATTTGTCAAGGTTTAGCTGCTTGAGTGTCCCGAGGATAGCGGCGACATGCCCGTGCGGCAGGGAGCGCACAATCGTGAAGGCCGACTTGAAATCGGATATTGCCGTGCCGCCTTTAAGCAATAGCCGCAACCCGGCGATAACGTCTGGCGGTAAGGCCGTCAGATTGGCGAGTCGGCGTTTTTTGACTTTTCCGTCTTCACGGTAGGATTCCCGCAGCAACAGGGTTGGTGGGCGCCTCAATGCGGGATTGCGTCGATATACATGGGTACAATATTTCGGTAGCAAAAGTGCAATAACCCGCATAGAATAAGGCTGAAATACCGATTTTAGGGGCGAAATTGCTGGAAGTTCAGTTTAAGTGATATCGAATTCATGGGTGTTCTGGACCCGAGACGGGATTCAAGTCGCGCCGGACGGATACCTGTCATGAGTGTCCCCAAGGGATATAGTTTTAGAAAGGGGCCGAATCCGATGTTAAGTACGATCAAAACCGAAGGATGAGGCTCGGATCGATTCCGGATGAATGCGAAAGAACACGTTAAGCGGTTGGTCGCCTGTTTCCATCCTCTGTCGTGAAATGTCTTTTGTTGGGATAGACCCAATGTCCGGGTCGTACCGCGATGCAGTTGAGCTATTGTCATGAATGAATTCTTTGTCATGTCGATCAAACCGGGAGAGACCTTGTCCAAGATTGCCACGCACTATGGCGTTCGCGTGGAGGACTTGCAGCGCTGGAACAACATCACGGATCCCGACGTGATCTTAGTCGGTCAGGAGATTGTCATCTATTCGGACACGCCAGATACAGCCACTGCACAACCGTCCCCGTCGGTCACGCCGTTGGGTTCGGAACAGGAACCGGTCCCGAATACGGTCGGTTCCGTGGATCCATCGGGTGCGGCCGTTTTCGGTGCCCTTGCCCTGATATTCATGTTGCTGATTCTGTTTCGTTGGTTACGCCGTCCTGCTCCTTCGGTTTCTCACCCTTTCTCTGGGGATCCACCGCGTCCTTTCACTGACTCGAGGGTGCAGGTCAATGACGGGGAACGCCATGTCAGTGCCGTCTTAAGACGGTGTTATCATGATTGGCTCCTGATGGATAACATCATGCTTCCATCCGGCCATGGGACCACGCAGATTGACCATATCCTGATCGCACCCAGCGTGGTATTCCTGATTGAGACAAAGGACATGAATGGTTGGATCTTTGGCAGTCCCGGTGAACGACATTGGACACAAACCTACGCTCCGCGTTACCGAGGTTGGAACGTCAATGTCTCATCACGGAAATACCGTTTCTATAACCCACTCTGGCAAAATGAGGGCCATGCAAAGGCAATGTTGAAACTTGGAATCGTGGACCGCTGGCGGCTGCGGCCGGTCGTCGTCTTTGTCGGCGATTCCGAGATGAAGACGCGGGATAAGTTTCTTCCGTTTGACGCCCACGAAGAGATTGCGGCCAGGAAACACACGTGGCGGATGCGGGGAGTCGTCTGTATGAATCTGGAAGAGCTGCACCGTTATATTGATTTTTCTGTCAAGGCCTCCGCCTGTCCGGATTGGACGAATCAGGATAGGGAGGAGATCCATGAGAACATCCGATTGCAGGATATTCCCGTGACGGCGGAGTCCTTAGAAAGACATGTCGCGTTTGTCCAGTCTGTAAAGGAAATCGAGAGACTGCAATTCAAGAGACGGCGGAGTCATTCCTATAAGAAGGGGTCATGATTTACGGAAAGAAGGGTTCCGCTGAGAATCGTGTAATAATACGCGGTAAGGAGGGTGCGAATCTTGTATGGGGTACTATATCTTGTGCCTTTATGCGACCAGCGCC
>JAPORY010000083.1 GCA_026709985.1 Aestuariivita sp. | reverse complement strand
AGTCCCACAATATCCTTCGGACGACCCGGCATATGAACTTCTCCGGCCGAAATCATTGTTGTGACCCCGCCATTCAAAGTAGAATCGATCCAGTTTAGTTGCTGCTGTCGAGGGGTATAATCGCCAACGACGGGATGTACGTGGCTATCAATGAGGCCAGGACTTAGTGTGACGCCTTTGGCGTCAATCGTTGTAGTAGCTGCTTTTGTATTCAGGTCCTTTTCATGGCCGAATGAAGTAATGCGTCCATCCTCGCAAACGACACAGTCACCGTCAATGATTGGCGTCTCTATTTTGCCACTCAGAAGCAATCCGATATTTTTGATGACGAGTTTTTTTGTTGATTGCATTTTTCCCGATCCTCCAAGCCGATTTGACGCTCACGTCAGTATAAACGCTTCTCTTGCACCGCAACATACATATTTTTGCCAAAGTACGACATCCCAATAAAAAGGTCACCTGAAAACCGCTACCTCATATGGTTGATAGAATGCGTCCAATCGTTCGCTGTTACGATCAAGACACGACATTCCATAATTGCTCAGTTCCCACTCGGCATTTACGGGACTTCGCCGTCGGGTGGATGCAATTTTGATACGTTCTCAAGCAATACTGTTAAGAAAACGACGGGTTAGCGATAGCCTTTATGCTTCATCGAAAGGGTCCGTAAACCAAATTAGAGGAATATTCGAAAAACGCGTGCGCTCATGCAGCTGATTAATACTGCGCACTCTGAGTTTCAGTGAAAAAGTCAAGAACGGCCCAGAACTGACTTTGAGAATTGCATTCAGTGCAGGAGAGTATCTTTCTCAAAGTGACCACTTAACCAAGCCATTGTCCTTACCTTGAGGCCTCGCAATATCAATAAAAGCTCCCTTCAAGAGAGTATGAGGGTAGGGGTCTTGGTCAGGGTGCTATTGTTTCAGTCCAGCATTAATATGGTCTTGGAGATTAGAAAGCCGCTGCATCAAAGTTTCAAAACCAATATTGGCTGATCCAAGCAGACCAGCGTCAAACATTTGCTGGTAGTCGTCGGCCAAAGCGTCAAGAGCTTGCCCAGAAGGTACGAGACACAGCGCACCGGACACTGCAGCTTGATAGTCAATGACATTGTTAGCTTTATCCTTCTCCCGAAAGAAGTGCTGTTTGTGTTTGGCAACATCCGAGGCAAGGGCGCGATCACTGATCGCCTTTTTTGCGATGTTAGTGTGATCAAGACAGTCAAGATCATACCAATGCCTAGCGTAGCGCCAGCCACCACGAAAAGCACCGCGCAGGCAATAGACGTGAATGGCAGTTGCCTTTTCCCAGAATGTACGCTCTGCCCGCATAACTCTCGGATTAGCAATCGGTAACCGCAGATCTTTGGCTGAGTCGGAAATATCACAGGTAATTTTGTGACGGTCAGCGGGTTCGCCCGTTGAGCGAGCGCCAAATTCTAAGAGCACTTCTGGAAGCACGTACTCAGTACCTCTGCTAACCTCTTCATACTTCAAGATGATTTTGTCGTTGTTCAGACTTACCTTCGCTTTCAAACCAAACTTTCTGATTCTATCGGTCAGAATCTGAAAGGGTTTTGCCGCAATCCATTCCAAGAGACGGACCTTGACGATTTCGGTCCACTTCCTCGCCTGTGAGCCGCTTGGCGGGTAGGGATTTTTGGATCATTGACTAGATCAGGGATGATTGCCCTGATGTCATAGGTTATGTCGACATCTTCCGAGAAGCGATCAATTGCCCGATATGCTTTTGACAGCGATGTCCCACCCTTGAATACGAGTTTATCGCCGATAGGACTATCGAAGAGTGTGTCTAACGCCCAGACCACCCAGATGTCTTTCTCAAGCAAGCCGGCTGGTATACGCAAGGTTGCGGCTCTCAGCAAATCAATCTTGGCTTTATTTGAGAGTTCGAAGAAGGTTTCTTCTGAGTTCATGAGTCGGCAGCAGAGACAGCTAGTGTGCTCAACTCCGTTGCCAACCAAGTTGGTGTGTTGGCGCGTAAGCCAAACAACTTCTGCAACTCTTCTTTCGGGAGCAGCAACTTGATTTTGTGCAGAGCTTCACGCACTTCACGCGGTCCAAAGAACACAAGTGCGCGAAATGCTTCTCCGGCAAAGCTGTCTGGGGCGCTAAGCTGCCAGCTGGGAACGTGTTTGAGTTCGACCACTTGTCTGCCCAATGTTAAATGGCGACTGGATCCAGAAGTCCAGAAAATATAACGTGTCGGGATTTGCGTCATTAATCCCAATTTATTGGCGGCATTAGCCCCATTGATTGCGACGCGCTCTCCCGTCAACTTAGCGATATTCTCAACTACAGTGCAGACTGCGGGCGGGCGCACGCCGAACTGCGTCCCAATTAGCAAGGTGAACAAACCGCGCTGAACGCGCAGAACTTCACCGCGCTTGACCAACCGCGATAATGCCTGATCAATGGCTGTCCGCTTGCCAAGATGCAACAACTGCTTTGAGGACAAAATCGTCCCTTCCGGCAAAGCTTCCGCATAGGACTTGATCGCTTGTGAAATGGTCGTCATGGCATGCTCCATTTTGTCAGATACATAGCTAGTTTTCTGACGACATGCAAGTCAAAAGGCTCGTCGATTTAAGTCGTGAACGCGGGCAAGGCCGTTTGCTTCCTGCGGGTTCAATCTCGTCGACAAATTATTGATTTCTAATTGTATGGGGTTTAAGCCATAACCTGTGCAATTTTCGTTTCTGGAGACATCTGGCTGTGGCATACTACATCCCGACGAACTGCGAGGAAGCCTATGAATTTTTATCTGCAAAGGACTGTAAAATCATCGCTGGTTGCACCGATTTTTTCCCAAACTTGAAGTTAGGGAAGCATCCCGAAAACTTACTCGACGTCAGTCGAATCGAGACGCTGCGAGGCGTTTCCCAACATCCCGACGGTTGGCGGATCGGTGCCGCAACCACCTGGGCTGATGTTTCAACGACGGCGCTGCCACCTGCGTTCGACGGTCTCAAACTAGCGGCACGAGAAGTCGGCTCTGTACAAATTCAGAATGTAGCTACCGTTGTCGGTAATATCTGTAATGCATCATCAGCTGCGGACGGAGTTCCACCATTGCTTGCACTTGATGCGGTTATTGAAATTGGCAGTAAGCGCGGCCAGAGAAGTATTCTGCTGGACGAATTTGTCACTGGTTCGCGAACGATCGAACTTGCCGCAGATGAACTTGTGACCGCCATTATGATTCCAAACCTTGACCGTGAAATGCAATCCAATTTCTCTAAGCTTGGCAGTCGTACCTATCTCGTCATTTCCATCGTCATGGTCGCCATCGCCATTGTTATTCGTGGGAAGACGATCACTGACCTTCGGGTCGCTGTAGGCAGCTGCTCTCCGACATCAGTTCGTCTGCCCGCCCTTGAGAACTTCTTAACCGGTCAATCGCTCGACGCTATCAAGGCGATAACGTTCCCTCATGACCTTTTTGAACCTTTGTCGCCGATTTCAGATATCCGCGCCTCCAAGGAATATCGATTGACTGTCGTCCCGGAACTTTGTCGCCGTTTAATTCTCGGCTCGATAGCACGGTCACCAATATGACGAATGCGGTGCCAACCACTCTGGCGTTCAAGCTGAACGGTAAAGCGGTTACCGCGAACCCCGAGCCGACAGTTCGACTATCCGACATATTGCGCGACCAATTTCGCGTGCTTGATGTGAAGATTGGCTGCAATGCTGGCGATTGCGGTGCCTGCACGGTCCTATCTGATGGAAGGCCGATTTGTTCTTGCTTGGCGACGGCCTATCAGGCGCAAGACCGATGCATTGAGACCGTCGCTTATTTGACGCAACGCGATGCGGTCGCCAAACGGATCGCCAAGAGCTTTCACGATTGTGGCGCCGCGCAGTGCGGTATTTGTACGCCTGGAATGATTGTCGCGGCGACAGCACTTTTTCGTGAAAATTCACGCCCGAACATGAAGGAAATTGAAACCGCTCTTGGCGGCGTTCTATGCCGTTGCACCGGTTACCGCAAAATTATCGATGCATTGAACCAAGGTCCGTTCGACAGCGTTCGCGATGGCAAAATAGGCATGTCTTATTGGCGGGTCGATGGCATTGATAAAGTAACGGGAACAGAACTGTTTGGCGACGACTTTGCTTCATCTGATCTGCTTGAGGTGCGGGTTATCCGCAGCCCTTTTCATCATGCTGACTTTGTCTTTGGCGATTTTGATCCTTTACGAAAGCAAGTGGGGATAATCGATATCTTGACGGCGGCAGATGTTCCTCGCAATTCTTTCGGGGTCATTCCGGGATATTTTGACCAACCGGTATTTGCTACCCAATCAGCCCGTTTTCTTGGCGAAGCTGTCGCTGCGATCATCGGAACTCGAGATGCCATTCGCAACTTGCGGGAGGATGACTTCCCAGTCAGTTGGACCGAGCGCCAATCGGTCTTGGAGGTCACTGACGCAATGGATGCGACAGGAGAAGCGATACATCCACAAATGCGGAACAATGAACTCTGCTCAGGTTTTGTCCAGTGCGGAGATGCTCAAATTGCATTGGAGAACTCGAACGCAGTCGTCGAAGGTGAGTTCAAAACCGCTTTTGTCGAACATGCCTACATTGAGCCCGAGGCGGGAATGGCAAAGCTAGAAAACGGGCGCCTTGAAATTTATGCCTGTACCCAGTCGGCAACGATGGATCGTGAGGCGATCGCGCACATCTTAGACTGGGATATCGACCGCATCCGAATTGTGCCAACAGGAATCGGCGGCGGCTTTGGCTCTAAGCTTGATCTTACCGTGCAACCATATCTTGCTCTCGCGACCATTAAGACTGGTCAACCGACACGAATGGCCTACACCCGTACCGAATCAATGCAATCTTCAACAAAGCGTCACTCCGCTCATATTAAAATGCAGATTGGCGCAACTGCGGACGGCAAACTCACGGGCGTCAATTTTGAAGGTAACTTCAATACTGGTGCATATGCATCTTGGGGACCAACGGTGGCGAACCGCGTGCCGATCCATGCCTCAGGCCCTTATTATGTTCGGGACTACCATGCGGTCGCTCGCGGCATATATTCGCACTGTGCGCCCGCTGGCGCTTTTCGTGGCTTTGGAGTTCCGCAATGCGGTATTGCCCAAGAGTCGCTATTGGATGAACTTGCCGAACAGTTAGGCTTCGATCCACTTGAGTTTCGAATCAATAATGCCCTTGAGGATGGATTACCGACCGTCTGCGGCCAGGTATTCCATAGCGGTGTTGGAATAAAGGAGTGCTTGCAGTCGCTGCGATCAAGTTGGCAGGAAGAAAAGGAAGAAGCGCGTGATTTTAATGCCGCCCACCGTGATCGAAAGCGAGGAATTGGTATCGCCTCTGGTTGGTACGGCTGTGGGAACACGTCATTACCGAACCCGTCGATCATCAAGGCTGGCGTTCGGCGCAACGGTGAACTGATATTGCATCAGGGCGCAATCGATATCGGTCAAGGTTCAAACACAGTTATCACCCAGATTTTCGCAGAAGTGCTCAAGACCAGTATCTCCTCGATTCATCGAATCGGGGCTGACACTGATGTCACTCCCGACGCCGGTAAAACCTCCGCTTCAAGGCAAACATTTGTGTCTGGCAATGCGGCCAAACTCTGCGGGGAGTCACTACGGAGCAAAATCTTGCGGCAGGTCAATGCGTCAAGTTCCGCGACACTTAAGTTTGAGCCGAATGAAATTATCGTCCTTGACTCCGAGGAAACACATTCAATCAGACTTTCGCAATTGGCTGCAGATGATGACGGTTACGTCTTCAGTGCTGAGGGGACCTATAATCCCCCAACCAAACCGTTAGATAAAAACGGACAAGGTGAACCGTATGCTCAATACGGTTATGCGGCACAGATGGCGGTGGTTGAGGTTGATCTTCTGCTTGCAACGGTTAAGCCGATTTTCATTTATGCAGCACATGATGTTGGGTGCGCGATCAATCCGTCCTTAGTTGAGGGCCAAGTGGAGGGAGGCGTTGCTCAAGGAATCGGGATGGCGCTCATGGAAGAGTTTATTCCTGGTCGAACCGATAACTTGCATGACTATTTGATTCCGACCATCGGCGATGTCCCACCGATCCAAACGATACTTGTCGAGGTTGAAGACCCGCACGGGCCCTTTGGCGCCAAAGGCCTCGGCGAACATGCTTTGATTCCAACCGCCCCCGCAATTCTAAACGCTGTTAGAAATGCAACGGGGGTACAAATGCGCGAAGTTCCTGTAACACCGGCACGCCTTAGTGCCGCCCTAAGAGCCGTTCAATCTTGACTAAGTCCAATCGGAGAATGGCGGAAAAGATCCGTTGTGACGCCTGTCCCGTGTTGTGCTATATTGCAGAGGGAAGGACGGGCGCCTGTGATCGTTACGCTAACGATCAGGGCAAATTGGTAAGATGCGACCCATTAACCATTATTGACAAAGCGGTTGAGTCAGGCAGCAAGACTGTCCCCTTCATGCATGGAACCGACGGTACCGATTGGGATGGTGACATTGTTCAGGCCAATCGTCCCTTCGTGACCGCAGTGGGTGCTGGGACCACCTATCCGGACTACAAACCGGCACCATTCATTGTGAGTCAAGAGATTGACGGTGTCGATATGGTTACCGTGGTGACGGAAGGAATCTTTAGTTATTGCGGAGTAAAGGTCAAAATTGATACCGACCGGTTCATCGGATCAGAACGAGCAGTCGTGCGGGCCAAAGGCGAACCGGTTGGGCACGTCATGACTAGTGAGTATGGGTCTAAGATGTTATCGCTCGGCGGCGTTGAGCATCTGACCGGTGGTACCAAGAAAGAGGGCCGTGTGACCTGCGCCGCGCTGTTGAAGCTCTGTAATTCAGAAATGGTTGAAATGGAGATTGATGACGGCGCAACGGTGGTCATTCAATCCGGTATGCCGCCAAGGATTAACGGGGAAACGGAGCGTTTGATGCGCGTTGGTTGCGGCTCTGCCGCCATCGGCATGTTTGCCGCCCAATGGGCTGAACTCGTCGATGAAGTCATCGTGGTGGACGATCATATAACGGGAGTTTTATCTGAACATCAGGCGGGACGAATGCTCGGAATTGCACCGACGGGGATTAAGATCGCGGGTCGCCGCTCAACTCCAGGCCGCTACTTTCAAGTGGCGCAGCCTGGCACCGGATGGGGAGGGACTGATATCAATGATCCGTTGACGATACTAAAAGCGTCAGACCCGAAAGTGGCTTGGCCGGGATTACGGTTGTTGATGGTTTCAACGACCGGGGAACAATTTGCCTATTTCGAATTAGATAGAGACCTGATTCCTAAGCCGGCACCACTGCCGCAAGCATTGCACGCTTCCGTCGAACGGATAAAGGAAAATTGTGAACCTTCTGTCTGCTCGGTTTTGTTCATGGGCGGTGCCGGAGGTTCGTTACGGGCCGGGGTTACGGAGAACCCGGTAAGGTTGACTCGTTCGGTCAAACAATCCCTGACGAGAGTTACCTGTGCTGGCGTCAACGCCTATGTTTGGCCGGGCGGGGGTATTACCGTTATGGCCGATGTTCATGGTATGCCCGCCAATTCTTTTGGCTATGTCCCAACTCCAGCGTTAGTTGCACCGATTGAATTTACAATGCAACTCAGCGACTACTTAGCACTTGGAGGTCATCAAGAGGCTGTGCAACGTATTGAGGACGTGCTCACTCCAGATGTGCGTCGCATAGACCAGTCACGGGATTGAGGCATGAGACCTTTGACATCCATATTACAAAATGGCCGCCTACACTTGCACCATGGTCCGATTGACCTGATTGTCGCAGCCGAGGGTCAAGGGCGAGCCGCAGCACTCGCGGCAGCTGAAGTAAGATTTCGTTCGATCCTTGATGGATTGGTCTCCGAACTTGTGCAGCATCGCCGCCCTCTTGTCGACTTAAGCTTTAGTCCAAAGGATCACACCGCAAAGCGCATGTATGGCGCCGCTCGCGCCTTCGCAAGCGAATATTGGCTAACACCAATGATTGCTGTCGCAGGTTCAGTCGCTGATGAGGTTTTGGCGGCGATGCGCAATGCGACATCGAAGTGTGAACGAATCTCTGTCAACAATGGTGGGGATATCGCCATCAATCTCGCAGCTGGCCAAAGATTCTCAATCGCTGTCGTCTCTTCAAATGGACGGGACCTCGCTCGAATCAATATTGTACATGACGACGGTGTCCGTGGAATTGCCACCAGCGGGACGGGCGGGCGAAGTTTTTCGCTCGGTATCGCGGACACTGTAACCGTACTCGCCCATTCGGCTGCTCAGGCCGATGTTGCAGCTACACTGATTGCGAATTCAATTGATTTGCCCGAAAACACCGAAATTGAGCGCATCCCCGCAAATCAAATTGCGCCGGATTCCGATTTAGGGGGGAAATTGGTCGTCGTCAAAGTTCCCGAACTCAACGCTTCCCAAATCACAGCAGCACTGCAACGCGGCAGACAGGTCGCCAAACAGTTTGTCACTCAGCGACGGATTGTCGCCGCCGCATTATTCTTGCAGGATCAATGTGAAACCGTGAATGGGTCATTTTTTGCACATCGGAGAGAGCTGGAGGTCGTGAATGGCTGATGTTAATCTGAGAAAAATGTGTCTTGCGATTGAAGAAGTCTTTCATGACGGTGGTCCCGTTGCCACAACGCCATCCCGACGGGGGGCTGCTATTGCGGTTATCAAGAATCCGTTTGCTGATCGATACGAGGATGAAATCGCCAGCTTTATGGAGGCGCTTCGGCCCGTTGGGTTGACTCTAGCAAAAAATCTGGTTGCGCGTTTGGGTGGGGTGGAGAACATTGAGGGTTACGGTAAAGCCGCAATCGTCGGCGTTGGCGGCGAACTCGAACATGGTGCGCTCTGGCATGCACCGGGCGGGTATGCCATGAGAGAGGTGCTCGGTGGTACGAAAGCTATCGTTCCATCGGCAAAGAAGGTCGCAGCCGCAGGTGCTCGAATTGATGTCCCAATCGCCCATATTCAGGCCGCTTATGTCCGTAGTCACTTTGACTCAATGGAAGTTGGTTTGCATGATGCCCCGCACTCTGATGAGGTCGCTTATATGTTGGTTATGGCGACCGGTCCTCGCATTCATGCCCGTGTGGGTGGTTTGCGAGCCGCAGATATTATTGGCGATGATGGACTTCGATAGTCACCGCGACAATAAGTCTACTTTTCCATTGTCTAGCTTGTGATCACTGATAAGGTTTAGTCGCGTTCAAGCGTTAAGAATGAAGATAAATGTGGGCGGATATGATTGAAACAGAAGATGGGACACCGCCAGAGGTGCCGAACAGGATGATGAAATGAAGATTCGTAAGCTAATATCAACGATTGAAGAAACCCATCAAGAAGTTGGGCAAACCATTGAACCGCCAACGCGTAAGGCGATCGCTGCGGCGGTGATTAATAATCCGTTTGCGGACAAGTATGTTGAGGATTTGACCGAACTGATCGAATATGGGGCGGAACTCGGAAATTTGCTTGGAGAACGGGCAGTACAAATGCTTGAGATTCCTCCCTCGGCGGTAGAGAGCTATGGCAAAGCAGCGATGGTCGGTGAGGATGGTGAACTGGAACATGCTGCCGCAATTTTGCACCCAAAATTAGGCGCACCGCTTCGATCAGCGGTCGAGAAGGGTGCAGCCCTTGTTCCCTCTTCCAAGAAGAGAGGTGGTCCGGGTCAAGATCTCGACATCCCGCTTGGCCATAAGGATGCCGCCTACGTGCGCTCGCACTTTGATGGCGCGACAATTCGATTGAATGACGCGCCTAAACGCGATGAAATTCTTGTTGCTATTGCGGTGACGGATAGTGGTCGACCGCTTCCTCGGGTCGGAGGGTTAGAAATCGCCGGTATCGTCGGAAAAGATGGTTTGCGCTAAAGCATTCATCGTCGGCACCGTTTGTTTTGCGATAACGTAATCACCGCTGCCAATATTGCTTACAACTGCGAATCTCTTCATCATGGCGGCCCACTGCTGATTTCTATTTGATGAAACAAAGCGAGGAAATTCGCCCAGTGTTCTTGGAAAAATGCTACCCGTGCATAGCGTCTAGCATCACTCAATCCAGGTGGTCAAATGGCTCGCTTCGAATTGAATATCGGCGTCTGCTCGTTTTTACTAACCGCATGAAACAGCGCACATCCTTGAGGAATAATTGAAGTTTCTTGACTTGGCCCGCGTCCATGTCCGCTCTGGTTCTGGCGGTTCAGGCTGCATCAGTTTTCGACGCGAAAAATTTGTCGAGTTTGGTGGTCCCGACGGCGGCGATGGCGGGGACGGCGGCTCGGTACATGTCGTCGCCGTTGATAGTCTGAATACGCTGGTCGATTATCGTTATCAGCAGCATCACTTTGCTGAGGACGGAAAGTCAGGGTCGGGTAAGCGGCGCACCGGGCGTAATGGCAATCCGGTCACTTTGCGAGTTCCAGTCGGAACCGAAGTCCTTGATGAAGATCAGAGCACGATTATTGCCGATCTTGCTGAGGAGGGGGACTCTATCGAAGTTGCACGCGGAGGAAAGGGCGGTTTCGGAAATTGCCGTTACAAGAGCTCAACAAATCAAGCACCTCGGCAAGCACAACCGGGCCGACCCGGTATTGAACGGACTCTGTGGCTACGACTAAAACTGATCGCGGATGTTGGTTTGATCGGATTGCCGAACTCTGGCAAATCCACTTTCTTAGCCAACGTTACCAACGCCCGTCCAAAGATCGCTTCGTATCCCTTCACGACCCTGCACCCTGGCCTTGGCGTTGTTCGAATTGATAATCAGGAATTTGTTCTTGCCGATGTTCCGGGGTTAATTTCTGGAGCGCATCAGGGAAAGGGAATCGGTCACCGTTTTCTGGCGCATGTGGAACGTTGCTCAGTCTTATTACAGATCGTAGATTGTTCTTCCGATACGGTACTGGAGGATTATCATGCGCTGTTGGACGAGATTAGGGCCTACGGTCATCAATTAAACGAAAAACCACGAGTTGTGGCGCTGAGCAAAGTTGATACCATTCCGCTCGACAGGCAGGAACAAGTCATTACAAAGTTGAAACAATCAAGCGCTCAAGAAATCTATACCCTGTCCTCGGTGACGGGGCAGGGAGTTGATCAACTGATACGCCGTCTGAGCCAAGAGGTGAGCACAAGTCGCCGCCGGTCAGAGGAATTGGAGGGAACGAGAGAATGGTATCCATAACGGATAGCCGTCGAGTGGTTGTCAAGATCGGCTCGAAGTTGCTTGTTGCGCCATCAAGCGGTGAACTTAAGGTAAGTTGGCTGCGGACTCTTTGCGAGGATATTGCAGCATTCAAAGGTGAGGGCAAGGATGTAATTATTGTTTCGTCTGGTGCTATTGCGTTGGGGCGAAGGGCACTTAGCTTGCACAAAGAGAAGCTCTCGCTTGATCAATCACAAGCTGCCGCGGCTATCGGTCAAGTTCGATTAGCACGTGCGTATGAAGAAGCATTCGCCGCCCACAACTTAGTCACGGCGCAGATATTGGTCACACTCGACGATTGCCATGATCGGCTTCGATATCTCAATACCCGATCGACTATGCAAAATTTATTGCGGCATAATGTCATTCCTATCGTTAATGAAAACGACAGCATCGCAACCGATGAAATTCGCTATGGCGACAATGATCGGCTAGCCGCTCAGATCGCTGTCACGATTGGGGCCGATCAACTGATTTTGCTCTCTGATGTCGATGGCTTGTACTCGGCTGATCCCGCGACCGACCAGAGTGCTCAGCGGCTCAATCAAATTGATTGCATCACCCAAGAGATTGAAGAAATGGCCGGTGATGCCGGCTCAGGGTTATCCAAGGGTGGGATGAAGACCAAAATTCTAGCCGCTAAGACGGCTATAGCTGCCGGTTGTAGTATGGCAATTGCCCCGGGTATGCCAAATTACCCGTTACGCAATCTCATGGCCGGGGGACCTGCGACTTGGTTTGCGCCGCAGGTGGACGTGCAAGCGGCGAGAAAGCGTTGGATTTCATCCATGAAGCCCACCGGAAACATCATGATTGACCTCGGTGCTGTTGCCGCCTTGAAGTCAGGAAAATCGTTACTGCCCGCAGGTGTAGAGAATGTAGCCGGTGCATTTGATCGTGGTGACCCGGTAACGATCTCAGATAATAACGGAAGAATCATTGGTCAAGGACTTTCACGATACTCGGCATCCGAAACTGAGGCCATTAAGGGCCGACGATCGTACGAAGTGGAGAGTATTCTTGGCTATCCGAATCGATCGGCGTTAATTCATCGTGATGATATGGCATTGTAAGTATGGCTGAAGGAGACTGTAAGTTATGAGTTCAATTTATCGCTCTGCCACCATCAGCAGGTCTTTGGCTTCGGCGGTTCTGGTCTGTTGAGGGTTAACTTGTTTCACATTCGTTAGCGGACTTCTGGCAATCATCATGTTCCCCGGTTTCAATTTAGCGCGGCACAAACTGATATGGGGTAATGATCAGACCTTCATCTGATTATCGCGCCGCGTTGTTGAAGCAGGATGAATTACTCGCTACTGCGAACCGAGACCGACACGAAAACTCGCGTGAAGGTCAGTTATCATCACCAGCAATGAAGACCACATAATCACGCTCTATCTGCCGATGAAAAAGTTCAGGCAAGATCGCCCAATCATGAACTTCCACTAGGAAGGGGATCGGCGACTCTCTGAGAGCTTCACTAAATTTGGCGATGTCTTCACGTGAGATTTTTTGCAAACCACTAGAACGTAGAACAAGATCAAGATCGCTGCCCCGGTGGCTCTTGCCGTTCACGCGACTGCCGTAGGCCCAGACCTCGACGTTGGGTAGATTCTCGTCGAATAAGGCCGTCAAAGTTGCGCGGTGCCTAGGCTCAATATTTAGCCGATCACCGTTCATCTGTTTGATCAATCATATCTGCCAGTGATTTTGCGTCTTCAACGAAGGTTGTTAACAATTCGAGTGTCGATTCCGCAAAATCTTCACCATAATTGTGGGCCGTATCGTTCCGGTTATCACGGTAGAGGAGCCAACGTTCAACGACTTCTGTATCTAAAAGCCCATGCTTCGCGGCGTACCGAAAAAGGTCTTTGAAGGCGAGACGGTCAGCTTGCCGGTTGCTGGCAAAATATGCTGCCAAACGTTTCCGCAATAACTTGCCACTTTGTTCAAGTACGAGTTCAAACTCTTTGACACAAGCAGCTCGATAGACGTCGTAGAGAGACGAACTTCGATCGTCGATAGTGACAATTTCACTGCTCGCATATTGCAAACTGCTGATACATCGCCGAAGGAAGGTCGTATCAATGGTCACCCAGTTAGTCTCCTGAGCATATATTTTTCTGGGTCCGTCAGATCATTTTATTGGGCGCACTGAACTTGGCAACTAATGCCGAGGTAACTCCGTGAAATGCCGAACCACTGTTTCGTAGACTAAATCATTAATTTTAAGGTTTGCTAGGGCGATAATGACTTGGCGAGAGCTCTTGTACATCGCAATGTGTCAGAGATTAATGACCGGAAAACCAATCTTCAAACTTTTTCAGCTCCAATGCGTCCTAGAGGGATAACTCCGCAAAAATCAAATTGAAATCGCCAAGGTAATCATCATGATCTGGCGAAAAAACGATAATGATATTAGCCGCCTAGCCGATCGCATCCAGAGCTAAAACCAGATTGATCCAATAAATCCCGACCCAAACGATCTTCAATCGCAAAGTAAATATTCAGCACCCCCAGAGTCAAAATTTAGAGTTTTTGTCATTTTTTCGCTAGAACGACCATATTGTCCGGGCAAGAGTCCCAGGTCAGGATCACACCCTTGAAGCGCTATCTTCTCATTTCTAATCGTCATCATCAATTACGTTCATTCACATACTTTTCAATTCTTGCTGCGCTCGAAAGTAGTGCTACCGCTTCAAAGCACAGTTCGAAACCTGATTCAGTTCCAAGCCAATTGGAATTGATTCAGCTATGCAATGATTGAGCAAATTCATTTTGTGACTTCATTTCTCGAATGTGGTAATACTTCCCTCACAAGGCATTGCGCTAATTGCTCAAAGTTGTAGTTTATTGAGCCAATTGTATCTATACTTAAATTCTAGTCGACAAACTTCGGACCGCCATGAAAGACTTCACCGACATTGCCGGAACAATGAGCCAAATTGGTGCGCAAGCACGAAAAGCAGCGCAATTTCTCGCCCTCAGTTCCGATGAACAAAAACGGCAGGCCTTGCACGCTGCTAGTGATCTTATCCAACAGAATCGGACCGAGATTGTTATAGCCAACCAAGCTGACCTCAAGTATGCAGCAACCTTGAACCTTTCCGAGGCGATGATTGACCGTCTGCGACTCGATAATGATCGGGTTGTTGCGATGAGTAACAGCGTCAAGATGGTTGCCGATCTCAAGGATCCCGTCGGCAAAACCATTGCCGAATGGAAGCAACCCAACGGACTGCATATTCGCCGCGTCCGAACGCCATTAGGCGTCATCGGGGTAATCTACGAAAGTCGTCCAAATGTCACCGCTGATGCTGGTGCTCTTTGCTTCAAGTCTGGAAATGCCGTAATTCTCCGGGGCGGTTCCGAAAGCTTCCACTCGTCGCTAGCTATACATAAGTGTCTCACCGCCGGACTAAAACAAGCAGATTTTCCAACCGAAGCCATTCAGATCATTCCGACGCGAGATCGGTCAGCGGTGCATGAAATGTTAAAAACGTCAGAACATATTGATCTGATCGTTCCCCGTGGCGGTAAGAATCTGGTGTCATTGATTCAACAAGAAGCCCGGATTCCCGTTTTTGCTCATCTTGAAGGAGTGGTGCACGTCTATGTTGATGAGGCCGCAAGCCTCAAGAAAGCGAAGGAGATCATTCTAAATGCAAAAACACGGCGCCCCGGAATTTGCGGAGCCGCTGAATGTCTCCTCGTGCACGAACGGGTACAGGATAGCGTGGGGAGACCTGTCATCGAAGAGTTACTCTCTGCCGGCGTAACTGTGCATGCCGATGAGAAATTGCAGAAGATCCGTGGTACAATTGCGGCCACCGATAATGATTGGGGGCGAGAATATCTCAATATGCACATTGCTGCCCGCACGGTATCAAGTCTTGATGATGCGATTTCGCATATTCAGGTTTACGGCTCGAGTCACACCGATTGCATCGTGACCGAAGACAAGACGGCACGCGATTTGTTTTTTTCTCGCCTAGATAGCGCTATTTTGATGCACAACGCTTCAACGCAATTTGCGGACGGCGGAGAATTCGGGATGGGGGCAGAAATTGGGATCGCAACCGGCAAGATGCATGCCCGAGGACCAATCGGAGTCGAGCAACTAACGACCTTCAAATACCTTGTATCTGCGGATTGTGCACTCCGACCGTAATTCATATCGACATGCCGTCCATTACGGAGAATATCTCGGTCAAGATTGCGGATACCCCAGAAGAACTGGAAGCTGTTTTTCGATTGCGATACGATGTCTTTGCACGCGAACTTGGTGCAGACGGACCACAAATTAACCATTCGAAACGCCTTGAACGAGATCAATTTGATGAATTTTCCGACCACCTAATCGCCATTGATAATCATACGAGGGAAGTCGTCGGAGTTTATCGCCTCTTGCGTGACGAAAAAGCCCGCCATGCGGGACAATTCTACTCAGAAAACGAGTATGATTTGTCCGTTCTCAAAAATTCAGGCCGAACTCTGCTTGAACTCGGACGATCTTGTCTACGCCGTGATTATCGTGGAGGCTCGGTAATTTTTCATCTATGGCAGCAAATCAGCACCTATGTCGAGCAATATAGCATTGATGTTCTTTTCGGGGTGGCGAGCTTTTCTGGAACGGACGTCGAACGTCTTGCGGAGCCCCTTTCGCTGTTAAATCAATCCTACTTAGCCCCTCGCGAGTTGCGGGTGCGCACGCGATCCGCAGTTTTCCAATCAATGGATCTAATTGATCCCAGTCTTATTAATCGCCAAACAGCTATGTTGCAGGTACCAAGCCTCATTAAGGCGTACTTAAGACTTGGCGGACGAGTTGGAGAGGGAGCCTTCGTTGATCGCACATTCAACACAACCGATGTCTGTTGTGTTCTTGAGACCAAAAGCCTGACCTTTAGCCAGCGAAAGCGATACAACCACTACGGTCGATGAAACCAGTTGATCACATAGAGCCAACGACTGCAACGCAAAGTCCAAACTTCGGCGTTCTTGATTGGATCCGCATCATCACTAGGGGCGGACTAGTGATTTTGCTCCTTGCATTCAGCTTTAGTCTACTCCTTCTCATTCGATTGATTGAGAGACCGTGTTTTGGGTTACAGCGACCGCTCACACCTTATATCACTCAGTTTGTTTGTCGCAATACGCTTAGAGTCTTCGGGATTGGTCATGAAGTGCACGGCGTCTTGATGAAACACCACGGTGCTGTCGTGGCAAATCACGTATCATGGCTTGATATTCTTGCGTTAAATGCCAGTAAGCGGATCTACTTTGTTTCGAAGTCGGAAGTCGCAAAATGGCCCGGAATCGGATGGTTGGCGCAAGGGACCGGTACGCTCTTTGTTGATCGAGAAAGAGGAAAGGCTCTTGAACACACAGCTCTTGTCGAGTCCCGTCTGAAAGCTGGGCACAAATTGCTATTCTTCCCAGAAGGGACATCGACCGACGGACTCACCGTCACGAGGTTCAAATCAACGCTGTTTGAAGCCTTCATGTCCGAACAGTCGCGGGATAGCTTATACATTCAGCCAGTTGTGATCATCTATCTCGGTCCTGACCAAACATTATCACAATTCTATAGCTGGTGGGGCGAAATGGAATTCGCTGAACACCTTCTGCGAATTCTAGCGGCGAAGGCCCAGGGAACAGTACGGATCAAATACCTACCACCAGTACGAACGAGTGATTTTGCTGATCGCAAGTCGTTAGCGTATTTGTTAGAAACCGAGATTCGAAGCGAGTATTATAGTCAAATGCAGTCAGATTCAGACAGACCTAATGTTGCTAATTCTTGATAATTGTAAAACGTCAATCAGCGAGCGATCCGTCGGAAAGTACAAACAAAATCTGAAAAGTGGATAAATTTCACCAATGGTCTTGCAATGGTCAAGTAAATTTTTTAAAGAGCCCTCCGATAATCCAGCAACTGACGAAGGGCGGATCAGAATGATCTGATCAGTCCACCGGTTGGCACTTAGGTGTCCTAAGCGTCGTTGCAAACATCAAACCGGAAAGAGACATACCGATGGCTATTCCTGACTTTTCAATGCGTCAGTTGTTAGAAGCTGGCGTGCATTTTGGACACCAGACACAACGCTGGAACCCAAGAATGTCCCAGTACATTTACGGGGCACGAAATGGTATTCATATCATCGACCTGACCCAAACCGTGCCATTGCTAGATTTAGCATTGCAAGCGGTACGAGAAACTGCCGCTAAAGGGGGACAAATCTTATTTGTCGGAACCAAACGACAAGCGTCCGAACCGATTGCGCAGGCGGCTGAAAAGTGCGCACAATTCTATATCAATCATCGCTGGTTAGGCGGAACGCTGACAAACTGGCAAACTGTCTCCAACTCAATCAAACGACTTCAAAGTATTGATGAAGCCATCGAAAAAGGCACCGAGGGGCTAACCAAGAAAGAACGTCTTGGAATGGAGCGGGAGCAGCGAAAACTCCAATCTTCTCTCGGTGGAATTCGTGAAATGAATGGCGTGCCAAGCATGGTGTTCGTCATTGATGTCAACAAAGAGGCCTTAGCGGTTTCCGAAGCTAAGAAACTCGGCGTTCCTATTGTTGCCGTCGTCGACACCAATTGCGAACCAAGCGGTATTGATTACATCATCCCAGGCAATGATGATGCAGCAAGAGCGATTGTCCTTTACACTGACTTGGTTGCCCGTGCGGCCTTAGATGGGATGAGCGTTCATCTTGATGAGGCTGGTGTCGATCTTGGAGAATTCGAAACGCTGCCGAGCGAAGACGCACCAGTCGTAGGAACGACAGACGGCAAAGAACCGAAAGAAAAAGCGCCTCAATCCGCGACTAAAAGCGATACTGGCACGACTGATGCTGACCTGGCAGCAAGCAACCTTGATCAGCCCGAATCAGGTCCGTCAGAATCTGTGACTGAAGGCGGCGATACTTCGGAAGGAACATCAGTGTCGCAAGCCGAGGAGGTCAGCACAAACCCTGAGGCGGCATCCGCAGACGACGCCGCAAAACCTGATGAAATAGGTTCAGAACCGTCACCGGCTAAGGAACTGGATGATGCGAAGATTGCGGATCAATCAGCGGCCGCCGATGATGATGCCGATAGTCAGGAAGCTGAAACCGTGTCCGCAGAGGATTTGGAACCAGAGCCAGCTAACGAATTAGAAGGTTCAGCCGAGGCAACGGTGGACCCTTCGGATGAGGCCAGCAAAAGAGAAACCGCGGCCTGATTGTATACTATAAACGCCGAGATTGAGCGCTTTTAACCCAACAAACCTTACACGATAACAGGCCATGCATCTTAGTTGACAAGACGCTCACGAACTTTGGGCAAAACAATGCCAAGCATGCGAGGTCAGGATCCATATCAGGCGCTACCAGCGAACGCTGTTTAGTATTGATGGTGCAGCATCATGAAGAAGTTAGCGACGGCGGATAACAAGACTATCCAGTCATGATCAGATTGCCGGGTGGTTGTCCTGCAAACCAAAGGAATAATGATGGTAATTCAAGCACGACAGGTAAAAGAACTGCGGGATGCGACAGGCGCCGGCATGATGGATGCGAAGCAAGCCTTAGTGGCAACCGACGGTGATATGTCGGCAGCGGCAGATTGGCTGAGAAAGAAAGGCATCGCCAAAGCGGCAAAGAAGGTGGATCGAGAAGCCGCCGAAGGTCTTGTGGCAGTCGTCATCAACGATGAAAAAGGGGTTGCAGTCGAATTGAATTCTGAGACGGACTTCGTTTCGCGTAACGAAGAGTTTCAAAGACTCTTGCGCGACGTGGCTCAGGCGGCAATCAACGCGTCAGATATAGAGTCGCTTTTGAGTGCGGAAATCGACGGACAAACTATTCAAGATAAGATCACCGAGAAAATCGCAACTACGGGGGAAAATCTCTCGATCCGCCGAATGGCAACTTTGAGTGGAAACAACATCGCTTGTTATGTCCATAATGCGGTAGCAGCGGGTATAGGAAAAATTGGTGTTATACTCGCTTATGACGGGAACCAAACGACCCTCGGTAAAGAGATCGCAATGCATATTGCGGCTACTCGGCCGCTGGCAATAGACCCCGACAACATTGATATCAATGTTCTAGACCGAGAGCGACAGATTCAAGCGGATATTGTGCGTGAGTCAGATACGCCCGAAGAATTTCAATTGCGGGCGGTTGAAAGTCGTATGAAGAAATTTGTTAAAGAGTCGGTGCTCATCAGCCAAAAGTTTGCTCTCAACCCTGAGATCACGGTTCAACAAGCTGCTGAGGCCGAAAAGATTACCGTAACTAGCTTTATCCGTTTTGAAGTCGGGGAGGGACTTTGAATAAAGCGTCGTTGTTCCACGGTCAGGCCGAAAGAATTTTGTTGAGAAAGTTGGAATACCCGTTGCAAGAGTTTTTCGATATTTTTTCGAACGGAAATTGAAATGGTGATGATTTCACCGAAGGTGTCGTGATGCTAACTGCAACCGGACCATTGGTCGGCGTAAGAGTGCTTGACTTATCTCGTGTCCTTGCTGGACCAACGTGTACGCAGCTTCTCGGGGATCTCGGAGCAAGTATTTTAAAGATTGAGAATCCAGCTACTCACGGCGATGATACTCGCAGTTGGGGACCACCGTTTCATCTCAATTCTGACGGTTCTGCGTCCGACTTAAGTGCCTACTTCATGGCCGCCAATCGCAATAAGCGCTCGGTTGCGCTTGATATGGCTGCGACAGAGGGGAAGGCTCTTTTGAACCGGTTACTCGGATTTGCGGATATTCTTATTGAGAACTTCAAGCCAGGGTCGTTGGCTAAGTTGGGCTTCGATTACGCGACAATATCATCGCAATTTCCGCAATTAATTTATTGTTCAATATCGGGATATGGGCAAACTGGTCCTAACCGAGAAAAACCTGGTTATGATCTCACAGCGCAAGGGTTCGGCGGCATTATGTCGTTGACCGGCGAACCACAAGGGGCTCCGATGAAAGTCGGGGTTGGCGTTGCCGATGTTATGTGCGGGATGTATGCAACATCGGGGATTCTGGCAGCGCTACATCATCGCAACCAAACTGGCGAAGGACAATATATTGAGCTCTCTCTCGTTGATACACAGGTAGCGTGGCTCATTAATGAGGGCGTGAATTTTTTGACAACCGGCGACGTGCCCAAACGAAGGGGCAATGCCCACCCAAATATCTCTCCATATGACACTTTTGAAACTAAAGATGGTTATGTGATTATTGCCGTCGGAAATGACGAACAATTTCGTCGTTTCTGCCAATCACTCGCTATCCCACAAATTGCGAAAGATAGTAAGTTCAGAACTAATCCAGAGCGTCTGCGTCAGCGCGATGAACTCAATGCCATCTTGAAACAAACGATCATCAACTGGAGTAGCAAAGACCTCATTTCAACCCTCGAAGCAGCCAAAGTACCGGTTGGCCCCGTCCATCGACTTGACGAGGTTTTTGCATCCAAACAAGTGCAAGCGCGTGAGATGAAAATCTCAATGACGGAAACCGGAAGGGAGGTACAACTTATCGGAAACCCCCTAAAGTTTTCGAAAACTCCCGTTAATTATCGACTACCACCGCCCCGTTTTGGTGCTCATACGGCCTCTGTGCGCGAAGCCGAGGACCCGTTTGCTGAGTTGGATACCAAGAATTCGAATTGAGATTCTGCTCACACTTTACAGCCGTTGAAGTTATGAATCCCTCACCCGCCGGCACCTTAAATTCTGCGATCGAGCCGTCGCATGGCGTCACGTCGCCACCTCGTCGTCCCCGCGACCCTCGTCTCGATTTTTTTCGCGGTTTGGCGATGTACATCATTTTGATTGCGCATATACCACGCAATCCTTGGACTCATTGGATTCCGGCACGGTTTGGATTTTCCGATGCTACCGAAATTTTTGTTTTCTGTTCCGGGATGGCGTCGGCTATCGCCTTTGGAAGTGTATTTGCAAACAAGGGATTCTGGATGGGAACAGCGCGTGTTCTCTTTCGATGTTGGCAGGTTTATTGGGCTCATATTGCTCTGTTTTTTTTCATCGCGATGTATCTAGCCGCAATTGATACATTTGGCGATTTCGAAAAATCATACGTCAATACGCTGAATTTGACGCCCTTTTTCCGTGACCCCATCCCAAATATCGTTGGTTTATTTTCACTCACCTATGTGCCGAACTACTTCGATATTCTGCCAATGTATTTAGTTATTCTCGCAATGATGCCTTTGTTTGTTGCCATTGCCAACCGCTCATTCTATCTGGCCGCCGCCATCGCGATTTTGGTTTGGTTTACCGCCAATTTAGGGTTTATTCCGCTTCCAGCTGAGCCATGGTCTGATCGCGAATGGTTTTTTAACCCATTTGGCTGGCAATTACTCTTTTTTACTGGGTTCGCCTTCATGAAGGGCTGGTTACCAGCACCGCCTGTCTCAAAGGTCCTCATTATTCTAGCTATCGGCTTTGTGGTTATTAGTGCCCCATTCGGGTCTTGGAAGGTTTTTTCATGGACAAATGCCTCGCTCCCCGAATTGGGTGAACTGATTCGTCCCGTGCGGGGCGAAGTTAGAGACTTTCGCACCAAAACAGAGTTGGGCATTCTGCGCTATATTCATTTCTTGGCTTTGGCTTATCTTGCTTGGGTTGCCGTCGGTCCAAGGGGCAGTCGGTTGCTCCCTAGAAGACAGGGGGTTTTAAGCTTCGTCTGGAAGATCATACTGCACTGCATTTCGAAGGTTGGACAACAATCGCTGGCCATATTTGTATTCTCAATGGCACTCGCACGACTGATTGGATTCGCGTTCGATCAACTGGGCCGTGAACCGCAAATTGTTTTTTTGGGAAACCTTGTTGGCTTCACACTCATTATCTTCGTCGCGCATGTGACAGCATGGTTTAAAGCGACGCCATGGCGCGATCGATCATGATTTCTCGACGAGCGCTACTTTGTACGCTCGGCAGCTTGCCGCTATATTCTCTTACGAGCGCCCAAGGACGTTTTTCCTATGCCGAAGTCATATCGTTAGCTGAACAGGTGGCCCAACATAGCTATCGCCCCAAACCAAGCGTTCCTGTTGATTGGACTGACCTCACATATGATCAGTATCGTACAATCTGGTTCCGAAATGCGGACGCATTGTGGGCAAATACCGACAAACCTTACAATGTCGATTTCTTTCTTCCCGGTCTGTATTTTCCTCGCCCGGTTAAAATCAATACCGTGACTGATGGCTCAGTTACACCATTCCCTTTTGATTTTGGTTTGTTTGACAAGAGCGACTTAGCTCCGTCTTTGACCTTAGATGAACGGCTTGGTTATTCGGGTTTCCGACTTAGAACCGAATTCGAGCAACCGAATATCAAAGAAGAGTTTTGCGTCTTCCAAGGTGCAAGTTATTTTCGTGCCATTGGCTTTGGGCAAGTGTATGGGCTTTCGGCCCGTGGCCTTGCACTCAATGTTGCGGCCAAACAGGGCGAGGAGTTTCCCGAATTTACAGATTTTTGGTTGAAGACGCCGACCGCAGAACAAAAGACCTTACGCCTATATGCGCTCTTGGATAGTCCGAGCGTCACCGGCGCCTATCTATTCGATATCATTCCGGGAAGTTCCTGTTATATCAATGTCAGAGCAACGCTTTTCCCGAGACGCGCTGTTTCTAGCATCGGTTTTGCCCCCCTTACTTCAATGTTTCTGTTCGATGAAACAAACCGAAAACGTTTTGATGACTTTCGGCCGGCGGTTCACGATAGTGACGGATTAATGATCCAAAACGGGTCAGGGGAAGTTTTATGGCGTCCCTTGGCAAATCCAAAAACTCTGCAAATATCTGCGTTTATAGATGACAGCCCGCGTGGCTTTGGACTGATGCAACGTTCCCGAAGGTTGGAGCATTTTGCGGATTTAGAAGCCCACTACCATCGCCGACCCAGCCTTTGGGTGGAACCGCAGGGCGCGTGGGGGGACGGTAGCGTAATCTTAGTTGAAATACCTTCGGATAAGGAAATATACGATAATATCGTCGCTTACTGGCAACCTCGTAGCGATATTCCTATTGGAGAGCCTTACGAACTCAATTATCGATTGATCTGGGGGGAGGGTTCGCCGATCGATAGTCGTTTGCCGCGGGTGATGAACACTCGAATGGGAAAAGATCCGTTTCACCCGGGGCGCATTGTCGCGATAGATTTTGAACCGCATCCTATTTTTGATGATGTACTGGATAACATGACGATTCACATTCATTCAGGACAAGCAGAAACGACCAGTGGGCTTCTGCAACGACATCCCGAGACAGGCGGGGTTCGCCTCAGTTTTCGTTTCGATCCGCAACAAGCTTCTGTTGCAGAGTTAAGAGCCCAATTGCGCAAAGACGGCGTTATGGCGTCGGAGGTATGGTTGTATCGGTGGACGAGATGACAGCGTTAATGCCCGATCAAATCCCCTTGCGAATGCCAACACAAGATTTACGCAGTGGTTATCAAGATGCTAATGCGCCGGGAACCCGTTCCTCTTGGCAAGTTCAATGCTGGCGTGTGGCGGTATTTTGCCCAACTTTAATGGCGACCAGCGGATTGGCTTTTATGCTCAGGGACTGGTTTAACGAGGACGGTTACGGAACATTAGCAACCATACTTATCCTATTGATTGCTTTTAATTTTTTTTGGATATCGTTCGCTTTTTTTAATGTTGTCGTCGGTGCTGTTTCATTAGTTCGTAATCGACTTGCTGAAACGCCGAAGGTGATCCCATCCCTACAAGTCGCGCTTCTGGTTCCCATCCATAATGAGGTTCCTTGGTATGTTCTCGGAAATGCCGTCGCGATGTTGCGGGAGTTGGGTCAGCAGAAGAGTTTTCACACCTATCACTTGTTTATCTTGTCGGACACAAATGACGACGTAATTGCTGATCAAGAAGAGCGGGCAATCAATGCTCTGCGCCTAAAGTTGGCACCAGAGTTGTCGCTCTATTATCGACGGCGCACGATTAATCACGAGCGCAAGGTTGGAAATATTTCCGACTGGGTTCGACGCTGGGGCGGCGGCTATTCGGCGATGATCGTGCTTGATGCAGATAGCTTAATGACGGGGCAGGCTATTGATCATCTCGCCAATACGATGGCAAGTGATGCAAGTGTTGGGTTGGTGCAAAGTTTTCCAAGTCTCGTCAACGCCAAGACAGTGTTTGGTCGTACACAGCAGTTTGCAAATGGGATTTTTGGTGCGGTCTTTGCTGAGGGATTAGCGCAATGGGCGGGTAAAGAGGGAAATTATTGGGGCCACAACGCGATAATTCGCACTCGGGCGTTTGCCGCTTGTGCAGGCTTACCTAGCTTATCCCGACGAGACGGAAGGAAAAGTCTCATCCTATCGCATGATTTCGTCGAAGCGTCTTTGATTCGACGAGCGGGGTGGGGTGTTCGCTTTCTCACAGGACTTCGTGGGAGTTATGAGGAGACACCAGCAACTCTGATCGATCATATCAAACGTGATCGCCGTTGGTGCTGCGGTAATCTGCAACATTTGCGATTATTATTTTCGAATGGATTTCACTCGGTTAGTCGATTTCACCTGCTACATGGTGCTGTTGGCTACCTGCTTTCGGCTCTCTGGTTAATTTTGCTAGTTTTCTGGGCTCTGTTGGGAAATGGAGGCCAAGATAGCGTCTTATCGTATTTTTCACCGGATAACCCTTTGATACCAGCTTGGCCTGTTATGAATGAAGGGCAGCCAGTTTTCTTTCTCTTGCTTATGTACGCCACGCTATTGGCGCCGAAGCTAATTGGAGTTGCGGTTTTGCCGTTGACTGAATTGAGATATCGTGACTTGGGTGGAACCAGGCGTTTTTTTACCTCTGTATTGATTGAGATTGTTTTATCAGTGCTTTATGCGCCGATCTTAATAGTTCAGCAAATGATCGCGGTGGTCTCCAATGTCGTTGGATTGCCCACCAACTGGGAACCGCAGAGCCGTGAGGGTGGCCGATATTCTTTAAAAACCCATCTTCGGTATCATTGCCTCGAAACAGTTATGGGGGTCGGACTGACGCTTGGGATATTGATGGGGTTGGTGACTCTATGGCTTTTGCCGATTGCTGTTAGTTTGGCACTTGCGGTACCGTTGTCGCTTCTTAGTGGTTATCAATTACCAGATTGGGCAAAGTCGCATTTAGCAACGGCCGAGACGTTTTCGGAACCGAGCGTCATCGGTTCTGCTGTGAATTATCGATATCAGTTGCGTGAATATTTGAATCACTCAAGTATGAAGCCCGCCGAATGAGTTTATTTTGTGCAAGAGGGGAACAACAGAAGAACTAATGCTGACTAAGTGTAGCTTTATCAAGTCACGGAAGCATTTGGCGCATAATATGTATTATGTTAATTTGATAATAATATCAGAAGTAATCTTATCTCTTGCCAGCGTCTATGCCGATTGCGTAAGTTCCGGCGTTCGACTTTATAGATAAACGTGTCAAGCCATCCGTTGATGACCAAACCACTTAGCGCCCGCATATTTGTCCTCATGCCTTCGTTCTGAGAGTACGGGATTATACGGGGAAGAGTGCGTAAATGTTTGCACATTGATCCTTGTCTGACCCCGAACTCCTACTGCTCGTAACGGCACAATAATGCGTCGTAACGAGAAACTCGGGGGTTGCAAGCTTCCCTTTCCTTCGCTTCTTACCGCTATTCTGTGCAAACGTACCGAACGCAGTCAGGCGTGTTTTGATTGGATAAATTTTGGCGCAAACTTAACGAATCGTACCTTTAGATCTGTCGAGAAACGCTCCGCTTCCGCCTTGCATTGAAAACCAACAAAGTCATCTGCCAAGTAATGCTTTTTCGTAACGCACATTTTCTTCGTTTGCGGTCGCTTATTGTGATACCCCCTGCAATCAGAATTGCGCTGAAGCCCTCGACTTATCGTCGATTGACTCACGCCAATCTTTTTGGCTTATCTAGCTAATGCGCAAGAACTTTGCGGGCTGACATCTGTCAGATTGCGTCAGGTAGCGTATACCCTTAGGCCTGATAGTCTCCTGTTCAATTGCAAGGGAGGTTGATCGACATTGTTCAGCCACATGCAACATATACTGCATATGGATCGAAACTCTTGCTTGATAACGATTAGAAATTTATACAAGTCGGACTGTAGCAGTCGAACGTATCAGGACCTAATCGCGCTGGCGCGACGTTGCGACGGTTATTGCGGAACTGACCTCGTAGCACCATTATGTCCACCGCAATCGCGATGCATAGATTGCTAAAAATGAACAAAACCGCATACCCCACGATGACTATCATGCCAGAGGTTTGCGGATTGGGTGGTCAGGTCAAAATCAGTTGCAAGCCCTTCGTTGCCGGTCGCTTCAAGACGTCCGTTGATCACTGGTCATAAACGGTGCGAACGCACTCTTGGGACCGTACTTGGGACCGTAAAGTTTGTTGGGCGAACAGACAACGGGAGGATTTCGTCCCATGGAAAATGCGGCACTATGTAAACGTTTAGTCAAACAAACTGACGCCCAGCCCTTCTATCGACAAGAGCCTATCGCGTAATGGAGATAATATATCCATGACCCCCAGACGCCTACCTATTGGCATTCAGAATTTTAGCAGACTACGCGAGAAAGACTGCTACTATGTCGATAAGACCGCAATAATTGGCACTTTGGTTGACCAGAGCGA
>JAPORY010000004.1 GCA_026709985.1 Aestuariivita sp. | reverse complement strand
CCGTTTGCAGTGAACTGGATACGAGTAACCCGCAATTTGCCATTTTCGGGATACTGGGGTGTTGCGGCAAAGTCTGGATCATCCCGGCGGACCCGATGAAGGCGGGCCGTGAACACTGGGTGCCGCTCACGCCGCGCATGCTGGAGATTCTCGCCGCCCTCCACCGCATGGATGACAACCTGCATGTCTTCATCGGACACAACAAGGACGTTCATCTGTCCGAGAACACGCTCCTCAAGGCTCTCTCTGATGGGGTACGGGCATGTCACGCAGCACCGACGCTGAAGTCGGAGCCGAAAGCGGCACTAGAACAGGAGGCGATGGCCGCGAAGAAACCAGCGAAGCCCATGAAGCGGCCGCGGGAAAACTTCAATCCGCTGGCACTCCAGTTGGCAATTGCGATCAGCGACCGCATTGATGCGTATGACGGTGTGCACCGCCGCGATGATCTGGTAAAGAATATTCGTACCTTGCTTGAGCGGGCCGCCGGGGCGGATCTGCCGCAGGATGCGGTGCGGCGCAGAGTCGGGCTATTGCTGAAGCACGGATAACTTATGAGGTTAAACGGGATTTTGCTCGTGCGCTTAGAAGCGAGAGCGGGCGCGAGTTCGATGAAGATATTTTCGCGGCGGCCCTCACCGGGCGGTCGCGTCATTACCATCCCTTGCAGTTCTCACATCGGGCCCTGAAAGATGCGTATGACGAGGGGGCCGAAACGCGGGTGCGTACTGCACTTGCTAACGGACCAGTGCCTTCGCACGCAGAAGTCGCTGTCGAACGAGTAACCGCTTTGCCTGATCTGTCGCCTTTAGGCCGAGACCTCGGTGAGGCTTTAGCGAAGGTGTTTGCCGCGGGGCCACTACGCGACAGCGGCGAGATTAACGCTGAACGTGAGGCCATCCTTAAGGACTGCGCCAGCACGCGCTCGCGAAAGAGGAAGACAAGACATTGCTGACGCGAATCTTCAGTGTGTTTACTCAGCGTGAGATCAACGCATTGGCCAATCCCGCGAGTGATTGCCCCGCCTCGCTGGAGACGGTGCGGACGGATGATCGTGCCCGTCTGAGTTTGAATGTCGCCAAAGCCGCTCATGCCACCGAACTGATCGGGCAGGTGCATGCTTGGGCTGCGGCGGCAGAACATCTGTGTAAACGTATGGCTCCCGACCGCGAGATGGCTAAGGAAGGTCAAGGAATGAGCCTGTAAAGGGGCACCATACCCGACAACCCCATGCATCGGAGATACTGGCCCACACCTGCATTCTGGCACCCATTAAAAATCAATTATGGTGCTATTTCCGTGCCTTATGAGCCACCACTACTTTAGTCCGCCTCCTACTTCTACCGAACCCGACCAACTTTCAGGACACGAATATAGCATGTGCTTCTACTCCCGCCTATCTCGGGTTCAGCTTACGCCCCCACACAAAGCCGGGGGCTTTTTCGTAGTACCGGATCCCTATATCGTTGAGTCCGACCACTAGCTGCTTGAATACCTCGCGTAACTGATCAGCAGTCGGCTCTATAGGGTCGCCCTTGCCGAATACCGTCAACGCTTTTGTTTGAGCATTCAGTGCTGCCTTGTTGTGGAGAATGGCGTTTCGATATAGCCGCAAGTCGCCGAACGCATCACTGTCTACGCTGACTACGTCGCATTCTTGTTTGATGGCAGGTCGGCAAACGTTCTCCCATAATGTATATGCGAACACGATCAGTCTTGCTCGCACGGCTTTGGCATTGTGACCCGCAGGGTCGATCCACGAAAGAAGCTCGGTAAACGTCACCGAGTAGTCGGCAATGGCTGTGGCATCATTGGGGTCGTCCTCGCCAAATGATATGCTGTTATTGAACTTCGTCGTAACGCCCCTCAAGCATTTCTCGACTTGCTTCCGCGCGGACATTGATACGAATGCCGCTATCTGATCCTCTCCATAGAGATTCCAAAGATCGTCCTTTAGTCTAATCAACCTAGATAGAGGCTCTCTGCTCTCAACGCCAACATTATCATGGTCAATCACAGCCTACACCACCGACTAATTGAACAGTTCTCTTTGCTTTCCTAGCAATAGGTGTCGTAATGCAGGAAACAACTCAACCAAAGCTTCCGCTGGGACGTTCCCGAGTTCCTTGGGTTCCAGCTTATGCAACCCTCCACCGTATACGCGGCCTTCACCAAGCATAGCTTGTGGACAAATTTGATTAAGATACTCCCACACCCGCCTTTTCAGTTCGGGACTATCCGACAAGGCGCGTTCAAAAGGTTCTCTAGGATATAGCATCAAATACACATTTGCCGCCGTTGCCTTGGAATTGTTCAGAATGAATCGGAACGGTCTACCATTTTTCTTGTTGCTCCGACCAAGATAGGTACAAACAAACGGTGTCGGAGGGCGCTGTTCCTGTGTGTACTACATCGTACGGTGCCTACAGATATACCGATCAGAGATGCCTTCTGCTCTACCTTCTTCCAAGTACGACCACAGCTTCGGATATTCCTCCCTAATCTCTTTTTCTGTCCACGGTGGGTCGAGTAAAAACAATCGTTGCTCCAGAAGCGGATTACCAACGGGATCACACAATATCTCGTTGTCTGGGACATAACGCGGACTCGGCAGTATCGGCTTAAAGGCTGCGATGGGCAATCCTCGGCACTCAATTTCACGTTCTGACAATATGAAATACCTGTTGTTGCCCGTAACAAGGCCACGTTTGATCCGGAAAAAATCGGCGAGCACTGGCCCCGTTTTCGGTGTATGGTCTTCCTTCATCGGATAGCGTGTCCACTTTGGATTGTGGCGCAACATATCCGTCGGAATCAATCTCTCTTGGTTCGGTCGTTCAAGAGTGCCACCAAAGGTGAATCGAACACTCCCCTCAGTTTGCGGTGGTATATTTCGAAACCAAACAACCGAAGATGAAACAAGCGCATCACCGAACTGAACATCATTGGGTTCGAAACGGTGAATATGTAAAAGTGTTACCTTATCCAGAAGATATCGCTTCACCGAGACCCCGTAATTAACATCCATGAACTCGCTCGGTATCAACCACGTAGCGAGTCCGTTTTCAGCCATCCACGAATGGCTAAGACCAAGAAAATAGCAATAGAGGCCGGCCCGGCCGTTGATTTGCAATTCGCAGGTATTCCAAGTGCGTGCCTTCAATCGCTGTTTCTCATCATTGATAATGTGATGATTTCTAACATAGGGGGGATTGCAAATGAGTAGGTTAAGCCTTTCGCTGGGTGACGGTGCCTCAGCCCTCGTAAAGTCCTCAATGTAGACCTCAAGTCCGGTCTTGCACCACAGTTTCCTAGCTGGATCCCCGTAGTGCGGATCAATCTCATATCCTACGGCAGAACTGATACGAGTTCGTGGAAAGACGAGCCACTTGCAAAATTCATCAGGCGAGCGATTTTTTCCTGAAAACAGGCGATTT
>JAPORY010000091.1 GCA_026709985.1 Aestuariivita sp. | reverse complement strand
GTGATCGGGCGCGAAAGCAACGGCTGGCCGACGAGGCCCGGGCACAAAAAGTGGCTGGCCAAGTTGATCCGGCGACGGAACGTTACAAACAGCGTTCCAGTGTCGAACGGGTGAACGGGGCGCTCAAAGACCGCTATGGCGGCCGTCATATTCGGGTTCAAGGCGCGACGAAGGTTGCGTGTCATCTCTGCTTCGGCATCTTGGCCTTAACCGTCGAGCAACGGCTCCGCCTTCACCTCTAGACGCGGTCACTGTCGTCCGTCGCGTTCTGACCGTTGCCCGAGCGCGGCGTTGGCGTGCGCGGCGGAAAGAAAAAGTGCAAGAAATTCGTGGGAGCTAGCCGATTTTATGGAAAAAATGTGGTTCAACCCTTGATTTTGTATTGGTGGGTTATATTTCTGTCGCAATTTTTGTCCTATGACTCCACCCCCATTGTTTTTGCAAGCGGCTCAAGGAAGAATTAAAATGAGAACTTTTATTATATTTTTGTCCGCAATATTATTGAATGGGTGTCTAAAATCCACGGTAATAGTCAATCCAAATAGTATTTCAGCTTCTGCGAATGCGCCAACGTTATTTTATTCTTCAGACAAAGTTGCTACAGAATTAAAATCGGCGGTTGAAAAAATGTGTGCTACAAACGATCGTCAAGGAAAATTTGTTTTCCTTATGACTAAATCTTTTGGTGCGGGTAAAGGTCAAACTGAGACGGTAGAAATGGTAAATTTTCCAACAGCTTCTTTGGTGAGCCGAGAATTAGAAACAGTAAAAGAGATTGCCGATGGATTTTTCAATATAATCCCGCAACATTCATTTTCTATAGCTGGGAAATGCCTATGGGAAGATTCTTAAGAAAATTCCAATAGATTAAAAGACTGCAGACAAACTGAAGAAAGCACTTGCGAAGTGACTTTTGTATGAGACTCACCAAAAAATGTGTTGCATGTTGCTTTTTTTAACGCTACGGTATGGTAACAAAAGTCAACAAACTTACATCGTGAGATAAATTCATGACTGCCGTCAAAACACAGATCTGGCTCGAACCATGGGATATTAGCCGTCGCATTAATGAATTAGGACTGAGATTAGATCTGCTCCACAATATTGTGCGACAGGTTATCGAAGCCGGCGAACAAGCAACCCTGCACCATGCCGCTAACGCTGAAGGAACCTATCGATACCAAGAAGGAGTTTATGCACTCCGCAAAGCTTTTGTCGGTGATAAGTGGGAAATTAGTCGTGAGAACAGCGTAGAAACGATCAAAAACGATAAACTTAAAATCAAAGTTGCGTTCACCAATGTGGATCTTGCCTGCAATCATGAACACGATCCACAGCCACGATCAAAAAAAGGAGAAGGTGCCGAGAAAACGTGTTCAGGCAACACTCCATTACTTCCCAACGAAACTTGGGCTAAGTACGCCCGTCCTGAAAATGGAGAATGGAAGACATTTTATCTGATGGTGGACAGAGAGGGGGCGGCGGAACTCTCTCAACCCGTTGTCTCGGAGGAAACGTTCAAAAGCTTTATAGAGCGTATTTTTCTTACAGACTCGGCAGAATATAGACACACTTCATCAGGCGACGATGGAACAGCGGTGGTATTCGACCCACAAATTTCGAGAAAGTGACAGCGAAGTTAAAATTGTTCAATCAAGAAAAACTCAAACTTGCTCGAACACGCCGCCATTTGACAAAACGGAAGTTGGCGGAGCGTGCCGAGGTTTCCGCTCTTACACTTACACGACTGGAACAGGGAAAAAATCAGCCGGACGCAACCACCGCAAAAAGACTTGCTTGCGTTCTTAAGTATCCGGTCGAATTCTTCTTCGGAGACGAATTAGAGGTCATAACACCCAATACTGTGAGCTTTCGCGGATTTACAAGAATGACCGCAAAGGAACGCGATGCTGCAGTAGCGGCTGGATCGCTTGGTCTTTATCTCAGCCGCTGGGTTGAAGAAAGGTTTGTATTGCCTGAAAACCAGCTGCTCGACCTCAGCCATGAAACCGATCCCGAAATGGCTGCGGAATACCTCCGTCAGCATTGGTCGCTAGGCAACCGGCCAATCGGGCATATGATCCAGATGCTTGAAACTTATGGTGTCCGGGTTTTTTCCCTAAGTGAGAATACCGCATCGGTTGATGCTTTTTCGTTTTGGTATGACAACACACCCTTTATTTTTCTGAATAATTTCAAGACTGCAGAGCACAGTGTGTTTGATGCTGCACATGAACTTGGCCATCTTGTGATGCACAAGCGCAGTAATTTGAGAGATTCGAAATCGGTTGAACGGGAGGCGAATCACTTCGCATCCGCGTTTCTTATGCCAAGGGATGATATCTTGACCAGAGTGTCACCTTTGATCAACGTGTCGACAGTTTTAGACAGCAAGACACGCTGGCGGGTCTCAGCACTCGCCTTCACTTATCGTTTGCGTAAACTGAACCTTATATCGGAATGGCAATATAAATCAATCTGCATGAAATTGGGAAAATTAGGATATCGTTCTGGTGAGCCCGGCGGTATCGATCCTGAGGAATCCGCTATTTGGCCGAAAGTCTTTTCACAGTTCTGGTCTGAAAAAGTAACCAAACAAGAGATAGCAGAGGAACTCTGCCTTCCTATTGATGAACTGAATGGGCTCGTATGGGGTATTTCTAAACCAAAAGCAGATGCAGCGTCACAAAGTGCTAATCGTTTGCGTTTGATTGAAAATTCAGAATAATGCCATTTGTAGCGTCTGGCAGTTATCAAGGCAAACCCGCGTTATGTCATCCATTTATCATCTCTGGAAAACAATCGTTTTCTGGACGGTTTCGGTATCTCCATTCACGGGACGGAAAATAAGCTTCCTTTTTTGGTAATTTCTCACCCCCTATTTGCGGGCGAACAGCAGCAACAATTCTTGAAATAATGATGTTCCAAACTTTCCCTGATTGGATTCTTCCATCGGCAATCAGTGCTGCCATTGCGTTTCTGGCAGGTTGGTTAACGTTTATTTTACGAAACCGCAGAGTATTGCTGACTTACCACGTAACACATGAGCGTATTGGGATTTCTGCGTTGGATAAGATTCATGGTAATGTCGCTGTAACGGTCGATGGTAATCCAGTGCAAAATCTGTTTATGAGCAATATCCGGCTCGTTAATCGCAGTATGCACGATGTAGAGAATATAGAAGTAAAAGTTTTTTGTGGCCCAAAAGATATGCAATTGATGAGTGAGGATACCCACGTTGAAGGTACTGTTGAATTTCTCAAGCATACGGCCGAGTTTGAAGCAATCAAACACGACTTAGATAACGCGATGGTAGGAATTCAGAACGCAAAGAATCTCGGAGACAACGAGGAAGTTCTGAGGCTTCAGAAGACCGTTGCTCCCCGCTGGTCAACATGGAAGACGAATCGTTGGTATGCAGTGCCTGTTATGTCACGTGGTCAAAAAATTCGATTCACCTATATGACAAGTGTTTTGTCCAATACTAAACCCATAATCTTGATCTCTTGCCAGAAGGCTGGTGTTCGACTGAAATATAAGGAACCGTATCAGCCTGTCACGCATCTTTGGGGAGTTTCTCTCTCGGATGCGGCGCTTGCGGGAATTGTTATTTCAGTGGCGGCTGCAATGCTGGTGATCTACTCAATTTCTATCCCTTGGCTTGCGGCGTTCATTTGTTTGGTTTTAGGGTTCATTTGCCAAATTTTTGGTGCTGGTGCGGTCAAACTCTATAGATGTATCCGAGATCAATTGATTGGATAGGCGACTGTAATAGGTCATTCATTGCGGGAGCGACAGGAGAGCTTGACCACATTAGGCTGTGTGTCGCCTGTTGGTGCGAATAGCTTGGACAGCAAGCGTAAAAAGGGGGTATATCCCTTGGTCAAAATTCAAACAGGCACTTTTGCACTTTCTATCGTCGGCCGCTAAGCATAGCAATTCTGAAATCACGAATGTTGCGTTAAAACTACCTACAAATGCAACTCTTATCGACCTTCCGGCTACTTCGATGATACCGCAGTCGATCTCTGCATCGGTTAGATCAGTGGCGCCCCTCATTTTTTGATGATGATCCTTATAGGTCGGCTGGTTAATAAGCGAATTTCCAATTTCCTCGTCATTCTAGGTTCTTGACAACGGTCGATGAAGTGGAGTGGTTAACAGGCTTAGATTTTAGACTGTCAGATGATCCCGATGTGGAGAGACGGCTCGAAGGTCGTCGAGCAGAAGCATTGTGGGAGCCCAAAGAGGTGGATTTGAATCGCCGACGTTTGTTTATTTCGAAATATGGCGACTGAACCATAGTTTGGCCAATTTGGTATTGTGGGTACAAAAATTATCGAATAGCGGCGGCAATATCTTTACCTACGTCGGACCAACTTCGTAGTGTTGATTTTGCAATCTTCGCTTCTAACTTGGCTTTGAGTTCGGTGTTACACAAGAGCCGTTTTGCGCCCTTTGCGATTGAATGTATTGAATGCGGGTCGCAATACTCTACCAAGTCTTGGCCGACCTCTGGAAGAGAAGCAACTTCTGACACCAGCGCTGTTTTGCCGTAACTTAGACTCTCACCAACAGGTAAACCCCAGCCCTCGTACAAGCTCGCAGTAATTGTAAATTCGCAATGGCGATAAAGATCAATCAATGTGTCATCACTTGGTTGCTCGATTATTTGCACTAGTCCTCCCCAGCCACCGGTCGCCTCGTATGCGGAAAAGAAATCGCCGTTTGCCCAACCACGTTTCCCGGCAAAAATCAGCAAAGGGAGTTCGACTTCAGGGTCACGGGCGAGAAGCAGCCAAGCTTGCGCAATCCGCCAGCAATTTTTTCTAGCTTCCATGGTGCCGACGCACAGAACATATGGTGATGAGAGAGGTTCCTTTGGTTTTCGATTGATACCCGATGCGGAGCCTGCCTGTTCGTGTGTGCTTTGCGTTTCAGGATTACTGGTTTTCAAGAATGCTCTACCGGTCAACGATTCGCAGGCAAGTGGTGTGATATTGATTGGGGTATTTGAGCTGACCTGGTCAAGGAAGCTTTTCAAATCCCTAGCGGTATGCTTAGAGTTTGCAAGAAAACCTTCACAATAATCTGTTGCAGCGACCAAATAGTCGAAAAAAATATTCGGTTTTATTCCACTCGCCGCAGGAAGAATTAGAGGTATCATATCATGGATCATTAAGTAGATTCTGATATCTTTACTAGATCGAAGCCTTGATAGGATAGCGTAGGATCTAGGGTCAGACACTGTGAGACCCAATCCACAGATTACATCACATGAAGATATCGCCGATTCCAATGATTTCTCGGCATTTCGAACCCTCCCCTTCACAGTTTCATAAATAGATAGTTTAATCCGTAAAGCTGACTTCAACTCTACAATATCAGATTTAACAAGTAATTCGAAGGTTTTTTTGGGTAGTAGTTCAAATCGCGCCGTGTTCGAGTCAAAATAGGTTAGAAAAACGTCGTTTTTCTTAAGTTCGTCGGCAACTTGCGGGATAATCTCTCGCGTCGCTCTCTGAATTCCTGAGACTGTGTCGTTCTTTTTTAGAAAGTTTCTCAAGTCAGAAATATCGAAAAAGTAATTTGGCACAAAAAGTCCTATTTGCGGTTCTTTGCGGGTTTTCAAACCGGTAGCACCCGTTAGATATTCAGCAGAAATTGGAACTCTGCACTAGGAGTCAACCGAACAAGCTTTCCCCGATACTTTATAATCGGTATCGCAAGCAAATCTGCCTAAAATCGGGTAGTTGTCTAGACGAGAAATTAATGCCGATTTGCAGTTTTAGAACTCATAGGAACCAACGGAGGCGAAAAGTTAAACTCAATTGAGGGCTCAATTGACGAAGGATTGAAATAAATTTAGTTCTGTGATTTCTGGAGTAGAAGAAGTGAACCCCGTGAATGGGGTCCGAATCCATCGAGCAAATCTCACGTCAATTATGGGTCAAGAGTGCCAAAATACTATTTCGAGGTCAGCAGCCTTAGAGAATATTTAAAGCATAACACGACGCTTAGTGGTCTTCAGCGTGTTGCGCACAAAGTGATTTTTCATGCCGCCCAAGAACTAGGCAAAGATAATGTGCGACTGCTTTACTTTGACGAGTTTAGGGGGCGTCACATTGTTTTTTCAGCGATTCCACTCTTGTATGACGAGTACTTGAGCATACCAGAACTAAGGTCTGCATTACTCGTCTCAGTAGATAGGATTGCATTGTTTAGCAACTTTCCTGCCTTGGAAAGATATTCCTCAAATCCTCTAAAATATCGCTTCCATTTGGCGCGTTTTATCCTCGCCGAGCGCAATTCTAATAAGCACTTTTTTTTGAAACGCGGAACAACGCTGGAGGAATGGCGACGACACTACAAAACAAGCGACAGTATGACTCCTGCCAACGATAAAAGACTTGATTACCGTTCCAAAGAAGGTCTGGAAGAACGCTTGGAACCCAACGATGTCATCTGCATTCTAAATGATAATATATTCACCCGCGGCGCAAACATCTTACTTCCACAGATCGCGAAGAAAGTCGGCGCGAAGATTTATACGATGGTCCATGACTTGATCCCTTTAGTCCGTGTGGATGAGTCAGGTTGCCATCCAGAACTTTTTCGAGACTGGCTTTCGTCGACAGCAATAAACAGCGCTGGATTGATCGCAAATTCGCAACATACATCGGAAATTTTGCGAAAGTACCTTGAAGCAAACAACTTCAAAACACCAATAAAGCTAATTCCTTTAGCGCAATCAGGTCTGTGCGACCCTAGTCTTACGCAACCTAATGAGGTCGTTGATGAACTGGGAACTACCCTAAGTTCAAATATCAGCAAACTCACAAACGAGTTTAGCCAAAAAAATGAAGTGCGTACTGCTGCCAAATTACCCTTCGTTTTGTGTGTCGGAAACATTGAGGGGCGGAAGAATTGTTGGAGAATAGCTCAAGCTTGGGCTCAGTTGGCGTTGTTACCAAATGTGGAATTGCCAAGGCTAGTATTTGCAGGAAAGTATGGTGGGTTAACTAGAGATTTCCTTAAAGCGTATACCGCGACGGGCGGTTGGGGCGGCTGGGTGCTTATTGTTGAGCGACCCAGTGATGACGAACTAGATTTCTTGTACCGCCGTTGCGCCTTCACCATTACGGCCAGTCTTTACGAGGGTTGGGGGCTAACAATCGGAGAGAGCTTGAGCTACGGCAAGACAGCAGTGGTTTCGGATTTGACGGCAATGCCTGAGGTCGGAGGAGATCTAGTAGAATATTGCGATCCATATTCTATCGCTTCAATTGCAGCTTCGGTTAAGCGGCTCGTTGAGGAACCAGAGCGCAAAAAAGAACTCGAAGATCGGATTTCCCGCGCCAAATTAAGACAGTGGTCAGATGTGGGGCGCGATCTTGCGAGGGTAATCGGACACAATATTTAAGGGTCTACGTTTATCCCCAGCACCAGCGCGAAAAAGCGCCCAAATTTTGACGAAGATGGTCGGAAAAGAAAGTGATTTCTAACGTAGATCATAAACTCTGCAAAAAATCCTCAAGAAGAATTGGCGGCGTTGATATTTTCACTAGGGCAACACGAAGTTGATTGATATAGCTGTTGCTGGTTTTTCCGCTGATATTCTGGATACCGCAATGGGCAGGATTTCCTTTGTCATTTTTGACAAAACCTCGAACATTGTACAGCCTGCGTCATCTCGCTGGCTGCCGACCTCACCACAATTGAACTGCGTAGAATGAGCTAATTCTCTCTTAATGGAATTACCGTTCGCTTGCCGTGCTTGTTTAGCTGCTGTCTTTCGTTCAACGGCAGGATCAATCATATCAAGGCGCGAGACGCTTATGTACGACCTACCTCCCTTTCAATCTTCTTCGCGAAATGCTGATGTATTCAATTGATTTCCACAAAAATCATCTGGGTACCAAACCAAACGATGTAGATTGATGTTTTTTCTCAAAGGTTTCGACACGCTAGCTTCTGAGTAACTTCAATAAGCGTGGGTTCAAAGGCTTATCAACAAAATTTTCGTCGGCACTCGCTGAATCTCCATTTTCGATTGATATAAAGAACGAATAGGATCCGTTATTGTAGACAGTTAGGTCAGCACTCACCGAATTATCGAACCAAGAAAAGGAAAAAGTGCCCTCGAAATCCAAACCAACCATTAGTTTTCTAGCAATTTTTGCCGCTGCTAACTTTGTAAGCATTGCCTGAGCGTAGCGTACTGCATTGGCGTCTGGCGCAAGGCTTCCCGTTCCCTTCCATCCGTCTTGTCGGTTGCCGAGTTCCTCAATTTTGTTCTTTAAATCTATGCACCAACCTGAGGGTTTTTCTTCATCGCCTCGAATTAAATCATCAAGTTCATCAAAACCAATTAAGGTTGATAATTTCCCATTTTTTATTTCGGGGTCAAAAGAAAGTGTCATTGTGCAGGTTGGGATCGTATTATTTGAGATTGTTTCCATAACTTTCTCCTGTCTAAAGTATGCAAGAAGAATATTGAATCCCGAGGGTGTCAAGATATCGACAGATAGTGGACGCATCAATCGCCTCGCCAACATGATAATAAGTAGGTGATGGTGTATTGAAGCCCAATGTGTAATGCTGTGTTCGAGACTGCATTCCACATATTTTTCCGTCAACATCAAATAAGGGCCCACCGCTTTGACCTCGTAACCCAGGTGAATCTAGTTCAATAAATCTTGCGCAAGATCCGTCGTTCATAATTTCTTTTCGGATGCGACCTACAAGCCCACTATTCACAAATAAAGTCGGATGCATATTGAGAACAAACTCATTCTCTCTTATTTCTGTCGCGAGCAAATCCTCAAGAAGAGGATAACCAGTACGACATAACATTTCGCCAGCTTTCACTTCAGTCTTGCGGAATACAGGAGGGGTGTAGTCATCAGGAATTATTACATTTGTAATTTTGTATGATGCAATATCCACATATTCAGAACGATTAAGCGACTCAACATTGGCTTCTGGTTGTCCCCATGCAATAGTGGCTCCTTTTATGGTGCCTCTATCTTTAACTCAATTTTTCTATTCTGTAGGATCTACTGGCGCTCTTCAAAATGTCTAACATTCCATCAACGAAGTGTTTGCACGTCAAAACCCAGCCGTCCTGATTAATAAGTATCCCCGCACTAATTACATTCTTGATTTCGGATACTTTCTTCCCTTTTTGAGGGTAAGTTTCAAAAGTCCCAGCAATACAAACTACTTGGCTAGAAGTTCTTTCGGTTGCCTCAGAAAACATGAAAATTCTTTCCATACTTTTAGTTTGTTTAATGAAAACTGTCGGGGCGATGCGGACATAAATTCGCTTTATTATTGAGCGATTTTTCGGAATTCGACGCGGCCGGTGAACTCGTTAATAGTCACAATTTAGGATTCCCGTCACTTTCCATAGAGCCTCCGTTGCTCTGGATGTGATTCAGAGGAAATATCTATTGTGCTACGTTGTATATTTCGGTCACTATCAAATCGCAGAAGTTAGCGAACTCAGATATATTAAACTCACCCATGAAATGCGGTGGATAGGCCAATAGCAGTGTAAAGCAAGAGTATTCAGACAGGCGTTTATTGAATCTAAGCCTAAGAAGCCTCTATCTTTTGAGCCACACAATAATTGATTAGAATTTGTTTTTTGGACCCCAGTTCGAGTTCATGCCATCCTTCAAATTTTGTATGCTTTCTCATCTGCGACAGCTTTCACTGCATGCAAAAGCCTTTGTTTCGTCAGCAATTCGAGACTCCCTAAGACCTGATCATCAATTGCTTTGCGAATTTCTTCAATTATGCAATTCAAACAGTGTTTCGTAAAGTTCTCGCTCTCCTGACTGCGCAAGATCACCAGTAAAAGTTGCTACGATATTGGAGCCTAGAAAACGACTTCTCAAATCTTCAAGCATTTTCTCAAGGCAGAAACGAGCCTCAACAACATTCTTAACGATTCTCACATCATTCTTAAAGTCAAGGTCGCTTATATGAACAATGGAATACTCCATGAATATTTGTTGCCTCTGATCATTTTATTGAAACTTTGATACGTCACACCTTAAGCAGTGTAAACTCGAATCATCAGTAGGAAATTCACGGGAATCATTAATGGCAAACAAATGGCAAAACACGTTAACGGTGAGTTGCAACCATATGAAGTCAATTCTCATAAAATAGGCAGACACCCATAATTCTTGATGATTAGTTGAAAGGGAAGTAGCTACGATTGAAGTTAGAAAACCCTGAGGTCAAAGAAACTACTGAGTTCAACATACCCTAACCTCTACCATATTTGTCGTCATATCGAGTGATGTCGTCTTCCGAGAGATATGAGCCCATCTGCACTTCTATCAATATGACGACCTCAGAAGATTGATTCTCTAGTCGATGTTTCGCACCTATCGGAACGTAAATCGACTGATTTTCCGACATCCATCGGATGTCATTGTCGACGGTTACCATAGCGGTTCCCTTGACCACAACCCAATGTTCAGACCGGTGCTGGTGGCTCTGCAAGCTAAGGCTTCCGCCCGGGTTTATTGTTATGCGCTTGACGCAAAATCCTTCACCAACAGCTAAGTTCTCGAACGAACCCCAAGGTCGATAGTCTATTGGCAACTGGGTCGCTTGCGGAATGCCCTTTTGTTCTAATCTGGCAACTGCTTTCCTGACTTGCTGAGCGTTGTCCTTCTTTGCCAAGAGCACAGCGTCATTCATCGCGATAGCAACGATACCTTCTAAACCAACTCCAACAAGTTCGACACCGTCAGAATCAGTACGCAGAAGTGTGTTCGAACAATCAATTGCAGTTGCACCGCTTGAGCACACGTTGCCTTGTTCGTCTGGAGTGCCCTGCCGCCAAACAGCATCCCAATCTCCGAGATCAGACCAGCCCACTCCAGATAGCGGCATTACCGAAAGATTATCGGCCTTTTCCATGATGGCGTAATCAATCGATATGTTCGGCAACTCTTCCCAAGGCTGAGGGGCCAGCCGCACAAAATTCAAATCTCGTTTCGCGTCCGCGAAAACTTCTTTCACGGTGGAGAAAATTTCGGGGGCGTGAATTTTGAAAGCGTCAATGATGGCCGCCGCAGAAAATAAGAATATACCCGAGTTCCACAGGTACTGTTTGGACGCAATCATTTCGGCGGCCTCAGACTGCACCGGTTTTTCGACAAATCTGACAAGTTTCTGTGGTTCGGAAGTTACGGCCTCGGATAGTTCAAGATAGCCATATCCGGTTTCGGCACTCTTTGGTGCAATTCCGAAAGTAACTAAATTGCCCGCCTTCGCGAGGGGCATCGCCGTTTCGACAGCGTGGCAAAAGTCGTCGACATCATTGAGCGTTTGATCGGTCGGAGCCAATAGCATTATCGCATTTGGGTCTCGAGCAGTGCAGCAGAACGCAGAAACCAAAGCCGACGCCGCTGTGCCCCGACCTTCAGGCTCAAGTACAATATCAATCGGCTTGATGCCAATTGCGCCAATCTGTTCGCTCACAATGAAACGAAAATCCTGCGTGGTGATCGCCACAGGGTCGTGGAACAGATTTCCAGATAATCGCTTAGCCGCTTGCTGGAACAGACTATCGGTGCCAACGAGCGAAGCAAATTGTTTGGGAAAAGATTTGCGCGAGAATGGCCATAGGCGGGTGCCTGAACCGCCGCAAAGCAGTATAGGATAAATCACCAAGAATCCTTTCCTTGCGCTGAGAGGGAGAATTTCTCACTCCAAGTTTGGCAAGATAGCTGAATCAGCTTCCGTTGCAATGTTACATTAAATTTAGGGATCATCGGGAGCCACCAGCACCGTCATTACGTGACCGCTTGCTTTTTGTTTAAAGTTTGATCAAAACTAATGTCGAAATTCGCCAAGACTGTTTTTGATCGCCGACAATTTTCGCATGAAGAACATACTCACGTTGAACGCTCGGGAACGCTCCCTATTTCTTTCAATACGGTGCGTTCGGTTCAGACTCGGCTTCGATTGAATACAGTAACTTTGTAAACATGGTCGATTCTTTGCAAGTCCCGAGTGGCAAGAAAATTGGGTCGGAGTATGTTATGTGTTTGTTTCGGCATTGAACTAGAATAGCCTAAGTCGACATGACATTCTATTCCCATAAATTCAAGCAATTCGTGATACCTCAAACTCAAGCAAGGCAGTCAGCCATATCTATTCTCGGCTAGACAGTTCGGGGATCGGAAGCAAGCGGATACGCCATGAGATTCTGGAAATCAAAAGCCAATGCTGCGGACCGAAAACCACTTTTTTCGGTGGCAGACCGAGAAAATTTAGCTTGGTTTTGGCACTCCTACTTCAAACAAAAAACGCCTTTTCTCGTCGTGGTGATGATAATGATCCTGATTCAGGGCATTGTCTATCAGCAGTTTATTGCGCTGACAGAAGATGGGTTGCGGGTAATTTTTGAGGAGGGGGCCGTCAGTCAACTAGTCAATGTTTGCCTAGTTGTGCTGATAATCTTTAGTGTTCGGGCCGTATTCAGTTATTTGGTCCCACGGATTTCGGCTTGGTTGGCTTCTGATGCCGTAATGCGAATGCGACGCGACCTTATTGATCATATCATGATGATGGATCTAGCATATTTTGAACGAACGAGGTCTGGAGAAATTATTTTGCGCCTCGTGAATCAGGCGCAAGATCTCAGTCAATTCATCGGTCAGACAACGGTTAGTGCGGTGCGGGATTTTGTCACTATTGTAATCGTGTCCGGATACCTGACGTGGAAATCGCCGCTATTGTTTGCCTTAGCAGTCATCATGCTCCCAACGGTTGGATTTATGGTTCGGTTTGTATCTGAACAGATCAAAATCGTACAGGCGAGCGCTGAGGATGCCATGGGGAATTATATGACTGGGCTTGAAGAAATGTCGAACGGCATGCGCACTGTCAAGATCTCGAACCAAGAGCCGGTTGAGCGTCGTCGCCTAGTTAAGGCTACAGACGAGCTAAAGGATATTTCGATCCGCTTACAAGCTGTGCAAGCCATGATGACCCCTTCGGTCGATATCGTTGCGGCTTTGGTTTATATTCTGATCATTGGCGGTGGTGGCTATATGGCACTCAGTGCCAATTTTGATATGGACGCTGCCGCTGTTGTCGCCTTCATGATTGGGATGGCGTTGGTGTTTGACCCTGCCCGACGGCTGACGACATTTTTCGTGCGCATGCAGGCAAGCTTGATCATTTTGGACTCGGTTCGATCAATTTATCGAATTACGCCAGAGATCGTGAATGTCCCAGATGCGGTTACCACGTTCGATGCCCAAGGCGATATTGTTTTTGACAACGTTTGTTTCAAATATCCTGATGGTCAGCAACTTTTTACGGGGGTGAATACACGGTTCAAGGGCGGAAAAATCACGGCAATTGTCGGCCCAAATGGATCTGGCAAGACGACAATGTTGAGTTTGATGGCGCGTCTGTATAATCTTGAGTCGGGACAGATCACCATTGGGGGTCAGCAGATCGACCAATTACGCATTGATGTCCTTCGCCAGTCATTCTCGGTAGTTGCACAAGATATTGTTATTTTTAACAGTTCGATATGGGAAAACGTCCGCTATGTGCGGCCGCAGGCGAGTGAAGAGGAGATTTGGGCAGTTATCGAACACGTTGGTATGACGGAACTTGTCCGTGAGCGCGGTGACGCTCCGCTCGGTCCCAAGGGTGCACAATTGTCAGGTGGTCAAAAGCAACGAATTGCGATCGCTCGCGCCTTTCTCAGGGACGCCCCTATTTTGATTCTTGATGAGGCAACTTCCGCTCTGGATCAACGTACTGAGGAGGAAGTTCAGGTGGTTATTAATGAGTTGGCAAGGTCAAAAACAACAATAGTCGTTGCTCACCGACTATCAATGGTTACCCATGCCGACAAAATATATGTCTTGGATTCCGGAAACTTACTTGACGAAGGAACGCATGACGAGTTGATGGCGAGAGGTGGATATTACCAAAAAATGTACTTATCGCAAAAGAAAAGCTACGGGCGATAATTGACCTGCAGACGATCTAATTCGGTATTGATTCCAATTCCTCGCTTGAAAGCTTCACCGAGGATTAGCTTGGCGGCATAACCTGCCGATTTCTTGGTCAGTTCAGCGATGCCTTGAGCATAATCCCGAGGGTGGTGCTGTTCAATTAGTCGCCTTCTGCCGGCCCTTTGGTGGGATTGGCTGACGCTCCGGTCGGCCCAAAGGCGTCTAACGATAGATTGGATTGCTTCCTTTTCCTGTTGCGGCTCTGCTGGAACGTGAAAGACGGTGTCCTTCGGCAGTGAGCTGCGCCAACCAACATTGGTTGCAGCTGAGGCTGCGCCCGCCTTCCAAATTCGCAACTGGCTGCTTGATGCCGCGGACATTGACGGGACGTGTAAATTGAACACCAAGTGGGCCTGGCGCAATTCAGCATCTAGTACCTGTTCGGGCACAAAGCCACGGATACGTACGCGCTCTTCGAGACCCGTCTCAACAGTTTTTTGTCGAATAGAAAAAGCGAATGACGGATCAATTTTGCCGAAAATATCGAACCGAAACTCAATACATTCTCGTAGTTCGGCGAGTGCTTCCAATATCTCAATTACCCGTCGTGAGGTGCCCAAGTAACCAAATTGTAGTAATCGAAGTGGTCCGTGTCGGGGACGCTCTAGATATGGTTCCTCGCCTGCCGAAAACGGCAATTCTAACCTGTTTACAGGTATAGGTAGGCGCTCATTGAAGATGCGCGTTGCAAACGGTCCGTGTGTCAAGACTGAGTGTGCACTGCCAACAACGAGCTCAAATCCTGCGATGTCAGCGTGCAGTTCTGTCACCGTCTGATTCTCAATCGCGGTCTTTGCTCGGTGGCAACCGTCGTCTCCGTACCAGGAGCGTATCATCTCTAGATACTGATCAAGACTCAAGTCATGATGGAGAATTGCATCATTCAACAAGTATTGGAAGCTCACGTCGTGCAAAACCACGATACCCGGGCAGCGGCGAACTGCGCACAATGGTTCCCAATGAAACTTCCAGTTATTTCCGATATGGAAGAAGTTTGCTTGCGGAACTCCCTTGGGTGCACCCGCTGCTTGCGCCGCGTTGCTCAAGGCTCGGACGGTCAATGTCTTCGCACTGTAATTCCGAACAATGGCGTATCGTTCAAGGACCGTATCCCATTGATGCGCATCGGTCCATAAGACAACACGTGCAACCTTAGCGAGGAATGGCAAGACTCGCGCCGTGTAATTTGCGATGTCAGTTGCGGCCGGTGGCAGTGGCGAAAACCAGTGAACGACAGGGCGATACGGATCTTCATTCCGATTCATTGCTCTAACTTCTGTCGAATCAGGCGGACGAACGCATCATGGGAGCATGGTAGTTCGACTTCGTTTGCCCGCTTTGTGGGCGTAAGTTTATCGACCCCCCTTTGAAATAGCCCCAGACGCAGAATACCCGCTTCCTGGTCGCAGCTTGGTTCGATTCGTAATTTGATACTCGTCTCAGCATTGGGCTTCAGAACTGTTGGCAGCAGAAATAAAATGAATGGATGTTCAATGTGGCCTTCGGGATTCTTCCATTCGGCAAATAAGCAGGTAGATTGATCTCCGTGGCACGCCCAAGTGACTGGAGAATTGTTTCGGACGGTGATTTGCCAAAGCCCTGTGGCACTATCGACGGCAGCGACCGAAAGTTGCCCAGACATCGTTAGTGGGTTTCCGTGAAAAAGGTTCTTGGGCGGTGCGACGGGTGGCCTGGCCTTTCGACCGATATAGATGATGTTTTCGCCGCGGAGTTGCAAGTCATCACCTCTGGAAACCAACAGTTCAGCGGTATGGGGGTTGATTTCGTCGTCATATACGTCGGCTGTCGTTAGCAAGACGGTATCAAAACCAGCACTCTCAGCTATAGTTTTGAGTTCACTTGCGGTGAATTCTCGATTGTGCTGGCCGTAAACACCTCCTGTTGGCACAAACTCACCGAAACTGTAGGGCGCATTATGTCCTTCCAAGGCTTTTGTAACGCCTCGGTGGCTGACGGCATTGGGAGTTGTGATCAACAAGTGTCCGTTGTCTTTGAGAACTCGCGCCGATTGTCGCAGGAAGAAGTGGGGATCAATGGCAAAATGTTCAAACACCTCCATTGCTAAAACTAAATCAATTGTGCTGTCGTTGTGGGGAATTTCTTGGCATTCGACACTGCAAGGAATTAATTCGCAGACCAAATCCCGGTACGGCTGCTTTCTTGCTCGCACGGTCTGTCGGTATTGATCCTGACCTTCCCAGATTCCCGTGACGTGGGCTTGCGGCAAGAGGTTAGCGAGCAACGCCCAAAAAACCAGCGGGGGTGAGGTGCCAACATCTAGAATCCGCTGCGGATCAAGATCGACGATATGACTTAATGTGACCCGATATCGATTCCAGTGGGTACGAAGATATTGCCCTAGGACTGTCTCGGATTGAAGAGCTGACGCTTTACCCGTGTTACCGTATCGCCTTTGTAACGGGAAGAAATCGTACGCCGCAAAGATTTCTTCTACAGAGGGTATAGTGCTCTGGGCGGTTGTGCTTGGCGTGACAGCCTTGCGCAATTGATCGACGGCGCTAGCTCCGCTTGAAATCTGAGGTGACTTGCGAGCACTGTTAGATTCCGTCTCGGTGGTTGGTCGAGCAGCCATACCGGTTAGTCTTTCGACAACAGTTTCCCAGCCTAAATTTAGTTCTTGGTAGCTTTGTTTGCCCGCCTCACCAAGCTTCTCTGCTAACGCTTGGTCTTCGACCAGCATGGTCATGGCGCGACCTATTTCGTGTGGATCGGGTTTTGTTACTCGTCCTTCTTGCATGTCGCGAATAAACTCTAGCGGGCCTCCCGAGTCAGCCGTTGTAATCACTGGCTTTCGGGCAATCATGGCCTCTAGTGTGACATAACCATAATCCTCGTCTTTCGGGATATAGAGTATTGCGCTTGCTTCGGCATATTGTTGAATAAGTTTGGTTTCGCTGAGTGTTCCTAACCACCTAACTCGCTCCCGAACACCGAGAGATTCGGCAAGCTCAAGTAATGAATTAAGGTATGCTTGATCATGGACCGAACCTGAGAGAACGAGTTGTACAGATGCTGGTGTTGTTGCGAGTGCCCTGATCATGAGATCAATACGTTTTGAGGGCGTAATTCTTCCTGGTGCAAAAATTGAACCGTTGTAGTGATTACCATATATGCGGTCAGCCAGCGGGGGAGGATGATAAAGAACCTCACTATTAATCCCAAGGTAATCTCTTAGGCGGTTTGCGACGTTCTTAGAGTTGGCAAAGATTGGTCTTGAACTGCGCTCAAATGCTTCGCGATCTTCGATTTCGACCATTTGCCTCGCGGCTTCGCCGTTAGGCTGGTCTAGCAGGTATGACTCTCCAGAACTCCAAAGATCATAGACATCGCGATATTGATGAATGATCCAAAAAACTGGGTTAAGGTGCTTTACCAAGTAGGCTGGAAACCTTAGACCAATCATCAGGTCACAATAGTCCGAGAGATCTGAGAGTTTTGCGGCGAGGATATGGTCGGCAAGCGCCTCAATTGGAACCCACTTAAATGGCAGCGTGACTTCAGTCGCTTCGTGACCGTAATCGTTCAGTGCCTTCACGAGGGAGGCGGAATGGCTTTCCGCACCTCCGATATCAAATGGTACTTGCGTGTTAACCACACAAATTCGCATGGAGGTCAGTCCTCACCCAGTGGCTTGGTTCCGAAAATGGCAAGATCTCGGGGTGCGAACAGGATCATGGCCAAGTCGGGATCGAAATCAGGCCGCCTTAGAAACTCTTCAAGCAGTTTACTCGGATGCAACTGGTGCATTTCAATTGGATCGAAGCCATAGGTTTCAAACAAAGCCGTTAGCACCGATTCGGATAAAGGTTGGTTATTAGTTAGATTACTAAAGAGAGACGGTCCAACTTCGGCAAAGTTGGCGACATTCAGCGTTTCAAAGACCAACAGGCCGCCGGGTGCGAGGGTCCGCATCGCCTCCCCGACAATCGCAAAGACGTCCGCAAAGGAAAGGTATTCAATGAGATGAAAACTGGTAATGCAGGAGAAGCTTGCATCAGATTGTGCCTGAAGAAATGTGAGAGCATCTTGACGATGGACGTTTCTTCCCCTTGCTTCTAAATCCGAAACTTGCAGAGAATCGATGTCGACACCAATCGCTTGCATCTGGTCTTCATGCATGAGGTCGAGCCACTCTCCGCGTCCGCAACCGAGGTCGAGGAGCGGCCTTTTTGCGCAGCGCAGATAGGCTGACTCTGCATCGGGCAAGAAGAAGCGTTGCTGGGACTTTACCTCGTCACGCGTTCTTCCGACCTTGCTTTCGAGTCGACGGTAGAAACTGTCGAGCAGGGCGTTACTCAACTCGGAAGGATCGGGTCTAGCTTTAGGGTATTCTTTGGCGGCTTGCGGCTCACGACAAATACTAACCAGCAATTTGTCGAGACGGCGCGACATATCGACATAGTTGCGAGCGAGCTCAGCGTGGCGAACTGCGAGTTCCCTGACTTCGTCTCTGGCTAGTGCTTGCGCTGCTTTGGCCGATTGTTCTGCAAGTAATTTAGTTTGAGCGGTCTGCGCCTCAATTCGGTTATTTTGTTGCGCTAATTGTTCACTCAATTGCGTTCCTTGAGCCCGGGCACTCTTGGCGATTCGCTCAATGCGGCCAAGCTTGAAGATGGCAGATATATATAGTTCAAGACGCTTGAGTGGGGTCAATGACGCACCCTTGAGATGAACTGCTTCTGGATTTGCTTGAGAAGAACGCAATTCTACCTACTGCTCATTCAGGCTCTTAGCAATCGCATCTGACAGGGGCGCGATCAAATAGTCTAGGACGCTGCGCTCACCATTCACGATCACAACATCGGCGGGCATTCCTGGTGTTAATCCTGCTCGCACCTCGTCAGTCATATTTTCTTCTGGTACGCGTATACGACCCAAGAAGTAAGGTTGTTCGGTTGGCCGTTCCGGGGTGATGATATCGCTTGAGACGCTTTCGACCGTCCCCAACATGATTGGCGTAAGGGTTGACTTGAATGCAACCAGTCGCACCTCCGTCTCCTGTCCCGGTAAGACATTATCGATATCAAGTGGTGAGATTCGCGCCGTCACCAGTAGTTCATCGTCTTGCGGGACGATTTCCATTAGTACTTCCCCTGGTCGAATGACCGAACCTATAGTCGTTACACTGACGTTTTGAACTTTTCCAGCACTTGGCGCACGGATTTCGGTTCGAGCTAGTATATCGTCGAAGACCTTTGTTTGCTCTAGGAGTTCGGCAATTTCCGTTTGGATATCTTTCAATTCAAGATTTGATCGGCCGAGAAACTCTTGTCGAAGTTTGATTGAGTTGAGTTGAGCTTCGCCGACGGCAACTTGAACACGCGCGATTTCAGCTTCAGCTTCTCCCAGCGATGCGTCAAGTTCAATCAGCAGGTCCTGTCGTTCGGTTAGTTCATTACGTCTAACGACGCCAAGTTCTTCGCCTTGGCTCAATCTTTCCATCAGACCGGTTCGTAGTTCGACACGACTCTCAAGAGCATCTCGATGTCTTTCTAGACCGGCGGATTGCGCCCGTAATTGCTCGACCCGGTGCTGAAGAATTTCGGTTTGCGAATAAAAGATCGCGAGGCGATCTCGCAGTATGCTTTGCTGTAACCGTAGGACGGCGTTGAGTTCGGGCGTTGGCTGCGCCGTTAGATCCTCTGGGAAGGTGATCGTTTCGGCGAACTGCAATTCGGCGAGCAGCCTTGACTTGACGGCACGCGCTTCTTTGAGACGGTTGGAGAGCCGTTCGACGTCAGCGCGGGCTTCGATACTCTCAAGTCTGATGAGAATATCGCCTTGAGCGACGGTATCGGCTTCGCGGACTAGGATTTCTTTGATAATGCCGCCTTCGAGGTGCTGTACGACCTTTCGATCATCCTCTAGAGAGATCGTTCCGGGCGCAACGGTGGCACTATCAATCTTGGCGTTCGCGGCCCACCCGCCAGCGACACCAAAGGTGAGGAGGATAATGAGATAGCCCGCGAAACTAAAGCGCCGTGGATGCGAGAAAGCTTTGATTGGCATTCGGGCACTAGGGAGATTTTGCGCCATAACAGTCTCATGTCTTGGTGGGTGTAGTGGCCTCGTAAAGCTTTTTTCAGTTATCGCCGCAAATTTCAAGCAATCTAAAGAAACGTGGTTGTTACGCGCGGAAATTCAAGCCCGTTGCAGGAATACCTTCGATGAATTCGGAAAATGTTATAATCAACCAGCTTGGCGTATCCCCAGCCCCGATGATTCTCTCGGAGATGTAAACTATCTCATCCATTGCTGCATGTTGCAACGGCGATCCCTGTCACCAAATGATCAAACCCTGAGCTGCCCAATTCCGTCCTTCCAGAACTGTATCATCAAAATGGGAGGACTCGAGGTTCTTTTACAAAAGGCGTCTCAGCATGATGCCGAGACTACCATAATGGAAAGGAACGTGACGCCGCTTGAACCAACTGCCCTTGAAGACGACTCTATTGGTATCAGTCAGACCAATATATGAAAGCTGAATACTGATTCACGCGAGTGTTGTCCGTCAGCGTGTCTATCAACTCTGCTCATGACACTCAGCAATTCTGCTGGTGGGGACTTGGCAGAGGTGAAGGCTGCCCGTCAGATGTCGGATATGAGTGGGTCGGAACGACGATTGATGCTGACAGAAGATTGGTTTTGGCCTGAGGGGTTCGGAATCGCTCTGGTCATACGGCGACTGGCTTCATAAAATATCTGAATTGCAGCACAAAAAACTGCGTTCAATTGAAGTCAAACCACCCTGAATCAGACGGCAAATCGTTGGTTCGGCTACAGGTGCCCGTTCTCTTTGGCGGATCACAATAACAGTTCTTAATCAGGCAAATGTGTTGCTTTACAGTATGAAACAGATTCATATTTTACTGACTCGCCCCACCAGAACTTTTTGTCCGTAGCGTCAAACTATCATTGGCTGTATGAAGCGCATTGCGAACCTGATGATAAAATCGGAAACGCACAACCCTTGAACATTGGCTTGTTGTTTGGTCATATTTCATGAATATTGATGTAGATCTCATACAAGCGAATGACGCGATCGCTTCGACTCCAGCAAGCTATTGTGGACGCCCCCGCCCCCGTGATTGCTTCATCTTGCCCGAACACTGTGGAAAACGCACACAGCCCAAAAAGAGGCCAAAACGGCTTTTTCGCTCCACCAACCATCCATCCGTACACACCGGACATACTGGGTACCCTGTGCCACAGCGCGTACATTTCTTAACCGTTGACCTATTCAATATAGCTGGACGTCCTACTCCACAGACTTGACAGGCAGGCAGGGCGTTTCCACACAGTCTTGTATGTTCACATCGGTACCACATCTGGCCGTCCCTAGCCCGAAAAGCAGAGAGATCCCCACCACATTCGCCACACGTGTGATGATCCAATTGATTATCACCCTCTTGGACAAGGCCATATCCGGGATCGTTCAGCAGTTCCGTGACAAAGGCGGATGGCCTTGATTTCAGCGATATCAATGTGACCGTCCTCCGCGCCCGGGTAAGCGCCACATACAGCACACGGCGTTCTTCCGCGTTTTCGAATGACTCGGTATCCGGTGACACGAGTGAGAGGAGGGGATCATCCACGGTCTCGGAGGGGAACCCCGAGCGTCCTCGAAATAGGTTCAGAAGAATGACATGATCCGCCTCAAGGCCCTTCGAGGCATGAATCGTCTTGTACGTTATGTCTAGATGCGGACACTGACGTCGGAACTGCGACAACTGGTCTGGCGCACAATGCCGATAGCGGCCCAAGAGCAGGACCGTTGTTCGGTTGCCATCATTCCAATCGACGGACAGGGATCTAAGGATCTCGGCGAGAGTCTGATCTACGTCCTGTTGAACCACGGACACAACTTTCAGGGCCGGTGTCTCGGCGGTGCCCACCGGAATGATCGTCTTATCCAATTGGGCAGGGTTCTTGAGGATAAACCGTCTGGCAATCTGGGCAATCTCATCGACCGAGCGGAACGTGCGGCCGAGGTCAACGACCCGATGAACATCAATCTCATTATCGAACGCCCCTCCAAATTCCCTCCCGAAGCAACGCATCAGGTTCACATCCGAGCCGGCGAAATGATAGATCGACTGCCAGTCATCGCCGACGGCGAACAGCCGAGCGTCGGAATGCTGTGCTTTCAGGGCTTTGATCAAGCGCGCCCGACCGCGAGACAAATCCTGGAATTCATCGACAAGGATGTGTTTGAACGGACTGACATAGTCTCCGCGCTCAATGTAATCTGCGGCCCGCGTCATCATATCGTCAAAATCAATACGGCCATTTAGCCGTCTTTGATATTCCATGTGAACGACCTCAAAGATTGCCAGAAATTCCTTTGCACGTATTCCGAATTTCAACCGATTTGCCTTCTCCCTACAGTCACGGATCACATAACCCCCGCCCTTATAGTGACGCAGGAAAGTGCCTAGGAGTTGAGTGAAACTGTCTGCTTGATTCAGTTCGACAATCCGGTCGAACAGGGTCTCGGGTGCGCGAGGCTCCTGTTCTTCATACGGCGCGGTCTTTTCTGCCAAAGCCTCCAGAAGACGCCCTTCCTGACGTTCATAGCTGTAGGTTTGGACTAGCGTCGTCCCCTGCTGATTGTGAACACGACGCTTCCATTCCATCTGTTTCAGATAGGTCGTGCGGTCCACGAAGGGTGCGGTGGTGAGTTCCATGGTTCCATCCGATTTCATGCGCCGACGTACACCGAAATGCTCAATATAGATGCCGCTCCTTATCAACCGGAAATCTGGGCAATACTTCTTATAGCCGCTTTCAGAGACGCTGTGTTCGTATACGGGCTCATATTCATAAGCGATGCCGTTCTCGAACAGCCAGTTCGCGATCATCAGCTCTTCAAAACTCTTAACCAGTTCCCCTTGGAGGGTTCGGAGGTCGCTCTTCTCAATGAACTGATAGTAATCATGTTTAGTCTTGAAATCCCATGCATCTTTCTGTTCTGCGCGCGCATACGAAAACCATCGGATGATAGACTTGGACACGGCATTGCCAGAATGCACTTGGTCTCTCAGGATCGTTTTGATCAGGTACAGAAAGGCCTTCTCGTCGGTCGCATGGGCCGCTAAGGCCGGTTTGCAGCCTTCAACGGTTCCGATGATGTTGTAAGCAAGCGCATGAAACGTTGACGCCTCCAAATGTTCACAGCACTTTTCTTGGAGGCGTCTGGACATTTCCCGTGCCGCGTCCCGAGCAAACGCAAGGATCAAGATTTCATTCGGCTTCCGGGTGCCCGACTGGAGCAGATAGCCAGCTTTTGCCGTAATAACGCTGGTCTTTCCCGAACCCGCTCCAGCTAGGACGAGCGTTGCGTCTTCATCGGTGACAATTGCTCGCCGCTGTTCTCGTGTTAGCGGATGGCTTTCGAAGGTGTCAAATAACCGCGACCAGGCGCTCAATTGGTGATCTTCAAACTTTGCAACTGCCTCTTGGCGCATCTTGCTCGCGTTTTGAATAAAGCTCTGGATCATTGTGATGCTCTCACGGATGTCTGGTTCGATCGCCTCTTCTGGAAGTTTCGATAGAAGGCGTTGGTTAAGCATTCGGGCCCTTTCGAGCATCGGGGACAGCGTACAGGCTGCGGGATACTCAACGGGCACCGCCAATGCCCTGATGGCACTCAAGAGTGTCTCAAGATTAGCCCATTCGGCTTGCAGAAGCCTGGTATGATAGTCCGTCCAGGCGTTTTTGACGGCCGTGGAAAAGGACTTTGCCGTGTCATAACGCGCACCCTTCAACCGGTATGTGCACCCATCTTCACCCCTGATGGTCAGGGTTGCACCGAACAGTGTCCGTTTGACCGTTGGGGCCGATGTGAGGGTGCCAAGAGGAACAATTGTCTCGGGCCGTTTGCAAACGATTCGTCCTTCCTGCAGCGCCATTGTGCTGGCATAAATGCCGAACGGATTCAAAAGTAAACCGATCACCGGTCTTGGGCGAAGAGGGTGCAATGTTGTCTGTCCTTGAAAGTTACCATATCTCTGCGACAGGAAGCCATACTCATCCAGAACGAAGCGCAGGACAAGGCTGGACAAGACCCACCGGTCCGAACTTGGTCATCGCACAGCCTCGAGTGACATCCGCCTGATGATACGATTGACCGGCAACCGTCAGCGATGGCGCGTGGTCGTCGAGAGACTCAAACGCTGGCTTCAGCATGGCGCGAGCGAAGCCAAAAAGCATATCGCGAACCGCGTGTTCGGCTGCGAGTGGGTTTTTTCTAAACAGTGCCGCGATATCTTCGGATAAAGCGGCTTCTTCGGCAAACTCGACAAACTTGTGACCCGCTGCCGCAGGCGTTGCTTGGGCGATAGGTCGACTTCCAATGGTGTTTTTGACTCGCAAGATCCGTTTCGTGTGCCATGATCGTCATCAGAGTGCTCCTTTCTTGTTTTCCGATGAAGACAGTTGGTGTGAATTTTGGCGCACTCTAACACACTCGCCACCAAAGCAAATAGGCTGGTGCGAAGACCGCCGAGTCTGGAAAAATTCTGCTGATGGCGGTAAATTTTCGCGAAAGCCGGTAAAATTAGCGCGATCAGTGCAATCTGACAAAATTATCTATTCATATCAATGGGTTAAGAAAATCGCCCCGCACCATACGGGAACCACACCCCGCGGACACGTTCTAGCAGTATATGGCAACGCGGGCATGACATGGTTTGGTACAGGTTGGCAGCGGAGGCGTTGGAAGCACACGTCCTCCATCTGGTCGCGGCTATTAGGATGAATCTTTCAAGAGCCATTCTCTCCTGAATCTCTGGTATTCGTTTCATTCCCTAACCTGTGACGCTCCGCCTTCCGAGGATAAGGTCGAACAAGTCAGTTCAAAGATTCAGGCATTAACAGGCGGTGTTTCAAGGCAAGTCGAGAGTAAAGAAGGGTCAGACCTAGTCCGTCAAATTATTATGAAGAACTGGGCAGAAGTTAAGGAAACTCTGAAAATGTTCTCCCGCCCGGTCCCACGACTAGATGTGTTAGATCAATGCCAGTCATGATCATACTTGTCCCCATAATCATCACGCTGATTATCGACCTTGCCCTGTGGCCCTCGTGCTGGCTCGGCCTTTTAGGGGGAGGCACCTGTTTTATGCTGGGGAGCGCGTTCGGCTGGCTCGTTATGGAAGATGATGGGTAGCGTAATGATGCAGAAAAGCTATTAGCAGGGCGGAGTATACATGCAGGGCCACGCAATAGTTTGATTCATGCTAAATGTAGTAAGTTTTCCTGTATTTCGCAATTTGATCAGACTGCATTGCCCTGCAGATCATTTTGCTGACTTAGGCAGATTAGGTTCCTATTATTCAGTGACATTGTCTTTTCAACTTGATAGCTGACGCCGGTGAGGGGAATTATTTTCTCATAAGTAATAGGGATTACTTCCCTATTTTGTTGCTCAAAGTAAAAAATTGTACCTTTGCGTAGGCCTGGGTATACATGGGATTTACCCTCTCAGTCGCAACCTCTAAACTCAACCCGCGTATAATGCTACCTAAGCGGTATATCTGCAGGAAGAATGAGTTATGCCAAAACGTGACGGAAACAACCCAAAGCGTCGAATTGAACCCGTACAACGTGTGGATTGGGACCATATGGCTTGGCTCAAACAAAATGCCCGCTACGCCGGCAGTGCGCACCATAAGGGAACTCCCGCGGATTATCGATTCAATCCGCCCACCAGTCCCCGACCCTCAAAATCTCTTTGTGAGGCTGCGAGCTCTGTTTTGCTGGCTGAAGCTCAAGAGCTTTTTCTTAAGGGAATTGACCTTGGTATGGTCAGTACGTACAGAGAGGGGGACTATCCCAAATACATCTGGGCCGTTGATGAAGATGAAGATACCACAGTCTATGAAGCCGTGATCAGTAAAGGCAGCAACACGTATCACGGCTACGCTTTAGGGGTGGACAATAGGCTTATAAGAAGCCGTGTGATCAACGAATGGAATTCTAGATGCCAGACCTCATGATGCTATCTCTAGAACCTCAGAGACTTGAGTCAGGTTCTCCTGAAGAATGCGCTACGTTCGGCCAGTTGACAATCAGGATCAATGGCGACCTTTTGACGTTCGGCATTGAAACGGAACACAGCGGCGCGTGTGACGGACCGTATGTTTCCGGGTACGCGCTCGCCGAATGGTTTGTCTGGAACTGGTGGAGGATTATGTGGGAGTCTACAGATATTCTTCAGGTCGCACCTTATGCTCGGCATGGTTGGGCGTTATCGCACCACATGAACACGGCGGGAGACGGTTACGCTTGGCCGTGTATAGAAATTGAATCTGACGGCAAGTATGCGACATTGACGTCCAGACCCAGCGGGGAAACGCACGGAACACTGTTCCGATATTTTGGTTCTCGGTGTCCGCAAACCGTGCCTGTGGAAACGTTTGAAGCCGCTGTTGATGAATTTGTTGAGGATATGCTTTCACGTCTGAATGCTAGCGGCGTTAATGATACAAATCTTCATGTTCTCTGGCGGGACTTGAAGAGGGAACGAGAACAGGATGAGGTCGCTCGGTACCGCAAGCTCGAAGCAATGTTCGGGTATGATGCGGATGAGATAGATGATAAGATGATCACAGATCGTCTTGAGGAAGCGGATTACCTCGGAAAAGAGGCTTTGGCCGAACTAATTGGGAATGAAGCAATTTTAAGAACCTTTCGTAAAGACAGATCATGGTATCAAGAAATTGAGAAGCGGGCCGCAGGTGGATTTGACATGAACGCGGAAAACGCTCTGCATTTGGATGATCTCAGTAATATACCGCCGTACGGCAGTGTTCATGCGTGGAAATTTGGACAAACCCTCGCACAGGCACTTAGACAGCAGGAAAGGATTAACGATCACTGCATTTCCCACGAACAACTCGCCTCCTACGCCGGGACAGTCAGTGGTATAATCTCCGATCGCCCAAAACGTAGAAGCGACCTTCCATTCGTACTAAACAAAATCAATGGAGCCTCAAAGGTTACTCTACGGTCAAGATGGGTAGCGGGACGGAGGTTCGAGTTGGCGAGACTGATAGGGGATCAAGTCGTTCACAGGCAGATTGAGGACACGAATGAACGCCTTTATCCCGCAACATTCTCCTACAGTTATCGACAGAAAATGCAGCGTGCTTTCGCAGCTGAATTCTTGTGCCCATTTCAGGCGGTCAAGGAGATGGTCGGGGACAATCCTTCAGAGGAAAAGCAGACTGAAGTCGCCAACCTATTCAAGGTGTACGAAAGGACAGTTCGCACGCAGTTGGTGAACAACCACATTCTCCACATCGAAGACGCTCCCGATATTGTCGGTCGCGGTGGTCCAAATCAAGCATTTCACTGAATTTCCGTATTCAGGAAGCCGAGCTTAATTCCTTCGACTACTGGCTTTTCCTGAACACGGCCTAGGCTAACCAACGGCCGCTCTAGTATCTCGAAAATGTCAAATTGCGGGATACTGGTATCCAGTTCACTGCAAACGTCGGGTTCTGTTGTGATCGACTTTTGTTTCGTCGTGGTATAGACCTCAGAAGCAACAAATAGCAAGCAACAAGCA
>JAPORY010000041.1 GCA_026709985.1 Aestuariivita sp. | reverse complement strand
ATCATGGATAGCGAACGTATCTTGTAATGGCAGAACTTTAGGTATCGGCGGGAGCCAACTGGCTCCCGCTCGAAACGATCAAAGTCAAATTCTAGAGCTGGCCCTAGAGTTTGCCCTCGTCTTCAAAAACTTCTGTCCAATCTTCAATGAGAAGATCTAAAGCTTCTTTTGCCGTACCTTGATCAGCTACAACAAAGTCATGCACCCGTTTTTGCATTGCCAGTAGCAGTTCTGCGTAAGCTGGCTCCTGCCAAAAATCCATCACGTCGTTCATCGCTAGGAGGAAATCTCCGGCGAAGGGCGCACTATCGACAAAACCCGGATCTTGTAGCACCGAATTATGAGCCGAGTAACCTCCTAGTTCCCACCACTTTGCTTGAACCGAGGGCTGCGCGAACCACTTTATGTACTCAAGAGCCGCATCTTGTTTGTCGGAGTAACTCACGACCGATATACCCTGTCCCCCCAAGGTAGAGCCCGCGACATTCTGCGGTGGGTTTACAAAAAAGTCGATCTTATCACCGCCCGTCGCTGGATCAGCGTAGAGACCAGGAAAGAACGCGAACCAATTCATTGCCATGGCCACTTGGCCTGACTTGAAGGCGTCTAAACTCTCACCCATGTAGGAGTTTGTATATCCCGGTGGGGTGGCAGTCTCGTACAACTGTTTATAAAACTCTAGGGCCTCGACTGCTTCTGGTGAGTTTACGGCTCCTTCCATATCGTACGATCCGGGAGTGTTTTCGTATTTAAAGCCCCACGGATAGAGAGCGCTTGTCACTCCCATCGTGATGCCTTCCGAACCACGCTCGGTGAAAATGGCGGCTCCATAGACTGTTTTTCCGTCAATCTCACGACCTTGGAAAAATTGCGCGATCTGCAGGAGTTCCTTTTGCGATTGCGGTTCGCGTAGTTCTTGTCCCGTTGCGTTCATATATGCCGATCGAATGTCATCTCTTGCGAACCAATCAGCCCGATAGAACCAACCATTCGCATCACCCATAGCGGGCAGCGCGTAATAATTGGGTGATCCCTTGGGCCACGTTGAATAGGCATAAACCGTTGCTGGTGCAAAATCTTCCATTTTGATGCCTTCGGCATCAAAGAAGTCATTGAGTTTAACGTAATGGCCGTTTTCGGCTCCACCGCCGATCCATTGGCTATCGCCGATCAACAGGTCGCAGAGCTTACCGCCAGAATTCAATTCGTTTAGCATGCGATCCGCAAAATTTGGCCACGGAACAAATTCGAAGTTCATCGAATGCCCTGATTCGGCTTCAAATTCTTTCGATAGTTCAACGAGGGCGTTGGCAGGATCCCAAGCCGCCCAACAGAGTGTTAGATCCTCTGCCTTTGCTGCCGATGATACGGCAATCACGGTGCACGCGACCGCGCTGCTCATCGTTAGTTTTCTGCTTTTCATTATTTCCTCCACTAAGATGATCAGTCACCAACTGGAACTGACTACGAGAGTAGTTTACCCTCAAGCCGGGCCTTCAACAAGCTTTTTCTAGTTTACATCAATCATAAAAATCGCTGGCGGTTAATCGCCGAAAGCGATTCTCACGGTTTCAGTAGCATTTTTTGCTTATCCACTCTGGCAACGCCTAATGAGGACTTTATCAGAATCCGCGAGAAAGAGTCTGCCTTGACATAAGGCAGAATCGACTTCGTCATGAGAGGCGAAATGCTCTATTCTCTACCAATATACAATTCATAATCACAATATCGTTCCGTTACTCAGTTGATTAGCAGTTGACCATTCAACCGTTGATCCCATTGAGAATCGCTGATGCGGCCTTGCGACTTGGATGTTGGTTTTCGGGCTGTAGCTGTTTGATAGCCGTGACCATTGCTTCAAGCTGAGCCTCTGGCTGGTTCCAAACTGCGTCGAGTTTTTTAGCGATAATGTCTCCGCTACATTCGGGCCCTAGGCATTCAGGAACCGCTCGGGTTTTACTTAAAAGATTCACCAACGTCACCGTATCAAGTCGCACCATGCGCTTTAGCAATTGCCAAGTTAGCCATGAGAACTGATACCCGATGACCATCGGTGTTTTTGCCAAGGCGAGTTCTAACGATACGGTACCGGAAGCAGCCAAAGCGCCGCTTGCGGCAGCAAACGCCGCTCGCTTTTGTTGCTCAAATTTCTCGTCTAGCGCCGCAGTTGGTGCCAGTACTAGCGGCGAGCCCGCCCATTGCTTGACGGCTGGCTCAATGTAGTCGACCATTGGTTTGGTTGTAGGGATTACGATGCGCACATCAGGATGGTCCCGAAGAAATAACTTCGCGGCGTTACCAAACGGAGTAAGCAAACGATTTACTTCTCGCTGTCGTGATCCCGGCAGGACCAGCAATATGGGCGCATCTCCGAGCCCTTGCTCAACTCGAAAGGCGGTGACTTCATCATCAACGGCTGTGGGTTGAACCGCAACAGGATGACCAACAAAGTCGCAATCAATACCAGCAGCGCTCATATACGCACATTCGAATGGAAACAGCGCCAATACTTGATCGACGTAAGGTGCCATTTTTTCGGCTCTTCGAGACCGCCAAGCCCATACTGACGGCGCCACATATTGTACGACACGGGTCGTCGAGCGAGCCTTTATCAACTTTGCGACACGTAGCGAGAAGTCGGGGCTATCGATTCCGATAAAGACATCTGGCTGCGTGGCAAGAACGGCATCGGCCGTTTGTGCAATTCGGCGCTTTAGGTGGAAATAGCGCGGCGCGATTTCGGTCACTCCCATTACGCTAAGTTCAGTGATATCAAAGCGACTTTGTAAGCCTTCCTTTGCCATTGCTGGGCCGCCAACGCCGTCGAATGCAATCTCTGGTTGCAGTTGCCGTAGCGCACGCATTAAAGCGCCGCCCAGTAGATCGCCTGACGGTTCACCAGCTAGAAGGAAAACCCGCGTCATGCCATATCACTGACCACAAGAAACAGATTATATTGATCGCAAAGGTGAATGACCTGATCTAATTCAAGGACGATAACCCTGCCACGTTGCAATACCATACCTTTGAGACCCGCGCGAATAACGCCCTCTATGGTATTGAGGCCAATGGTCGGGAGATCCACACGAAGATCTTGGTTGCGTTTGGGTGCCTTTAGCAAAATACCGTTATGTCCCAAAGGTAGCGCCGATTTACTCGTTGGACCCGATAGCCAGTCTGCAACGGAATCGAGAGACGCCGAAAATTGATCAACTGCCCAAAAGAAGGGATCGCTTGCCGCAGGTTCTGGTGCGCGCCTATCTTTTGCCAACTCTTGCAACATCGCGTCAGTGCCACGAGCATCTTCTTTTGCCATAACCTCTTGCCCGAACACAACACAGGCTTGTCCTTCGTCAGCGTCAGACATCTCACGGAACGCTTGCATTGCGACTTTGATGCAATCTGATAAATCAATGTCGGGCTGTCGGTGGCTGAGAACACCGACCGGCGGCAGTAACTCCGGAGCTATCTCGTGAGCGGCGCAAACATTAAAGCCGTAATCTTCAAAAATACCAATAACGGCCCGTAGCGCACCGTCGTCACCGGGGCGAAGCATTCGTTGCAGTACCTCGGCCAACGGCATCGTTGCAGCATCAATGCGCTCAAACTCAATACGGGGGCGAGACACCGCCCCACAAAAACAAACCGCTTCCACGCCACGTTCGCGCAAATCCTGTAGCAAGGATCCTAAGGTTTCTAGTCGAAAGCAAATGTCACAAGTCAGTTCCTCGGGATTATTACCTTCGAGAGAGCAAACTAAAGGTCGAGTCGACAATGATTTTGCCACAACCGAGGGCAGTTGCCCGCGACCCGCGATCAGCGCTAACATTGATAATTCATCCAGGGGTTAAGAAAGATCGATCCGAACCGGCCTGCACAAAACGAATGATTTCCTGCACATAGCTATTGTCGTCCTCCTCGCCTAGCCGCTTGGCGCGGTCCTGAAAGCTACCGTCGCCTTGTGCTAACATCTGAAACGCCGCTCGCAATGCCATGATATCGGCTCTACTGGTATCTTTGCGCTTCAGCCCGACGATGTTTAATCCGTCGAGTCTTCCGCGCGTTCCCTGTACAAGTCCGTACGGAATAACATCGTGTGTTACCATGGTTAAGGCACCGATAATGGCACCTTTCCCAATACGGACCCATTGATGAATCCCGCAAAGCCCACCGATGATCACATCATCTTCCAAAACGCAATGACCAGCAATTGCGGCCGAATTTACCACGATAACGCGATCACCGATTTGTGCATCATGGGCAATATGACAACCAGCCATAAATAGACCATCGTCACCAATTCGGGTAGCGGCGCCCCCCGCTATTGTGCCTACATTCATCGTAACATGTTCGCGAATACGGTTGCGGCGCCCGATCCGCAGGACGCTTTCCTCACCCGCAAATTTTAAATCTTGCGGCACTTCACCGATAACAGCGAACGGAAAAACGACGGTGTCAGAACCAATCTCGGTATCACCAGTGACAATCACATGGGATTTTAGTTCGACCCGCTCGTGCAAAGTGACTTTCGGACCAACCACGCAAAAAGGCCCAATTACGCACCCCTCGCCAATGTTAGCTGCAGGGTCAACTATCGCTTGCGGATGGACTTCCGTTATGCGGGTCATGAGCGGGGCATCTCCATCATCGCCGTAAATTCAGCCGACGCCGCAACTTGGTCCTCGACTCGTGCTTCACCGCGAAACTTCCACACTTTCTCGCCTCCTCGGCCTCGAAGAGTTGTGACGTGCATCTGCAATACATCGCCAGGTACGACCATTCGTCGGAACTTACATTTATCAATTGCCATAAAATACACGTTAAGATTTTGATCAGTATATTCGAAAGTCGTCCCGACCATGACTGCCGCAGTCTGCGCCATTGCCTCAATAACGGTGACCCCCGGCATCACTGGGTTATCTGGAAAGTGGCCTAGGAAATAAGGTTCGTTGACAGTAACATTTTTGATGCCAATCGCCGACCTGGCGTCATTTATCGCAATAACTTTGTCGACCAGCAAGAAGGGGTATCGATGCGGCAGAATTCGACGGATAAGCTGTGAATCAGCGCTCTTTGTTTCACCGTCCATGTGGTATCCTCAATCTTGTTACGGAAAAGGGCAAAAACTCTTACCAGAATTCATCAACGATCGCAGGTATTTGTTCCAATCCTCATAATCAACTATCACGCTAGGAAGTTCCTTGATACTGCAAGAGGCGTTTTGATGACCAATGTCGGCAACGGCTTTTCCGTTAGATTTGTGAGAGTTGGCGTCACAGAAAGTCAACGCCAGCATTCCACCGATCAGGACGGCGGCGTTCTCTTGCGAGTGATTCACTTTTCCTGATCAGTGTTTGGATTCAAATCGTTGCCATCAGCCACGACGTCATTAATTCGGGCAATCGCGATATTAGTGATGTCAATTGCATCGGCACTTAGAACAATGTTTGATCGCGCAAGAATTGCAACAGCTCCAAACTCTCGCATCAAGCCCTCCAAAATCGGCGCTGCCGCGTCCAACAACATTCCTCGGCCCTGCTCAAGCTGCTGATTGAGTTCCAGACGCTTTAACTCCTGTTCACGCCGCACCGCTTGCACTTTGGCATCAAAAATATCCGCGAGTCGGCGGAAATCAACTGGATCAGCGGATGCACGCTGTTCAGTTAATGAACGTTCTTCCATTTCCAGATCTGCTTCGATTTTGCGATTCTCGGCGGCGAGTTCGGCGCTTGCTGCGTTAAAGCGTCCAAAGACCTGAACGCCAAATTGCGAATCACGAAAGAGACGTTCGATCTCAACGGTCAGAACAGGACTGCTTACGAGGTTGGGTTGCTGCGCTATACCTACTGCTGGCATAAGAAGCGTCGAGAGGTAAATTATCAGCGTAGCGACGATCGGACGTAGAACCGCAGATGCCATTGTTTCTTAAAACGATGTTTGCAACGTGAAGTCAAAGTTCTGATCTCGGTCATAATCCTCTTTGCTGACGGCATTCGAAAAGTTGAATCGCAGAGGTCCGATCGGCGTATCCCACAACAAAGAGACGCCAATAACTTGGCGCAAAGCACCGTCAGCACCGACAATTTCTCCATCGGCCGTGTTGACTTTGTCTAAATCCCATAAATTTCCGACATCATAGAAGGCTCCGCCACGAACACCAATTTCTTCTGGTAATCCAAGCGGAAATTCTGCTTCAAACCGAGCAACCGAGAAGTAGTTGCCGCCAAGCGCATCACTATTTTTGTTAGACTGATCTCTTGGTCCAACACCCGCCGGTTCGAACCCTCTGAGCCGTGCAGACGATAGGAAAAAACGATCAGTGGTTCGTGAAACGCCATCTCCTAACCAGGTCAACACCCCCGCTTCAACGGAGGCTCGAAGTACTACTTCTTCACCGAAGACAAGGGTGCGTGACAGCAACCGTCCAGAAGTCTTAATATATTCGGTGTCCCCACCGATCCCAGCAAGTTCCTGTCCAAATTGAGCCAAAATACCCGCGTTTGGATTCAAACCTGTTCGGCGACTGTCGTAAGAAATCCGATACCCAATCCCTGATGATACGCGATCACCAAGAGCCACTTCATTGCTTATAACTGCTCCACTGCCCCCAAATGACCGCTCAACCATTCGCGAATCATCATAAAAGTACCGCAACTGCAAACGATTCCGTTGAGTGAGAGGAAACGTCAGGCTCGGACGAAAGTAGCTCCGCGTACTATCAAAGGAAGCAAAGTCCGAATCTTCCTCGGTGTAGCCAAGTGCCAAATCAAGAATTACATCCTGTCCGAGCAATTGCGGTTCGGTAAAGCCCACCGTATAAACTTGTGAGTCAGAAGCCGTCGACCAGTCAAAAGCCAAACGTTGACCACGACCCAAGAAGTTACTCTCCTCAAGCCCAATCAATACACCAAAACCGTCATTTCGCGAATATGCGCCGCCAAGCGATAGTGAACCCGTTGGCTGCTCCTCAACATCCACTTCAATGACCACACGATCAGGTGCGGAGCCTTCTCGTGCTTCGACTTCGGCGTCGCTAAAGAATCCGAGTGCCCGAATGCGTTCCGCGCTGGCGCGGATTTCTCTCGGGTTAAAGGGATCACCTTCAACAATTCGAAATTGCTGACGGATCACTCGATCAAGCGTGGTACTATTTCCTCGGATATCAATCCGCTCAACGAATATCCGCTCACCCCGTGAAATGACGAATTCAAGATCAAGCGTTAAATCTCTGTCATTGCGCGTAACCCGTGGTTCGACTCGTAGAAAATCGACCCCTTGTGTGACCGCCAATCGCTCCATACGGGCGATAGAATTTTCAACAAGGGTTGGCGAATAAATGCCGGTCGGGCGAATGCGTAACACCTTTTGATACGGTTGCGCGTCAACCCCCGTATAATCGCTAATAACGGTAATATCCCCGAAGCGAAACTGCTGTCCCTCTTGTATGTTAATCGCAAGAAAAAAAGCATCCCGCTCTTCAGTTAACTCAACATTTGTGCTAACGACGCGAAAATCAATAAAGCCGCGTGCCAGATAAAAGTCACGCAATACTTGTTTGTCGAATTCAATACGATCCTCGACAAACGTGTCGGAACGTAAGAAGCTACGCAGAATGTTCGCTTGTTTGGTTTGAATGACCCGCCGTAGCCGCCGATCAGAATACTGTCGGTTACCCAAAAAACTGACTCTCTCAATTTCAATCGGCCCCGCTTCAGCAATTTCAAAAATCAAGTCTACACGGTTATCACTTCGGCGAATAATGCGCGGCTGTACTCGTGTCGAAATGCGACCCTGCTGCGCATAAGCCTCGGCAATGGTATTGGCATCGCGCTCAGCAACCGAGGGGTTAAAGACTTGGCGTGGTGCACTCTCAATGAAAGAGGCAAGATCCTCGTCATCAATGCGGCGATTACCCTCAAAGGCCAGACGATTGATCGTGGGAAATTCGGTCACCGTAATCTCAACCGCACCGCCAGTGACGCGCATCTCTACCGTTTCGAAAAGGCCACTTTCCAGGATACGCCGATAAGCCTCACCGAGGTCCTCCTCGGTAAAGATTTCGCCGATCTCAAGTTCGGCAAATGTCGTGATTGTCGAACTATCAATGCGCTGATTGCCGCGAACATCAATGTTATTCAGTGCCACCCCCTGCGCCCAACTTGAACCCGCTAGGGCAATCAATATCGGGAGCAACAACAAGAATCTACGCGCGTTCCAACACGGCTTTAAAACAGAATACATTCTTCCCTCTAGACTGCCCCCTAAATCGACACCTTTAACTCCTCACTCATAACGGTGTTCTTTTGTTTCTGCAATTATATGCCCAGATTACTCCTGCCCTCGTTTAAAGTGCCAAGTTTCAGGGGCAAAAAATATCGTTGCCAATAGCAAAAATCATCAAACCAACGATGAGCGTGAGACCAATGCCCATAAGGACCCGAGAAACCATGGCATTCGGGGGCCGCCCAACAATGGCTTCATAGGAAATAAATAACAGATGTCCGCCATCCAAGACCGGTATGGGAAATAAGTTGACCAAGCCAATTGCGACGGAAAGGAAGGCAATGAACCAAAGGAAACTCATGAACCCTTGAGACGCCATTGACCCTGACGCTTCTGCAATGCCGATAACGCCGCTTAAGTTGCAACTACTAATAACGCCAGTGAGAATAGCATATAATCCCACCAAAGAGTCGCTAATTACCCTTCCCGTCAATAATGTCGCATCCCAAAGGGCAATAATCGGACTAATCAACTGCGTTGCTGGTTCAAAAGCGAGAGCCGGAGCGAGACCAATACGCCAATACGATTGGAAGCTACCGTCTTCTTCGATCTCTTCGGTTTTTCGCGGCGCAATCGCAAGCGAAAGGACTTGGTCATCACGCCAGACTTCCAAATCCAGACTTTCGCCGCCACTCCCGATGACGGCATTACGGAGTTGTTCAAACGAGAAAATAGGATTGCGGTCGACCGACATAATGACGTCATCAGGACGCAAACCCGCGTCGGCGGCGGCACTCCGTGGAACCACTGAAGAAATAAGCGGCGGAAACAATTGCGGCCCAGCGACAACTCGACGTTCTCCATTGCGAATAATGGAATAATCAAGCGTTTGCGCCGTTGGTAGCCCATCGATAATCAAGCCGAAGCTGCCAAGCCCGCCGCTCGCGGGCATATCAATTCCATTGATCGCGACAATCTGATCACCAGACAATAACTGGTAGGAGCCCTCAGGAAGATCACGCAACGATCCAACCGTAAGCGGATCACGGGCTTCCCCTTGAAAAACTGTGATGGCGGCAAAGAGAATAATAGCTGTAACAAAGTTAAACATAGGTCCGGCTACGATCGTCGCCGTGCGGGCCCACAACGGCGCTCCGGGAAGAGTCCGCCGTCTCTCAGCAGGACTCATTTGTGCGATTGCCTCTGAATCCGGAGACGAGGCGGCGTCTATATCCCCAGCAAACTGTACAAAACCGCCGAGCGGCACCGCCGCAAGCCGCCAAGTCGTGCCCTTACGATCAACACGAGAGAAGAGCGTCGGGCCAAAACCGATTGAAAAGACTTCGGCATGAATGCCCGACCAATAGCCAACAATATAATGTCCGAACTCGTGAATAGCGACAATCACCAAGAGGACAACAATAAATGCGGCGATCGTTAGCACTAAATTACCAAGAGACGGGATGAGTTGTACGACTTCCATGCGCTATCCATACCGCTGTGTGATAACCTGCCTGGCTGCAATGCGGGCTTCAGCGTCAGCATTCATAACTGATTCAAGAGTCATTTCTTCATCCAAAAGATTTCCACGTGTTTCGCTTATCGATAAAACGTCCTCAACGACAGCCGCCATGTCCATAAAGCCAATTTTCTTATCAATAAAGGCATCCAGAGCTGACTCTTTTGCGGCATTAAAGACGGCTCCGGTCAGACCGCCGCTTCTTATCACATCACGAGCAAGACGAAGAGGCGGATACCGTGTCAAGTCCGGCTCATAAAAGTTAAACTGCGCGACTTGGGCTAAGTCAAGTCGCTCGACGGGCAGGTTTCGCCGCTCGGGCCAATGCAACGCATAACCAATCGCATGCCGCATATCCGGTGGGCCGACATGCGCCATGAGTGCCCCGTCAACAAACCCAACCAAGGCATGGATAATACTCTCTGGATGAATGATGACCTCAATTTTCTCATCTTCGACCCCAAAATATTCTTTTGTTTCAATTAGTTCTAGGGCCTTATTAAACATCGTGGCGCTATCAATCGTAATCCGTTGCCCCATTGCCCAATTTGGGTGGGTGGCCGCTTGCTCAGGGGTCGCAAACGGAAGATCGCCAATCGGCCAATCCCGAAAAGCACCACCACTTCCAGTGATAATGATGCGTTCGACACTGGTCATGTCTTCGCCAACAAGAGCCTGAAAAACCGCCGAGTGTTCACTATCAACGGGTATCAGTAACGCATCATGCTTTTTGGCTGTTGCGCGGATCAGTTCACCTGCACAAACTAGTGACTCTTTATTGGCCAATGCGAGATTAGCACCGCTCTCTAGAGCCCGCAAACCAGGTTTTAGACCCGCGGCCCCAACAATTGCTGACATCACCCAATCAGCGGAACGGGACGCTGCTTCTTCAAGCCCTGACTCTCCCGCCGCCGCCTCTATACCCGACCCACTCAACGCATCACGCAAATCTTGGAGGCGATCTGTATCGGCGGTGACAGCAACTTCAGCCCGTAATTTAATGGCGTCATGAGCCAATTGTGGGATGTTGTGCGCACCCGTCAGTGCGACGGTGTGGTAAGCTTCCAAGTCCCGCTTAATCAGATCTATAGTGTTTTGACCGATTGAGCCCGTTGCCCCAAAAATCGAAATACGACGGCGGGTCAATGGAACCCCATCGGCAAATTGATCAGCTTGCCTGACAACAAAAAAGCGACGGATGCGCCCAACATACTGTCAAAACGATCTAGTAACCCACCGTGACCAGGGATTAAGTCACTCGAATCCTTGGCCCCTTGCTGCCTTTTTATCGCACTTTCAGCGATATCGGTGAGTTGCGAAGCTATTGATAAAACGGCAGATAGTATAATTAGCGTTGTGAGACTAACTTTCGCGGTAATCGCAAAAAGTAATCCGACAACAGAGGCGGCAATCCAACCTGCAATTGTTCCCGACCAGGTTTTTTTTGGACTTATTTTCGGCCACAGCTTTGGGCCACCAACAAGCCGACCAACAAAGTATCCAGCGATATCTGTTACCACAACGATCAAGACCAGCCAGAGCATCCATATGAAGCCGAGGTCATCGCGGATCGACATCATTCCAAAACCAGCGTACAACACGGCGAGCACGAAGCCAAGAAACACCCAACGATTCTGATGCATCCAAAACAACCCAAGAATGGGCGGAATAAACAGTAAGAGTGGCCCTAGCGGCATGGGAAGATAAATGGCGATCATTGAGACGGCCGCAACCAAACTTCCAATCCCTAATGCTAAGCTTTTTTCGTTGGGTTGAAGAAGACCAACAAGTTCCCATATCATGATGCCGCATATGACCGCGATGAATCCGTGAAAAACATCCTCTCCGATTGCGACGGCACCCAAGCCTATTAGAAGCAGTAACGTACCTGAGGCGAGACGCGGAAACAGGTCCTCCCAGCGCGATGCGGGACCCATCATTCAGCCTTCCCATAGCGTCGTCCTCGATTGCCGAAAGTTTGGCAGAGGTGCTCGAGCTCCGCAACTTCAAAATCTGGCCACAATGTATCGATGAATTCGTATTCTGAGTAGGCTGATTGCCACAAGAGAAAGTTCGAAATGCGGGCTTCCCCGCTGGTTCGAATAACTAAATCTGGATCGGGCAAGATATTGGTATCAAGGTAACAGGGAAAAGTCGACTCATCGACATCCTCTGGGCGTAATTTTCCCGCCGAAACATCTTCGGCAAGTCGTTTCGTCGCGCGCGCTACCTCATCACGACCGCCATAATTTAACGCGATGGTGAGATGAACCGTATCATTGTCGATTGTAAGTGTTTCAAGTTCTACCATTAACGCAACGAGCTTTGGATCAAGCCTCACTCGGTCACCGACAAAGCGCACCCGCACGTCTGCTGCATGAAGTGCTGACATTTCCTTAGAAATATAGCGCTGAAAAAGCCCCATCAGACCGGCGACTTCCGCCTGTGTACGCGCCCAATTTTCGGTAGAAAATGCAAAAATTGTGAGAAACTTTATGCCCAAGCGTGGGCAGCTTTCCACAATTTGTCGCACTCGACGGGCACCGGCGTGATGACCAAATAGTCTTGGTCGTCCCCGTGCCTGCGCCCAGCGACCGTTACCGTCCATAATAATGGCGACATGCCTCGGCCCCGTTTGGTCAGAAGGCGTCGGTCTCAGGTCGGTAACGGCAAGGGCAAGTTTGCTGACCATATTGGGTTTATACCTGCAGGATTTCCGCTTGTTTATTTGCAAGCGCTTGGTCAACTGAGGCAATTGAATTATTAGTCAATTCCTGCACCTCATCTTCCCATAGCTTTTGATCATCTTCACTCAGACCATCAGCACCTGCTCTTTTGATCTGCTCCATACCATCGCGGCGCACCTGCCGAATGGCAACGCGAGCCCCTTCGGCAAATTGTCCGGCAAGCTTTGATAATTCGCGACGGCGCTCTTCGTTGAGGTCCGGGATCGGCAGCAAGATCAGTGGGCCATTTGTTTGTGGATTGATTCCAAGACCGCTTTCGAGAATCGCCTTTTCAACGTTGGACACGAGGGATTTATCCCAAACATTGATTGATATCATACGTGGTTCAGGGACGTTGATAGTTCCGACCTGATTTACCGGCACAGGTTGTCCGTAGGCATTGACCGTAACAGAGTCGAGCATCGCGGCACTTGCACGCCCCGTGCGCAACGCCGCAAATTCTCTTCGCATGGAAGATATGGCACCATTCATCCGGCGCTCAAGATCGTCAACATCCAAACTGAAGTCGTCAGACATGATTTAGCATCCTACTATGACTTACCGTGCAGGGGGACAAATGTCCCAAGCCGCAAATTTAGCCGGTCGGTTAGGTTTTATGACGACTGCAGTTGGAAATGTCATGGCTTACATGGATGAACTTCGTCATGAATACCCTAATGATTAGTGACCCTAAAGTTTTCACACAAGGCCAAAATTGTCAAACAATTCGCCAAACTTGCTAATTCTGGAATTTCAGCAACTTCTCTGATTGAATGAAATTGAGGCATTTTACCAACGAACTCTTGTTTTCCAATTGGCTCAGATCATGCGCTCCGATCCGCGATCAGATACCATAACCCCGCACCGATAGCGTGATCCTCGCTTGTAAGTTTTGCGCTGCTCTCGGCTTTCGGTTGCTAGCTGGTTGATCGCATAAACCCTTTTAGTCCCGTCCAATATTATTGAACGGTGACTTCAAATTCTCTATCGTATTAATCACATTCGGACAAAGTATCAGCGGCCATCACTCATTTCTTAGGATTCTTTCCCCGGCACTCTACCATCCCCGTCGCGGCTCACTTAAAAGTGGTCTGGTTGAGACAAGTTAGGTAGCAAATCTGGATCGATTCCGCCGCGTCGAAGAATGTAGTTCTGGAAGGATGGTATGGGGCAAGTCAATCCTGCCCCGTCGTCGGTTTCTTGGAGTGCGCCGCAATGGATAATATGCGTTACAAAAGTCCCTTCATTGTATCCCCTTGGAATACGATAGGGAGTTCCCTTCGTTCGGTCACAGGCTTCATCTACTTTTTGGATGATTGTCTCCAGTGACATCGGCGCACCTTTTGCCTCCGCCTGCGCGACATCATGCATGATTTTTGTTGTTAGAGCGGCTGCCCGCGCCATCGCCTCGCTGTACTGGGTTTGATAACAACCCTGTCGGAGATCATCGGCGCGGGCCTGTACCACTTTCCAATCGGGGATTCGGTCAACGTCGCCATCGACGCTTTTGATAAGGAGAGCCTCTGCGAGAGCCTGCTGTGCCCAGTGAACATGGCGTGGCCAGCCGTCTGTGCGGGATATAAGGTCGTTGATCCAGTTGCGTTGTGCGCCGATCACAATCCCGAAATGCGCAAACCATTTGTTGGTAAGTTCCTCGCCTTCCTTGCCATCAAAACACCCGACAGAGAATGGACGCAGACCGTGAGTCAATCCCAAGTCTCGAATAACAGACTGGGTATCACCTAGTCCCGCCAGCACAAGTGTCATCGGCAATGTCGTCGAAGCGTCATGGATTTGTTGTAGAAATCGGGCATGTGGGGCGCCCTTGTCCCGCGCGAAACGCTGGACCTCATCCACAGCGACAATAACAGGGGCCTGCCAGGCAGAACGGGGGTGCCTCTGCTGAAGGTCGGTTAAGTCTGCATAGGAAAGAATTTGTAGATTTGCCAACTGCGGAAGCTTTTGAACCCAACCAGCCCCGACCCGCGCCCAAAGATCAAACCATTGTTCTGATTCGCACGCCCCGGCATAAGCAATCGCACGAGCAACAATGGGCAGATTGTTTTCCAAATCGGTATTACTGATTTTGACAACCCTGGCGTTGACGTCGACAGGCGCACGGCGTTCTAACTCACTCAGAAGCGAGCTCTTCCCAGCGCCCGGTGCGCCTTATATTACAGTGGTATTGCCGGGGATACCGTCCATCTTCTCGCCGGTTCTCCGAATCTTCGTGAGAACATGTTTCAAAATATCCACCCGTCCGACGAAGACTGGCGGTGGCAACTGTTCTCCATCGTCAATAAAGTCCTGCAAGCGTTTTCTATAGAATTCGGACACAACCGTCATCTCCCTGATCGGTTTTTCCCTAATCGAAAACAGGCCTGCTCAAGAGAGTCGGGAGAACCTCAAAAACTCCAACAAAAAATGAATAGTCAAGATATCTTGGTTCCCGCTTTCAATAATGAAGTGCAACACCCGGCGTTTTTTCCCTACACTTCAAATAGTTCGTCCGTCTAAAACTTTTCAGTGCTTCAAGTCCCGACCAACTCTAAATGTCATTAATCATCAGGTATCTTTAACGCTCGTCTTGGCATTCAGGCCATAGGGTATTGCACCTAACAAGCTGGGGTGCAGTCTTGATCCTATGACTGCAATCATCCATCCACAAGTGTGTATGTCCCGTTGCCCGAAAGAATGCTCTGGAAGCCCCCGGCAACATCAAGTGAAAAAACGATAATGGGTAAGCAATTATCGCGTGCCAACGCGATAGCCGAAGCGTCCATTACATCAAGCCGCTGCGCCAAACAATCGTCATAACTCACCTGCGAATATCGGCGAGCATCGGCATGCTGAACCGGATCTTTATTGTAAACGCCGTCAACTTTTGTACCCTTGAAGATCACCTCGCAAGACATCTCATTGGCACGGAGGGTTGCCGCCGTGTCAGTGGTGAAATACGGGTTACCCGTCCCGGCTGCAAAAATACATACCCGACCCTTCTCAAGGTGGCGCACAGCTCGACGCCGAATATACGGTTCGGCGATCTCATTCATGGTGATAGCACTAATAACGCGGGTAAATACGCCTTTTTCTTCCAGAGCACTCTGCATTGCCAGCGCATTCATGACAGTCGCCAACATGCCCATATAATCAGCGGTAGTTCGCTCCATTCCTTGAGCACTACCTTGTAAACCACGAAAAATGTTGCCACCGCCGATGACCATGCAGATTTCAACGCCAAGGGCCTGCACAGCAGCAACCTCCGCTGCCACCCTTTCAACTTTCGGTGGCCAAAGCCCAAAACTCTGCTCGCCCATAAGTGCTTCCCCAGAAATCTTTAGCATGACTCGCCTAAATTTCGTTTGCTGGTTAGAGACGACAGTATCCGTCAAGGTGAGCTCCACTCTGGCTATAGATTATCGCTAATCCAAGATGCACAATTTGTCGGTAAATTCAATGGATCATTCTATCTTTCTGAACAAAAAATAGCCGTGCAACTCCCCATTGATCAATCAAACAAACCGATTTTGATCGCCGGACCCACGGCCTGTGGTAAATCTGAACTCGCAATGGCGATAGCCGATCAACATGGCGGGGTCATCGTCAATGCCGATGCTAGTCAAGTCTATGACTGTTGGAGAGTTCTTACCGCCCGCCCCACCGGTGCCGACACCTTGAAGGTCCCACACTATTTGTACGGACATATTTCATGGAAAGACCGGTATTCCGTTGGCCGCTGGCTGCAGGACCTCAAGCCCCTGCTGCAAGGTAGTGAACGGTTAATCATTATTGGCGGAACGGGATTGTATTTTCAGGCATTGACGATGGGTCTTGCGGATATTCCGCCCGTTCCAGAGGAGGTCCGACTGCGGGCCAACCAGCGCAGTCTGGCGGAATTGTGCATCGATCTTGATCCGGTTACCCGAAATCAATTGGACACCGCCAATCGCGCCCGTGTGCAAAGAGCATGGGAAGTGATGACCTCAACTGGCCGCAGTATCATTGAGTGGCAAGAAACGACTCCACAGCCGCTATTGCCGATTAGCGCGGCAATAGCAATAAGAGTTGACTTACCAAGGGCGTCGATAAATCAACGTATTTCTGACCGCGTTGATCGAATGCTTGCGGGCGGAGTTCTTGGCGAAGTTGCGACAATGGTGCCACATTACGATACCACGCTCCCGGCATTCAAAGCTATTGGTATGAAAGAGTTAACGGCGTGTGTCATAGGCAAGGAAGCGATTGAGATCGCCCGTGAAAAGCTATTGATCGCAACTCGACAGTTTGCCAAACGTCAGCAAACTTGGCTCAGCGCTAGAATGCGCGACTGGGATAGCGTTGATCTCGACGCGGACAACACTCTCGGCAATTGGAGATGAATTGCTGTCTCATCTAAGCGCAATGGTCGGCGTTTGGTATCAAATGCGGTGTGGTTCCAATATGGCACGGGAGGATTGTTTTGCCATTACAATCACATAGTAATTCCTGTTAGAATTTTACTGATCGTGCAAGATTCGCCCGTTTTCACGAAAATTTGCATCTGTAGTCAGAATTTTGCCATATTCGGCATTCTTCGCCAAAACTATCTGCTTTTTGGAGGGTTTGGTATAGTGCTCCAAGAACGAAACCCAATGCCTTAGATCAAAGACGAGAAAGGAGCACTCTGATGACTGTGATGCCAGACAAAACTGATCTTGCCAAGTTAAAAACGCCGAAGGACGACGACCTATCGCCAGAGCAGCGCATAGCGGCAACGGGTCAGAAGTTGGCCGCAATTGCTGGAGAAATGGATCTATCGGAAGATATCGCGAAACTGATTCGAGAGAATCCACTGGCAGCCGAGCTCAGGTTTCACAATATGATTTCTGACGTCGCTCGCGCCATGATGAAGTCGGCGCTTAAAGATCGCGACGACCAAAGCCAGCGCTGACGGTCGAAGTCAATCATATCACTAGGTGGAGGTCACATTGCGGCGACGCGATGGTCATGTCTAGACTGGTTGACTTTGAACGGGCACGCTATCGCCCGTCGGGCAGCGGTGCGATGATTCAAGCCTAGAGTCCCCTCGATTTGACGACGAATGTCATGACGCTAGTGGCGTCTATGATGCGGATGAATGCCGAAACTGTCGGTGACACCGGGGCAGATACCGGACGGTGTGATGCCGCCTGCCGGGTCGTGGGCTTTGTCGATGCCGCAGGAAACCGGCTGGATGCCCGTTGTTTCGGATAACTTCCTGCGGCGGGTAAAGAGTCCTTGAAGACGCAGCTAACCGCCGAATTGTTCCACTGGCTCAAGGTTGGTCCGAACCTGAAGGTCGTGGCGGTCGCTGATGGGGCGCCTGATAACTGGACATTTCTTGGATCATTGTGCCCTGACCTGTCGCTATTAGATTATTGGTATGCGGCGCAACATCCCAAAGCCGCTGCCGACGCCGCGTAATTTCAATGGCTAAGAAAATCGTCCCGCACCATATCAGAACGAAAACCCTTTTGGTAATGAATAATCTCAACACCTCCAAACTCTCGGTCCCGTATGATCGCTAACCGCCAGACGAAGTGGCTCGCATTGCGAAACAAATCGTGTGCACTATACGCCGAAACATGGATCATGGCTCAACATCGTCGAGATCGAAATCAATATGCTCTCGAAACAATGTCTTGCCCACCGGATACCAAATCAAGAAGCGATGGTACGCGAGATTAAAGCCTAGCGGCAGCGGCAAAATGCGGCTAATAAGTCGGTCGATAGGCGGTTCGCAACAGAAGGTGCGTGGATCAAACCAAAGTCACGGCACTCGGCAATTTAATCGGGGTGAGATATTAGACATTATGAGGGCAGATAGCTGCAATCTTCCCCACACGCATGAGGGAGTTTCCGTTAGCAACTGCGCTGTTTCCTGTCGATTACTTTCAACTGTTGTGGCTGGCTCGTCGTTTTTCTGACTTTTGGTGACGCTTCGTCTCTGCGTTCGAACTGTCAGCAATCTCAAGTTCGGGTGCCGTTGTATCAACAACCTCTAGACTATTGTTTGTCGCCGGCAGAGTCGCAGATGCCGAAAAATGCGCAGCTTTCCCATTCGCGGCGCGGCCTTGCCTATCCTGTCGGTCACGCCCCTGTTGCCGTTCGCGATTTTGTCGATCTTGGTCTTCGCGGCGACTCTCAATCTCTCGCTGTGCATCAGAAAGCAATCGCAGATAGTGCTCTGCATGTTGGTGGAAGTTTTCTGTCGCAACACGATCATTGCTCAACTGTGCGTCTCGTGCAAGTTGACTATATTTTTCAATAATCTGTTGGGGTGTCCCGCGCACTTTTCCTTCGGGACCCGAACTTTCAAATACGCGATTGACGACGTTGCCGCCCGAGGGGCGGTTACGGTTCGCTCTCGTCCGCGAACGTGACTTAGATGATCTCATGTGTATTCGTCTGCACTATTTTTTTAGCAGTTAACCGAGTCGATAATATGCAAGCACATAGTTGCTGCGTCTCGTGGTCGACTTTCGGATTTGACAGTGCCGTAGGAGCGAAACACCGCTCGTTGCACTAGCGTTACTTAACCATGACACTACCCGTACGACAAGGGTTAATTCGCCTTCTTGCAAAAAAACCGCTCAATTTTGGTAATTTTGTCGCATTTTTCTCACATATTACCCGCTTTCGTGACGATAATCCGCTCCTGTCCAGCTAAATCAGGACAGATTTCTCGATCTTCGAAGCCAAATCCGTGCAAGATTTTTTCGACTTGAGTTCGTCTTTTTGGATCGATCTCAAAGATTAGGCGGCCATCGTTTAAGAGGTGCTTTCGCGCATCATGGCAAATTTCTCGGTAGGCTGACAGACCATCACCACCATCGGTCAAAGCATCAATTGGTTCATGCAGACGCACCTCATCGCAAAGATTTGCCAACTCGTCGGCAGCAATATAAGGCGGATTAGCGACGATTAGATCAAATCGACCCATCACCTTCGAAAACCAATTCGACTTGAGTAACTCAACACGATTTTCGACATCATGAATTATCGCGTTTTCTCGCGCTTGCTGACAGGCGCAGTCACTTTGGTCAACGCCCAAACCAGTTGCACTCAGATTTTCCTTCAGCAAGGAAATAATTATGGCGCCGGAACCAACTCCAAGGTCGAGTACCCTGTTAAATGGTTTCCTCAATGCCGCAGCAACAAGGCATTCAGTTTCTGGTCGGGGATCTAATACCTGCTGCGTAATTCGGAAACTTCGGCCATAAAACTCGCGTTGTCCGAGAATTTGACTGCTCGGAACCCGCTTGCACCGCAGGGCAATCATGTCATCAAAGCGCTGTGAAACTTTCGCCGCTATCTCCTCGTCCGAACGCAAAGTCAAACCTACTAAATCAAGTCGCGCCGCGCGCGCCAGCAATAAGCGGGCATCCCGCACCGGGGACGGCACCCCATGACGACGAAGGGTTAAGGCCGCTACCTGCACCGCTTGAGAAAAAGTACTCACAATCCTGCGGCGGCCAAAGCCTTCGCTTCTGCGTCGGCAGTTAAAGCATCAATTATTTCGTCAAGTTGGCCGCGCATGACCTGCTCAAGACTGTAGAGAGTCAACTTAATTCTGTGGTCGGTTAATCGTCCTTGAGGAAAATTATAGGTTCGAATGCGTTCGGATCGATCCCCCGATCCAACTTGTGCTGATCGGGTGGATGACCGTTTACTTTCTTCCGTGTGTCTCGCTTGATCAAGCAATCTTGTCTTTAAGACATCCATTGCGATCTGGCGATTGCGATGTTGCGATTTCTGCGAAGAGGTCGCAATAAGTCCCGTCGGCAAATGCGTTATTCGAACCGCGGAGTCGGTTTTGTTCACATGTTGACCCCCGGCCCCCGAGGCGCGCATCGTATCAATTCGAATGTCTTTGGGATCAATTTTTATGTCCAAATCTTTAGTTTCTGGCAACACCGCTATAGTCGCGGTAGAAGTGTGAATCCGCCCCGATGACTCCGTTTCTGGAACCCGCTGAACTCGATGCACCCCACTTTCAAATTTTAGTCGGGAAAACACTCCCCTTCCAGAAATTCGTAATACGATTTCCTTGACTCCACCCAATTCAGTCATCTGTTCTTCGAGCACCTCAGATCGCCAGCCTTGCGCATCGACATAGTGAAGATACATCCGCATCAAATCACCGGCAAACAAAGCGGCTTCATCGCCACCTGTTCCCGGTCGAATTTCCAAGATCGAAGAACTTGCCGTATCCGCTGTATCTTTCGGAATAAGCGCGATACGAATAGCGTGCTCAATAGATTCTAAATCCGCCTTAAGAGTTGTGAGTTCCTCCGCTGCCAGCTGTTTCATCTCTGGATCTTTGAGCATCTCCGTTGCGTCTGTTATATCGCCCATAAGACGGCGACGCTGAGCGATCTGATCCACTAATGGTTGAAGTTCTGAATATTCCTGCGTCAGCTTTGCTAAATCATTCTTGTCTGTATCAGTCGCCAATTGCGCTTCAATGAACTGAAAGCGATCAACGATCTGGCCCAGTTGCTGTTCTGGTAACATGACATCTTCCTTTGAATCTTTCGATTCAATGATCTCTTCTTCAAGCCGACCGTTTTGCCCCTAAAGCACTTTTCTTAGGCGAGCCGATGAGGCAGATTATCTCAGTGGCGATGTGTGCGGCGGCAATTGCCGTGGCACCAGTGGTATCATACGGGGGAGAGACCTCCACCACATCGCCACCTTTGAGGTCAATACCGTCAATCTCTCTTAATATTGCAGCCACTTGCCAACTCGCTAATCCGCCCCAGACTGGCGTTCCCGTACCCGGTGCAAAAGCAGGATCTAAGGCATCAATGTCAAAACTCAAATACGTTGGATTGTCAGCCAAGATTGCGCGAATTCGTGCCGCTGTCCTTGTCGCCCCGTTCTCATGAACCCAACGCGCATCCAAAATCGAAATTCCTAAAGTGTCATTATTGACAGTACGTATGCCAACTTGGACTGACGTGGCGGTATTGATAAACCCCGACTTGACTGCCTTATAGAACATTGTGCCATGATCAATGCGGTTCATAGCATCGTCTGCCCAAGTGTCAGTATGCGCATCAAACTGTAGGAGAGACATTTTACCAAACTTTTGATGGTAGGCTCTCAAAATCGGGTATGAAATGTAATGATCCCCGCCGAGCACAAGGGTTGCGGCATCGGATTTGAGAATTGTATCAATGTGAGTAGTTAAGGCGTCGGGAAAAGCCAGTAGATCCGCATAATCGAAGGCTAAATCACCGTAATCTATGATATTTAGGTCTGTTAGCGGATCATAGGGCCAACCGTATGGTGGATCGGGTGCCTGAAGTGACGATGCTTCCCGAATTTGCCGAGGCCCTAAACGTGTACCAGGCCTATTGGTAACCGCTTGATCGAACGGCACACCAGTAACGACGATGTCCACACCGTGCAGATCTTTCGTATATTTGCGCCGTAAGAATGATAGAGCGCCGCCAAATGTCAATTCGAAACTCGGACCACGCATTTCCTCACGGGTAAACGCCAAGTCAATTTGGTCTTTAGCGTCTTCTAGCGCCATGAAAAAACCTCTTTCCACCCAAATGCCGAAAAATATCAAGTTTTGTGCCGTTCAATTGGGTCTTTCTGCAGACATCGTTAACATAACCAGTTGGTCAGTTTCGTTATAGGTTAAGCTTTTGTATCTACGCACCCTCTTGAGGTATTCGGGAGTTGGAGAAATCCGCTAATCATGTCGGCGGGGTTTCCTTTAACGGAGACAGGATGTCGACGATAGGATTGTAGCCTAGGGGCCATGGAACTCATGGTATCTGAGATCGGACGATAAACTTGGGCGAATTAAGGGCTCGAAAGTGTCAACACGGTCTCAGAAAAAAGCCTGCGCATCTCAGTATATACGAGACCCCACAACAAACCCCCTCTAAAGTAGTGGACGAGCAATTGCGAAAAAACAAAAAATTAGCGTGGGATTCCTCTGATTGCTGATTCTCGAACCTCTCTTCTTGTACGAGACTTAAAGAACGCCGTCAATATCGGAGGAAACGATCATGAAAGCAATAAACACTCTTACCCCACCCCCTAAAAAGTTCAGGATCGCCATGAAACGGCTGGAAGCAACCCTAAGCGCCGTGCTGCTGGAAACGCTCATGGTCGGACAGGTCGGACGGGTGGAGGCGGCAAAGCATTATTGGCCCCGCTTCATACGCACCGGCGGAAGGAGACAACCGAACCAAGTGGTGGGCAGCGCAAGACATAACAAACTGCTCTTTACCTGACTGCATCATACGGTTTCCTATAATTACCCATACGCGTGACAGCGTAACGGCTCAGGCAGATATTGGAGCAGATCATTCCTTTAGTGGGTGGCTAGACGCTCTCCCACCCAGCATCCCGAAAAGGATATCTCGCCGGGCGGGGCAATGACAACACAGCGGGTTCCGTTGTTTGGGGTCAGGAAATAGGAACACTCACTGGAACCTACGATGTGAACACCAACATTTGTATCAAAAGGTTAACCTTCAGCGGTCTCAAACCCGATGCGCATTATGTTGCCGTGTTCTAGGCACCCTATATCGGCTAAGGCAATCTCAATCCTTATACAAGAATCTGTTTTCGAACTGAGTAAGATCCAGACACCCCTTTGGAAGCTGCCGCCCTGTGTTTCAGGCGACACCGTAGGGTCCGCTCAACTGGAGACCCTTGTATAGCCAGTATCTACAAAAATCATATAGTTGAGGCTTGTTTTTCCCGCAATGGTAAAGCACAAATACTCCTCTATCTTAGCATCTGGCACACGAATTGGAATGGTATTGAATGACAAAAGCCTCCCATGAGAAAGGTATCGAGTCGCGGTTAGAGCGACTCATTGAAGTCGTACAGCAACTCCGTGATCCGGTTTCGGGTTGTCCGTGGGATCGCGAACAAACCATATCTACCCTCGGGCCCTATGCGCTCGAAGAAGCTTACGAAGTCGTTGATGCCATTCAACGGGAGGATTGGGATGATCTCAAAGAGGAGTTAGGAGATTTGCTGCTTCAGGTCGTTTTTCAGTCGCAGATCGCAGAGGAAAAAGGCCTATTTGACCTCCCCGACGTCACGCAGGGGATCATCGACAAAATGGTCTCACGACATCCGCATGTTTTTGGTAGTAAAACTGAACGCAAGACCAAAGCTCAACAAACGCGAGATTGGGAAGAAATTAAGGCATCCGAGCGTTCGACTAAAGCTCAATCCGGGATTCTTGCTGGCGTACCCATAGGAATCCCTGCACTAACACGCGCCCAAAAGCTTCAGGACCGTGCCGCTCGCGTGGGATTTGATTGGCCATCAATTGAGCTAGTATTGGAAAAGGTAGCCGAAGAAGTGAAGGAAATTCAACAGGCCAAAGAGGCTCTCTACCATGAGGCCGTGGAGGAAGAGTTCGGTGATCTGTTATTTGTTCTCGTCAGTATTGGGCGCCATCTCGGCGTGAATTCAGAATCGGCACTTCGCAAAGCCAATCAAAAATTCATTAGCCGCCTTCAGATCATGGAAACGACTCTAAAAAAACAAGGAAGAAGCGTTACATCTTGTGACTTAAACGAGTTGGAGGAACTCTGGCAAGCCGCCAAAGCGACCGAGCGTGACAGAACAAATAACGAACAAAGTGCCACTTAGTTTGCGACAACAAACTGCAAGTGCCGATAACGCTGGTGCTACGGTGCTATAACAGCTTTGGATTGAGACCAACGCCGCGAATGGAACCAGGATGGTTTTGAACCCTTACCGCTTACCGCTGGCAATTTCCTCGTTGGTTGCCAAGACGATCTCGCAATAGAATATCGAAAACTATCATCAAATATTTTCAGCACAAACTGACGAAACCATGGCTCTAAGATTCGATAATACCTATTCCAATTTGCCAGCAGCTTTCTTCACAGCCCTAAGGCCAGTGCCCGTAGCTTCGCCGTCACTCATCAAATTTAACGACAGTTTAGCCCAAATACTTGGCGTCAGCGCTGATGACTTTGTTGATATCGCCGCAACCTTTTCGGGCAATTCATTACCCAAAGGCGCGAGTCCCCTTGCGCAACTCTATGCTGGACATCAATTCGGTCACTGGACGCCGCAACTTGGTGATGGCAGAGCCATTTTGTTGGGCGAAATTATCGGGGTCGATGGGAAACGTCGTGATCTCCAGTTAAAAGGATCTGGACCCACCCCCTATTCTCGTTCCGCCGACGGACGTGCTTGGCTGGGACCGGTTTTGCGCGAGTACCTCGTTAGTGAAGCAATGTATGCGTTGGGAATTCCAACGACTCGAGCGCTAGCGGCCGTCAAGACATCCGAACCCGTATATCGTGAAACAGGCGCTCTGCCAGGCGCCATCCTAACGCGCGTTGCATCCAGTCATCTGCGAGTTGGAACATTCCAAATCTTTGCCGCTCGTGGGGATGTTGCTAATCTGAAGCGACTTACTGAGTACGCAATCTCGCGCCATTATCCCGAAGTCGACGGACCCTTAGGACTTCTTTGTGCTGTGTGCCAAGAACAAGCGAAGTTAATTGCCCAATGGATGGCCGTTGGATTCATTCATGGGGTGATGAATACCGACAATTGTACAATTTCAGGAGAAACAATCGATTACGGACCCTGTGCTTTCATGGATGTTTATCATCCCGATACCGTCTATTCCTCAATTGATCACTTCGGTCGGTATGCTTACTCCAATCAGCCAAAAGTCATTTTGTGGAATTTGGCACAGTTTGGAAGCGCCCTTATTCAACAGTTTGAAAATCCAAAGACCGAAGTCGAAAAAGCAAATGAAATAATCAGTGAGATGACGCAGCAAATCAAGAATGAACAAAATAGATTGTTCATGAGAAAAATTGGAATCACTGACGGCGACGCAAAAGACATTCAGTTGGTAACGCAACTTCTAGAGATGATGACTGAGAGTAAGGTCGACTTCACCAATACCTTTGTCGACCTAACTGACGGCACCGAGGTAAAGTCCTTCGCAGATCCAACCGCCTTTGCTCAATGGTCTGAGGCTTGGAAATTAAGACTGAAGAAGCAAGCGAACCCAACCAAGGTTATGCAAGCCGCAAATCCGTACTATATACCACGCAATCATCGCATTGAGGAGGTGATCGTCGCCGCGCTACAAGATGACTTTCAACCTTTTAAGCGGCTCTTGCGAGTGCTAGGAAGGCCGTTTGAACATCACCCAGAGGACACTGATCTGCGGGCCCCGCCAAAACCGCACGAAGTCGTATCAGCCACTTTCTGCGGAACATAACCGCCCATGACTAGATTGGGGTGCTGAATCTTCCGCGCCAAAACAATAATTTGGCGCCAACTCAGACTTGAGACATATCACCGATTTTTGAGCAAAGATGCAGCAATCATTGGTAAACTTTGATCAACTCAATGAGCAAATGGCCACCTTTGACAGATTATGAAGCAAGATCTAGAGGCTGCGGACCACGCCCTGACATCATATCGGCGATGGTCATGCTATACCAATGGTCGATCCGAGATACCGCATTCGGACTCTGTCGAGACGCAATGGCGTTCGCTTTGCATTTCATTCGAGCCGAAGAATTCATCGTCGGGGACAAAAACACATAGTGGCGTTGGTAGGAGTTCGGATCAACTTTCTGAAACAACCCAGCAATATGCGGGCTATCAAGAGGATCAAAGAATCGGTCAAGAGCTCGGAGATCTTTTTTGACATCATGAAGTGACGGTCGGCGCTTGGCAGAGACTACCCACAAATGTCCTTGCCGTTTATTTTTGGTAGAAGGACGCATCACAACCATGACGTCGAACTCTGCCTCCGCTGGGAATTTTGTCTGCAAGTTCAAAAATACGATTGTGTTTTTATAGTTTCCCTTGGGAAATACGGAACTGCCGTGTTCTACCATATCTCGGAAAAATTCGGCAGCGAAGCTCTCAAGCCCATATCCCTCAAGGGTGGTCATTAGACGCGATTGTCTTCTTCCAATATCTTCTGGTGTTATGACCGTCGGATCCTCTTGCGTCGTAGCTTCTATCCGCTCAAGCACTTCAACTTGAAAACGTGCGAAATTATCACAGACGCGCCACTTTATATCCTTACGATCATCCCAATACGGTTTTCTCTCCAACAATCCCAAGTGATCTCCAGACAAACGCGAGCGGATTGCCTCCTCAACTTCCGCAGCAACGTCGGAATCAGTCACCTTCTCGTCTGGTTGTTCTCGCTGCACCGCCATCTTGATTTTGTTGAAATGAACACGATGAGCGCGGTGTCTTAAATCTCGAGTAATGTTATAACCCGACGGTCGTGACGCTAACCAGCGCACCAAAGCCAAATCCGACGCTCGGAGTTCCACCTCCATCTGATTGTAAAAACCGCCTCCGGGAGATGTACGATAAATCTCCTCCACTTCCAAGAACTGGCTTGTCCATTCCCTATCGTCTGCTATCCGCGAAAAATCACTCAAATGCTCCTCTTCCCAAAATCGCCCCCAATGTCCCGGTAAACCGTTGTACGCTATCCAAAGGGTCAACAGTCGATTTGGGTTTTGATCCCACCCCTGCTCAATTGCCATCTCTTTGAACTCAGCAAATGTCCATGGCTGGAGATGAAGAACATTGCGTACGCGCCCATACATCGGTGCGGTGGGATGCTTGAACATCTCGACGAGTCGCTGCTGTTCTGAGCCGAGTACGATGAGGCGGCTACGTGGGTTAATCTTTTTTCTGGCCTCACGCCGCAATCGATCAATAAGAAACTGAAACTCGCTCTCCACCGCTCCATTCGTCGAACGGATTCGTTGAAACTCATCAAGCACGACAACGCATCCGCGTCGCAACAGGTGTTCCGCTAAGTCGCTGAATTTAAAATTCTCGCCATTAGGCTCAACCGCAAAACCCTCAAGAAGTTGACGATTCGTTTTTCGAACAGCTTGCTCTAAGCGATTAAAAAAATCTTCACGCGTCTTATCCCTTCGCAAGAGCTCACAATAGATCAAGTTCTGTTTATCGCCCTCCTGCTGTCTCCGTTCGAAAAAGGTTTCAATCAAGTCTGTTTTACCAACCTGACGTCGGCCGCGAATCGCCAGTACATTGAAATCTGCTCTGCCACTGAGGAAAGTCTCTAGAAGCCGGAATTGCGATTGGCGCCCGTAAAATCTCCAACCGCGTGTCGGAGAACCCTTATGAGGTTGATCGCCCCGAATATGGATACTTTTCGAAGTCATAATTGAGCAGGATAGAACAAAGGCTTTTCACGATGCAACCAGCAAAAAACTCTGAGCACTCAATTGTATAAATTATTGGGGATTACTAAGATAACTTGACGTGACACATTATATTGTGTTCCGATCGTAATG
>JAPORY010000034.1 GCA_026709985.1 Aestuariivita sp. | reverse complement strand
TCACGCCGCCGAGCGGTCACGCAAAAAATCCCGAAAATCGCAGTTTGTAGTACCACAGACCTTTTAAGTCATTGATAAATTGTTATTTTATCAAGTGAATTCTAAACTTGGGCTAAATTTACGTTTGTTACGCCACAACACCCGTACACGGCGTCATTGAGAAAGACCAAGGTTAGACCAGCCCTGAATATTGAGACATGCTTCACGTGGCAGAAAATAACTAAAAAAGAAAACGATTACCCATGAATATATCCCATCAACCTATAATCTATGCCGCGAGTTTCGGCGAAAAAAATTGGCTATGGGATCAATGTCGAAAAGAACACACCATTGTGGTTCTGAATGATCGCGATCTTCATGAATTCTGGCAAAAAAGCAATCGGGACACGTACATCAAAAAGGCCATGCAACTGCCCTATCGACCGGCAAAAAAGCGAGGTGCGGCGTCACGCTGGTACAACTTGATGGGTGTTCTCAAGCAGACCCGCAACGATCTCTGGATTCACAGAGACGTTGACGAAGGTCAGCTCTATTGGACCTATTCCTCCGAAGACGATATCCGGTTTCAAGACGCCATTGACCAGCCCTCTCATTATCCGATCGTGATCGGATCAAAAACTTGTGCACCGTGGTCCTGCCTGGTCGAACATCCCACCCAATGTGCAGAAATTCCTGCAAGTCCTGAGTACACTGCATGAATTCCGATCCCCCGAAGCCAGACACTACATCCTCCAGTCGATTGGATATGATCATACCGATCCCCGTGAAAACATTTTCACGCTTGAGGTCACATAATTGACGCTCAGATCTTGGTCCGATACCGACCAAGACCACCCTAAGGGATTAAAGACAAAACCCTTGCGATCAACTGGGGTCAGACCTGATTGCGACAAGAGGTCAAATAATTCGTCGGGGGTTATGAATTTTTTCCATTCATGTGTCCCTTTTGGGAGCCACCGCATGACGTACTCTGCACCAATAATCGCCATCACAAAACTCTTACTATTGCGATTGATTGTTGAGCAAATATGCAAACCACCCGATCTTAAGAGCCGCTGACACGATGTGAGGTAATTTATCGGGTCTGGCACGTGCTCAACCACCTCCATATTAAGAACAATATCGAATTCCTCGCCGGCATGAATCATGCTTTCGGCAGTGGCGCAACGGTAATCAATTTCAAGACCCGACTGTCGAGCATGCGTTTGAGCAATGGGTATGTTGCGTTCGGCCGCATCAACGCCAATAACTTGCGCACCCAGTCGCGCCATCGGTTCACACAGCAATCCACCGCCGCAGCCAATATCAAGGATTTTTAGACCCGCAAACGGCGCCAGTTGCGTTCGGTCGCGCCCGAAAACTCCTGCGATCTGCTTGGTGATGTAATCCAATCGACAGGGATTGAGCATGTGCAGAGGTTTAAACTTGCCATCTGGATTCCACCATTCTGTGGCCATTGCTTCAAATTTAGCAATTTCTTTCGGATCAATTGACGAGGATTCTCCTTGCATTATCATCTCCAACAGATCACTTGATGCGACATAAAGTTATGCCAGAATTAGCCTTATGGACAAGCTCGTAGAAAACAAAGTCTCCAAGCAGGACCTCTATCCGCCGATTGATCCCTTCGATCAACGTACGCTGAGAGTCGACGGCGGTCATCAATTATATGTAGAGCAGTGCGGTGATCCTCAAGGCATCCCTGTGATTGTTTTGCACGGCGGACCCGGCGGCGGTTGCAGCCCGACAATGCGCCGATATTTTAACCCGGAGCATTATCGTATCATCCTTTTTGACCAGCGCGGTTGCGGTCGATCACGCCCTCTCGCATCGGTCAATGAAAACACAACTTGGCATTTGATCGCTGATATTGAGAAAATTCGCCGGGCGCTCGACATTCCACAGTGGTTTGCCTTCGGCGGCAGCTGGGGAGCAACGCTGGCTCTAATTTACGCGCAGCAATATCCGGAGACGGTAACCCACCTGATTTTGCGGGGGGTTTTTCTCATGACTAAAGGTGAACTCGACTGGTTTTACGGCGGAGGGGCTGGCAAAATTTGGCCCGAACACTGGGAACGATTCGTCGAACCAATCCCGCGTGACGAAAGACACGACCTGATTACCGCTTACCACAGACGATTATTCAGCGGCAATCTTACAGAAGAAAGCCGTTATGCGAGAACCTGGATGAACTGGGAAAACTCCCTGGCGTCAGCTCACGCCTCGCCAATGATGAATTCAAGTCCCAGCAACCGAACACGAGCATTCGCACGACTGGAAAACCATTACTTCATGAATAACGGATTTTTGCGCGAGGATGGTCAAATTCTAAACGAGATGAGCAAAATCGAGCACATACCGGGAATTATTATTCAGGGTCGTCTTGATATGATCTGTCCTCCCGACTCGGCATACAAACTGGCGAAACTTTGGCGACGCGCTGACCTAAAAATATTTCCCAATTCTGGCCACGCACTGAGTGAGCCAGCGATCAGCACCTCCCTTGTTTCTTATATGGATAAACTAGCCCCGCAAGGGCGTAGCTTGATCGTCAGCTAAAATGCGGCTCATCTCAGAGATATTCGGCGTTTTTTGCGGTACGAGGACGGTGATCTGATCGTTACCGAAACCGCGGCCGCAGCCGCGTGCATTCGATCTTCGACAAGACGACCATATTTGTGAATTTACCATCACTTTTCGGCACCATAAGCATCCCAGGTCGCATCATTAACGTCCTAATTCATCCCCCTAAGGTTGCGACCGAGGCAGTCACCTCAAGCCTTGTCATCGGACGATTTATTCAACGGCGGCCGCCGTCCTACCGGTTTGAGTCTCTGCCTTGAAACGCCGTCCGAGGAGAACGCCACCCGCTACCGCAAACAATTTACGAACTTAACGCGAACCGAAAATCACGCCGCTTGCGAGAAAACGATATTTTCTCCTTGTAATTCTCGGACTTAAGGACTAATTAGGCTTTACGGCGGCGTGAAATAAACATAATCAGACACGCCATCGAGTGACGAGCGGGCCGTGAGCCCGTTTTTTTGTGTTTGAAAATGATGTCTTTCTGTTTGATCGCAAAAACACCCGTTGAGCGTCGCGTTGCTGACGCCCTCAACCCATTGCTAAACAGTATGGGTTTTGAACTCGTGCGGGTTCGATTGTTGTCAAACAAAAACAAAACGCTGCAAGTGATGGTTGAGCGGCCCGACGGCGGAATCGAAATCGATGACTGCGCGAAGCTATCAACCGCCATTAGTTCGCTGCTTGATGTCGAGGAGGCGATTAATGACGCCTACACTCTAGAAGTCTCAAGCCCTGGAATAGACCGTCCGTTGACCCGTGCGAAAGATTTCGACGCCTTTCGAGGCTGGGAAACAAAGGTCGAGACTGATGTTGCCATTGATGGTCGCAGACAGTTTCGGGGTACGCTTCGGGGGCTCGAAAACGATGAGGTCCTCCTTGATGTTTCCGAAGGAACCATCGGGCTGAAGGTGAATTGGCTCCGAAACGCTAAGTTAGTGATGTCCGATCATCTCATCGCGCAATCCCTCAAGAACCGTCGGAAAAATGCTGCTCATATCGACAATGATGGTGCCGCCGAAACTTCCCCTATCGCACAAAAGTGAGGAACTCCCATGAATACAACCTCCGCGAACCAAATCGAACTTCTACAAACCGCCGAAGCGGTCGCTCGCGAAAAAATGATTGAACCCGACCTCGTTATCGAAGCCATGGAAGAGAGCCTCGCACGGGCGGCAAAAAGCCGGTACGGTGCCGAAATGGATATCCGAGTGAAGATTGATCGCGAAACAGGTAGAGCTGCGTTTCGCCGCGTGCGCACCGTTGTTGACGACGATGCTATCGAAAATCATCAAGCTGAGTTCACTGTACAACAAGCGCAGCAATATCTTGCGGATCCAAAAGTTGGCGATCAGTTCGTCGAAGACATCCCGCCGGTCGATATCGGCCGCATCGCGGCCCAATCCGCAAAACAAGTCATTTTACAAAAGGTGCGTGAAGCCGAACGCGAACGACAATACGAAGAATTCAAAGATCGTGCTGGAACAATTATCACTGGACAAGTCAAGCGCGAAGAATTTGGCAATGTCATCATTGACGTGGGAGCGGGTGAAACCGTTTTGCGCCGCAATGAAAAAATTGGACGCGAAGGCTTTCGGCCGAATGATCGAATTCGCGTATATGTCAAGGACGTTCGCCGCGAGGTCCGTGGCCCGCAAATCATCATTTCCCGAACGGCACCCGAATTCATGGCCAGCCTCTTTAAACTTGAGGTTCCAGAAATCTATGACGGTATCATCGAAATAAAATCTGTAGCCCGTGACCCCGGCAGTCGTGCAAAAATCGCTGTCGTTACGCACGACACATCAATTGATCCGGTTGGCGCCTGCGTCGGGATGCGCGGCTCCAGAGTTCAAGCCGTCGTCAACGAACTGCAAGGTGAAAAAATCGATATAATTCCGTGGAACGAGGATCAGCCAACATTCCTTGTCAATGCACTACAGCCCGCAGAGGTCTCGAAAGTCGTCTTCGACGAAGAAACCGGAAAAATTGAAGTGGTCGTGCCCGAAGATCAATTATCTTTAGCAATTGGTCGTCGGGGACAAAATGTCCGTCTCGCCTCCCTGCTCACCGGTCTTGATATCGATATCATGACCGAAGACGAGGAAAGCTCTCGAAGACAACAAGAATTCGAAGAACATACTAAACTCTTCATGGAGAAATTGGATTTGGATGAGTTTTTTGCCCAACTCTTGGTCTCCGAAGGCTTCACAACGCTTGAGGAGGTCGCCTATGTCGAGATTGATGAGCTACTGGTAATCGACGGTGTTGATTACGAAACGGCCCAAGAATTACAGGCGAGGGCGCAAGACTTTCTTGCTGAGGAGAATCGGCAAGCGCTCGAAGAGGCCCGGGCCGGCGGCGCCCAAGATTGCCTCATCACCTTTGATGGCTTAACGCCAAAAATGATCTTGGCTCTGGTCAAAGATGACATCAAAACTCTCGAAGACTTTGCGACGTGCGCCGATTGGGAATTGGCTGGAGGATGGACAACGGTTCGCGGCGAACGCGTCAAAGATATTGGCCTCCTTGAACCCTTCGATGTTTCCATGGAAGAAGCGCAACAGCTGGTGATGGCGGCTCGGATCAAATTAGGTTGGGTTGACGACTACAACTTCGACTCCGAGGAGGTTACTGAAGCACTCCCTGACGCGGCACCCGTCGAGGACAATACGGATTGATCAAAAGAACGAAAATAGCATGGGACGCGGCGGCAGAACCAAGGACAGGACCAAGGGCCCACAGCGACGGTGTCTGGTAAGCGGCACGAGTACTGCAAAATCAGAACTCATCCGCTTCGTTCTCGGCCCCAAAGGAAACGTCGTACCAGATATTCGAAGCAAGCTAGCAGGACGCGGCGTTTATGTGACTGCCGATAAAGAATTACTAGAGAGAGCGATGCAAAAAGGTCTTTTTTCTCGTGGTTTCGGCGCCGCCGTCTCTGTACCAACTAATTTGATCGAAAATATTGAGGCAGCATTAGTTCAACGCGTTATTGAGTATATCAGCCTCGCACGAAAGTCGGGGTTAGCGGTCGCGGGTTTTGAGAAAGTAAAAGCGTGGATCGAAAACTACCCTGTCGATGTATTGCTACAAGCGTCCGACGGTTCTTTGCGAGGAAAGTCAAAAATGCCAGTGCCAAACTCTGGAATTACAGTCAACGCACTATCAGCAAGCGAGTTGGGAATAGCCTTTCGACGCGATAATGTGGTACACGCGGCTCTCAGAACTAGCACTCTCGCATCAATTGTGGTAAGGGAAGCCACTAAACTAAAAGGTTTGCGGCAAGTCGACAACGACTACCGCTGAAAGGAACACGGGTCGAATGAACAGTACCGCCAGAAAAAAAACCTTAGGCTTACGCACTACCCCACAATCGGGGAGCGTCACTCAGAGCTTTAGCCACGGGCGAACCAAGAATGTCGTGATCGAAACGAAACGCAAGCGCGTTATCGTGCCGAGGCCTGGCCGAACGAAGGCCACGCGGCCGTCCGAAATTACTAAACCTCTTGGCGTGAGTACGCCGATTGAAGGGCTGACGGCTCCCGATCCAACTCCCATACCGGTCGACTCCCCAAAGCCCGACATCGACCGTCGCATTAAAGCCGTTCAAGCCGCCAAAGCCAGCGAAGCTGCCGAGCGTGAAAAACGCGAGGCACTCGAAAAAGAGCGAGAAGAAACCCGCGAACGGAGACGGCAGGAGCTACAAGCCAAGCAAAAGGATGAGCAAGAGCGTCTCGAACGCACTCGCGCCAAAGAGGACAGCGAACTAAACCGCAAAAGCCAAGACCAAACCGAACTCGGACAGCCAATCGACGCAATCCCGACCTTGGGTACCACGGCCGCAAAAGATAATCGTGGAAAGGGGACTGCACCCCGAAAGGTCGAACGCGAACGAACCGAAGAGCGCGGGAAAGTCGGCAAGGGACGCGCTAGCGATAGCGAACGCCGCGCTGGCAAGCTCACCTTGAGCCAAGTCCTATCGGCAACCGAAGGCGGAAGACAACGCTCAATGGCCGCCATTAAGCGCAAGCAGGAGCGTGATCGAAAAAAGGCCGCAATGGCGAATGTTGAGCGGGAAAAAATCGTTCGCGAGGTCCAGCTCCCCGAAATGATCGTTGTCAGCGAACTCGCTAACCGCATGGCCGAGCGCTCTGCCGATGTGGTCAAAGAACTAATGAAAAACGGGATGTTGGTAACCCAGAACCAATCAATTGATGCGGACACCGCCGAACTCATTATCGCCGAGTTCGGACATAAAGTCGTTCGGGTATCAGATGCCGATGTCGAAGATGTCATCCAAACAGCGGCCGATCTTGAGGAAAATCTCTTGCCACGAGCGCCGGTCATCACCATCATGGGGCATGTTGATCACGGCAAAACCTCGCTTCTAGATGCCATTAGAAACGCGAATGTCACCGCTGGCGAGTCTGGTGGTATCACCCAACATATTGGTGCCTATCAAGTGAGAACCAGCGATAACAGTTCTCTTACCTTCCTTGATACTCCCGGCCACGAGGCCTTTACCTCCATGCGTTCTCGCGGAGCTCAGATTACCGATATCGTTGTCTTGGTCGTCGCAGCAGACGATTCGGTAATGCCGCAAACCGTTGAAGCCATCAATCACGCAAAAGCCGCCGACGTTCCAATTGTCGTCGCCATCAACAAGATCGATAAGCCCGACGCCAATCCCGAGAAGGTGCGCTCGGAACTCCTGCAACATCAGGTCATCGTTGAAAAACTGTCCGGGGACGTGCAAGACGTCGAAGTTTCAGCGACCACCGGTCAAGGGCTTGATGACCTTCTTGAACGAATTGCCTTGCAGTCAGAGCTGCTTGAGTTAAGGTCCAACCCAAATCGTGCCGCCGAGGGGGCCGTCATTGAGGCAAAACTTGATGTCGGCCGCGGGCCGGTTGCGACTGTCCTTGTTCAGAAAGGGACGCTTAACCAAGGGGACGTTTTTGTCGTCGGCGAGCAGTGGGGACGCGTTCGCGCAATGGAAAATGACCTCGGTCAGCGCATTACCAGCGCCGGCCCCTCGGTTCCGGTTGAAGTCCTCGGCCTTAACGGGGCGCCAGAAGCTGGCGATATTCTCAACGTGGTCGAAACCGACGCACAAGCACGCGAAATCGCCGATTATCGCGAAAAGCTAGCTAAAGATAAGCGAGCAGCAGCTGGAACGGCAGCCACACTTGATCAACTTCTTGCCAAGGCAAAGGCCGATTCTAGCACCGCGGAATTGCCGATTGTGGTCAAGGCGGATGTCCGCGGTTCCGCCGAAGCAATTGTTCAAGCAATGGAAAAAGTCGGCAACGATGAAGTGCGTGTCAGAGTCTTGCACTACGGCGTCGGTGCCATAACCGAGTCTGATGTTGCGCTGGCCGAAGCTAGTGAAGCGCCCATAATCGGCTTCAATGTACGCGCCAATGCACCCGCTCGCAATTCCGCCAATCGAAAGGGCGTAGATATCCGATATTATTCGGTAATTTATAATTTAGTTGATGAGGTAAAGGCTGCTGCATCGGGATTGCTTACTGCCGAAATTCGTGAGAACCGCATCGGTTACGCTGAGGTCAAAGAAATATTTAACGTCTCAGGAATTGGCCGTATCGCAGGGTGCCTCGTGACCGAAGGCGTCTCCCGAAAATCTGCGAATGTGCGCGTGTTGCGCGATGATATCGTCCTCCACGAAGGTACGCTCAAGTCTCTCAAGCGTTTCAAGGATGAAGTCGCAGAGGTTCAATCTGGACAAGAATGCGGAATCGCCTTGGAGAACTATAGCGACATTCGTCAAGGAGATGTCATAGAGATGTTTGAAAGCGAGCAAATTGCCCGAACTCTCGCCTGATCAAAGTTATAGATAATCGCGCAATTGCGCGACTAGCGGCAGGTTGGCGGGTGGCATCGGATACTGTTTTAATTCGTTCACCCCCACCCACTTTAGTGCTTGGCCTTCATTTGGTCGCGGAATCCCGTCCCACTTTCGACAAACAAAAAGTAACAACAACAAATGTTGCTCGTCGTAGCAGTGGCTCGCAAAGCTCAGTGGAGCCAGACAACTACCGGTAATTGAAAGCCCAAGTTCTTCGTCAATTTCGCGAATGAGGGCCGCCTCGGGCATCTCTCCGGCCCTCACTTTACCGCCGGGAAACTCCCATAACCCGGATAGAAATTTCCCCTCTGGTCGTTGCGACAACAAAACCCGCCCATCTCGGTCAATCAGGGCAAGAGTGACCACAAGCATCATCGGTGGCCTACCTGTTGACGCAACGATTGGATCAGGATCGGTAGTCAGCATTGATTTCAATATAGCGTTTACTAAAATCACACGTCCAGACGGTTGTTTTCCCTAATCCCAATCCAAAATCGACTTTAATTGAGACCTCGGCTTGCCTGAGATGCCGTCGGGCATCCTTTTCACTATAATTTGCGCTCACCCAGCCGTCCTCAGCGACGAGCACATTGCCGAACCAAATCCTTAATAGATCGCGATCCGCCTGGGCACCGGATTTACCAATCGCCATAACAACCCGTCCCCAGTTTGGGTCCTCGCCAGATATCGCTGTCTTTACGAGCGGCGAATTTGCAATGGCGTGCGCATGAACCCGTGCGTCGGCATCTGTATCGGCACCAGAGATCTCAATGGTGATGAATTTGGTTGCCCCTTCGCCGTCGCGAACAATCTGTTGCGCGAGATCAAGCATGAGGCTACCCAGTGCTTCTTCGAAAATCTCGTGGCCATCGACCCGCACATTTGATGCCCGCGTGGCGCAGACAAGCAGTGTATCGGAGGTTGACGTATCGCCATCGACGGTAATACAATTGAAACTTCGGTGATTTTGGCGTTTGACCATCGCTTGCAACTGCGATTGTTCAAGATCCGCATCGGTGAACACATACGCAAGCATCGTCGCCATATTAGGGGCGATCATGCCCGAGCCCTTAGCAATGCCCGCCAATTGCACAACACGACCATCAATTTCAACCCGTCGGGCCGCACCTTTGGCAAAGGTGTCGGTGGTTAGGATTGCCTGCGCCATATCTGCTAATTGATCTGGCGACTGTCTTTCCACCAAATCAGATAAGGAGGCTTCAATTGACGCAGTCGGTAACAGTTCTCCAATCACCCCAGTTGAGGACGTAAAGATTCGTTGGCTCGGAATGTCCGTTTTTGCAGCAAGCGTCGTGCACAAACGTGCAACGGACTGTACACCCGCACGCCCAGTAAAGGCATTGGCGTTTCCGGCATTTACTAATATTGCCGCTCCGTTAGTTGCGTCTTCACCGATCTTGTTCTGGCAATCAATCACGCAAGCAGCGCGGGTGCTTGAGCGCGTAAAGACGCCAGCAATCACTGTACCCGGCTGCAAAGTTGCCAAGGCCACGTCGGCTCGATCATGATATCGGACGCCCGCTGCAGCACTGGCAAAACGAGCGCCCGCTATTTGCGGTAGTTGCGGAAATCGCATTGGTGCGAGCGGTGATCGTTGCTGTTTACTGTTAGTCATTCATTTCCTGACAACCCGAACTTCATTAGTTCGGGGATCATCTTAGCTGATGCAATCCCTTAGAGCACTAAAGTCGTCGCTAACCCGGTAATGACGCTAGACTCTTGGCCCAGAAGTTGGCTTTGAAACGAACATGTTTCTTGGCAGATAAGGTCGGTTTTCCGGTGGGTAAGCTTATTTGTTATCAGCGCCGCAACATTGACAGATTCTCGCTTGACCTCTAAATGCGTTCTGGCGTGGTTAATATTCGTTACCAAACGCCTCTATGCGATTCAAAGATCGGTGACAAGAATGCTGATGGCTGTGGCATTATTTTCTTGGCTTAAATCAGCAGTGCAGTTGGAGAAAACATGCTTGGATTAGGGGCTGTTGCCAAGAAAGTATTCGGTACCCCGAATGATCGCAGAATCAAGTCAATGCGCAACCTGGTTGAGAGCGTCAATGCATTAGAGACCTCTCATTCAACGCTCAGCGATCAAGAATTAGTCGACAACACGCAAAAATTACGCGAGCGCGTTCGCGGTGGCGAGAACCTTGACGATGTTCTTGTCGAAGCCTTTGCAAATTGTCGTGAGGCGGCAAAGCGGACGCTTGGTCTGCGCGCTTTTGATACGCAGATTTTGGGCGCAATTTTTTTGCACCAAGGTAATATCTCTGAGATGAAAACTGGGGAAGGAAAAACGCTCGTTGCCACCTTTCCGGCCTATCTGAATGCTCTGTCGGGGAAGTCCGTTCATATCGTAACCGTTAACGACTATCTGGCAAAACGTGATAGCGAATGGATGGGCCATGTCTATTCTGCACTTGGAATGACGACAGCGCATATTCAGACCGAGCCGTCGGCCTTTGAAGACAAAAGACGCGCCTACAGCTGTGACATCGTTTATGGCACCAACAACGAATTCGGTTTCGATTATCTTCGCGACAACATGAAGTCTGACCTTGATGGAATTCTCCAAAAGGACCACGCGTTTGCCATCGTCGACGAAGTTGATTCCATTCTGATTGATGAAGCACGGACGCCGTTGATTATCTCTGGTCCTTCGCAAGATCGCTCTGAGCTCTATCAGACTATAGACACGTTGATTCCTGATATTGCCGAGGATCATTTTGAACTTGATGAGAAGCAACGCGGTGTATCGTTTACCGATGCCGGCAATGAATTTCTTGAAGAAAAGCTCCGAGAACTTGACCTGCTGAAAGCGGATCAATCGCTTTACGATCCCGAAAGCACAACGATTGTGCACCATGTCAACCAAGGATTACGGGCCCACAAGCTCTACGCGAAGGATCGAGATTACATTGTGCGCAACGACAAAATTGTCCTTATTGATGAGTTTACCGGGCGCATGATGCCCGGGCGACGCCTCTCGGAGGGGCTGCATCAAGCCATTGAGGCAAAAGAATCGGTTGCGATCGAACCCGAGAATGTCACCTTAGCCAGTATAACCTTTCAGAATTATTTTCGTCTTTACGACAAGTTAGCAGGCATGACCGGCACTGCTGTAACCGAAGCTGAGGAGTTTCAAGAAATCTACGGATTGGGCGTCGTTGAGATACCGACTCATAAACCGGTGATCCGAACCGATGAGGATGATCGGGTCTACCGCACGATTGACGAAAAATACCAAGCGATGATCGACGAAATCAAGGCGGCCAATGAGCGCGGCCAGCCGGTTCTTGTCGGCACGACCTCAATTGAGAAGTCCGAAATTTTAAGCAAGAAACTATCGGCTCAAGGGATAAAGCATAACGTCCTCAACGCCCGTCATCACGAGCAGGAAGCACAGATTGTCGCTGACGCTGGACGGCTTGGCACCGTGACCATCGCCACCAATATGGCGGGGCGGGGAACGGATATTCAGCTCGGTGGCAATGTCGATCAACGTATATCGCAATATGTCAACGAGAATCCCGACACCGATACCGAAGAGTTAAGGCAATCGGAACTCAGTCGCCATACCGAAGAGAACAAGAAAGTAATCGACGCCGGGGGCTTGTTTGTCATCGCGTCGGAGCGTCACGAAAGTCGGCGAATCGATAATCAATTGCGGGGGCGATCGGGACGTCAAGGGGATCCCGGTCGGACAGCATTTTTCCTCAGCCTTGAAGATGACCTGATGCGCATCTTTGGCTCAGATCGCCTTGACAAGGTGCTGAAGACACTTGGCATGAAAGAAGGAGAAGCGATTGTACATCCTTGGGTAAACAAGTCACTAGAGCGGGCGCAAGCGAAGGTTGAGGGACGCAACTTTGATGTTCGTAAACAGATCTTGAAATTTGATGACGTGATGAATGATCAGCGTAAACTTATTTTCGGACAGCGTCGCCAAATAATGGAAGATGAGTCCGTCAGCGAGATTTGCAAAGATATGAGACACGAGACGATCTTGGATCTCGTCGCTCGGCATTTGCCAGCCAATAGTTACGCTGATCAATGGGATGCGACCGGTCTACAGGCATCTGTGAAGGAAATACTCGGCCTTGAGGTACCGGTATCAGATTGGACCGACGAGGACGGTGTCGACGATGAGGTCATAATTGATCGGTTAGAGCGCGCTAGCGACATGCACATAGTCAAGAAGAAGGTTGATTTTGGCTCTGAGACCCTTGAGAAAATTGAAAAGCAAATTCTGTTACAAACGATTGACGCAAAATGGCGTGAGCATCTCCTTACTTTGGAGCATCTGCGTTCTGTCATTGGGTTTCGCGGTTATGCGCAACGCGACCCGTTAAACGAATATAAGAGTGAGAGTTTCCAATTATTCGAGGGGCTACTGAGCAGTTTACGGACCGACGTCACCCGACAGTTGTCTCATGTTCGCCCGCTCACAGAAGAAGAGCAGCGGCAACTCGCGGCGCAGATGGAAGCTCGATCGGCGCTAGAAAATGAGCCAAAGGTAACTGGCCCCGCCAAAGCGAGTGCCAATGGTCGTGATGCCCTTGCTTTCGACGAAACCAAACCGGAAACTTGGGGCAATATCGGCCGTAACCAAAAATGTCCGTGTGGATCAGGCAAGAAATTCAAACACTGTCATGGCCGATTGATCTAAAGACAATTCGATTTCTGTTTAGTGATCGATCTCTCCAAGAAGAGTCTCGAAAATCAGGAGTATCGCGTGCGTTTGCGAATGTACGCGGAGTGGTGGCGCGTCAATTTACATCGACTCTGCGTACGCGGGAGGTCCTGCGTGGTAGAATCAAGACCAGGGACTGGTCGGGCCGTACACGGACGTTGGTGGGAGGTTAAAACTCTTCTTCCCAAGCAACTGGAAGCTATCAAGAGTGCCCTGGCAATGATTGACAAAAGAACAATGCCTTAAGGCGACGAACACAAACCCATCCGCGTCTACTCCGCCGGTGGCTTCTGGAAATTGATACCAAAGGCATTTAGCCGAAAAAGTTCCGAACAGGATGCCTAACGCCACTATCTTGCGGACGGCGAAAGGCTAGAAACGTCGTTCGAACTTTGGTGCGATGATAAACGTTCCCGCCGTACCGAATCAAACGCGCCGAACTGCGGCATTAGGACACGACGAAACCGAACAGAAGCGGCTATCGTAATACCGTATATGAATACATACGATAATCCTTGGCGCTCTGAGTTTAGAATGGAACCCGCCAGTCTATCCCCGCGAGCCACACGGGCGGAAGGGTGCAACACAAAAATGGTGCGTGCTTTTGTCAAAACCGAGATGGCCGCGAGATGATGAATTTCATGCTCAGTTGCGATGCCTCCGCCGCAGCGTCGCGCTGACGAGCAGAAGGATTTAACGAGACGAGCATTGCTCTCAGCCTTTCATCGTTTCCCAAAATGACTTTACTGATGAGAAGAAGCTGTTTGATTCGGGATTATTATCAGCACTGATTCCTTCAAATTCCTCAAGCAACCGCTTTTGTTCCGACGTCAGGTTGACCGGTGTTTCGACGGCTAGTTCGATAAACATGTTGCCAATCTCGTCTGAGCGAATGACTGGCATTCCTTTGTCGCGCAAGCGCATTCGGCGCCCTGACTGACTGCCTTCCGGAATTCTGACGCGTGATCGGCCGCCATCAATCGTCGGCACCTCGGTATCACCGCCCAACGCGGCCAAAGTCATGCTAACGGGCACGCGGCAAAATAGGTTTGAACCATCACGCTGAAAGAGTTCATGCGGCTTCACATCGATAAAGATGTATAAGTCACCGGCAGGACCACCGCGGACTCCCGCCTCACCTTTACCGGCAAGTCGTATCCGTGTACCGGAATCGACCCCGGCTGGGATGTTGACGTTGAGCTGCGTTTGGCGGTCGACCCGACCGGCTCCGTGGCATGCAGGGCAGGGATCTTTGATAATATGACCAACTCCCGAACAGGTCGGGCAAGTGCGTTCGACCGTAAAGAGACCTGATTGTGTGCGCACTTTCCCGGCGCCACCGCAGGTTGGGCAGACGGTTGGTGGCACCGCCCCTTTTGACCCCGAACCATCGCATTCTTCGCAGTTAACCATGGTTCTGACATTGAGGTTTTTATTTAGTCCCGAGAATGCTTCCTCAAGCGTAATGCTCAGATCATAACGAAGATCAGAGCCACGGGTCGCACGATCGCGGGGGGCCGCACGTCTACCGCTAAAGGTCTCAAATATATCCCCAAAGGCATTGGCGAAACCGCCGAACGGGAAATCATCGGCGCTGCTAAAGCCGCCGGAGTACGACCCACCGCCCCGACCGCCTTCAAATGCTGCATGACCAAATTGATCATACGCCGCCTTTTTTTCGGCGTCTTTAAGCACTTCGTAAGCTTCGTTGACTTCTTTGAAGCGCGCTTCTGCATTCGACTTGTCGCTATTGCGGTCGGGATGCAAGTCTTTGGCTTTTTTTCGAAACGCTCTTTTTATATCGTCAGCCGATGCTTTTTTCGACACCCCGAGCACATCATAGTAATCACGTTTCGACATGCCCTACCTCTTCAACCAATAGCGGTTGGGCCGCAAAAAAGCGGCCGCAACCGAGCGCTAAGCTTCGAAATCAACCTTGCGAGCGTTTGTCCTCGTCGATGTCCTCGAATTCTGCATCAACGATTCCTTCCTCTTTGACTTCCGCCTCGTCTGCTGCCGGGTCAACTTCGGCCTCGTCTGCTTCTTGGCTTGCCTTGTAGATCATCTCGCCAAGCTTCATTGAAGCAACGGTGAGGGCGGAGACATCGCTGCGAATGGCCTCTGCGGTTGCGTCCTCTACTTCCAGAGTCTCCTTCAATTTGCTCATCGCGGTTTCAATTTCTTCAACCGTAGACTCATCAATGCTCTCTTTGTGCTCTTCAAGGGATTTTTCCGTCGAGTGCAGGAGCGACTCTCCTTGGTTCCGAGCCTCTACAAGTTCACGGCGCTCTTTGTCAGCTTCCGCGTTCTCCTCTGCATCGCGAACCATTTTGTCGATATCTTCTTCCGAAAGTCCTCCCGATGCTTGGATGGTAATTTTTTGTTCTTTTCCAGTACCTTTATCTTTGGCAGAGACTGACACAATTCCATTTGCATCAATATCGAAGGTGACTTCGATTTGCGGAATGCCGCGAGGTGCCGGTGGAATTTCTTCGAGATTAAACTGGCCTAGTATCTTGTTGTCACTCGCCATTTCTCGTTCGCCCTGAAACACACGGATTGTGACTGCGCTTTGCTTGTCTTCGGCAGTCGAAAAGACTTGTGACTTCTTGGTCGGTATGGTGGTGTTTCGGTCAATCAGGCGGGTGAAGACCCCACCGAGAGTCTCAATACCAAGAGATAGCGGTGTGACATCAAGAAGAACAACGTCTTTGACATCGCCTTGGAGAACGCCAGCTTGAATTGCGGCGCCCATCGCGACCACCTCATCGGGATTGACCCCTTTGTGTGGATCTTTACCAAAGAACTTGGTTACTTCCTCGGCGACTTTCGGCATGCGGGTCATTCCGCCGACCAGCACAACCTCGTCAATATCTGAGGCGGTAATTTTGGCGTCCTTTAGTGCCGAGCGGCAAGGCTTGAACGATTTATTAATTAGATCGCTCACCAAGCTTTCGAGTTTTGCGCGGGTGAGTTTGATCACCATGTGGAGTGGCTGTCCGCCTTTGGGATCCATGGAGATAAAGGGCTGATTGACTTCAGTCTGAGCCGAACTCGACAGTTCGATTTTTGCTTTTTCGGCTGCGTCCTTGAGCCGCTGCAAGGCCATTTTATCCTTGGTGAGATCAACCCCGTTTTCTTTTTTGAACTCCTCAGCGAGGTAGTTCACGATTCGCATGTCGAAGTCTTCACCACCGAGATAGGTGTCACCGTTGGTCGACTTGACTTCAAATAGGCCGTCATCGATTTCAAGAATTGTTACATCGAATGTACCGCCGCCGAGGTCGTAGACGGCAATCGTCTGCGACTGATTTTTGTCAAGGCCATAGGCAAGAGCGGCTGCTGTCGGCTCATTGATGATACGAAGCACGTCAAGCCCAGCGATTTTACCCGCATCCTTGGTTGCTTGTCTCTGCGCGTCATTGAAGTAGGCAGGCACGGTAATCACGGCCTCGGAGACACCTTCGCCGAGATAGCTTTCGGCCGTTTCCTTCATTTTCCCAAGGATCGACGCACTGATTTGGCTTGGTGAGTACTTCTCGTTGCGGGCCTCAACCCAAGCATCGCCATTACCGCCATCGACAACAGCGTAGGACAGATTCTTCTTATCCTTAGCCAGGTCTTTGTCGTCATAGCGTCGCCCGATCAGCCGCTTGACACCAAAAATCGTATTATCGGGATTACTGACGGCTTGGCGTTTTGCCGGTTGCCCGACCAAACGCTCGTCGTCTGTGAATGCCACGATTGAGGGCGTCGTTCGACCGCCTTCGGAGTTCTCGATGACTTTGGGTTGCGAGCCATCCATGATCGCGACGCAACTATTTGTTGTTCCAAGATCGATTCCGATCACTTTTCCCATTTCTTGATCCCTCATTTCAAGTTCAAAAAAGTAGCTACTTGGCAGCGGTGCACTGCCCAGTCGCGAGATCGGTTGCGAACGCGAAACGATCACCGTATCGGTTGCAACAGGAGATATATAGGAACGCTATTTCCCTGCTACAAGTTGAACACAATAACCTTTTTTGGGGGATTACAAAGATAACTTGTCGTAATTTGGGGTCATCGTATATTTAAAATCTTCGTGAGAAAAAAATCACGGAAGAGTCAATTTTTTCAGCTGCCGTGAGGATTTGCAAAACTGAAATTCCAGTTTTGTTCAAGCTGCGGTTCAACAGAAAAGATCCTGTAGCGGTTAAAGTTTGTCCTCAGTAAGTTCAGGATGGTGGGCAAAAACAGTTCAAGAACGACAACCGGGTCTCCGCCAAGCCTTGGCTCTGGACCGCAAAGAGTGGCAAAACGTTGCCGAACGAACTAGCGAAACAGCAGTTTGATGTTTCAATCCCAACGGTTCTAAAAATCCGCAAGAAAGAAAGGTATTCGCTGCAAGCAAATGCCAAAACCCCGGAAGGACGGTGGCACCCCGACCGGGATCAGCAATTGCACCACATCAATGAGCAAATTGAGGCTTTTACTCAAGATCAACAACCTGTTATTTTGGTGGATACGAAGAAAAAGATTTTGGTGACGACACGCATGAAGCGCTCAGGCCGGAGTTGGGGTCGGGACGGCGGCCAAGGGGCTCTGAGCATCCGAGCCCGATGCAAGTCCGGTCGTTTTGATCGGGTTTGGAAGGCCTTGGTACCACGCCTCAATCGCCAAGGCGACTGAGTCCCAAAATCGCATGCCAATGACAATCGTGCGCTTCGCCTGGCGCTGGTTACATAAAGGCACAATATATAGTACTCTATACAAGATTCGCACCCCCTCGGATGCCACCCACTTGCGCTTGACCTGCGGCTGATCTAAACTCCTCGCCAGAGATTTCAACCGCTGTTGACCGCTGAGAACACGGCGAACCGTCCTTGATTACCCCAGCGTCAACCCACCAACTCACAAAAACACTGAAGCCTAGTGAGAAAACGCCTAGTGTTGCACTGCACCTTTGAATCGGTGAGGTTTTTGCCCTTGTCAATGCCTAACTATGTGATAGACGCCTGCTATGCTGGCTATTCTCGAAGCAATGCCTGCAACAGTTGCTGATGCGTTGCTTAAACAACAACCCAAACCATAAAAAATGAGTTCAAACTTCTAAATTTATCAGCAGCGAATAATAAGGCGGCTTATTTACATAAGTATGTAATGCCTTTTTCAAACTGAAAGGACACTCTCATGACACAACAAGCTGGTACGTCCATTCTACCTCCGTCCCCTGATCTCAAAGAAGAGCATGCCGCCTTACTCGAAAAAGCTCTAGCCCGTCCCGGTGTGCGCGAGGTCATGCAGGTCTACGGTACGTGGCTTGAAAAGGATCAACATCTCAATCCATATCGTTCTGCTACAACAGTTACCCGCAAGACCATAACGAGCGTATCTTCACACGCCTAGAAGGAGTTTGAAATTGCCAAGTTGGAGCGGAATACTAAACGAACTGAACGAAAACAGGACATTCGACATTCCGCCCGATTTCGACGGTATACGCCGAAAATATCTTGCTGCGCTCCATCAACATACAAAACGGAACGTCATTCTATACGCATCTGGCTGGCTGCAAGAGACGGCTGCCCCTTCTGAACATTTGTCGATCGGCGATGAAGATATTCAAGCCTTAATGGAAGTGACCTATGGTTTATCCGGCGACACCCTTGATCTGATCCTTCATAGTCCAGGTGGGTCCCCGGAAGCCGCTGAAGCGGTCGTTTCGTATTTGCGTGCTCGATTTTCCCATATTCGAGTCATTGTCCCCCATCTTGCGATGTCAGCCGCATGTATGATTGCGTGTGCAGCGGATGAGATTGTTCTCGGGAAACATTCGTTTCTTGGTCCGACGGACCCACAAATCATTATTCCGACGCCACTCGGTTCAAGGCTGGTTCCGGCACAGGCAATTTTGGATCAGTTTGAAAGGGCCAAGGAAGAGGCTTCCGATCCTGGCAAATTGTCGGCTTGGTTGCCGATGCTCCAGCAGTACGGGCCCGATCTCCTGGTTCAATGTCAATCGGCGCTGGATATGTCAGAGACCCTCATAGAGTCATGGCTTGAAAATTATATGTTCAAAGAAACTTCCGACAGATCGGAAAAGGCCAAGAAAGCGGCCGCGTGGTTTGCCAATCACAAAGCCTTCAAGAGCCACTCTCGACACATTTCCAGAGATATATTGATCGAGGCAGGTCTTGGGCTCAAGACAACGAAACTGGAGACAGATCAAGAGTTGCAGGATTTGGCGTTGTCTGTTTTCCACGTCGCCATGCATACATTTGGCGCAACCGATGCAACCAAAATTGTTGAAAATCATATGGGAAGAGCCTTTATCAAACAATTCCGACAAATGTAGATGTCATTCGTATGGATTTTAAGCTCAATAAGAGACGTCAAACAACCCCATATTTTGACAGACTTTTCGAAAAATGCTTGGCTACTGCGGCCTTTGTGGTTCGGTTTGATGCCCCGTAATGCGCAACTACTTGTTAGGATTTCCGGTTACTGATCAGCATCATCTTTGCCGCGCTCGCACTCCGAGCAATCAATTCAACAGAACTTTCTGAACCCGAACGGATTTTGCTCCGGGACCGGGCCGAAGAGGGATGACAGTCTGCTCAGCCGCCGCCGAGTTACGTTCGATCGCAAGACGATGATGCCTGCTATACGCTTGGAACTCCTAGGATGGGGAATTACGAGTATTTTCGACGATTGAAGATGCCTGAATATCGGATGGTCAATTCCAGTAATATTGTTCCTTGGTTACCTCCTAGTGTACCAACATCATTGAATTGATGGAAATATCACGTTCATTATAGCATTTTAGCGCTAATTTTCAGGTTTTTTCATATAAAGGGGATCATGGTGCCATGGGAGATGACTACAGGCAGGCGCTCAGGTTCTGTGCAACGGCAGCGGAACGGGAGCATAGCTATGCCTCTGCTTCACTCAGTCGGGTGCGCACATCCCTTCTAAACCTACGGAAAAGAATATGCACCATTGAGACCCGATCAGCAACTTACAAAGCGACGGAGACCATTGACGCCCAGCAGCGATTAAGTGAGTTTGCGCAGAGTCTCGACGGCATGATATCTGGCGCACTTGAGTCAACTTCAAGTTCACTTACACGAAAGAAAGCACAGCTGTCGAAGTTCACGGTTACTCTCTTCGGTAATACAAAGGCGGGAAAGAGCACAATCCGCGAAGCGGTCATGCGAGGAAATGGCGAGACTATAGGAAAGGGTGCTCAGCGCACGACGCGTAACATTCGAAGGTACGATTGGAACCATCTGCAAATCGTTGATACTCCTGGTATCGGTGCCTACGCAGGGGAAGAGGATCGTGAATACGCTATGTCTGTAATCGGCGAGAGTGACGTTCTCCTGTTCTTAGTGACTGATAGCTTTCAAGAAACTTCGATTCAGGCCCTGAAAGAGTTGCGCGACAGGAACAAGCCGGTGATATTCGTGCTCAATGTCCATTATGACCTCGAACGGCCAGTCCAACTTAAGAAGTTTCTCGAGTCGCCGGAACGCTGGCTTGGTGAGCAGGCGATTAAGGGACACAAGGATCGAATCCGAAAAATCGCCGATGATAAACTGGGAATGCGCAAGGTGAAGATAGTTCCAATCCACGCGCAAGCCGCATTTTTTGCAACCAGACCAGAACATGTGGCTTCAGCTGATATGCTGCACGTAGCGAGTGGGATTGATCAACTTCTTCAGGTTTTGACTGACGAGGTTGAACAGAGTGGTCCAATTCGACGGGTTCAGACAATTCTTGATGATTCTATAATTGAACTGATGGACATTGAATCAGAACTGCTCAAGCAGGGAAAGTTACTTCGTGAAAGTGCTTTTAATCTAAAGGACAAGTTCGAAACGTTGAGTGTGTGGCTTGATGGTTATATTGGTAATGTGAACGATCGCATTGAGTATCAGACGAAAGACCGGTTAAGCCCTCTCGTAAAGCAGATTTCGTCGTTCGTCGATGAGAACATTGAGAAACCAGATGTCAGTTCCCGTTGGCAGAAACGGGTTGAGGACGTGGGGCTTGATCGCTGGATGCGTGATTTTAGTCAGCAACTCCATAATGAAGTTTTGTCACACCTTGAGGAGTTTAATCGGCAGGTATCAGTGGACTTAGAGCTGAGTGTCACATGTGAGGTGGGCAATATTGCGCAGTATGATCCTTGGGACGTCAAGCGAACGTTGCGTTGGACCTCTACTGGCGCGACTACCGTTTCGGCTATTGGTGGCGTGGCAGTGATTATCGGAAGTGCAAATTTTTGGAATCCCGTGGGTTGGATTGCGGGAACCGCCGCTATAGGTACTCTTGCTCTTTCTTGGTTCTTTAAAGATCGGGAGACAAAGCTACAGACAAATAAAGAACTGGCCGCGAAGCAGTTACGCGAGGAAATTGAAATTATGGGGCGAAAAGTCGCAAATGAGGTCAAGGGATGGTTCTATAAGAATATCACAGATAAGCTAGTCCGTGTCGTTCGCCACGACACCCGGCAACTCTATTCTGGAATGTTTAATCTTGCAAGTGAACTCAAGACTACTGCCTCTGCCATTGATTCTGAAACGGCGGCAATCAATCGTCGACTTCTCGTGAGAACCGGAGAATTTGCAGGCGAATCCGTAGCTGAAAATAGCATCAGCAACATTGCCCGCAATCCAGGGGTTCGTACTAAGTTCACTTGGTCTGATGAGGAGACCTCGGCCGCCTTTTGTAGGGAGGTAAGTAAGGCATTAAATGAAGCTATTGATGGGATTGAGTTCGCTACGCTTCAGGAAATGATCGCTAGTGCTCTGACGCCAGGTTCGGTATCACCGGAGATGGTCGACTGCAAACAAAACAATGTTTTTGTGCGTTTGCCAGAACGAGAAATGGGGCGAGCGATCGGGAAGCGCGGTCATAACGTTGCGCTTGCCAACCGCCTCCTCAACGTTCGAATTCATTGCAAAGCTGAAGAAACTACATGAGCGATTCGATTCATACTTTTGAATTTTCTGAGCGTCTCTCGCAGGCTTCAAGCCTTCGCAGCCGCCTGATCAATATACTTGGAAAATCTGACGATGAGAAAGTACGGGCGCTCGTTGCTGATGTGCCTGCCTTGCAGGAGACGAAAGCTATACTCACTGTTGCTTTCGTTGGGCAATATAATGCGGGCAAGAGCACGATCATCAGCGCTCTCACAGGACAAGAGGACGTTCCTATTGATGCTGACGTATGCACAGATAAGGTGACGGCCTACGATTGGAACGATATTTGTTTACTGGACACTCCCGGCATCCACGCCGGTAATCAAGACCATGACGACGATACATATCAGACTATTGATCGTGCACACCTCCTTGTATTCGTAATCACTAGCGAGCTTTTTGATGATGTGATCGGAAGGCACTTCCGAGCATTGATGTTCGACAGAAAAAAGGCAGACGAGACTTTATTGGTGGTCAACAAGATGGGACAAAGTCCAGGAAGTGATGAGATCATGCGACCTGATCTTGAAGAGGTAACAAAACCATTTTTTCTGGAGGACTTTAGGACGACCTTCATTGATGCGCTCTCCTTCATTGAGGCACAGAATGAGACGGATCCCGCCGACCGTACCCAGTTGCTTGAGATCGGAGCGTTCGACGACTTTGTCGCTGCCCTAAACAGCTTCGTCGACGATCGGGGCTTGATGGGAAAGATTTCGACTCCATTGTTTGGAATTAGAACGGTCGCGTCGGAAGGCAGGGCACTCCTCGCTGTGGACAGGCCGGAGGATCGCGCTGCACTAGAACTGCTTTATCGAAAGAGGGGGGCGTATAATTCTTCAAGAACACGCCTCCGCGACTCACTCAAAGGGCTGGTAGCAGCCGCCACGTCCGATATTGTGTTATATGGCGACGAAGTCGCTGAATCGATAAAGCCGAAGGCTAAAGAAGCGAGCCTAAACGATCATCATGAGAAAAACCAGCACCGAGCGGGCAAGCGATGGTCACAGCTCGAAGAGGAAGTAAGTGCTGTAGTTGAAAGAGAATTGAATGATCTACACCGTCAACTTGAAGCACTGGAAAACAGCCCATTAGCCCGCAAATTAACTGATTTTCAGAGCAATACGGCACAGACTGGATCGGCGCAGAGCTGCGATGATGAAGCACAGAAGCAAGGACTGAAGTTCGAACGGCAGGTACCAACGCAAGTAGAGTCGTCAAAATTGCCATCAAACGTCAATAAAATCAGCAAAGTTGGAAACACTATCGCTAAGTCGGTTACAAGTTGGACGACTGGCACGGCTAAGGGGGCGAAGATCGGTTCTGCTAAGGCGGCCAGCGGGAGTAATGCGCACAAAACTATCCTCCTGGTTGGCAAATACTTTGGTGTGAAATTCAAACCGTGGGGAGCCGTTAATGTGGCGAAAACGATGGGAAACGCTGCGCGGGTCATGGGAGTTGCTGCTGCCGTATTGGCGGTTGTTGGTCAGGTAACAGAGGATATACAACAAGAGAAAGACCGTAAGCAAATCAGCGAACTAAGAGATTGCATTCGTGTCAATTATCGAAAATCGGCCCGCACGTGCGAAGAGGATTTTTGGTCTCGCCTTGACAAATTCGATGAAGAAGTTTATGGGAAAGAAATCGCGAGTTTGGATGAAACAGTGTCCCAATTCATTGGTCAGCGCACGGCTCGCACAAGCACGGAAGATGCACTGAGGACACTTGAGGCTGAAGTAGGAAGGGTTATCGACGCAATTCATAGTCAGAAATTGTAACTACTCGCCTCCTATTTTTACATAATTGTTACCTCTCTTGAAGTGGTCAGGTGGATGTAATCCAGAGTCTGGAGACCTCCGAACCATGCGATGTACCTGCCGGGACGATTGCACTTGCAAGGGCTGCAATATGTTTTGAAGCGGTGTTGGCCAGCGTACGCATAACGGCATTTGGCTTAACGTGGCGGTCTTGGCTAATTTTACTTTGGGCCGATAGGTTTGATTTCTTGGGAAATGCAGACAGCAATATACGTACTTAACAATGCAACTCTACGTTCGAGACTTTATCGTTCACAAGGGCTATCTTGATCTCGCTCAGCAACGAAATCTGGTTGATGAACTTAGAAGCGTTGTACGCCGAGCACCGCTTTTTCGGCCTTTGACGCCGTACGGCAAACCGATGCGCGTTCAGATGACATCAGCGGGGCGCTATGGCTGGTATTCGGATCACCGCGGTTATCGTTACATTGAGTGTCACCCGAGTGGTGGCGCGTGGCCCAATGTTCCAGACACAGCCTTGGCTGTTTGGAGCAAGCTTATCAGTGAGCAACGACAACCTGACTGCTGCCTGATTAACTTTTATGATCAGGACTCTCGAATGGGTATGCATCAGGACAAAGATGAAGCCGACTTCTCATGGCCAGTTTTATCAATCTCGCTGGGTGATGAGGCGCTATTTCGGATGGGCAACGACAAACGCGGTGGTTCAACTGAGTCGCTTTGGTTGCACAGCGGTGATATTGTAATTATGGCAGGCGCCGCTCGGCTCAAATATCATGGTATTGATCGAATTCGTTCTGGATCTTCTGGCTTGCTTACAAAGGGTGGTCGGATCAACCTAACGCTACGAGTCGTGGACTAAGGAGTCGTTTATCGACATTGCATCTATGACGAGCGAACATTGGACTTGATTGATATGCCGTCCAGTTTGCGATGCCAGTGGTGCAAGAAAAGCTGTTGATTACAATTCTCGCGGTGAGGCTGGAATACGATACGAACGAGATTGTTTCGTCCTTAAACCGACACTTCGCATATTGGGTAATTCTCGGCTTCCATGTCGGAACAAAATTGGAGGGATTGATCGGTGATGAGCGACATCCCCGCTCGATCGATTTGCTTACTCATTGCGAAGGATGCAATAGCATATTGCGCTGTTAGTGCGCGTTGGACAGAAAGAAGTTTTCTTGTCTATATGGTTCTTGGGCGGATAAGAGCATAGAGAGCGGCAGTTAGGCGGATGACATGACCAGTGTGCGATTCTTCAATATTCCCTCCCCGCGAGCGGAACCACGCATGTGAGTTCGTCTTGCTCACAAAACTTGCATTCGATGAGCCCCCGCATAGGCCCTTCGCTCCCTACACACCTAAGAAGGATGTTGGCATCCTCATGCTTAATCTCGACCTATAGAAACTCTTGCACCCAGTGATGTCCGATCAAGATCTTATTGCCCGCATGCGAAGTCTCGCCTTACAAGCTGGGCGGGAGATTATGAAGTTATTTGCAACGGACGATTTGGCGATATCTCACAAGCCAGACGCGAGCCCGGTGACACGGGCCGACCATGTCGCTAACGATATTATCTCAAGCGGCCTGCGGCAGGCTTTCCCTGACATACCGATCATCAGCGAAGAACAGTCAAACTTCTCTAAATTGGATTCGGACCGATTTATCCTTATTGATCCGATTGATGGCACTCGCTCGTTCATTAACAAAGAGATTGACTTCACCGTCAACATCGCACTGATCGAATCTGCTCAGCCAATGCACGGCCTTATCTATGCCCCGGCTCATAATCGTCTATTCTATACGACGACAAGTGGCACAGCCGTTGAGGAGGGCGGGGACTTCTTGCGCGACGCGCCTGGCCCGACTTACTTGCTTTCAGGACGAAAAAAAGCTGCTTCGGAGTTGACGGTCCTAGCGAGCCGATCATCAAACAAAAACTTAACCGAGCAGATGTTAAACAAACTCAACAAGTCTGACTGCAAGTTTATTGGCTCATCACTAAAATTTTGTCTGATCGCCGCCGGTGAAGCTGACCTATACCCGCGCTTGGGAACTACAATGCAGTGGGACACCGCCGCTGGTCACGCGATCCTAACTGCGGCGGGTGGTAAGGTTGTTCGCTACGACGACCGCCGACCGTTGCGTTATAATCCAAATCATCTTCATAACCCCTGGTTCATCGCTCTTGGAGCCAATGTGGCGGTGCCCGAAGATTAATGTCTGTCTTGCTCATTATCCCCGCCCGCTATGCGTCCAATCGCTTCCCCGGTAAGCCGCTCGCGAACTTAACTGGTTCTGGCGGAACCAAAAAACCACTAATTGAACGAACTTGGCTCGCTGCGCAGGCGGTAAAGGGAGTGGATCGTGTCGTCGTCGCAACGGACGACGAGCGGATAGCAACAGCAAGTAAGGGGTTTGGCGCTGAGGTGATTATGACTTCATCTGAATGTCAAAATGGTACCGAGCGCTGCGCTGAGGCGATGCTTAAATTAGACAAGACTCCTGAACTAGTCGTCAACCTCCAGGGAGATGCGCCATTAACACCACCGTGGTTTATTCAATCACTCCTTGAAGGAATGCAGAGTACTGCGACGGCTTCTGTTGCAACGCCAATACTGCGTTGCGATGGAGCGGCGATGAATGCTTTAGTGCAGGACCGAAAGGCGGGGCGCGTCGGCGGTACAACTGCCGTCGTTGATCATCATTACCTCGCCTTGTACTTTTCGAAGGAAGTTATCCCGTTCACGAAGCGAAAATTTGACGATCACGAGCAGAGTCCGGTTTTTCATCATGTCGGTGTTTATGCTTATCGCCCTGACGCCTTGACCCAATATCTGTCATGGTCAGTCGGAACTTTAGAGGCGCAAGAAGAACTTGAACAACTCCGATTTTTGGAAAACGGCAGCCGAATCCTATGCGTTCCCGTTGACGCTCGTGGGAGATTGTTTTGGGAATTGAATAACCCAGAGGACGTGCCGAAAATAGAGGCGATGATGGCCGATATGGGTATGGAATAGAATACTGATGACAACGATCAAAATGGCGGAAAGATTCGATGCTTTGATTGCGTGGCAAACTGCGCCCCAGGGGTTGGTGCCACGGCACGCGAATAACCGTCATGCAAGAATGCGACAGGACGGCGCGAAAGGGGTGAAGGAACGGTGAGCCAGAAAGAGGTCACAAAGGCGATTTTTCCCGTTGCCGGGATGGGGACGCGTTTCTTGCCGGCGACTAAGTCGATTCCGAAGGAAATCATGACCCTCGTTGACCGTCCGTTAGTGCAGTACGCGATTGATGAAGCTCGCGCTGCGGGGATTAAGGAGTTTATCTTTGTGACCTCAAGAGGCAAGGGGGCGTTAGAAGACTATTTCGACCACGCGCACCAACTCGAAAATCAGTTGCGCGAAAGGAAACAGACCGATTTACTTGCCCTTTTGCAGTCAACGAATATGGACAGCGGTGCGATTGCCTATGTTCGACAGCATCGGGCGCTTGGGTTAGGGCATGCGATTTGGTGTGCCAGACGGCTGATTTCTGATGAACCCTTTGCGGTTATTTTACCGGACGACGTCATTGCGAGTGATACGCCTTGTCTGCAACAAATGATCGAGGTTCACGCAAATATCGGTGGAAACATAGTTGCAGCAATGCGAGTCCCGCCGGAGCGCACATCCTCCTATGGTATTTTGGACGTTGCGGACGAAGCGGGTCGCACGCTACGCGTCCGATCCATGGTCGAAAAACCTTTGCCAGCGGCGGCCACCTCTAATCTGGCAGTCATCGGACGGTATATTCTCACGCCGTCAGTACTTGAAAATCTCGATAATGCGACAGTGGGAACCAATGACGAGATCCAACTCACCGATGCCATTAATGAAGAAACCGGCCCTCGCAAGTCTGGCGTGCATGCGTTTCGGTTTCAGGGCCAACATTTTGACTGCGGTTCAAAACTCGGTTTTCTTCGAGCGACTGTATCATTTGGCCTTTCCCACCCCCAACTCGCCAACGAATTTTTGGAATATTTGAAGACCGTTATCGCCCATGTTCACGAAGTGTGATACGGCGAGAGTAGTCTTGTGTTGACGTCG
>JAPORY010000022.1 GCA_026709985.1 Aestuariivita sp. | reverse complement strand
TCGGGCTAGCGGGCGCAAGGTGCATCTGATCGCTGTGGCGTGCGGGCGAGAAGAATGCAATCTGCTAGAAGTGCGAGTGCAGACGGAGCAACTTCAATGAGGACAAAGGTACGATCATTGGCGTTTTATTTCAGTTTCTAACCCCGTGAGTTCTACGCCAGCACCGCCAGCAACAGAGCCTGCTGACCGTGCAAAATTTCTCCACGACAGGTCTTGCTTTGCCACAACCACTTTGCGCGGCAGACAATCTTTTCAGCGCCGCTTCGACGACGTCATGACTCGACACAAGCCCAAAATTTATTCCACGATCAAAGCCAAATTATATTCAGCACATAAACCTCACTGAACGAGTTGGGCTTGTTTGTCCGCCGCAGTCCATTCGGTGGCCTTTCGCCGCTTGATCATCGGGATATAAGCTGGCAAGAACGTTCTACTGATGTTTCAGTTAAGACTGAATTCCGCTGTCCAATCACCGCTGCAACAGTCATCCATGACGATTCCCCAAACGCCAGTTGATGCTGTCGCGAATTTAGCGGTGCGGCAAGGGTAGTCGTGCCTGCTAAGCGGCTTAGAATTAAGCTTCGGCAGGAGGCTAACGGTGTACTCGCTGCTTGAGGCGATTATCGTATCCCGCAGCACCCATACTGGCGGCGGCAATTTTGGAGCGGGCAGCGGGAATCGAACCCGCACCTTAAGCTTGGAAGGCTCTTATGATACCATTTCACCATGCCCGCCGCATTCCCTGCCGTTGCGTTGTCTAAAGTAAGCCTGCGACGCAATCAAGTGTTACGCATTGTCCATAATACAACCCCAATTCTACTGCAATAAATTTAGGCGCCAATCCATTGCAGCATAACGTCGACTTCGATAACTCCTAACAGTCGCGAGTTCTTGTGATCGCAAAGTGATCCCCGCCCCTCCGATTATCTTGCTTAACGCAATGCCAATCTCTAAGCAGTGTAGCCGGGAGTCGCAGCTAGGAAATGAACGATTTGCGAAGGATGTAGGTATCCATTATCCAGCCCTTCCGCTCCCGAGCTTCCGCTCGTCTTCGCCTAATGTGCTCGCCGATTGCGGGTAATTTCCCATGAATCAAGATTTGATCTGGCGTGCCAAGATAAGCACCCCACCATATTTCTAAATTGGGCTCAGTAAGCTGCATGAAACTGGTTTCGCCGTCCAACATCAAAACCACAGTTTCGATGTCACTTGGCCAGCCCTCTTGTCTGAGCCGGCGTCCCGTAGTCACCTTAATCGATCCCGCAATGGAGTTGAGCGGAATTGAAAAAGCTGACGTCAGCGCTTGGATGGCAGTAATTCCAGGAATTACCCTCACCCGAGGTGAAGGAGTAAGTTCGTTGGCTATGCGAATTGTGCTATCGTAGAGACTCGGATCGCCCCAGATCAAGAGCCCAACGGGTCCCGCCGTGGCGATACCCGACAACGCGCCTTGCCATCGTTTCGCGATTGCCTTGTGCCATTCGGCAACCCGCTCCAAATAAGGTAGCGAGGGATCTCTGTTCGGATAGTCAAATGTCTGGATAGTCCCCTTATATCCCACGTCGTCCAAAAGTTTGCAACGGAGATCAAAGAGGTCAGCGGTTGCATGACTCTTGCGCGGAAGCAAAATAACCGACGCACTACGAATTGCCGCCTCACCTGCACGCGTCACGTGCTGGCTCGATCCCGTGCCAATACCAATAAGCCAAAGATCTCTAATGTTCATGACGTCCGACTTGGTGACCTCGGTTGCAACAATTTCCCAACCCAAATCGGCAATCTAATTGCTCTTCTGCTCATCATCACAAAGGCTTGCGGCAAATGTGCAGCTTATTTCGTGACCGCAAAAACCGATACCTATTTTGCTTCCAATGCGGCGTCAAAATTCCCAGAACTTGAGAAAACATACCACAACGCCGCACCAATTTAGCCGAGAACTTCCAAAACCCGCCAATCCCACTTATGGAATCACCTAGCGTCGATTCTACTAACACGCAGATGGTCAAATTCCGATAGCACGATAGCACCGACGACTAAAATTCAGCCAACGATCCGTACAAAATAACCGCCGGCAAATCCGTCATTTTTTTCTCAAACTCTTCCGCGATCTGTTTGATCGTCCCTCGTTGAATATGTTGATTCGGACCACTGACGTCTTCAGCCAAGAGTGCCGATGTCTCTGGTGGCAAACCGTTTTCAACGAGAAGCCTAACCAATTGCGAAAAAGTGCGTTTGCCCATAAAGATTACGGTCGAAGCAGTCGGGTCTGCTAAGGCTGGGAGATTTAAGTCTTTCGGTAATTTGCCATCAATACCATGACCCGTGATGAATTGAACGCGCCGTGCTGATAATCGTCGTGTAAGTGGGATTCCGGCCGCCGCCGCCGCCGCACAGGCCGAAGAAATGCCGGGGACTATTTCATAGTCGATTCCGGCCTCTTGCAACGCCGTCAGTTCCTCCTCTAAACGCCCAAAAAGTCCGCCATCACCAGATTTGAGCCGAACGATACGTTGATATACCTTCGCGTGATCAACAAGAAGTTGGCTTACATGATGCTGTTTTGGAGAGGCTCTTCCCGCCCTCTTTCCAACGCCAATCAGATCGGCATCTTCGCCCACGTGATCAAGAATCGGTCCCGATGAGAGGTCATCAAACAAAACCGCATCTGCCCGTTTTAGACGATCAACGGCCCGAATAGAAAGAAGCTCTGGATCACCTGGTCCAGAGCCAACAAAGCTAACGAATCCAGCCATTAAGCGTTCTCTTCCGCCATAAGGTGAAAAAATGTCCCGGTGGTGTGACCGCGGCGTGAACCAGCCTCTCGAACCGGATTGCCGTCGGCATCGGTCACGCGGGCGAATGGCTGATCTGGCTGTTCAATAATCGTTGAATAATGAAACTCGTGCCCCCTCAAAGTGGTATCCGCTAAATAACCGAGCATCGAGGAAGTAAGTTCTGCCCGACGATACCCTAGATGGAGTTTTCTCTCCTTGTGGCTGGTCACCAAACCAAGAAGCCCCGCCATTGAATGACTTACCCCATCTTTGTCGATCAGAGCTTCTCCCAACGTCATATAACCGCCGCATTCACCATGTACCGGTTTTGTTTCGGCATGCTTTCGTAATTGTGAAAAATAGGTCTTCGCGCTCGCTAGAACCCCCGCATACAACTCAGGATAACCGCCCGGCAGCCAGACCAAGTCGGCATCAAGACTCGGCGCATCGTCAGCCAACGGAGAAAATGGTAATATTTCGGCTCCAGCTTCGCGCCAACCCTTCAAGAGGTGGGGATAGGTAAATGAAAAAGCGGCATCCGTTGCAAGGGCAATGCGTTGCGCAGGCGGCCTCAGAAAATTACTACAATCCGGTTCGGGAACAGGCTTCTCTAGCGCCGATGAGTGAATTTTTTCCAGATCAACATGCTCACTCAAGAAGCTAGCATATTGAGTAATTGCCGCTTGCAGGTCGGGATGTTCAATTGCTTGCACTAAACCGAGGTGACGTTCCGGTAGAACCAAGTCGCCCCGCCGAGGCAACACGCCGAAAACTGTAACCCCCGCCCGCTCAAATCCTTGCCGAATCAAACGTTCATGGCGTGAACTCGCAATACGGTTCAAAATTACACCAGCAAAATGTAATTCTTGGTCATAATGCTGAAATCCGAGCGCGGTCGCTGCGGCCGACTGCGCTTGACCGCTCGCATCAACCACAAGGATGACCGACCATCCCATCTGCTTGGCAGTCTCGGCACTACTACCATAACCAGATTGCCCAAGCGTTGCGACACCGTCATAGAGGCCCATTGAACCCTCTGCGATGCACAGATCAGCCCCTTTGGCTTCCGCCGCAAGCGTAGCCGTCAAATTGGGCGCCATCGCCCATGTATCAAGATTAAATGACGGACGCCCTGCCGCAGCTTGATGGAAGGCAGGATCAATATAATCGGGTCCCGACTTGAATGGCTGGACAACCAATCCCCGATCCCGAAAGCTCCGCAATAACCCCAGTGTGACAGTAGTTTTGCCTGTACCTGATGCTGGCGCCGATATCAAAATTCCAGGGGCATTAATAGTCGTTTGTTTCACGATCGTCTCCTTCCGACGGCGTAACAGGTTGGCGGTCGAAATCCTGTCTTCGATATCGTCGATCATAGTCTGGGGCATACAGGCAACTTTCAACAAAATCCCGACAACTCAGAGCGGGACCGACAAAAATAACAGCGGTGCGATCAAACCGCTTGTCAAAAATTTCGATAATGTCTCTCAATACACCTCGAATTATCTGCTGGTCGGAACAACTCGCATGATACACGATGATGATCGGACAATCGGCTCCGTAGATCGGCATCAATTCAGAAACAACATCTTCTAGGTTTTGAATCGATAGGTGAATGGCAAGGGTCGCTCCCGTGCGAGCAAAGTTGCGCAACTTCTCACCAGTAGGCATCGCGGACGCACGCCCTGGGGTTCGGGTCAAGACAACCGATTGAGCAATTTCGGGTAGCGTTAGTTCCTGACCAATCGCTGCCGCTGCGGCGGCGAATGACGGCACCCCGGGCGTTACAGTATAGGAAATTTTCTCCCTCTCTAACCTCCGAATCTGTTCGCCCATCGCCGACCAAATCGAAAGGTCACCTGAATGTAACCGAGCGACATCGTCACTCTTCGCATCCGCCTCCCGTATCGCCACCATGATTTGATCAAGATCCATCGGTGCCGTGTTGATAACCCGTGCATCGCTCGGACAGTGATCAAGGATTGCTTTTGGTATCAGTGATCCTGCGTAAAGACATAAGGGACACCTCCGAAGAATATCACGCCCCCGTAAGGTCAAGAGATCGGGTGCACCGGGACCAGCACCAATGAAATGAACGGTCACGCGCAATACCCTCTTGCAACAGCACAGGTTACCATTCGATCTGAAGAAATCACCCGTGCCGTCAGCAGCTTGGATTTCTCCCCAGATGCCGCAAGGGCCACCGCTTCAGCAACTGATCCGACGTTGTATTTTTCGACAGATTTTTGTGACCAACTTTGCGTCTTCTGAATGACCAAATCAACGGGATCAACTGCAAAAATCGGCTGTTCAAGGCAAGCTGCAAGCTCTTCAAAGATGCGTAGTGATGCTTTGCTCGCAATCGTCGCAATCCCGTCTATTTGCGTCGTACCTGCGGCCTGCCGATAAGCATCAAGAAGACTATCCAATGCCGCTAACCGGCGAAATCCAAATCCAGCGATGATCATAAGGTAAGACTAAACTGCGTAATGGGATAAGTTGACTTCCAACCCAAGTGGGATCCAATCGGAGAAGGATGCGAGAGTTCAATTCGCATGAGTGAGCCACCAAATTGCGTGTTCGCATTAATGAGGAGCGCTTCCGTCTCAAGCGTCACCGCGTTTGCGACCAAACGGATCCCCGGTGCTAGATTTGTCTTGAGCCAGTTCAATAGTTCTTTGTTCAAGCCGCCACCGACAAAAACCACCTGTGGCCTGACAAGGTTTGACAATACTGCAGGCGCATTCCCATGGATAATTTCGAGTTTATTCATACCAAATTGTTTGGCATTGCTGCGGATAATCTCGACCCGTTCGGGGTTCTTTTCAATGATCGTCGCCCGAAGGCTGGGATGACATAAGAGCCATTCAATCGCAATTGAGCCCGATCCGCCGCCAATGTCCCACAGATGATCACCATGCCTCGGTGCCAATGCCGAGAGCGTCAAAGCGCGTATGTGCGGTTTGGTAATTTGGCCGTCGTTATTGAACCAATGATTATTAAGGCCGCACGCGAGCGGCATGCCGTTTCCGGTACCGGCAATCGCCATCGCTAAACACACTGGACGCTCGCTTGCAACCGCAATGTAATTTGACGCTCTGCTCGCCGTTATCTTTTCGTGCGGACCACCAAGTGACTCCAAAACCCATAACTGGCTGTCGCCAAATCCTTGTTTGGTCAAATAATTTGCCACGATTGTCGCAGCTTCTGCCGAGCGAATCAGAAGAATAATGCGTTGTCCCACCGTTAAGTGGGGACGCAATCGTTCAATCGGGGCGGCATGAAGGCCGAGCGTGATGATTTTTTCAAGCGGCCATCCAAGTTTGCTTGCCACCCAAGAAAAAGTAGAGGGCGCTGGCAGGGCTCGCCATTCTTGCGACGCAAATTCTTTTGCAAGGACAGTTCCTGCACCGAACCAAAATGGATTTCCAGAGGCGAGTACCACGACATTTTGCCCCCGATATGGCATGAGCGCAGCAAGACCCTTTGAGAATGGAACTGGCCATTCAATAACTTTGGCATCCGTCTTTGAAATGAAACCTAAATGACGCGGTGGTCCCATAATGATCTCGGCGTCATGGATCGCCGAGCGGCTTGCCAAAGATAGTCCATCTAGTCCATCTTCCCCCAAACCAACGATTGTCAACCAAGGACGATTAGGTTCCATGATCAAGCTGCTTCTTCTTGGCGGGACGACTGAAGCGATTGCGCTGGCAAATCACCTCAAGGAAATCGATATTTCCGCAACAGTTTCTTTGGCCGGCCGGACCGCTAAACCAGAAAAAATACCGCTTCCGACCCGAATTGGTGGTTTCGGTGGTGTCAATGGGTTGGTGCATTACCTCGCAACTCAGCAAATTACCCATGTTGTTGATGCAACCCACCCCTTCGCCGCCCAAATAAGTAGGCACGCCATTGCTGCATGTCGTCAAGTGCATATTCCCCTCGTCGCGCTGACTCGCCCTCCTTGGTCTGCGGCAGCGAATGACCAATGGACGCGAATACCAAGTTATGAGGCGGCGGCTAAATTGCTTACTGGACCCGCACGACGCGTTTTTCTGGCGATTGGGCGTACAAACTTGAATAAATTCTCTGAACATCAGCAGCATCATTATCTCTTGCGCTTTGCCGAGCAGCCCTCTGCTCTACCGCCTTTTCGTGACTGCCAAGTCCTCATAGCGCGTGGCCCGTTTACCCAAGCGGCGGACATCACGCTCTTGCGAGAACATCGAATTGATCTAATTGTCGCCAAGAACTCGGGTGGCACTGGCGCACAATCAAAAATCCTCGCCGCCCGCGATCTCAAAATTCCGATCATTATGATTGATCGCCCACAAATTGAGGAACGACCCCAGACCTATAACTTGCAAGCGGTTATTCACTGGCTTTTTCTCAATCCGACCAATCTTGGTGTATAAACCCAACGTTTTCCGTTCTGCTCAATCATTCGTGTTGCCGAGTTTCCAATTAGTACGAGAGTCTGCATATCGGCCATCTCAGGCCTGCAATCCTCTAGTAGAATTGCTTTGATCTGCTCGTGCTGGGTCGAAACGGCGCGGGCAAAAGCTATTATCCGTTTGCTTTCAGTGTGCTGCCGTAGCAAGGTAAGAACTCGGGCGAATCCGTCTGGACGCGCCCTTGAACGCGGGTTGTAGCAGGCAATGACGAAGTCAGCCTCAACTGCCAAACGCAACCTCTTTTCGATCAAAGCCCATGGTTTTAGGTTATCACTTAGATTGATCGCACAAAAATCATTTCCGATCGGTGCCCCAACCCGTGCTGCCGCGGCAAGCAGTGCGGTAATTCCCGGCAAGATTCGTATCTCTACAGATGCCCAAGCCTTTGGTTGCGCGTCGACCGCTTCAAAAACAGCGGCGGCCATAGCAAATACGCCAGGATCACCGGAGGTGACCAAAGCGACTTTTTTTCCATCGACTGCTAAGTTCAGCGCCTCGCGTGCCCGCTCCAACTCGACCCCGTTACCGCTACGATGCAACACAACGAACCGCTGCGGGGTCAGTCTGTCAATGTAAGACCCGTAGCCAACGATATCAGTAGCTTCCATGAGAACTTGGGTTGCCTCAGGCGTGACTTGCGCCTCCGATCCAGGCCCTAAACCGACGATAGAAAGTGAACCACTCAATAGCGTCTTCCCTGACCATGCACGATAATTATCGAAAAGTATGGTGCAACGGAATTAGTGACATCACGAAGCTGTTGGACTCGCTGATCAATCATACTTGCATTTTCAATCAACCAAGCCGACTGATAGCGCCCGGACATCTCTAACGCACGACAAACTTTTTGGAAGTTTCGCCCGATCTTCATGATGACAATCGCGTCGTCGTTTTGCAGATGTCGCGTGAGAACGTCCTCTGGCAGTGTGCCGACCAATACCCGCAAGACGTCATTTCCCCATGAAATCGGTCTCCCCGTTGCCGTCCAAGCGGCTGACATCCCGGTTACCGAAGGGACAACTTCGATTACCGAGGACGACTTTAGGCGCTCGTATAAATGGATGAAAGAACCGTAGAAAAATGGGTCGCCCTCGCAGAGAACAATGACATCCTCGTTCCTCCCTATGACGTTAATAATAGTTTTGGTACATTCCTCATAAAACTCGGAGAGGACCGCACTATATCTTGGATCAGAAAAGGGAATTTCTGTCGTTATGGGATATTCCAGCGGAATTTCGGCCACATTTCTCGGGATGAGGTTCGCCGCGATGGTTCGCGCCTGTCCGGGGCGACCGGTCTTGCGAAAATAGGCAATATTTCTCGCGGCTTGCAAAATCTTATGAGCCCGAACTGTCATCAAATCCGGATCCCCTGGACCTATACCTAGGCCGTACACCCTACCTCTATTATTCGTCACGACTCGCAACCGCATTAATTGCCGCAACGGTGATGGCGCTCCCGCCAAGTCTTCCAAGAACCGTACAGCATGGAGTTGGTTGGGTCTGCCAAAGCGCGTCTTTGCTCTCAGATGCGCCGACAAAGCCTACCGGACATCCAATAATCGCAGCTGGCCTCGGCTGTCGCCGATCTTCAAGCAAATTGAGAAGATGAAATAATGCGGTTGGTGCATTACCGATTGCGACGATAGCTCCCGCCATATGATCCTGCCACAATTCTAAGGCAGCGGCCGACCGCGTTGTGTTCAGCGACCGTGAGAGATCATTAACCCGTGAATCGCTCAACGTGCAGATAATGTCATTGGCAGCTGGCAAGCGCGAGCGCGTTATGCCTTCACTGACCATCTTGGTATCGCAAAGTATGGGGGCGCCTGCAACTAATGCTTTGGTCGCGATTTCTGCAAAGGTGCGCGAAAACCTAATGCTCTTCTCTAGTGCAATGTCGCCAGCAGCGTGAATCATGCGTACCGCAATTTGTTCTTCACGCCTCGAAAAATTTGCTAGCTCTGCTTCTGCCCGAATAATCGCAAATGACTTTCGATAAATGACGTCAGCATTCGTTATGTAGTCATACGGCATCAGGCTCACTTGGCGTTCTTTTTGTTGGTCAGATTTGCCGGTTCGGTTTGGCTCAAAGCGAAAAAAATTTTTCAAATTGATGATATTAATCAAGACAGCGGTACGATTGCGACGGGCACGGAAAGATTCGCTTACAGGAGTCGACGGCAACGGGTATTTCATTCTTCTACCCGTGCGTGTTTTTGCTCCGAATGCCAGTTTCCCTTACTTGGTCTTTCACTAATGCAAACCTCTCACAATCAATCATTTGAAGGTTATGACGTGTGTCCCCGCATACAGTCAATGACGGCCTCATCGCGATGGAAATCATGAACGGTTCTAAGTTATTTCACTGCGACCTACGAGCTTATGTGACAGTATCATGAACCGAGCACTCGAACGCGATACCACGGCGTCAGGCGGATCTCTTTGGCACTCCGCCTTGCGCAGATTTCCTTCAATTTGGAAGCGAGTATCCGTCCAGCTGGTACGGCGATCAAGTCCCCATAGAGATTAACTCCGTTCTTGTTTTTCTGCTGAGTCGATAGTGGCACCGACTGAGTCCAGTCGCTTGGAAGGTCGTAGTCGCTTACAACTTCAGCCATTCGGGTCTGAGTGGGCATACGGTGTTGGACGAACCACTCTGCCATTTCGATGAGATGGTCGAGAGCCGTCTCAAGAGTCACCGAGCGTCCCTTGATTGATTTATCGGCTCGTACAATTAGCCCCTCCTTACTCCGTTCGATCCGAATATCCCCAGAAGTGTCGGTGAGGCAAGGTTGTTTGCCCCCATCAATAATAAATCCAAACTTGTCTGGTAACGATGGAAGTTCGTGTAAGCGTTCAACTAAGGCATTAGCCAACTGAACATTTTCATCTCCTGCAATCCAAAAGGGTGTTACAGTTATGTTCCGCCGCCGTTCAGTTTCATAATCCTTGTCTAGCAAACGCAGAGCCTTAATCGCAGCAACAAACTCATGATGTGTATCCGTTGAGAAGCCTCTAATTTGGATGTTGCTGCGGCAGGTGATATCCAACAGACCATTTCCAAGTCTTGACGCCATTTTACATAGAGAACTCAATTGCACAAACGTTAAACGTCCGAGGTGGGGCCGCAATCGAACCAGTAAACCATCACTCGTTTGCATCGGTCGATAGACGCTAGGGCACCACCCGATAGGTTTCTTGTTCTTCACCGTGAACATTCGTTGTTGATCCGCACGGAGTTCAATCGTGTTTTCCACAACCCGGACTCTACTAACCGGGAAAAACATCGACCCATTGCCGAATACGCGTCTGGATTTGCTTCTTCCAAAAAGGTACAGATCTCGGGATCGCCGAAGGTTGCTTCGTAGAATAGATCGAATAAATGCGGCGAGACCGCATTTGCCAGTTTTGCAAAGGCAGCCAGGTGGTCAAGGGTAGCAGCAACTTCGGCAGCGCCGCGATAGCCGTGTTTTCGCATTCCACCAACCCAGTCTGGATGCGCAGCACGGGCATGGACAACGCGAGCAATTTCCTCAGATAATGTTCGAGTTCTTGGTTGCGACGGATTCGTATTGTCTAAATGGTATAATATCGCCCGACCGCCCACTGCGGACTGCGCGGCGGCAAAGCCCGCCTCATGGCTTGCATAGTCGGCGGCAAGGAGAAGATCTGTCTCGGGCAAGTCTTGACAGTGCAGAAAACCGATAGCGTTTCGAACTCGCTCAGATATGCCCGAAGAGTCCTTTATCGCATCATCGCCATCAAGCGCCCAAGAACTGGCCTCAATCCAAACGTTGCCCGCTAGTTGGACATCCTCCTCAGAATAATTGTCAAGCTGGGTATCAACGCCAAGTCCGTAGGTGCCAGGCGCGGGGCCGTAAACGCGGGCCAGATTGGCTTGTTTAATGAAAGGGTTCCAATCTGTTTCTTCATCGCGCTTAGCAAGTGCGTGGATGGCCTGATTAAAATTGGCCGATAAGGTTGGAAAGACATCACGAAACAATCCTGAGACCCGCAGAGTCACGTCGACTCGGGGCCAGTCGAGCGCGTTGATGGGTAAAATCTCAATTCCACCAATTCGTTCGGAGCCTTCATCCCAAGTCGGCTTTACGCCGAGAAGGCAGAGGGCCATCGCAAACTCTTCCCCGGCGGTTCGCATGGTCGCCGAACCCCAAAGATCAATAACCAATGATTTCGGCCAATCACCCTCGGTTTGCAAATGATGGCGAATAAACTCTGTCGCTAGAATCTTCCCCTGCGCGTAGGCGGCGCGAGTCGGAATTGAGCGCGGATCAACCGAGAACATATTTCGTCCCGTTGGTAAGACATCCAAGCGTCCACGATAGGGGGAACCTGAAGGTCCTGGTGCAATCCATTGCCCTGATAATGTCGTAATGAGGGATGACCTTTCCGCTTTAATCGCACGGGTAATCTCTGGCGTTAGATTTGAAGATTGCGGCCGTCCCCATACGTGCAATCCGTCACCAAATTGGCTGTCCTTGATATCGCAAACAAACTGGTCGATTCGCGTAATAGCCTCTGCGTTAGATTCTAGCGTATTGATATTAAGGTCATTTTCGATTCCTAACCGTCGAGCCTCGTCACGGATGCTCTCTTGCAGACGATCTCGCCGATGATAGTCAAGACCGTCCGCGTTGGAAAATTCGTCTAGCAGTGCCTCCAACCGCACCATGCGATTTGGTGTTTCGCTTTGTTTCATCGCCGGCGGCACATGACCCAATGTAATGGCTCCCAAGCGTCGTTTTGCCTGTGCAGCCTCGCCCGGATCATTGACAATAAATGGATAAATGACGGGCATACTGCCCGCTAACACTTCTGGCCAGCATGTCTGCGACAGCGCGACGGATTTGCCGGGAAGCCATTCCAACGTGCCATGCGCTCCGATGTGAACTAACGCGTCAGTACGCTCTTGCAGCCACAAGTAAAAGGCGACGTAGGCGTGCCGTGGAACGCGGGACAAATCATGATAGTCATCTTTCCGCCTATTGCGTTCACCACGCTCGGGTTGAAAAGCAACTATCGCGGCTCGCAACCGAAGTGCGCGAAAGTGAAACTTCCCGTTCTCGACGTCATCATCTTTGCTCGGATTTCCCCATGCGTCGTACAAGTCATCGCGCAGTTTTCGGGGGAGATGGTTTAGTGCCTTTTCGTAGTCAGCCAAGTCCCAAGAACAGACGCTGTTGAAAAGTTCGTTAGAGAAACTCTCGGTCGGCTTCGACACTGAATATCCAGCCTCCTTAAGGTCTTCAAGAATAGCCTTGGCTGACTGAAATGTATCAAGCCCAACGGCATGACCCTTATTCCAATCTTTAGCTGGATAAGTTGAGAGTAGAAGGCTGATGCGGCGCTCTGAAACGGGTAATTTTACCAATCTAAGCCATCCGTCGATTCGGTCGACAATGGAGTCAATTCGATCATGGGCCGCTGCATGAGCATAGCGCGAATACTCAAGATATGGATCTTGAGGTTTTGGATCCTTGAATGAAGCAACTCCCGCAAAAATTCGTCCATCAACCTCTGGTAGAACAACATGCATCGCAAGATCTGCTGGCGCCAGACCCCGATGAGAGTCTTTCCATACTTGTTGTGTACTGGTGGCTAGGGCAACCTGAAAAACAGGTACGCTGCCAGCATCCAGCGGTGAGGTGCCATCTTCCCCTCTCCCAGAAAAAGCGGTCGCATTGACAATGGCTGCGGGCTTAAAATCCCGTATGGCATCCCGAATCCAATCGCTTGCGTCTTGGTCCTTCAAAGACGTCGAAAAAACACCCGCGACGATATATCCGTGACTTTGCAGACATCGAAACAAGGCCTTAATCGGGGAAAGATCATCGGCAACGAGGTACGAGCGATAAAATGAAATCAGAACGCGCTGCCGATTTCCGCCGGCGGCGGTCGTAACCTTTGAAGTAACCCCGTTTTGAGGAGACCAAGCTCCGTATTGCGGCACTCCTTTAGGACCGGTTACCGGTTTGGCATGAAACCCTGCGGCTACGGCCATCTGGGTAAGGGCGGCTTGTGCGGCCAACGCCCCGCCTCTTTCGCATAGTGCCGCGAGTTGGCGCAAAGTCGACAAGGGTAGCGTAGATACCTGATCGAGCTTCGAATCAAACCGTCCATCGGCGGACAAGACAGCGAGAGCAATATTTCGCGTTCGCGCTAAGTGTTCAACGCGCTGGAGCCCGTAGGTCCAGTATGCCACCCCCCCGATTAATCGAATGAGAATACCCCTCGACTCCGATAAGGTTCGTTCGATGTACGTATCGACCGAAAGCGGGTGCTTGAGAGCTGCTAAGTTGGCGAGACGCAAGGTCGGTAGTTGGCCCTCTGGTCCTCCACCTCGGTGCCAACCTGCCGCGAATGCGCCTAGGTCGCTATCCGAGAACGATAAGAACACAAGATTCGCCGGACTCTGATCAAGATCAACCGGCGTCTCAAGTTCCTCCAAGCTATGATTCTCCCGAAAGATGACATGCATGAGAGCTCAGTCCTTCAACTCTTGTCAGATGGATTGAGTTCAGAAAGGATGAATTCTCGAATAATGTCGGGCTTTAGATTTTCTTGCTCGGCGATTAGGACCAAACGCCCTTGCTTTTGAACAGAGGGTTCCCACGGCTGATCAAATTGATGTCGAACGCGTTCTCCGACGCCCTGCAGTTGCAGTCGCATTGGCTTGCCCGACACGACCGCGAATCCCTTTGTTCGCAGAATTTTATGATCGCGTGCCAGCTGCCTGACGGCATTGATCAGACGCAACGGATCGGAGACTTCTGGAATGTCGATTACGACTGATCCAAAGTCGTCGTGGTCATGTTCGGCATGATCATCGTGATGCGATCTACGCGCTTCGATGTCATTTTCAGCCGCGACCTCAAGGCCCAAAACAATCTGCGGGTCAATGACACCGTTGGTCACTTCAACGATGGGTATGTTGCGGTCAGATATCTGCAGGATTACCGATTTTGCCGCGATAATTGCATCCGGCCTTGCAAGATCGGACTTCGTTAAAAGCACCATGTCTGCACAAGCGATCTGGTCTTCAAATACCTCCGACAGCGGAGTGTCGTGATCAAGGCTATCGTCGGCTTCACGCTGCGCCTCAACTTTATTCGGATCACTCGCGAACCGACCATTGGCAATGGCCTCAACATCCGCCAACGCAATCACACCGTCGACTGTGACCTTGGAGCGGATACTTGGCCAATCAAAAGCTTGCAAGAGTGGTTTGGGCAAAGCCAATCCTGACGTTTCGATCACGATATGGTCAGGTATCGGATCCCATTGCATAAGAGTTTCGATTGTCGGTATGAAGTCATCGGCGACGGTGCAGCATATACAACCATTGGTCAATTCGATGATGTTTTCTGCCGGGCAATTATCAGCCTTGCAACCCTTGAGAAGATCTCCGTCCACTCCGACATCGCCAAATTCATTCACAATTACTGCAAGTATTTTCTCTCCCACGCCTGCGATTAGGTTTTGAATTAACGTCGTCTTCCCCGCACCAAGAAATCCAGTGATGAGGGTCACGGGTCGTTTGGAAATATCGGTCATTTTGCGCCTGCTGGGTGAGACAATGGCGGAATGCGTGCGACGCAATTTCGCTTGAAGTGTTCCGAGCGTTCTGACCAAGGAATTATGCCATCATCGGTCGCATGATATTGTTTGGCGCCTTCGAGTAAAAGGTTGATATCAGCGTGGCTATCAAGATTTCCAAAAACGTAGGTCCATCGCAATCCCCCACGCAGGGCGATGGTACATCCTTGGTTACAATTTTGCAGACATTTTGTGCCGGTTAATATCAGGCCGTCAGGCAGTTTTCTCTTTGATAACGTATCAAACAGCTTCTGTCCGGGACGCTGTCCTTCGCCGCAGTCGATATTGGAGCGGCGGCACGTCGTGCAAACGATTAGTTCAGATGCTGGCGGTTGCTTCATCGTTCTCACCCATTATTTGGGTGAGTTCGGCAGGTATTGACCACAGAGTCATCACCAAGCGCCGGCGCACCCCGTCCGGATCAGTCATTTGCTCTGGCAGGTCTCCCGGCTTTCGGATCTCGGTTCGTTTCAAACCATTGGCTGTGTAACCTTCCCAGCTGCTTGAGCCAGTGATTGTGTACAGCCTTTCCGTATACGGTCGCGGGGGCGGCTTTGCTCACCGAACCAGTCTTCGGCTGCAAATTCCCTTTTCACCCATATTGTATAGGCACCAGTTCACTGCTTATGCGCTCTGAAAAACCAATTTGTCAAGCGCCATAAATTCGCTTCAGTTTTCATCTTGAAGGATGGTTAACTGCGTGTCGCGCAGCCAGTACTCATCTCTAGAATTCCTCATCTCACCCGTTCAGATCGAACGTCCAGTAATGTGCGACCTGAACAGTCGCAGATGACCGCAACCAAGTGCACAGGCTCATTACGATCAAGGTACTTTTTTGTATAACCTTGATCCCGAATCTGGGCGAAGGCCGTCGCTAACGCCACCTCCGCCTCATCAGCCGTTTCCACCATCTTGAATTCCAACACAAAAACCTGCCCGCCCGTCACTATCACCATATCTGCCCGACCATGGTTCGAAGCCTCTTCGGGGTGTACATCCACGCCAGCTGCCCGAAAACACATATAGAGCAAACCCGCATACCAGGCTTCATAGCGAGCAAGATCACCGGTCGTATGCCACTGATAGGGAATACCGGCCAAGTAAGCTCTACATTTGTCGGCAAACCCTCTGAAATCATTCGCCTCTAACCGATCGCGCAGTGTCTCGCCTTCCTTCACTGGTATCTGGTTTGTTGGACTTAGATAGGCCAGCAACTCGTCATTCAGGCTCAGTTTCACTTCCTGATTGGGATAGTCTAACCGGTAGGCGATCCTGTGGCCCCTACGGATTTCGTCGGTGATCGTCAAATAACCAGCCTGAAACATTAGCGCTTCGGCGCTAAAGTCCTCCACTTCGAATTTTGCGATCTGCGTTTCGTCGACCACACATCTCTCAAGTTCTAGCGGGTTTATTGCCTTTTCGAGGAGCGTTTCGAGGAGAAAACGTGGCGAACCCGTTCGGAACCAATGTGGCTTAAAGGTTCGTTTGGCAAACAGCAAAAGCAGGTCGAAAGGATTATACACGCGCTCGGGACCAAGCCAATTGTAGCCGTTGTACCAAGTACGAATTTCGTTACGGTCGAGTCCGTCTAACTCCGGTGCAAAAACGGTGTCGAGATCGGTATCAGTATAGCCGCAAATCGCGGCAAAACTAGGATCTAGACTGATGTCATGGAGATTATTGAGATCTGAAAACACGCTGACCTTAGAGAACATACTCACCCCTGTGACGAGAACGAAACGGATATGTTCAGCTCTGCCTTTGATGATGCCATAGAAATTGCACAAGTAGTCTCTGTTGGCTCGCGCCCTTTCGGGATCTTTAATTGCGTCGAGGATGGGTTTATCATACTCATCAACGAGGACGACAACGCGTTGTCCGGTCTTGCGATGGAGGCGGTTTAGTAGCTCAAACAAATACTCCGGCGCTTTTTGCCACGCCGACGTTTCAAGCCTAGCATTATGCTCAATCTCTTGCAACTGAACAAGAATGCTGTCTTCAATGTCCTGCGGTCGGGCATAAACCCGATCAAAGCTCAATCGTACCACAGGATGGCTAACCAACCAATCCCAGTGCGCATGGATGTCCAACCCACAAAACAAGTGTTCACGTCCTTCAAACAAGGCTTTGAGCGTATCCACTAGCAAACTCTTACCGAATCGTCGCGGCCACGAGAGAAACCAGTGATCGCCGCGTTCAATCAGATCGCGAATTAGCGGTGTCTTATCGACATAGTAGCTGCCAGAATCCCGCAATCAAGCGAAATCCTGTATTCCCACTGGCAGACGTTTGCGCGTCATGGAGTGCCTTTATGATGGCGCCTTTAACAAAGTCGTTTAATGTCGCCGTGAATAGTCACGCTCACATGCTTCAAACTTTCTGGCAAGAGCCAAAAGATTCAATCATCTGCAGGTTTAATGTAAATTCTTGCTACCGTAGATTCTCGACTATCGGGGGTATGATGTTGTAAGATATGCACTCAATCGGTGCAAGTTTACCGTTATCAATGAGCGGACAAACCTATGCGAAAGACCTTTGACCCGCAACTCCGTCCTGATGCAACGCCAATCGAAGAACTAGCGTTTGATCGCAAGGGCCGAGATTATATTGACCGTTTGTGTTGTGCCGTGCGAGCGGTGTGGAACGGTGTCGAAACTCGCAGCAATGTTATGGGGCCGATTCAGGATTGACATCGTCAACACTGCGCCAGCAAAAGCGACCAGCCCGACATTTATTTTTAGCAGATTTTCGTGTTTAATGTCCTTAAGCAATGCTTATATATCGACTATGATCTGTTAGCAAAATTCCTCTCCAATCATATCAACATCAGCGGGCTAGCTGGTCTACTAGCGGATAGGTCGGGTTCCTCGCGGATTTCAGCTGAGACACTGATTTGTGACATCTCGCCGCTGGCCGATCAGGTTTTGCAAGAGATCAATGCAACAATCCCGCATTTTGGTTACAAGCCTCGACGAACTCGCGACAGCAAGAGACCACCGCTACCTTGGTTACGGTGCTAAGAAGTATCAGACGGTTTGGTTCAAAACTGCCCTTGATGCGACTATTGAAAATACAAGCCACTGGCCCATCTTGATAAGGCAAATTATTGATTGAGGCACCAACGCATGATTGCCTTTTGCACATGAAGGCGGTTCTCCGCTTCGTCCCAAATTACCGATTGAGATCCGTCCATAACGTCACTTGTGACTTCCTCGCCCCGATGCGCTGGTAGGCAATGCATAAATAAGGCATCGGCCTTCGCTAAACGCATCACCGCTTCAGTAACCTGATAAGGTCGCAACAAAGCCTCACGTTCGCTAGAGGTATCCTTGCTGTCGTGCATCGAAATCCACGTATCCGTAACAACAAGATCAGCACCGTCCATCGCTCGCTCAATATCACGCTCAAAGGTAACAGCGGCTCCCGCTGCAACGGCAAAGTTCACAAATTCATCATCGGGTCTCAACTCAGTAGGTCCGCAATACGTCAGCTTAAAGTCAAACTTTGCTGATGCCTGCAGAAATGACGCGCATACATTCGTGCCATCGCCAACCCAAACAACTTTTTTGTCCGCAAGCGAACCGCGATGCTCTTCAAATGTCATGACGTCAGCCATGACCTGACAAGGATGCGTACGATTAGTCAAACCGTTAATGACTGGAACCGTTGCGTACTCTGCCATCTCATGAATGACCGCCTCCTCAAAAGTACGCAGCACGATAAGATCGACGTAGCGCGACAGCACCCGCGCACTATCAGCAATGGTTTCGCCATGACCAAGCTGCATGTCATTGCGGCTAAGCACGATCGTTTCGCCGCCCAGCTGTCGTACGCCGACATCGAAGGAAACGCGTGTACGGGTCGACGGCTTCTCAAAAATTAACGCAATCATATGACCTGCAAGCGGTCGCTTTTGATCAAGTGCCGCCTTAGGAAGGCCCAGCCGAGCACTCTTCATCGATTTGGCGGCCGCAATTATGCGTCTTAAGTCGTTAGCGTCGGTTCTAAAGATTTCCAAAAAATGCGGCATTCTCATTCCGGTCGCAAGATAAGAACCAATTTGGCAGCGGCTACTTCATCAGCCTATCGCGACGCGATTTTACTTGCGGCATCACCGAGCCGCGTTACTGCTTCTTCTATTTCGTTCTCGGATATCGTTAACGGTGGAACAATGCGCAGCACGTTATCTGATCCCGGGACAGTAATAACCCGACGCTCATATCCCGCCTTCATAATCTCTTTGTTTTCTGCCCGACACTTCAATCCCAACATCAAGCCAGCGCCCCGAACGCTTTCGAAAATACTCGGATACCCGGCGACAAGTCCCTCAAGGCGTTGACGCAGAAAACCAGCTCGTCGTCGGACCTCGGGAAGAAAGTCTGGCGCCAATATGAGGTCCATAACCTTATTACCAACAGCGCAGGCCAGCGGATTACCACCATAGGTAGAACCATGCGTGCCAGCGGTCATTCCAGAAGCGGCCAGTTCAGTTGCCAGTACGGCACCAAGTGGAAAGCCGCCACCAATCCCTTTTGCTACCATCATAATGTCAGGGACAATACCGGCCCACTCATGGGCGAATAGTCGACCGGTCCGGCCCATACCACATTGCACTTCATCAAGGATCAAGAGTAGCCCGTGAGTATCACAGATGTCCCGCAACCCCCGTAAACATTGGTCGGGAAGCTGAAAAATTCCAGCTTCGCCTTGAATGGGTTCGATCATGATTGCAGCCGACTGATCGTTAATCTCACCATTGAGAGCTTCGTGGTCGCCCCAAGGAACTTGCCGAAAGCCGTCTAATATAGGACCAAAGCCACGGATCATTTTTTCTGATCCGGCAGCGGCCATCGCCGCGGCGGAGCGGCCGTGAAAAGCACCAGAGAACGTTATGATTTGGTTTCGTTCCGGCTGACCCGCTTCAAAAAAATGTTTCCTTGCCATCTTGACGGCGAGTTCACACGCCTCTGTACCCGAATTTGTAAAAAATACGGTATCGGCAAAAGTTGCTTCAACAAGCTTATCGGCGAGAGCCGTTTGCAGAGGAATTTCGAATAAGTTTGAGGTATGCCAGAGAGTCTTCGCTTGCTCAATAAGAACTTCGACCAATTCTGGGTTGGCATGACCAAGCGAATTGACAGCGATACCAGAACCAAGATCAATGTAGCGCTCACCAGCAGCATCAACCAACCAACTGCCCTCTCCCCTCACGAATGACAGTGGCAACCGATTATATGTTGGCAAAATCGATTCAATCATGGCGGACAATCCTTGTTTCATAGTAAAATAAAAAATTTAGTCTTATTGTCAAACTGATGCTACTGGTGAATATGAGTGTCCGCTGGGATATTCATATGCGGATTTCAGAACCATTATGTGCATTGTTGGGTATTGCAGAAGCACCCGGACATCAACAACAGCATGATGTGCCCCATCCCGTGCTTTCAAAAATATATCATTGAGCGAGCAGAACTCAATGTGCTGAGGGCTTTAGCTGGAGCCTATCAGCAAAAGTGCACCGATTGCTATCGCTGAAGGAAAGAATGCGACGATTCATGTCCTAGGAAAAACTGCTTAGCGCAGCAAGTACCGTGCGAAATCGATTACTGCTGGAGCGAAAGCGGCTCAATCATTATTTCCGAGACCCATTCACTAATAGTGATCCACGTAACCTTGCGGATGGCGGACATCCGTGACCCAGGCTGCCCGTTATATCGGAATTGGCCGCGTAGCTGCTTAAGGCCTGTTCTAGGACGCCTATGTGTAGAGATGGTCTCTGTTTGTTCACGCTTAGCGTCGTTGAGCGAACAAATGATGCCCTCTGCAACAGTCGATCACAAATCGCAGTCCTTCCGGCCGCTTTATTCACAAAAATGTTATTTTTTTGTTGACTGTCATGCTGGATAGGCCTAAAGTCGATTCACGAAACCGTGAGTATGAGAGTGACGTGGACTGGGACAAGACGACCGGAACCAGCGGAGCACTCACGCGAGCGCGTCCATAAAGAAACGATTGACAAACAGGAGAGAACCATAATGAACCTCCAATCATTGAGAGGCCTATTGGTCGGTGTTGTGTGCGCGACCGGAGTGGCCGGTCTGCTGCTAGTGCAGCCGGCGGTGGCCGACAAACGGACCATCTACTCATCAATTGTCCCGGGCGGCCCGGCACAACTCAGCGTCGTGAATGTCACAGTCTTAGAGGGGAAGGACGCGGTCTTCAAGATCAGCATTTCCCGCGCCTTCGACTTCCCCATCCGGTATGCTTACCGCACGGAGGACGGCACCGCCCGGGCCGATAGCGATTACGAGGCGAATTCGGGTCATGTGGTGTTCCCTGCCGGCGGGCGGTTTGCTGAGATTCGGGTCAAGACCCTCAAGGATTCAGTCAATGACGGCACCGAGGATTTCAAATTGGTACTTTCTGAACCGGAGACGGAATGGGGTCATCAAGGGTGGTGGACTGACTATTGGTATATTGAGGGCTTGCCCGACACTAAGACCGTGCGCGCTTGGATCCGAAATTTGTCGTTCAACTGGCACTGCTACTGGAGCAGCTGTTGAGTGCCGCACTCGGAACGGCGGGTGCTGGCGGGATAGGGGCGACACAGCCGGTCTGACACACTGGGGGCGGTCGGTTTGGACGGTTCTCACCATAAGGGTCAACGCCCGCAAAGGTCAGATCGGCTTAGCTTTGTTGACCTTTGCCGGGGTGGCCTTTGCCGGGGTGAGAGCACAAACGATACGATGCCCCCTGCGGCTACTAATTCCCTGAGCAATTTTCGCTACTAGACCCGGGCTCGGTGTCTGCGTTTCTGTGGCCTCGGTCACAATCATCCGTGCCAGATCTCCGCCACCGCGACCATCTGGCAGCAGTGCCTCGACTTCAAGGCCAGCAATTCTGAGGGTAGGTATTGCCGCTTGCGACTCCCACCCCGTCCGACGGAGACTCTGAGCGTCTGTTGGGATCACAGGATGGGCGTCCATGGCGGGTCAATCTGGGTGAAAGTTAAACGGCAGTCACTCTACGAATCCTTTTGACGCTGCGAAGTTTTGCAGTTACCGCAGGTTGGTCGATTAGGCATGAAGTTTACTAAAGCTCGAAGGATTTTTAGGGCGTGTGAAGGGGCGGCTCAAGCTTTTGCAGCCTCACAATGCCTTTGTCATGGCTTCTCTTGGCTCGTTTCGTGTCAATACCGATCAGGACACATAGCGCCGGTCTGGTCATCACGGCGTATGACAAAGAACTTGTTCAAAAACACCCAATGTACTGGTTTTTCCGATCTCTCATTGCGAAATATCCCTCGTTCTGGTTGATTAATGGATGTTTCCAAAAAGCAACAAAAGTTATTGGTGACAGCTAAGTCTTACTGCTGACCATTTCTTTCAGTCAATGGTCCGAAAGACTGTTAACTCGTGAATACCTTGGCTAAGTTGTGGGGACAAGAATACGTCGGAACGGAACTGAAACCTGTTATCATCTACACAGGCTTGCGATAGTCTCTTGTTCCTTAGCTGATGAATTAATTTGCACAAGCAGCGTAGCTGACTGTCATTGCGGCCAGAACCTCACTCACTTAAACACGCTCGGCATATTCAATGGTTTCGGTGTTGACAATGATTTCTTCGTCTTTGCCGATAAACGGCGGCACCATGATTCGTAATCCGTTGTCGAGAATTGCTGGCTTGAATGAACTCTTCGCCGTTTGACCTTTAATGACGGGCTCGGTCGATTGCACTTTGCAGGTAACCTTCTGCGGTAGCGTCGCATTGAGCGCCTCGCTTTCAAAAAACTCAACAACGATGGTCATTCCTTCCTGAAGAAAGGGACGGCGGTCACCGAGAAGTTCGGCTGGCAGTTCGGTTTGTTCGAAGGTTTCCACATCCATAAACACTAAGCGACCGTCACTCTCATACAAGAACTGTTGATCCTTTTGCTCTAATCGTACCCGTTCGACCCGGTCTGCCGACCGGAAGCGCTCATTTAGCTTTGATCCGTTACGGAGGTTTCTCAACTCCACTTGCGCGAATGCGCCACCCTTACCCGGTTTTACATGATCAACCTTGACGGCGACCCAAAGCCCGCCGTTATGATCAAGGACGTAACCAGAGCGAATTTCGTTTCCGTTGATTTTTGCCACAACACAACCCTGTGAATTCTATTGAAATAGCTGCACTTGCATGGTATATGGTACAGTGTAGCTATTGTCTACAATTACCGGTGATGCTGCATATGCAGCGTTGAAGAAGAAAACTGCTAGGCGGCTTTCGTGTAAAGTACGCTGCAAGTAGCTTGATCGGTCGTTTGGAACCGGAGCGGAATAGACGAGAAATAGGGACACTAGGGAAGCACTGATGCGCGACTTCATTGACAATATTGGACCGAGCAATGAGCAAGGCAACCGAGCAAGAAAACTATTTGCAGCTGTCGTTTTGGCCGCGCTAGATGATGCAATCGCCGATGACAAAAAGTTTGGGAACGGCGCCGAGCGAATTGCGCGCTGGGCACGATCAAGAGATGGGCGCGAGGTGCTGACCTGCGCGGGAATTGAACCAAACGAAAGGGTCGTCAGCGGTCTAATGGCATTTGTTTCAAAAGGAATCCGAACGTCGGTCGCCTTATCGCGTGAGGAAAGCGAGCGTCGACATGCCGCTCAGCAACAAGCGGATGCAGCTTGAGAATTTTATGACGAAGCTGCGGATTGAGCCTCCCCTGCTCAGTCCTCAAATGTCCTACCATCCTCATTATCGACGGTAACGCCGATCAATCCGCAAAGGCGGGTTTGTCTCGCATTTGGGAGACCATACTTTGCCGAATACGATACGGGCAGAGCGTCAAATCGAGTGACCGCTGTGCGGCCTGTAAGTGCTAGGAACACAGCTCTATCGCGAGGTCCGCCGGACGATTCGCGTGTAGCCATTGCGCCCGCAAATTGACAACTCACACGCCGCTATCGCTGCGAGAGCGGCCGAATACCCTTTTGCCCAAGAGAAATTGAAGGTAGTACTTGGGACGACCATCAAGTATGCCTGTCCGACTTCGTTCACCCCAAACGGGGGTGATGAGACACACTTCGAGTCTGGCAAGGCTATAGACGGCACTGATTTGTGGCAATCGGGAAAATCAAAGTCTATCTTTATGATCATGCCGCCAGATTGGTCTGAGAGGTCGCACTCTCGCCCCAATCCGCAATCAAATTTAACCCTTGAATGTCATCATCGCGTAAGTTATCATTTGTGATATGAATTGGCTCTTTCAGGCCCAATACGATCACTTATGATACGTGTTTGCATGAAAAGCAGTCAAATCTATCACTGGCGATATGATGAAGATTACAAAATTTGTACCCGACAATGAAATTCTCAAGGAATTTGCCAAACGGCTTACGATCCTACGTAAGGCGCAGGGTTACTCTCAAATTGAATTGGCACAGAAAGCTGGAATCGGTGTCGCCACACTCCGCCGCATTGAGAGCGGAAAAGACAGCCAGTTTGAAACGTGGTTGAAGATTCTCAAGGCATTAGATCGGGTTCCTGCCCTTGAAGCGCTGCTACCAGAAACTTTTGATTCGCCAATGGCCCAAGTGCTTGCCGGAAAATCCCACAGACGCAAGAAGCCGTCTTCGTCGACAGGTATTGTGTGGGGAGATGAAACCCGGTGAGCACAGCGACAGTTAAATTGTGGGGCACGGTCATCGGATATATCGCAATGGAATATGGCGAACGGTTCGCACGATTTGAATATGATCCAGAATTTACAAACTTCGGGATAGAACCGGCGCCGCTGCATATGCCTGTTCGTCAGAATCATATTTTTCAATTTGAAGGACTGCACCCAAGATCATTTCACGGGTTGCCTGGCATGATTGCGGACAGCCTACCCGATAGATACGGAAACAAACTCATTGATGTTTGGCTAAACAACACCGGACGGGAGTCAGCGACATTCAACGCGGTAGACCGCCTCTGTTACACTGGCACACGAGGCATGGGAGCTCTGGAATTTGAGCCCGCAATTCAAGCCGCAGCACCAAGAGATAAAAGGCTTGAATTTCGCGACCTTATTGAACTTGCTTCAATGGCTTATGTCGAAAAAGAAAAGCTGCGCACCAGACTGACCCCCGGCAAAGAAGCAAATGCGGTACTCAATATTCTCAGTGTCGGGACATCTGCTGGAGGTGCCCGGGCAAAGGCTGTCGTTTCCTATAATCCTGAAACAAATGAAGTGCGATCGGGACAGTTAAACCTTCCGCCCAATTTCGAGCATTGGCTGATTAAATTTGACGGCGTTGCGTTCAGTGGCGATTGGGGGGTGACTGACCCGTCAGGCTATGGTCTCTTGGAATACAGCTATCACCTAATGGCCAAAGCCTGCGGTATCAACATGATGGAAAGCCGACTGCTCACGGAGAACGGCCGCAATCACTTTATGACCCGACGCTTTGATCGTGACGCGACCGGCTCTAAGAAATTTGTTCAGACTTTTACAGCCGTCGCGCATTTTGACTACTATGAAAGTGGTGCCTATTCGTATGAACAACTCTTCACGATCATGCGCAAACTGAACATGCCGCAAAGTGCCTTTGAAGAGCAATTTCGTCGTATTGTCTTTAACGTGGTCGGATGCAATCAAGACGACCACGTTAAAAACTTCGGATTTATGATGGATCGGCACGGAAATTGGGACGTCTCGCCCGCCTATGATTTGTGCCACGCTGCAGGTAGCGAGTTTACCAAATTTCACCAGCTAAGCATCAACAACAAAACCAGCGATTTCAACGTAAAAGACCTCAAACAGCTTGCAGAGTTTGCTGGACTGCCGCGCAATCGCGAAAAAGCCGTGCTGCAAAAAACTGTTGAGGCGTTCTCAACATGGCATAAAACAGCAAGGGAACTGGACATTCCAAAGCCATTGCGGGATCACGTGTTGCGCACACTGCGGCTGTCTTGGTAATGGAGTCTACACAAATCTTTACAATCAAATTAATGAGGAAGCAAGTTCATGCGCTGAACGGGCCTGAAGCAGTTTTCGCGCAGGCCATCGGTTCGGCATCCAGGTATCTGCTTTGCTGGTATGAATTTCTCGCCGAATGGAGCTTAGCTATTCGATTTCATTGCCATCCAAACTGCATCGGCCATCATCAGTTTTGTGGGTGGGCTTTGTTTGAAATTTGAGATGCCGCCGGAAATTCGAATTTTCTGACATCCCGGAGAGTTTTGCGCCAAAGAAGACGGCATCGGATACCAAAATGTGACTTTGATTAATCGCAGTGGGGCACTGTCATATGGAGAGCCCATCGCTGCCGATAGAACGGTTCTTTGCAACGGCTTGCGCAATTCCACGTGCCGCGATTTTATCACTGATATTGCTTTGGATTTGAACGCTGGAGGTTATTATTTCACGCGCGATTATGCTGCAGGGAACGGGTAGTAATGTTGGTAAATCCCTGATTGTCGCTGGACTCGCACGAGCATTGCTTCGGCGAGGGTACCGCATTGCGCCATTCAAACCGCAGAACATGTCCAATAATGCCGCTGTTGCAACAAATGGGGGCGAGATCGGCCGAGCACAAGCACTGCAAGCGCTCGCGGCGGGCCTACCACCGACATCGGATATGAATCCAGTGTTGCTAAAGCCTGAGACTGAGACTGGTGCTCAACTTATTGTTCAAGGACAGAATCGAGGCTCCTTGAAAGCAAGCCAATACTTTTCTGACCGTAGAGAACTTCTGCCTTATATCGTCGAAAGTTTCCAACGCCTTTCGAGGGAGGTGGATTTGGTTTTGGTTGAAGGTGCTGGCAGCCCAGCAGAGACGAACCTGCGGCACAGTGATATAGCGAATATGGGTTTTGCTACGGAACTTGGCATACCAGTGGTGCTGATCGGTGACATTGATCGCGGCGGTGTAAGTGCGCAACTGGTTGGCACGAAAATGGTTTTGGATGAGCGCGATCAAAAGCATATTGCGGGCTTTCTCGTGAACAAATTTCGAGGGGACAAAAGTCTCGTGCACGGCCTCATTGCAGACATCGAATACCGAACTGGATGGACATCACTTGGAACAATTCCTTGGTTCGAAAACGCGTGGCACCTGCCGGAAGAAGATGTTTTGGATATCCGTTCGCAAGCTGGTGATGGGATTACCGTCGCTGTACCACGATTGCCGCGAATTGCTAACTTCGACGATCTCGGTCCCTTGGCAGCGGAACCCTCGGTTCAAGTGGACATTATCCCGCCGGGGCAGATTATTCCAACTGCTGCCGATCTGATTCTACTGTTAGGCAGTAAGTCAACAATTTCTGATCTAGAATTTCTGCGCGAGCAGGGATGGGATATTGATATCGCCTCGCATGTGCGGCGCGGAGGATATCTCTTCGGCTTATGCGGCGGCTTTCAGATGTTGGGTCAGACGATAGACGATCCCCTTGGCCTTGAAGGGACCGCTGGGAAAATCAACGGACTGGGATATTTTGATATGCAGACAACGCTCGGCAAGACCAAACACTTGGCAAATCGACAGGCGCAATGCGTGACCAGCAAAGAGAGTTTAACGGGATATGAAATCCACCTCGGCGAGACAGTCGGGGTGGCACTTGCACACCCTTGGTTTATAATTGATGACCGTCCAGAAGGTGCTCAAGCCTTGGGCGGGCGCGTCCGTGGAACTTACCTACATGGAATTTTTGCGAGCGATAGTTTTCGGTCGCGGCTGCTTGCAGAATTCAACCAAACTTCTATCGTTGCCTACAGTGATATGATCGAACAAACCCTTGATGAACTTGCCGAACACCTTGAGCAGCACATGGATTTTGAAGAATTCCTTCGCCTCAGCAAAGAACCCCTCTGCCAGTGAATTCAGGCTTCGTCCGAATTATTCTTTCGGCTTCTGCGAATGACCCGTAATCTGACCGAAGCGATCTCGTCACTTGTCTAATTGCTTGAGGCTTTGCTGCGATACCGCAGATCCCAAAAGCTGGAGAGTGGTCAATGAAGCAAAGATTGATTGTACAGCCCGTCAAGACGCTAAGTACGGACAGTTAGAAAAGCGACACTCTTCTTTAGGTCGTCAAAAAATGCAGGTCAACGATGACCGCGTTAACTACACTGATCTTGGTAATCTGCAGGAATTGCGGGAGACGACTTCGTTTCCTAATGAACTATCAACCCATGCGCTTCCAAAAAACCGGCGTGGATGCAGAGTTACGCGTCAGCAGGTTCTTTATCCTCATTAAACCATTTTCGGACTTTAGGACCGAGTTTGGTTTTGCCAACAGGCAAGTCTTCTTGATACCACTTATATGCCCCGTAAATAGCTAGAGCCGTTAGGGCAAAATCAACAATAGACCTCATTTCGCTTCCATCCCTTTTTTTTCGAAGACAATAAGTACACCACCGAAATAAGTACTCATACTTCAAATTTCAATTGGCGGTCAAGACGCCGCGGCTCTTTGGGTGGGGCTTCGCCGTTGCGCGGTCTGCCACGCTTGCGGGGTGTCTTCGGTTTCGACGCCTTGGCCTTTGGCTTTTCTCATACCTCAATCGCGGTCGAATCGCGAGAAAGTTGTCCGACGACCGTGTCCGCAAATGCGCTTGCAATCAGCGCCGCAGGCATCCGTTCCGGCAGCGCCATGTCGGCAAACTCGGCAAAGGCGCGTGAGAAAGTGGACTCGCTCGGAATTTCACCGA
>JAPORY010000094.1 GCA_026709985.1 Aestuariivita sp. | reverse complement strand
GCGCACCCAGCGTATCTATCAGAAGACTTTTTCCAAATCGGCGCGGCCGTGAGAGAAAATAGTGGCGACCACGGTTTACCAACCGATGGATTAGCGAGGTCTTATCGACATAATAGAAGCTTTCACTTCTGATTGTCTTAAAGTCCTGAATGCCAACGGGTAGGTGTTTGCGGGTCAAAGATTTGTCTCCTCTAAGCAATAGGCACTTACCAACACCGGTGCCGAGATCGCGCCTTAATCCTCAAACATCTTCCATAGTTTACAAAAAAATACCTTTATACAAATTCGTCCGTCTTTCAATCTTATCCCGCCGCAAATCAGCCAATCTTTACACAACTGATCGGGCGATTAACTGATGCAACAACTGAATATATTTCGTTACAGATTGCAACTGGAGCCGATTGTGTAAAGATATTCGATAGTTGAGAGGAGTTTTTGTCGGCAGAACTGTTCGAAAGATATTCGGTAGAACCCTGTTGTGAAATTATCAAACACCTAAAACAACGGTTTTCGTAAATTGCGCTCATTACCTTTCTGTGATCAACGGGAAAGCAGCTTTGCAAAAAAAACGGGAGCAGATTGCGTCGCATTAGATGATACATTGTCAATAATAACTGGGGTTGCAGATCAAACTTCTGTCGTTTAATGACACACTGGCTGAAAAAAGCGAGGAGTCGCTGACATGCGACAAGTCTTGGGTGATGGCTCTGGTCCGGCTCTTGAATTTAGGGGTTCTCGCTGCCAAATTATCGACGACGCATGATCAGTAGATTCGTCGGCATGAGTTCAGGGAGACAGATGCTTCTTGCCACAAAGTGGCTTGTCGATTGACCTGCACACGTAACCGCTGCCTGAATGTTGTTCGAATATAAGCCGTTTTTACACGACATTAGCGACTCGAGGGTTTGCTATGGATAGGCATAGCAGCGTGATCGCGTATAATCCGAGCATCGTCCGGTCAAAGAAGCTTTCGCAAAGATACCGACGCCTTCAATCATGACTCGAATGGACACCGTGAGTTCTCCGTCGACGTTTAACAGTGAACGAGAACGAAAAAAGTCAAAAAAAATCAGCGCTCTCGCTGCACTCAAGCCATTTTTGTGGCCATATCGGCTTTTGGCACTAGCTGCAGTTTCAGCATTAATATTGACGGCCCTCGTATCACTAACCTTACCAATGGCGGTGCGGCGAGTGGTAGATAATTTTAATAGTGATGACAGTACCCTCTTAAACCTATATTTTGCTGCCGCGCTTGGCATCGCCGCAATTTTGGCTCTAGGGACTGGGTTGCGATACGCTTTGGTATCAAGACTCGGTGAGAGAGTAGTCGCCGACATCCGAGTGGCCGTCTTTGATCGGGTCATCGGCATGAGCCCGGCCTTCTTTGAAAAAATCCTGACCGGTGAAGTCTTGAGTCGGATTACCACCGACACCACTCTGATTTTGTCGGTCCTTGGCTCCTCAGCCTCTATCGCTCTCCGAAACGTTCTGATTTTGTTCGGTGGTCTCATTTTGATGTTGCTCACATCGCCGAAGCTGACCGGGCTCGCACTCCTGATCGTTCCTTTGGTGGTGGTGCCAATACTCATTCTTGGACGGCGATTACGATCATTGAGTCGAGATAATCAAGACTGGATCGCTGCCTCATCAGGGAATGCGTCAGAGGCGCTGAGCGCCGCTCAAACAGTGCAAGCGTTCAATCACGAAACGGTAAGCCGTGCGACCTTTGCCGAAGTCACCGAGTCAAGCTTCGTTTCAGCCCGAAAACGAATTCGAACCCGATCGGTAATGACCGTCATCGTCATTTTCTTGGCGTTTACCGGTGTCGTGGGGGTTTTGTGGATTGGGGCCAACTCGGTACGCACTGGTAATATGACCGTAGGATTGCTGGTACAATTCGTCATCTATTCGATCATGGTCTCAGGGTCTGTTGCCGCCCTTTCGGAAATCTGGGGCGAACTGCAGCGTGCGGCTGGGGCCACCGAGAGACTTGTCGAACTGCTTCAAAGTGAAGATTCCGTAATAGACCCTGCGGACCCTGTAACCCCGATCTTGCCAGTTGAAGGTCGCATTACCTTTGAGAACCTACGACTTTACTATCCTTCTCGCCCCGAATTTCTTGTATTGGATGATGTATCGTTAACAGTCACTCCAGGCGAAACAGTTGCGTTCGTCGGCCCGTCAGGTGCTGGAAAAACGACCATTTTCCAACTCTTGTTGCGTTTTTATGATCCGACTTCAGGTCGGATTTTGCTTGATGACACAGATTTATCGTTGATGTCCCGCAAGGTGTTTCGTAGTCACTTGGCCCTCGTGCCACAAGATCCAGTGATTTTTGCAACCTCAGTGCTTGAAAACATCCGCTTTGGACGACCTGAAGCAAGCGATACAGAAGTTATCGCCGCTGCACAGGCTGCAGCGGCACATGATTTTATTGTAGCGCTACCAGAGGGCTACGATTCTCCTGTTGGTGAGCGCGGAGTTATGTTATCGGGAGGGCAACGGCAGAGAATCGCTATTGCGCGTGCGATATTGCGTGACGCCCCGGTGTTATTGCTGGATGAGGCGACAAGCGCTTTGGATGCTGAAAGCGAACTGGCCGTACAGCAGGCGTTCGAAAAGCTGAGCAAAGGTCGGACGACATTGATTGTCGCCCACCGTTTGGCAACAGTCAAGCGAGCAGATCGAATTGTCGTTCTTGATCAAGGGCGCATCGTGGCGATCGGAAATCACACGGACTTAGTTGAGCAAGGCGGCTTGTACGCGCGGCTCGCTAAACTGCAGTTTACAGAGGGGATGTTTGCTAAATCGGTTGCGAATGAATTACTGACGCAAGCCGAACTGGCTTCATGATTTAGGAGCATCAGTTGACCCCACGAAGATCGTAAATCGCCGCAGTGCTCCGCGAGTAATTTGGAGTTCCATGCCACAATATTGAGATATTGCGACCGCGGGTATCAAGTCTGGATGTCTTTACCCAGATATTTTGTTGAAGTTCACGGCCGTGCGCCAAGCCATCAAATCGTCATCGGTACTTTGAGCCACAATCCGTTCGTGACCCCCGATTCATTAGTGAAGTGCACTGTCAGGTTTCGTCTTACCGGATTCCTTGTATTTCAGACTTCAAAGTCTGCAGGAAATTTCTGAAAATGAGAGTAGTGCAATGGTAAAGGGACGCGCTGCCCATCAACGAAAATAGGGGCTTCGCTCCTTTTTTGTAGACGCTAATTAATTTACGATAGTTTCCTCGATCAGAGTAAACAATCGTTCACAATACGAACATCGCTGCCGTACTCGGCTTGGATCAATGAGTGCTAACAGATCGCCCGCGTGATGAATCTTATGGTAATGTTTCTTCTGTGTGTCTTTAGTCGCCAGTTTTAATGCTCGGTCAATTTCCGCTTTGGTGACAGTTTCCAGATCAGAGGCTTTTGGTAAAGAGTTTGCCTTGAAGCCGTCTTCGTAATAGTTGCACATCGCCTCTGGATCGGCAATAATCCATGTCTCCATCGTCTGGGTCATCAAATGAACAAAATCCTGTTCCTCTTTGCTAAATTTCCATCCGTCTTGTGTCCACAGATGATCAATTGGTGATACCTTAACGAGCTCTTCAGCATCAACCAGCAGAACGTTTACGGTATCCTTTTCGATTTTTTGTGCATTTCTGAATGCCTCGAATGCTTTATTTCGGCTGCCACAGCAAACCAATTTCCACCGCAATGATTTTGCGCGCGTTGCGTCTTTGAGTTTTCGCAAAAAAGTGTCCATACCTCGGCGCAAAGCTCTTTGAGCGTGTGGCCCTTTGCCTCCCCCTTCCATATAAATCGTTACACCGTTCAAGGATTAGCACCCAACTCGCCCATCCGCCACAAGTCGCCCAATTGATAGTCATCTAACCAATGGGTCAATTTATCAGCGTCAAGCCTGCGCAAGACCGTGCCACATCCTTGTCGTTCGCACCCCACTATCGTTTCCGGTTCGCGCGTTAATGCGGAAACTAATGTATCTGAATGAGTAGTAACGACAATCTGCATGCGCGCGGAGGCCTCAATCAAGAGTTCGCCGATCAATGCGACTGCATCGGGATGTATGCCAAGTTCTGGTTCTTCAATACAGACCAACGATGGTGGGTTTTGCGAGAGCAGTGTCGCAAGAATGGCGATAAAACGTAGTGTCCCATCCGATAATCGGCTCGCGGGGATTGGCGCCTCGAAGCCTTGCTCGTGCAAAGAAAGCTGAATTGTCCCACCAGAGACTGGAGTAGACATCCGTTCGAATCGTGGAAAAAAACGTTTCAGAAGTTCATCGAATCGTTGTGAATCGCGATGCAACATTTGATTTAGCAGTAGAGCAAGGTTACGACAATCGGAAAGCAAGTGATTCCCAGGCAAATCGGCGGGCTGCGGTTGCCGTAATGGTGCATACCTCCCGAAAGTCCAATCGCGGAAAGTCTGTATATTTGAAAAGCTGCGCCCTATCCATGTTAATTCTGGATAGATTTCTGGCTCCTTACGTTGGGCTAGGATAGATTGATCGGGCAACACATCTTCGCGCTGGAGGTGTCTTGGCGCCCGATTCCCATTGAGCTGTTCGGAGAGTTTCTCATTCTTGGGTTGATCCTTAATGTTGATAACAGGATGCCCTTTCTGGAATCTGTAGTAGAAATAGCGATCGGTATGGCCATCAACTGGCGAGACTTCCTCGATCGCCTCGTCAAGTACTTCAACTCTATTGTTCGTAGATGTAAATTCGAGCCGATAGAGTAAAGGTCGGCCAGAAGGGGTGTCGGGGCCAGTCGGAGGTGCACCGGTTTCGACATTGATGGCCGCGCTAGGTTGTCGATCGTTACCTTTCCATATCCATTCTGCAGCACCGCCACCATTGCGGATTGCAGCGGCAAAATCGGTTGGTGTTGATTTGATGAGCTCAAGAGCTTCTATAACATTGGACTTTCCCGATCCGTTAGGACCGATCAATACGTTCAACGAACGTAATTCAAACGGTTCCATATCTGGAGGAAAGGAGAGAAGACCCTGCATCGTCAGGCGTTCAAAAAACCGCATTGGCTATCTCCCAAAATTGCCTAATATTTGGCGACAAAGTGTTTAACTACTTTTCTCATTCCTAATTTGAATTGTCATATAGTCACGTTATAATGTTTTCAATATAAACCACGTATAATTAATTAAAATTTCTCCCCCCCCCCCCCCCCCAATTTAGGTAACCTTCTGGCCACCGCGCTGATGGCGATGGTAATCGTCGCGCCGGTATGGGCGCAGACCACCATAACCGCGCCGGGGCTGATAGGACCGGCCGCTTGCGTGGGACAGGGAGAGACTGCCGACCCCAATTTCGGGACCATTTCGTCCGTGACGAACAACAACGCGAACTTTAGAGCCCAGCGAATCGCAAATATGTACGGTAACCTGAGATCACGCATCGGGGATGGCGGGCCGACTGAATTCCCCACCAACATCAAGGTCTACAACGCGAAGACCAACGCACAGGCCGGCACTACCCAAATACTGGCCACTTTCCGTCAAGCGTATACAGAGCTTACCCAAGATTTCAACTTTACACTTTCCAGCTTAGCCGAAAAGACGCCTTATTATGCTGTGGTCTACACAACGGCAGCCGGGTTTGGCGAGGGAAGACCCTTTGTTCGTCGCTGCTTCATGACGGGCGGGACGTACACCCCTGCGAATGCAACCCTTGATACTTCCATGGGCAGCACCGGGTGCTTCTCCATCACCCCCCTAACCTTTCATGACGTTCGCAACTGCCTGTGCGGGCGGGGCAATACCGGAACTGTCGGGTCCCAAAATTACGACTATACCTCACTGCGGAGCAACTGGGGCTGCGCCAACCGATAACTGTCTTTGATAGGCACATGCGGGGCGGCTTTGGTTGCCCCTTTAATTTTTGCTGGATTGACATACGAGAAAAATAATTAAATGCCTCAATCACTAATATTTCTATTGGTGGTGGCTACTAGACGGCTCCAATATTGGTTTAGAAGATGCTGGTGGGCGATTCGATATCAATATAAGAACCGAACGTTGGTCCGTGTAATTTCGGCCTAAATGATTTCCAGCAAAACTCTTATTGGGCGATGACATATCCCCAAGGCTTTTTCGCGCCACAAGTGGGGCACTGATACCTGTTTCTAAACATTTGACAATTTCCTCCCTAAACGCAAGCATCCACGCACCACCAAAACAGCGCCGAACAATCTTTTGAACTAAATGAAGAAGATCGCGATCAAAAAACCGAAAAGGGAAAGTTCTACAGCAGAATCGGTACCGATGTTGGGCTAAGGCTAGTTTGAGATATTTATATCGTAATACAAGCTGTGACGCTGACAATTTACGATCGCTTTGGCGAAAACTCTTCCAACACGGTCTTCATAGCGTCGCAACCTTCAACAGGTGCTGGTTCCACTTCTCCCCCTAGGTCTATCCATAGCGCATACCAGAGCGGCTCCATTACATTGACAGCGTCAATCCGTTCTATAATACCTTTTGCGTAAGAACCTTGGTTCGCGACAACTGCGTTAATCAGCGATTCGACCAACCCGCTGCTGTCTTCATATTATACCCTCTTTTCGCTAGGTTGCCATGCTCGTTCCAACTACTGAATGGTGACAATGCCCGCCGTTCCGATATTCCCTCTTGGATACGGATGTGCTCATAAGCCTCGTCAGAAACCGCTTCCAACTCTCGACTAACGGTGGCATAAAGCTGAATGAGGTTCGAAATACTCCAGATACATCACGCCTTGTAACTTGAAAGCTTTCGCACAATCGCAGGGTGAATTTAAGGAGAGTCCAAAATTCAACTCTACCAAACGACCAGCCTAGTCAGGATTAAGCCATCAGAGTTAGGTATCTTTAATTGATGGGCGAGGGTGATATAGAGATGTCACACACTTAATTGACGATAGGGCATAGATGCGCTAGGTTCCGATTAGTGGGCACGAGGGCGAAAAGAGAGAGATCGCTACGCATTAGGAGTTTGAGCTTGGAAGATTTGGCACGAGAATACCTTCCGATACTCGTCTTTTTGGTTATCGCAATCGGCTTAGGCGTCGTGCTTATTCTCGCAGCCGTTATCGTCGCTGTGCGTGATCCTGATCCAGAGAAGCTATCGGCCTACGAGTGCGGCTTTAATGCCTTCGACGATGCGCGCATGAAATTCGACGTAAGGTTCTATCTCGTCGCAATATTATTCATTATCTTCGATCTCGAAATCGCGTTCTTGTTCCCCTGGGCCGTCGCTTTTTCTGAACTCAGCGATGTCAGTTTTTGGTCAATGATGGTATTTTTGTCCGTCCTAACAATCGGCTTCGCCTACGAGTGGAAAAAAGGAGCACTAGAATGGCAGTAAAGGCTCCACCACCGCCAACTCCAACAGAGTATGCCAATGAACCGCCACCGTCAGCACACGAACTACAAGAAAAAGGTTTCCTGCTGACTTCGGTCGAAGATGTCATCAATTGGGCCCGAACAGGCTCTTTGCACTGGATGACCTTCGGCTTAGCCTGCTGTGCTGTCGAAATGATGCATACCTCAATGCCCCGTTACGATCTTGAGCGCTTCGGAACGGCACCCCGCGCCTCGCCAAGGCAGTCGGACCTGATGATCGTTGCCGGCACACTCACAAACAAAATGGCCCCAGCGTTAAGAAAAGTTTACGACCAAATGCCTGAACCTCGATACGTAATTTCTATGGGGTCGTGCGCAAATGGTGGTGGCTATTATCACTATAGCTACTCGGTTGTTCGCGGATGTGACCGGATTGTACCTGTCGATGTCTACGTCCCCGGATGCCCGCCTACTGCGGAAGCGTTACTGTACGGATTGTTGACCCTGCAGCGCAAAATCCGACGCACAGGCACAATAACACGATAAAGAGTAGGTTCGTGTCAGAAGCCTTGAACGAACTCGGTGCGACAATCGCAGCCAAATGCCCGAATGGCGTTTTGTCTTGGGCAGTCGGTTTTGACGAACTGCGGATTGATACGCCACTTTCCGCAATTCTGGGATTGGTCGAATTGCTCAAAAATGATCAGGTGTGCCAATTCACAACTCTGATTGACATTACCGCGGTCGATTACCCAGAGCGTGCCAGCCGTTTTGACCTCATCTATCTACTACTGAGTATGCGTCAAAACCAACGTGTTCGAGTACGCGTTGCCGTTCGAAACGAAGATATTGTGCCGTCTATCACGCAGTTCCATCCCGCTGCAAACTGGTTCGAGAGGGAAGTCTTCGACATGTTTGGGATCATGTTCTCTGGTCATCCGGACTTGCGCCGAATTTTGACCGATTACGGATTTCAAGGGCACCCGCTTCGCAAAGACTTTCCAACAACCGGTTATACCGAAGTGCGCTATGACGAGAAACAAAAGCGCGTCGTTTATGAACCTGTCACGCTGGTGCAAGAGTATCGACAATTCGACTTTATGTCGCCATGGGAAGGGGCAGAACATATCATGCCAGACGATAAATCAGAAAAACATGAAACAACGTAGTACACCTACGACCAGGTATTTCTCGAATTTAACCAAAATTAACGGTCGAGGGGATAACAAACAAAAAACGTCACCGTTGCGGCCGCTATATTTTGTGATCCGCCGAAGTTGACCGATAGGCAAATCAGATGAGAACCCGTTCCAACTCACTAAACGGCAGTCCGCGGTTATCTCTTAACAGTTCACTCAAAACACTCGACAGAGCTTCGCAAAAACAGGCTTCGGCTATAGCCGAAAAATTTTAAGGGCGAACAATTATGGACGGATCAACAAACCTTACCGGGTCACAGCCAGGTGAGCACAAAATCCGTAATTTCAATATAAATTTCGGACCGCAGCATCCAGCCGCCCACGGTGTCCTGCGTCTGGTACTCGAACTTGACGGCGAAATCGTCGAAAGGTGTGACCCCCACATCGGCCTCTTGCATCGTGGAACCGAGAAACTAATGGAGAGCCGCACCTATCTGCAAAATCTGCCCTATTTGGACCGGCTAGATTACGTGGCACCCATGAATCAAGAGCACGCTTGGTGCCTCGCGATCGAAAAACTAACGGCGCTTGAGATCCCACGACGTGCGTCGCTGATCAGAGTATTGTTTTCCGAAATTGGCAGAGTTCTCAATCATTTGTTAAATGTTACAACCCAAGCTATGGATGTCGGTGCGCTAACGCCGCCCTTGTGGGGATTTGAAGAACGCGAGAAACTCATGGTGTTTTATGAGCGTGCTTGCGGTGCCCGTCTACATGCAGCCTATTTTCGTCCCGGCGGTGTCCACCAAGACCTTCCGAATGAGTTGCTTGACGATATTGAGAATTGGGCGACTGAATTCCCCAAAGCGCTGAATGATATCAATGATCTCTTGACCGAAAACCGAATTTTTAAACAACGCAATGTTGATATCGGCATTGTGTCAGAAAAAGACGCACTAGACTGGGGTTTTTCTGGCGTTATGGTTCGCGGGAGCGGCTTAGCGTGGGATCTTCGCCGTTCGCAGCCGTATGAGTGCTATAATGAATTTGAATTTCAGATTCCGATTGGAAAAAACGGTGATTGCTATGACAGATACCTCGTGCGGATGGAGGAAATGCGACAGTCGGTCGCCATAATTCTGCAAGCGATCGCAAAGCTGCGGCGGGCCGACGGTGATATATTGGCACGCGGCAAACTTACACCACCGACCCGTGCAGATATGAAAACCTCAATGGAAGCCCTCATTCACCACTTTAAACTGTATACCGAAGGGTTTCACGTGCCAGCGGGTTCTGTCTATGCTGCTGTCGAAGCGCCAAAAGGCGAATTCGGCGTTCACTTAATCGCCGATGGTACCAATAAACCTTACCGGGTCAAATTACGCGCACCAGGGTTTTTGCATTTGCAAGCGATGGATCATATCGCAAAAGGACATCAGCTTGCAGACGTGGCAGCGATCATTGGCACCATGGATGTCGTTTTTGGGGAAATAGATCGGTAACGACTGTGCGCAAAGGTAAGGAAGTCATGCTATTGATTGGCAAAGTCACAATCACGCGAGCCGTTCATGTTGCGGAATTCATGGTAACCGCATTCGTCGTGAATTCATGAACGAATTACCGAGGAGAACACTATAGTCATGCTGCGACGGTTGCACCACGAACAGCCAGATACTTTTGCCTTTACTGCGGCGAATCAAGCGTGGGCCGAGGCCCAGTTGTCGAAGTATCCGAAAGGTCGGCAGGCAAGTGCCATTATTCCGTTACTGTGGCGGGCGCAGGAGCAAGAGGGTTGGCTAACCCGTGCTGCAATCGAATATGTCGCAAATATGCTTGATATGGCGTATATTCGGGCGCTCGAAGTTGCTTCATTCTATTTTATGTTTCAGCTTAACCCTGTTGGCAGCGTTGCACACATTCAAGTATGTGGAACAACAACCTGCATGATCTGCGGCTCCGAAGACTTGATAGCTGTCTGCCAATCCCGAATCGCACCCAACCCGCATGAATTATCGCCTGACGGGCGATTGTCGTGGGAAGAAGTCGAGTGCCTCGGTTCCTGCGCGAATGCGCCCATGGTGCAAATCGGGAAGGATTATTACGAGGATCTAAGTAGCGAACGCCTAAACAGTATTATAGATGCGTTCTTATCAGGAGATATCCCAACTCCAGGCCCTCAAAATGGTCGATTTTCTTGTGAGCCCGCATCTGGGCTAACCAGTTTGACAACTCTAGCCGATGAACGCCTATCCCACAACGGGTCGGTCCAGCTTGCGGTGACCAATAAAGATACAATTAAACGAATTGACGGCTGAAATACCGAAAATCGATCAACCGAAATATCAATAGAACCAAACATTAGCAAATTGATACCGCGAAGTTTTGCGTTAAGTGCGCCCGAAATATGTGTAACAACGGAGAGAAGTCGCTCGACCGATGAAAAAGACGACACGATATCGGCAGATTGGCGTTTCGGGCCTTCATTGCGACCACCAGTCTATGGTAAAGCAACGATGCCGATTTGGTCTGATCGGTGCAGTAAATCAATCGGTTATCGACGAAAGTATGCTACCAATGATTTCACTTGATCCGCTTTATCTGTGCAGTGATAGATCGCAAAAGCTGCATTAGAACGGTGATCATTCATCACGATGTCGGGTGAACTTTGTACAGTGGCGTTGGACTTTGTCGTCGCACTGATGGAAAGTTGGAAAAGCCGCCGATGATTGATACGCACGACACTATGTCCGTGTAGTTGCGCTATAGTGTGCGGGTTGACAAAGGAATTCGTGGTTATTGTCGCGCAAGCGAAAGGTTCAGAGATGGCTGTAAGCCAAGATCATCATATCGCGAAGATGGGCAGGCATATATCGGTTGTGATTGTCGCATCAATCCTGTTTTGGCTGCTTGTGCAGCTGGTCGGACGGGAACTGGGATGGCCCGGTCGCTACGCTCTGCTCGCCGATTTTGCTGCGTTAGCAGCGCTAGTCTACGCTGGCGTCAACATCGTGAAGTTGTTACGTATGCGTCGTGAAGACAAAGGATAGAACTGGGATGCTTCAAGACAGTGATCGCATCTTTGGGAACCTATATGGGATGTTTGATCGTACTCTTGCTGGGGCGCGCAAGCGAGGGCAATGGGATAATACAGCGGCCCTATTGCAGAAGGGGCGCGATTGGATAATCCAAGAGGTTAAGAACAGCGGGCTACGGGGAAGAGGTGGTGCTGGATTCCCGACCGGATTAAAATGGTCATTCATGCCAAAGGAAACCGACGGACGACCAAGTTATCTCGTCATCAATGCTGATGAATCAGAACCCGGCACCTGCAAGGATCGTGAAATCATGCGGCATGATCCACACACCCTTATCGAAGGATGCTTGATCGCTGCCTTTGCCATGGCAGCTCATTCGTGCTATATTTATATTCGTGGGGAGTATATTCGCGAAAGAGAAACCCTGCAGAGTGCCATAGACGAAGCTTACGACGACGGACTCCTAGGCAAGAATGCCGCAGGTTCGGGTTGGGATTTTGATTTATTTTTGCACCACGGGGCAGGTGCATACATCTGCGGCGAAGAGACCGCTCTCTTGGAGAGCCTCGAAGGAAAAAAAGGCATGCCCCGTATGAAACCGCCATTCCCAGCAGGGGCGGGTTTGTATGGATGCCCAACGACTGTCAACAATGTCGAATCAATCGCGGTCGTCCCTACTATCTTGCGGCGTGGCGCTGACTGGTTCACAGGTTTTGGTCGACCGAATAACACCGGGACCAAGCTTTTTGCAATTTCAGGTCACGTAAACTTTCCCTGCGTGGTTGAAGAGGCGATGTCGATTAGTTTCGAGGAACTAATTGAGACCCATTGCGGTGGAATTCGCGGCGGCTGGGATAATTTAAAGGCTGTTATTCCGGGTGGGTCTTCGGTGCCATGTGTGCGAGGAGAACACATGAAGACGGCGATTATGGATTTCGACTTTCTGAAAAGTGAACTTGGATCAGGCCTAGGAACCGCGGCCGTAATTGTCATGGATCACTCAACCGACATTATCAAAGCAATTTGGCGTTTGTCAAAATTCTATAAGCACGAAAGCTGTGGGCAATGTACCCCCTGTCGAGAGGGCACGGGCTGGATGATGCGGGTGATGGATCGGCTGGTCACCGGTAACGCCGCTCGCGAAGAAATTGATATGCTGCTTGACGTAACAAAGCAGGTTGAAGGGCATACAATTTGTGCGCTTGGTGACGCGGCTGCGTGGCCGATCCAAGGGCTCATTCGAAACTTTCGTGATGAGATTGAGGATCGAATCTTGGCAAATTCGACAAAGCGCAACACAATGGTAGCAGCAGAGTAGTCGTATGCCTCGGATATTTTTGATGCTCCCATTGCTGACACTCGGCCTCGGCTGTGCTAATGAAGAAGACCGAACACGCTTTGACGGACATTATTTCCGTACCAACGCCGCCGCAGTAGACCGCTCGGATCGACGGCAATTCGAAGTAACTGTCCGCAATGCCACGGCATCATTGGTTGGCGCTAAAGAAGCTGGGGAATACGAAGCCATCCGATATTGTATTGAAGCATATGGTACGTCCGATATCAAATGGCTCGGTGGTGACGACCTGGAAACAATAGAGAAAGAAGTTGTCAATGATCGACTGACCTTGGTGGGAACGTGTCAGGTGTAGCAATCGCGTTCGTTATGTTAGGGCACCGCTATCACTCGTCGCCTTTTGGCACCAGTCGTCAATTTGTACGCCCCGCACAGATAACGTTTGTTGCGAGAGAAAATGAGGATGAGCAAGTTGCGATCAATGGTGCCGGCTATAGTCTTGGCAATTCTCATCAGTACCAATGTCGCGGCACATCCACCGCTGCAAGAGGTGCCTGAAATTGATGAAGAGGTATTTTATATCGCGGTTGCCGATGTCATACGCAAAGAATGTGACCGAATTGATGCGCGGACTATACGGGCGATAAGCCGCATGCTCGAGATCAATGCGCGGGCACGAGAACTTGGGTATGGCGACACCGAGATCAACGAATATCTTGATAGTGAAGACAACAAAGAGCGGATGCGTGAAAAGGGGCGTGAGTTGTTTGAGAGCCGCGCCGTAAACCCTGAAAAGCCCGAAAATCTGTGTCAAATGGGATTCGAAGAGATCAAAAATCAAACCCGAATTGGTGAGTTATTGAGAGTGAAGTGAGTGATGTCGCAGCTTAGAAAACTCGTGATCAATGATCAGGAAATTGAGGTGAATAGCGCAATGACGCTCATTCAAGCTTGTGAGGAGGCGGGAGTCGAAATTCCGCGCTTTTGCTATCACGAACGACTATCAATTGCCGGAAATTGTCGCATGTGCTTAGTTGAGGTCGTCGGCGGGCCACCCAAGCCCGTTGCCTCCTGTGCCATGCAAGTTCGCGATTTGCGTTCGGGACCCGACGGGCAACCACCACAAATTCTAACCAATTCATCAATGGTCAGAAAAGCTCGCACCGGCGTGATGGAATTCTTACTCATCAATCACCCACTTGATTGCCCGATTTGCGATCAGGGCGGAGAATGTGACCTTCAGGATCAGGCAATGGGCTATGGCGTTGATTTTAGTCGCTTTCGAGAGGCGAAGCGGGCGGTCGAGGATTTGGATCTCGGCCCATTAGTTGAAACGCACATGGTGCGATGTATCTCGTGTACCCGTTGCGTCCGCTTTACCACCGAAGTCGCTGGCATCGCGCAAATGGGTCAGACGGGACGGGGCGAAGATGCCGAGATCACCTCTTACCTCGGACAAACGCTCGACAGCAATTTGCAAGGCAATATTATTGACCTTTGTCCAGTCGGAGCCCTCGTCTCTAAGCCCTACGCATTTACGGCACGACCATGGGAACTGACGAAGACCGAAAGCGTTGATGTCATGGATGCGCTCGGTTCGGCGATCAGGGTTGATACCAAAGGGCGCGAGGTCATGCGGATTTTGCCGCGCAACCACGATGGCATAAACGAAGAATGGATTTCAGATAAGACCCGATTCGTTTGGGACGGGTTGCGGCGACAGCGGCTCGACCAACCTTATATTCGGGAAAATGGGCGCCTGCGACCTGCTAGTTGGGAGGAGGCTCTCGCACGGGCATCAGAAGTCATGAGCAAGGCGAACAAACTTGCCGGGCTTGTTGGCGATCTTGTTCCGACCGAAGCCGCATATTCCTTAAAGCAGCTAATCGAAGGTCAGGGCGGCGTCGTAGAATGTCGCACGGACGGGGCAAAACTGCCGGCGTCAAATCGGTCGGCCTATGTCGGGAATGCCTGTATTGAAGATATTGATACAGCTGCCGAGATTCTGTTGATCGCAACCAACCCCCGCACAGAGGCCCCGGTACTCAATGCGCGTATCCGAAAGGCGTGGTTACACGGGGCGAATGTGACCGTAGTCGGCCGTTCGGCCGAATTGACCTACGACTACAACCATTTTGGCGAAACTCGCGATTCACTCCAGCGTCTAATCGCCAAACCTCCGCAAGGATTGGGTGCGTCGTCAACTCTCGTTATTGTCGGGCAGAGTGCGATTTGCGATGGTGATGGTGAGGCGGTATTAGGGTCGATCATGGCATTTGTTGAACAGCGGCAATCAAAATTACTGATTTTACATACCGCTGCGAGCCGAGTTGGTGCCATGGATGTCGACGCAACCACAGCGGGTGGCATGGGAGCAATTGCCGGTGCAGATGTGTTGTATAACCTTGGTAGCGATGAGGTCGGGCTTGGAAAAGAATCTCTTGTGATTTATCAAGGGAGCCACGGCGATCAAGGGGCACAACGCGCCGATATCATTTTGCCAGCAGCAGCATATACGGAGGAAAGCGGGATCTTCGTAAACACTGAAGGTCGTCCTCAAATTGCTGCACGCGCCTCATTTCCGCCAGGAGAGGCAAAGGAGAATTGGGCAATTCTCAGAGCCTTATCTGCGAAGCTTGGAGCGACGCAACCGTGGGATAATTTAATGGATTTGCGCTGTAAAGTTACCGCTGAGGTTCCGCATTTAGCGCAAATTGATGAAGTGCCGAAAAACCCTTGGCAAGCGATACCGACTTCCCCCGTTGGCACTGGTGCGTTTGGCGTTGCGATCAGCGATTTTTTCTTAAGTAATCCTATCGCTCGGGCCAGTCCACTGATGGCAGAACTATCGGCTCTGGCGAAAGCGCGAAATGCCGAGCCAATTGCGGCGTAGAGAGTGCGCTTATCGCTTGATCTGTGGAGTAAACAGGACTGAATGCTGGTTGTTGTCATTTCAACCAATTCAAACGCGGCAAAAAAGCAAACGGGCAATCAATTGATATGGTTAGCTGCCTGACTGAATACCGCACTAACGCCGAACTACACCAGAGCACATTTTTCCGCTCATTTACAAAGGAAGCGACGATGACTGCAACGCCACAGCGAGGAGATTGTTGCGCTGAACTTCTGAGCCGCAAGGGTGTATTATGGCAACTGCGGCGGCGATGCCCCCGACCTGTTGCCAAGCGGCGCGAGGCTGCGACTGATGGAGATTGTACGTCATGACTGACTTTCTCGCGACCCCCGGTGGCTTCGCGATCCTAACAGTCGCGCAAGTGCTGGTGGTCATTGCCTTCGTAATGATATCGCTAATTTTTCTGGTTTATGCTGACCGAAAAATCTGGGCGGCTGTACAAATGCGGCGCGGACCTAATGTGGTCGGCGTCTTTGGAATTTTGCAGTCAGTTGCTGACGTCCTTAAATATGTCGCGAAGGAAATCGTTGTACCAGCAGGTGCAGATAAAGCCGTCTTTATTTTAGCACCGCTGATATCGTTTGTTTTGGCTCTAATCGCTTGGGCGGTTATTCCTTTTAACGACGGATGGGTGCTCGCAGATATTAACGTTGCTATCCTATATGTATTCGCCATCTCATCGCTTGAGGTTTATGGCGTCATTATGGGTGGCTGGGCCTCTAACTCCAAGTATCCGTTTCTTGGTAGTCTGCGGTCTGCCGCGCAGATGATTTCCTATGAGGTTTCAATTGGTCTCATTATTGTCGGCGTTATTATTTCTTCGGGGAGTATGAACTTCGGTGGAATCGTGCAATCGCAGGACACCCCTTACGGTTTCTTTGGATGGTACTGGTTGCCGCATCTGCCGATGGTATTTTTGTTCTTCATCAGCGCCCTCGCCGAAACCAATCGACCGCCTTTTGATCTACCGGAGGCGGAGTCGGAGCTCGTTGCGGGTTATCAAGTTGAATATTCTTCGACCCCGTTCTTACTCTTTATGGCGGGGGAATATGTCGCAATCTTTTTGATGTGCGCCCTGACTTCGTTGCTATTTTTTGGGGGGTGGCTGTCGCCAATACCTGGCCTCGCGGACGGACCGCATTGGATGGTTGCGAAGATGCTCTTCTTCTTTTTTATCTTTGCAATGATCAAGGCGATCACCCCGCGCTATCGCTACGATCAATTGATGCGGCTCGGCTGGAAGGTATTCCTACCCGTGTCTTTGGGATGGGTCGTGTTTGCCGCTTTTGCAGCAAAATTCGGTTGGTTCTGGGGGGCCTTTGCCCGTTGGCCAGTTTAGGTTATATTCGATTCGAACGACAGCCTCACAAATTAGGCACCCAACGTTGCAAAACTGCGATGAGGTCGCATCAGTGCGCACCACGCCGGGGATATGGGCCTGTTCCAAGGAGACGCAAAGCGATGACAAAAGTTGATTATGTGCGAGCTGCCAAGTATTTTCTGCTCGCTGATTTTGCCAAAGGGATGAAGCTCGGCCTAAAATATTTTTTTGGACGTAAGGCTACCCTTAATTATCCACACGAAAAGGGGTATTTGAGCCCGAGATTTAGAGGTGAGCATGCTTTGCGCCGCTATCCGAATGGCGAAGAGCGATGCATTGCCTGTAAGCTGTGTGAGGCCATCTGTCCGGCCCAAGCAATCACGATTGATGCGGAGCCTCGCGAAGATGGCTCAAGGCGTACCACTCGCTATGACATCGACATGACAAAGTGTATTTACTGTGGTTATTGTCAGGAGGCCTGTCCAGTCGATGCGATCGTTGAAGGGCCAAATTTCGAATTTGCGACCGAGACTCGCGAGGAACTGTTTTATGACAAAGAAAAGCTGCTGGCGAATGGTGATCGCTGGGAGGCGGAAATCGCTCGTAATTTAGAACTGGATGCACCATACCGATGACAGAAACACCGCTTAATCCTTTTGCTGCGATGACCCAACAAATGCAGGACATGGCGAAAGCATTGAATCCAACGCTTGAAGGTTTTGATTCAAAAAACTTTGAAAAGTTCCTTCCGACGATTCCCAAAGAAGCAATGGAGTTTTGGTTTGGCAACACCTTGAATCGCGACGGTCTTGACGCCAAAACGCGGCTTTTTCTTACCCTCGCCGGGTTAGTTTTCCACGGTGCGCAAGCCGAAACGCCGCTGCGGCAGACAGTTCGACATCTCGTTGCCGCTGAGGCCTCAAAACAAGAGATTTTGGAGGCAATTGGACAGATGACAGTCTTTGTCGGTGTTCCGGCTGTCACGCGAGCCTTGGCGTTAGCGCAAGAAGTTCTAGTCGATGCGGAAGGGACCACAGAATGAGTGTGATCGCATTCTATCTGTTCGCGATCAGTGTAATCACCGGCGGTTTGTTCACGGTTATCAGTCGAAATCCGGTGCATTCAGTCTTGTGGTTGATTCTCGCGTTTCTCTCGGCGGCTGGTTTATTCGTGCTGCTCGGAGCCGAATTTGTCGCAATGCTTCTGATCATTGTCTATGTTGGAGCCGTGGCCGTCCTTTTCTTATTTGTGGTCATGATGCTCGACGTCGATTTTGCGGAACTAAAGGCGCAGATGGCACAATATTTTCCACTGGCATTGTTGATCGGAGTGGTGATTTTGATGCAGTTTGCCCTCGCACTGGGAGCTTGGGAATTTAATTCATCGGCGAGCGAACTTCGCCAGAATATCATTCCTGATGATCGGCATAATACGGTGGCTTTGGGACGCATTCTCTATGATCAATACCTGTTGTTGTTTCAAATTGCGGGTTTGGTTCTCTTGGTGGCGATGATTGGCGCGATTGTCCTGACGCTGCGGCATCGTTCAGGCGTAAAACGGCAAGATGTCGTGGGGCAGGTGTCTCGCAACCCTGCTGTGTCTATGGAGTTGCGGGATGTGAAACCAGGCCAGGGATTATGACGGTTTGCATCTTTAACATCACTAAGTCTATGCTTGCTTGCGCATTACGATGAATAGTTGCCTATTGATGCCGAGTTTTGGTTCGAGGCTCACTCGCACTGAACCCATACAGCCAGTCGACCCGTACGAGAGGATAAGATATTGATAGATAATGAAGCGACAAAGCCAGCGCAGGGTCTTAGCTGCAGGATCCACGACCACCAGATTACATCTGTTTTTGGTCTTGAATCGCAAGCATCTAGCGAGTGGCATTTACCGCTTTTGCCTGATTGTCGAGGTCGTACACAGGAGTTATTAGACTGTCAGCACACAACGCAATCTGAAGCGCGCTAAAGCTTGGTGGCCGGCTGTGTCCTTAAACAAGATTCTTGTTGCACTAGGTCTAGATAGCTTGATCGGGGCTTTGATTTCGGTCGTGAGTGCCTTGGTCATCTTCTTGTACTATGTCTCAATTGCTCAATCAACTACGTTGGAAGGTATCGCACGGGTAATTGATGGCGATACTTTGGAATTGAACGGTGCCGTTATTCGGCTGCACGGTATTGATGCGCCCGAGGCGGATCAGACGTGTGGCGATAGGAAAGGAGCACCTTATCGTTGTGGTCGCGTCGCGACACAAGCTTTGATCGAATGGATTGGTGATCAACCGATTCGATGTGGTACCCGTAACCGTGACCAGTACGGTCGTTGGATCGCGGTATGCACTCTTGCCGACATGGATCTCAATGCTCGACTGGTGCGTAATGGTCACGCACTTGCTTACCGGCGCTTCAGCAGAGATTATGTGGCAGCAGAAGATGAGGCACGAGAACAAAACCAAGGCATGTGGGCCGGAACATTTACGCCACCATGGGACTGGCGACGAGGTGTCCGATGATGCTACTACCTCTATTCGCGCTCGGAGTAGTCTTCGCTTTGGCGTCGCTAAGCCGAGATTTACAAACTATTTGGGGGTGCCGAGAGGGCTGGTTCGACGCTTTAGGTTCAAGATGCAATCGACGTCTTGATGCGCGACGGCTAGAAAGTTGCGTTCGACACCAGACAGAGAGCGCAACTTCTGGTTATCTACCAAAAAACATACTCATATTGAACCTGTTATGGTTTAATCAGGTGCTTTTTGATATGGTGCATTATTGCCATCGGCGGTCTCGTTTAGTGCTGAATCGCCGACGGTCTCTTGTGCGAGATTATAATGGTTATTTCTAGCGTAGTGGGACGAATCAAGGTCATGGTTTTGCTTGCCGTTGCAACACGGATGAAAAGTGCGTTGTACACGCATTGGTACGACCTCGGGTACAGATGATGGAGTCTTTGATCGGACAAATGCGATTGAGCCCAGTGCGGGCCTGCAAAATGTCATTGCGGTCAATCGACTCGGCTGAAGGCGAAACGACATGACGGTATGTTTGATCGCCAAAATGCATAGAGTTTCGCCCCACATCCCTGATCCGGGTAACGGGATGATCGCAGTGGCGAGGGTGGTCGGGCAGCTAAGTTTTGATCAGATTCGCAATCTTCATCCGACGCTAATGCTTACGCCCTTGAGTGTTGGAGTCAGATGATGATCGGTCTTGAACATTATCTAACGGTTGCTGCGACTTTGTTCGTAATTGGGATATTTGGACTTTTCCTCAACCGAAAGAATGTGATCATATTGCTGATGAGCATTGAGCTAATGCTGCTCGCGGTCAACATTAATCTTGTCGCTTTCTCGTTGTTTCTTGGTGACTTGGTTGGCCAGGTCTTTACTTTTTTTGTGTTGACGGTTGCGGCGGCCGAGGCAGCGATTGGCTTAGCAATTCTTGTTTGCTTCTTTCGAAATCGCGGATCAATTGCCGTCGAAGATATCAATGTGATGAAGGGGTAGGGCAATCATGGAGGTCTTTATCCTCTTTGCACCCCTGATTGGGGCGCTCATTGCTGGATTTGCTTGGAAAATTATTGGTGAGGTAGCGGCGCAATGGTTGTCGATTGCGCTGCTATTTGCTGCGGCTGCAAGCAGTTGGCTTTTGTTCTTGACGTTTGATCCAAGTGCCCACGCTGGCGGGTATTACACCGTAACAGTCCTGCGCTGGATTGAGAGTGGGCTCCTTAGCACCGACTGGGCAATCCGCATTGATCGACTGACATTGATTATGCTGGTTGTCATCACAACTGTTTCCTCACTCGTGCACCTCTACAGCGTAGGTTACATGGATCATGACCCGCAGTGGGAGGACGGCGAACACTATAAAGCCCGTTTTTTTGCGTACCTAAGCTTTTTTACTTTTACGATGCTGGCATTGGTGACGGCGGACAATTTGGTACAAATGTTTTTTGGTTGGGAGGGAGTAGGTGTTGCATCATACTTACTGATTGGCTTTTACTATCGCAAACCTTCAGCGAACGCAGCAGCGATCAAAGCCTTTCTGGTCAACCGGGTAGGCGATTTTGGTTTCGGTCTCGGTATTTTTGCGTTGTTTTTTCTTGTTGAGTCGATAAATTTCTCGGATGTTTTTGCTGCCGCCCCCGATTTAGCAGCTTCACAAGTCGCTTTTCTAGGCGTCAGTTTCAATGCCGTAGAGTTGGTTTGTTTCCTATTGTTTATCGGAGCGATGGGGAAATCTGCCCAGCTCGTTCTGCACACTTGGTTACCCGACGCTATGGAAGGCCCGACCCCAGTGTCCGCGCTTATTCACGCGGCAACAATGGTGACTGCAGGGGTTTTTCTGGTATGTCGGATGTCACCGCTGATGGAGTTTGCCCCTGACGCAACTACTTTCATCACCGTCTTGGGGGCATCAACGGCGTTTTTTGCCGCATCAATTGGGTTGGTGCAGACAGATATCAAACGTGTCATCGCCTATTCGACATGCTCACAGCTTGGATACATGTTCGCAGCGGCCGGAGTTGGGATGTATTCCGTCGCAATGTTTCATTTGTTTACCCATGCCTTTTTCAAAGCGATGTTATTCTTGGGTGCAGGCTCTGTAATTCATGCCATGCACCATGAACAAGATATGATGAATTACGGGGGATTGCGGCGCAAAATCCCAGTCACCTTCTGGGCGATGATGATTGGCACTCTGGCCATTACCGGTGCAGGGGTACCGGTTTGGCTCTTGACCTTGAATGAAGTGCCGATTGGATTTGCCGGGTTTCAGTCGAAAGACGCAATTGTTGAAAGCGTCTATGGGGCTGAAGCATTTTTGAGTTTCTGGTTGTTGATTGTGGCAGCTGTGTTCACGAGCTTTTATTCATGGCGCCTGATATTTCTAACCTTTTTCGGCCAGCCTCGCCGTCAGGATATCTATCAAGATGCGCATGAGAGTCCGATTACCATGCTGATTCCCTTAGGTGTGCTCGCAATCGGCTCGGTCTTTGCTGGCATGGTATGGTACAAGTCGTATTTTGGGCATGTGGACCAAGTTGGGAACTTTTTTGGCGTCGAAGTGACTGAACTCGCGGCTGCACCAGCAAAAGAGGAGGGCGCAGATGATCTCTCACATGATGAAGCGCTTCATACCGATCATAGCGCGGCCGAGCACGGTAGCGAGAAGGCACATCATTATGTTTTTTCTGGAAGACCTGAGAAGGGTGGGCTTTATTTTGCATCAGAAAATACCCGCCTTGTCGATGCTCATCAGGTTCCATACTGGGTAAAGACCGCACCATTTGCTGCGATGCTGCTGGGATTCCTTACGGCATATTGGTTTTATATCCGAAACCAATCGCTTCCGCAGCGGTTAGCTGCGAACCAAAGGCCTTTGTATCTGTTTTTGAAGAACAAGTGGTATTTTGACGAACTCTACGCTGCGATTTTGATTCGTCCATTTCTTGCCCTCGGGCGACTATTTTGGCGTGGCGGGGACGGGAGGCTGATTGACGGCGGGATCAACGGTCTGGCGATGGGTGTTGTTCCGTTCTTCACCCGTCTCGCGATGCGGGCGCAATCTGGTTATATCTTCACTTACGCGTTCTGGATGGTTGTCGGTATCACTGTACTGATAACCTGGATGTCGATTGCTGGCGGATTGCCATAGTGGATAACTTGCTTTCAATCACAACCTTTATTCCAACGATTGCTGCTGGAATTTTGGCATTATTCCTACGCGGTGACGACCCGGCGGCGCAGCGCAACGCCAAATATGCAACACTTTTTGCGACCCTCGCGACCCTTCTGGTCTCCTTATTCATTCTCGTGGGTTTCGATCCAAGTGACACAGGATTCCAATTTGTAGAGGAGAGTCGGTGGCTCTTGGGTCTGACCTACAAGATGGGTGTCGATGGCATCAGCGTTCTATTTGTCATTCTCACGACATTCATCATGCCGCTGGTCATTCTGGCAAGTTGGAACATTACGCATCGTGTCAAAGAATACATGATTGCCTTTTTGGTGTTGGAAACACTGATGCTTGGCGTCTTCATGGCTTTAGACTTGGTTCTATTCTACCTGTTTTTTGAGGCTGGGTTGATTCCAATGTTTTTGATCATCGGAATATGGGGCGGCAAGAATCGGGTCTACGCCTCTTTTAAGTTCTTTCTGTACACCTTTCTTGGCTCAGTCTTGATGTTGGTTGCGATGATCGGGATGTACGTTGACGCCAATACGACAGACATCGAATTGCTACTTCAGCATCGTTTTTCTTCTGAGACCTTGAACCTGTTTGGCGTTCAAATTTTGGGCGGACTGCAAACGCTTATGTGGTTGGCCTTTTTTGCGAGCTTTGCCGTCAAGATGCCAATGTGGCCAGTTCATACGTGGTTGCCTGATGCTCATGTGCAAGCGCCGACAGCAGGTTCGGTCATTCTTGCTTCAATATTGTTGAAGATGGGAGGCTATGGTTTCCTCCGATTCAGCGTACCGATGTTTCCAGTTGGCTCTGAAGTGATGGCGACTTTTGTATTATGGTTGAGCGCGATTGCGATTGTTTACGCTTCGCTCGTTGCATTGGTACAAGAGGACGTCAAGAAATTGATTGCCTACTCCTCGGTCGCGCATATGGGTTTTGTAACGATGGGTATATTCGCCTTTAACCAGCAAGGCTTAGACGGGGCGATATTTCAAATGATAAGCCACGGTTTCATCTCAGGAGCTTTGTTTTTATGTGTTGGTGTTATTTATGATCGCATGCATACGCGGCAAATTGACGCGTATGGCGGGCTCGTTAACCGCATGCCCGCGTATGCCTTGATATTCATGTTGTTTACGTTGGCCAATGTTGGTTTGCCGGGCACGTCTGGGTTCGTTGGTGAATTCCTCACCTTAATTGCGGTGTTTCAGGTTAACACCTGGGTCGCCTTGTTTGCGACATCGGGGGTGATTTTTTCGGCTGCTTATGCCTTGTGGTTATATCGTCGGGTCGTTTTTGGCGATTTGATCAAGGAGAGCCTGAAGACAATTTCAGATCTCTCCCATCGCGAACGGCTGATTTTTGCGCCGCTCGTTGCGGCGACAATATTTTTCGGGGTCTATCCGTCGCCAATTCTTGATACTGTCGGTCCGACGGTAGCGGCGTTACTCGAAAATCATCATTCGGCTTTAGTGCTTGATGGTGACGCGACACGATTAGCGTCGAAGTGATGGATCGATAAATGACGCTAGCGGACTTCCTGATCATTTTGCCAGAATTAGTTCTCGCAACGCTTGCATTGATATTCTTGATTGGCTCTGCGTACGGCGGCGGGGATAAGAATGCTGCGGCTGTGAGTTGGTGCGGCGTTATCGCTCTGATCTTGATGGCAGTATTTGTCGGACTGCGGGGAAGTATTACCGATTATAGTTTCGGCGGCCTCTTTATCGACGATGCTTTCGCCCGTTTTTGCAAGGTCATGATTCTAGTTTCTGCCGGTGTCATTTTGCTAATGACCCAGAGTTGCTCAGCGCGTCATGATCTGTCGCGGTATGAGTATCCCGTGCTGATCTTGCTTGCGGTTGTCGGCATGATGATCATGGTGAGCGCGTCGGACTTAATGACACTCTACATGGGTTTGGAACTTCAGTCTTTGTCGCTGTACGTCGTTGCGTCGATGCAGCGTGATAGTATTCGGTCAACAGAGGCGGGGTTAAAGTACTTTGTTTTGGGTGCTTTGTCATCGGGGCTTTTGTTGTTTGGTGCCTCTCTCATCTATGGCTTTACCGGAACAACGCAATTTTCGGGGATTATTCAAGTCGCAGTTTCTGAACAGATTTCACTCGGGCTCTTGTTTGGATTAATGTTTGTGATTTCTGGACTGGCGTTTAAGGTCTCTGCAGTTCCTTTTCACATGTGGACCCCTGATGTTTATGAGGGTTCGGCAACGCCGGTCACGGCGTTCTTTGCGACGGCACCAAAAGTTGCAGCCATGGCATTAATTGCCCGTGTTCTTCACGACGCATTTGCTGGCCTTGCGGTCGAATGGACTCAGGTAATTGCGTTGTTATCCGTCCTTTCGATGTTTTTCGGAGCAATTACTGCGATTGGGCAGCGCGATATCAAGCGCCTGATGGCGTATTCCTCAATTGCCCATATGGGTTATGGGCTAATGGGGCTTGCGGCAGGGACGGCTTTTGGCGTGCAGGCATTATTGATTTATATGGTCATCTACGTTGTAATGAATGTTGGCACCTTCTCCTTTATTTTGATGATGGAGCGTGATGGACAACCGGTTACGGAGATTTCGGCCCTGACGCTGATTTCTCGGCAACAGCCAATTAAGGCGCTATCATTGCTGATCTTGCTTTTCTCCCTAGCGGGGGTTCCACCGATGCTGGGCTTTTTCGGCAAATTTTATGTCCTCAAGGCGGCTTATGAGGCGGGATTGATTTGGCTAGCAGTCGCAGGAGTGATTGCGTCGGTCATCGGTGCCTACTACTATCTTCGAATTGTGTTTTTGATGTATTTTGGTGACGAACCGATTGAGGACGTGCAATCTATGAGATCGCCAATCTTGTCGGGGCTCCTCGTTGCCTCGGCAGCAATTATGTTGATTGGTATCGTCAACTTATTCGGTCTTGAGGATGCCGCGCAGATGGCGGCTGAGGTCTTGGTGGGTTGACTGTTGGGCTTCTCGCACGCGGGGCCGGTCGATGAACGCGTGTTGGCTTTGGCCGATTGTAGCAGAGGTCGGCCGACATGACATGGCCGTCAGGTTACCGATTGCGATCCCTTGGAACTATTACAAGCACGTTAGACGTCGCTGCGAGTGTCGCCGACGAAATTTCCGGGCCGGAGTGGATTTTCGCCGAACGACAGATTGCCGCTCGGGGTCGTCGTGGGCGCAGCTGGGTGACATCAGAAAGGAATTTATCGGTCGCGTTGGTCATGCCCATTGAGGGCTCTTTAGAGCGGGCGACCTTGAGATCATTTGTGGCGGCATTAGCACTTTATGATGCGGTGACTGCGGTGACTGCGAGCGGAATTAATCTTACCATCAAATGGCCGAATGATATTCTGCTAAACGGAGGAAAACTCGCAGGAATATTGCTCGAAAGTGGCGTGACCGCTGGCAAAGTACAGTATCTGGCAATTGGTATCGGGGTGAATTTGATAGATATTCCTTCGTTGGACGATCTTGACCATGGTGCCGTCGTGCCCGTGTCCTTAATCAATGAAACGGGCGTGTTTATTGCGCCAATGGATTTTTTGCAGCAGTTGGCCATAGCTTTTGAGAAAAACGAACGTTGCTTCACGGAGTTCGGATTTGAACCGATCCGACGCCTCTGGTTGCGCTATGCCGCCAAACTCGGTGAGGATATTACTGTTCGCGTTGGTGGCACGAGTATGACGGGTATCTTTGAAACAGTGAATGAAAACGGACAGTTAGTTTTGAAAACGACGACGGGAGATCAGACTATTTCATCAGCAGACGTGTATTTCGGAGAGTAGGGTATGCTGCTTGCAATCGACTGCGGGAATACCAATACAGTTTTCGCGATTTGGGACGGATCAGAGTTTATTTGCACCATGCGAACGTCGACCCATCATTCACGCACGGCGGATGCCTATTTTACTTGGTTTTCAACGCTGCTTTCTCATTATGGAATACGCGCTGAAATCAGCGATATAATCATTTCTTCTACGGTTCCACGAGTTGTATTCAATTTACGAGTTTTTGCCGACCGCTTTTTCGGCTGTCGACCATTGGTGGTTGGCAAGGATGATTGCGTTCTTCCGCACGAGCCGAAGGTTGATAGTGGAACGATTGTTGGCCCCGACCGTCTGGTCAATTCGGCGGGGGCTTTTGACCGTCATGGGGGTGATTTGATCGTCGTTGATTTTGGAACCGCGACCACCTTTGATGTGGTTGATAGCGATGGCGCTTATATCGGTGGATTAATCGCGCCGGGGGTCAATTTGAGTTTGGAAGCGTTGCACATGTCGGCGGCGGCTTTGCCGCATGTTGATATTTCAAGACCACGCACCGTGGTTGGAACCAATACCGTAGCCTGCATGCAATCGGGAGTGTTTTGGGGATATATTGGTTTAGTCAAGGAGTGTTGCGCTCGCATCCAGTCGGAACGCTCTCGAGCGATGACTGTTGTGGGGACGGGGGGGTTAGCACCCTTATTTGCTGAAACAGAATCGTTGTTCAATGCCCTTGACAACGATTTAACGATGCATGGGTTAAGGGTTATTCATGAGTTCAATTCGAAAACCGGGGCTTAGCGTGAATAGGCAGCGGCTCATTTATCTTCCGCTTGGCGGTGCCGGTGAAATCGGCATGAATGCCTATGTCTACGGTTACGGTGAGCCGAACAAGGAGCGGTTTATTCTGGTAGATCTTGGCATCACGTTTCCTGATATGGATAGTACTCCCGGGGTCAATTTAATTTTGCCAGATCTCGCTTGGCTTGAAGAGCGAGCAGACCGTCTTGAAGCGATATTCATATCGCACGCGCATGAGGATCATGTTGGCGCGTTGCCGCTATTGTGGGAGGATTTGCGGGCTCCAGTTTACGCCCGACCTTTTGTTGCTGAAATTGCTCGTCGAAAATTTGAGGAGTATAGTGTTGCTCAAGAGGGATTACGCACGACGGAAATCTGGCCACACCAAATCGAAGCTGGACCATTTACGGTTTCATTTATTCCTTTGTCTCATTCTGTACCTGAGAGTTCTTCTTTATCGATCCAGACGCCCGCTGGTCATGTTATCCATACGGGAGATTTCAAGCTCGACTCATCGCCGGTGGTGGGAGACGCTTTTGATGAGCAACTTTGGCAGCAGGTATCTGCCGATGGTGTTCAAGCGCTTGTTTGCGACTCAACGAACGTGTTTGTAACGCGTAGTGGTCGGTCTGAGGGGAAGCTGTCGCCGGCAATTGAGGAGTTGATTCAAAGCTCGAAGGGGGTTGTGGTTGCCACAACTTTTGCCTCAAACATCGCCCGTCTCAAAACACTTGCGGACGCTGGAACACGGGCAGGCCGTTCAATTTGTTTATTAGGCAGAGCCATGCGCCGGATGATTGAGGCAGCCAAAGAGACGGGCATTTTGTCGAATTTTCCGACCGTTATTTCTCCAAGCGAGGCGGCATTAATACCGCGCGAGAACTTGATGTTGTTGGTGACGGGCAGTCAGGGTGAACCGCGTGCGGTTTCGGCACAATTATCGGTTGGCCGATATAAGAACATAGATCTCGTGGCGGGGGATTTATTTTTGTTTTCCTCAAAGACAATCCCTGGCAACGAAAAAGCGGTATTGAAGATTATTAATAATTTAAGTCGCAAAGGCGTTGCGGTTATTGATGACAGTTCGGACCGTTTTCATGTATCTGGCCATGCGAATCAGCCAGATTTAGAGCGGATTCACACCATTGTTGATCCGAAAATCGTCATTCCTATGCATGGCGAACGTCGCCATTTAGAGCAGCACGTAACGATGTGTCGGGAGGGCGGTCGAGAGGCGATCGTTGCCGCCAATGGAATGATGATTGATTTAACGAACGAGGTTCCAAAGGTAGCTGAGACCGTGCCGTCGGGGCGCATGTATTTTGATGGTGATGTATTGATACCGGCGCGAGACGGCGTTGTTCGGGACCGTATTCGCATGGCATTGAATGGTCTTGTTGCGGTGAGTGTCGTTCAAACGAAGTCCAGCAAGCCTGTTTTTCGATGCTCCGTGGTCATTCGTGGATTATGGCAAGGGGAAAATGGGTTCGTCATGAAAGTCGCCTTAGAGACGGAACTGAACAAGTCAATCGGACGGTTGTCAGGCCAAGTACTTCACGATGACGAAGAATTGGAGGAGGCAATACGGCGATGCGTGCGGAAGGAGACCGTTAATCTGATTGGCAAGCGCCCTGAGGTTTCGGTCATCATCACGCGAATCGCTTAGAATTGATCAAGTGTTACAACTTCGTGCTACTTCGCTGCAATAGATCAAGACTTGCCTGTTGTGCGGCGTCCGACGCTGAACGCTAAATCAGTTTCCCGTCATTGCCCGCGTTAGGCAGGCGACTTGTCAAGAGGCGTGCAGTTCTTCTTTAGCCGTCAGGCTCTTATCCCACCCCGATCAAAATGAGGAAACCTGCACATTAGGTGGAGCGATCGGACTTTCGCTCCTGTAAACTCTGCGCAATGAAATTCGGCAGATGGTCACCTAATCCGACAACTTGTGGCTTGTCAATTGGTTTGGTTTTTTGTCCTCGCGTTGGTTTTTTCGGTCGGGCTTTACCGAAAGAAGCCTGCTTTTCTTTCCTGGCGTCAATCTTGTTTTTTCGCGCCGTCGTAGGATGGGGTTGAGGCGTGGTCTTGCTTTCGAGGAATTGCAAGCTGTCGATCACGGAAATTTTGGTCTCAATGAGTTTCTCAATGGCTTTGAGTTGTTTTGCCTCCTCCTCGGTGCAAATCATGATCGCACGCCCTGTGCGTCCAGCGCGTCCTGTGCGCCCGATTCGATGAACATAATCTTCAGAACTGACCGGAACATCAAAATTGAAGACGTGCGATATCGCCGGGATGTCGAGGCCGCGTGCGGCAACATCGGAGGCAATCAATAAGCGGATATCGCCATTGCGAAAGCCATCCAAGGTACGGGTTCTTTGGTCTTGTCCAAGATCGCCGTGAATTGCTTCAGCACTGTAGCCATGCTTCTTTAGAGATTTTGCGACGATATCGACATTTGACTTTCGATTGCAAAAGATCATGGCATTGCTGCAAGAACTACCTTCCTTATCAATCAAAGACCGCAGCAGATTACGTTTTTCCCGATCAACGGTGGCACGAGGGTAACCACGCATGAAAACGACCTGTTGCTCAATTGAGTCGGCGGTAGAAGCCTGTTTGGAAACCTCAAGCCGGGCGGGGTTACTGAGGAAGGTGTCAGTCAGCCGTTCGATTTCGGGTGCCAGGGTCGCGGAGAAAAACAAGGTTTGCCGAGTAAATGGTATTAATCCAAAGATACGTTCAACATCGGGAATGAATCCCATATCTAGCATCCGATCGGCTTCGTCGACCACCATAACTTTCACGTCGGATAGAATTAATTTGCCGCGTTCGAAGTGGTCAAGAAGCCGCCCAGGGGTTGCGATTAAGACATCAACGCCTTTGTCAATAAGTTGATCTTGTTCCTTAAAACTGACGCCGCCGATCAGCAGACCCATTGATAAGTTAATATGCTTGGCGTAGGTGTTGAAACTCGCGGCAACTTGCGTTGCTAACTCCCGCGTTGGGCATAACACTAGACTTCTCGGCATTCGAGCGCGGGCCCGACCACGGGCCAATAGCGTGATCATGGGTAGCGTGAAGCTCGCCGTCTTCCCAGTTCCAGTCTGCGCAATTCCGAGAACGTCTTGACCCTCTAACGCGAGTGGGATGGCTTGCGCTTGAATTGGAGTGGGGGTTTCGTAGCCAGATTCCAATACCGCCTGCAAGACTTTGGGATGTAAAGACATTTCAATGAATTTGGTCATATTCCTCCATGCGTTACACGAGCAAACGAAAGCCCGTCACGCAGTATTTTGGGACTCAAGCACAGTCTTACAAGCACCTGTCACATAATTCGGCGGCGGGAGGGCGTGTTTGCGGTTCGATTGGAAAGCGCATTTAATTTGATAGTTAAGATTACTTTGTCGCAACTGTGAATCGATCCGTAAGACGGTTTAACGAGCGACTAATTCCTTTGTTTCTTGGAGAGTGACCTGAGAAAAATCGCGTTCTATCCTGTCTATATCCCATTGTATTCGTGTCAAGTAGATGACGTCATCATCATGATCATATGCGATCTGGTCTTTATTCGTATCGATTAATCGTTCAATCTCCGATTTTGCACCGGTTACCCAACGAGCCGAAGTAAATTGAGTAGAGGCAAATTGCACAGGCAAGGCGTATTCGTTCTGAAGCCTGCTGGCGATTACATCGAACTGTAAGGGGCCAACGACGCCAATAATAAACCGCGCTCCGACTATCGGCCTAAAGACTTTTGCAGCTCCTTCCTCTGCGAACTGATGCAACGCCTTCTTTAAGTGTTTAGCCTTTTGTGGGTCTTTGGCAACAACCTGTCGCAAGAGTTCAGGCGCAAACGAGGGTATACCCGTAAATTGAAGTTCTTCACCTTCAGTGAGGGCATCGCCGATACGAAGTTGCCCGTGATTCGGAATACCGATGATATCACCAGCCCACGCCTCGTCGGTTAGTTTGCGGTCAGCGGCAAGGAAAAGGACCGGATTGTTGATAGACATTTGTTTTTTTGAACGGACATGATTTAATTTCATGCCTCTTCGAAAATGACCTGATGCCACCCTCACAAATGCCACGCGATCCCGATGGCGAGGATCAATATTGGCTTGGACCTTAAACACAAAACCTGAGACTTGTTTTTCTTCGGGTTGAATCTCTCGAGTCGTCGTCGGCTGCTTTTTCGGTTCGGGCGCGAAGTCCTTGATACCGTGCATTAGTTCTTTGATGCCAAAAGAATTTAGAGCTGAACCGAACCAGATCGGGGTCAGAGTCCCTTGATGAATTATTTCCTTACTGAGTTCTGGTAGCAAACCCTGAGCGATCTCGACCTCTTCTTGCAGTGGCTTAAGCAGTGTATCGGGAACAAGAGTAGAGAGCTTTGGGTCGTGCAATCCATTTATTTTTTCTGATTGAGCTACTTGGTTGCGCTCATCTCTACCCATCAATTCAATTTGATCATTTAGGATGTCGTAACACCCAATGAAGTCGCGCCCTTGACCAATCGGCCAACTAGCTGGTGTTACGTCAATTGCCAAATTTTGCTGTATCTCATCGATAATATCGAATGTATCTCGACTTTCACGGTCCATTTTGTTGCAGAAGGTGAGGATCGCAAGATCCCTTAATCGACATATCTCGAAAAGCTTTCGGGTCTGTGACTCGATGCCCTTCGCACCGTCAATAACCATAATCACGCCGTCTACGGCTGTGAGCGTGCGGTAGGTGTCTTCCGAGAAGTCCGAGTGACCGGGGGTATCAATCAGGTTTAGACGAAAGCCTTCATAATCAATTGACATTGCTGAGGCTGAGACCGATATTCCTCGGTCCTTTTCCATCGCCATGAAGTCAGAGCGCGTCCTTCGAGCTTCTCCTTTCGCGCGCACCTGTCCAGCCAATTGGATCGCGCCACCGTATAGTAAGAACTTTTCAGTAAGCGTTGTTTTCCCGGCGTCGGGATGCGAGATTACGGCGAAGGTTCGTCGGCGGGCAACCTCCGCTGGCAGATCGCGTGTGGTATTCAGGCTATCGGACATTATGAATATCTGTAAAAGTGAGATTTCTGCTCGGTCAAAAGATGTTCACAAGCCGTTCATCACCATTTCATCATTAGATTGCGGGCAATCGGCGAAAATGCAAAGTGACTGTATGTTGTGAAACTTAGGTTTGTTAATCTGCCAATGGAAGCTTAGAGGCGGGATGGCGAAGTTCAAATTCAAGACAGCATAAATGTCAGTAATCGGTTGCGGTTTCTTTCAGCTGAGTTGTGTATGCTTTCAAACGATACAGTTAGGGGACAAGGCCACAAGGTGTTAACTTTCTAATAAAGCAAACTAAGGTGCCTGTCGAGATTGGCGTCGTCGGGCAACAAATCACCTCAAACGCAATGTATTGGCAAGAAGGAAAGCTGATGGATCTAAAGATTAAGGGAAAGCGTGCATTGGTATGTGCGTCGAGCAAAGGATTAGGTTTTGGCTGTGCCGAGGCTTTGGCTCGGGCTGGTGTGAATCTAATCATCAATGGTAGGAATGAAGTATCTTTGATCGAGTCAGCGGCTAAATTCCGTGACGAATATCATGTTACGGTTGAGGTTGTGGCCGCTGATCTGACGACGAGGGAAGGACGCGACGCGATCAAGGCAAGCGCTGCTGGGGTTGATATTTTGGTGACCAATGGTGGTGGGCCTCCGCCCGGTGTTTGGACAGAGTGGAGCCGTGAAGATTTGCTCTCGGCAATCGACTCCAACATGTTGATGCCGATAGAACTAATTCAGGCCATAGTACCCCAGATGATGGAGCGGGGATGGGGCCGGGTTGTCAATATCACCAGTCAAGCCGTAAAGTCCCCCATTCCTGAACTCGGACTGTCTAATACGGCCCGAACTGGCCTCACCGGTTTTGTCGCTGGTGTTGCTCGGCAAGTTGCGCCCTTTGGTGTGAGTATCAATAATTTATTGCCTGGGATTCACGCAACAGATCGCGCAATATCGCTAGATCGTGCTGTAGCGAATAGGGAGAACATCACAGTTTCGGATGCTCGGCAGCGACGCGAGGCTACCATACCGGCGCGGCGATACGGCACCGTAGAGGAATTTGGAGCAACATGCGCATTCTTATGTTCTACCCACGCTGGATATATTATTGGGCAAAATATCTTGTTGGATGGCGGAAGCGTGAAAACAACGTTTTGACTCTCGAAATACGCCAACACCAGACAAAAAAAGGCGTTTGATTACTAATTGACATGTTTGGTCTGTTACCTTGGTTACGCATATGGAGTAATCATCTAGGTTACAAACTAGTTGATACGCGTAAGCGCGGGAGATAGCTATGCGTGAAGTCGGAGCCTTTGAGGCAAAAACGAACCTGTCGGCACTATTGGAGGCGGTGGAAACGGGTGAGCATGAATAAATTGTCATTACGAGGCGAGGTAAACCTGTCGCGCAATTGGTACCAATTGCACAAGATTCGAAATTTGATCGCTCTCAATTACTTCCTCGAATCCATCGGTTGCGAAAAAGAATACTCATAAAACACGGCGCGTTCACAAAGGCTGGCATACTTTCCGCCAGAGAAGAAGGTCGCCGATGAGTAATCGCGACGTGGTCGTTGTTGATGCATCAGTCGTTGCTTCCTGGCTTCTTCCTGCTGAGGATATTGATATCCCGAACAATATCATCGAAAGGAAAGAGCTTTGCGCGCCGCTTCTGTTTTGGGCCGCGATGAGAAATATACTTGTCGTGTCCGAACGTCACGAGCGCCTAAGTGCGAATATGTTCTCAGAAGCTTTGGCAATACTTGAAGCGCTCAATGTCCAACTCGACTCTAAGCCCGATGGGAACAGGGTCGCGCATTTGGCGAAAGGACACAACCTTTCCGTATATGATGCGCTCTACGTCGAACTTGCAGTTCGCTTACAGGTGCCGTCGTTATTGACCCTTGATCGCAAGGTGTCTATTTCTGTCAGGAGAGAAGGGGTAGATGTTCCGTAATATCCCCAACGGGGGTAACTTGGCTCTGCAATTTGCTGAGCTGCTGCGTCCGGGCCTTAACATCTTCCCCGGCCTGAAGGCCGCGAATTTCCCGTTTGGTTCTTTGCCGTACCGATAATTCTCGCTTCATATCGCACCGGTACTTTTTACTTCGCAACAAGTTTAAATTTAGCACTTGATGCCGGTTAAGGATTGTTGCCTGTGGGGGCGAGACGAAATCGACACGCCGCGGGTATTTGTGGCTGTAGTAAAGTTCTGATCAAATCATCCTTGTTCTCGGCATTTTCTAAGTCTTGCGCGTCTTTGAGCAATCTTGCTTCACGTTGATATCGTTGTTATTTGCTTCGAGACCCGACTATTTTAGTCGGAAAAGTGAGGCGCAAACTTGCAATCACCAACGCCAAGATTAGAAACCCGCAATTTGGTGCGCCGATTTGATGGGCGCGCGGTCGTTAACAATCTCACCTTGAGAATTTTTCCGGGCCAGGTGACCTGCTTGCTGGGACCCTCGGGCTGCGGAAAATCGACCACGTTGCGAATGATCGCGGGGGTTGAACAACAAGATGAGGGTGAAATTTGGGTCGATGGACGATTGATGAGCGACCGGGTTACGCGGGTTCCTCCCGAACAACGGGGAATCGGTCTAATGTTTCAAGATTTTGCTCTTTTTCCGCATTTAAGTGTGTTCGGGAATGTTGCGTTCGGATTAAGAGGTTCGAAGGCACAAAAACGCGAAAGAGTATTGGAACTGCTTAATCAAGTTGACTTGCTACGATACGTTGATTGCTATCCGCATCAACTCTCTGGCGGCGAACAGCAGCGTGTAGCACTAGCACGAGCAATGGGACCTCGGCCGCGCATCATGTTAATGGATGAGCCTTTTTCGGGATTGGATAATAGATTGCGGGACGGGGTTCGAGATGAAACATTGCGACTATTGAAAGCAGAAAACACTGCCGTACTGTTAGTTACTCATGAGCCAGAAGAAGCGATGCGCATGGCAGATGAAATCGCTTTAATGCGAGACGGCCACATCGCCCAAACTGGTGCTCCCTATAATGTATATTCGCGGCCGGTGGATCACGACGCTGTTGCCTTCTTCAGTGATACAAATTCTCTTCGCGCCGAGGTCCATGGAGCCATCGCCCAAACGCCTTTTGGTCAATTCTTGGCGCCCGGATTTACCGATGGCACCGAGGTTGAAATCATCTTTCGACCGCAGCACGTCAAGATTGATTTTGACCGTAGCGATGGTGGCCCATTGCCGACCCCGAAGGATGGGACTCCCGCTCGGGGAATTGTAGAGCGAGCTCGATTCATGGGGAGTGAGAGTTTGATCGAATTCCGAATGGACTTTAATGATTCGCTCCTGCGTGTTTTGGTGCCGGGAGTCTTTATACCCAACAAAGGAAAGGTCATGTGGTTGACTATTCGCCGTGACAAATGTTTTGTTTTTCCGCTCGCTCGTGATTGATACGCCAAAAATTGTGGTTTGCCGCACCTATTGATAGTTCTAACGAGGTCACAGCAAACTAAAGGTTTTCGACGGAAAATTCATCGTCTTGTATTTCAGCTGATCGGGCGCGTGGGCTTCGTTGCGCTGTTCGAACTGGGGATGCATTAGGGTTGGAAGAGCGTTGCAGATAGAAAAGCGCGCCTAACTTGTAATTGTTGACACGAGTGCTAAAGGGGTACTCGGATCTCGGACCGAAATAGAGATTTATCAACTGTTACGCTTGCGTTAATTGCCAGAGTAACCACCGTATTTCAATTGGAGGAGAATATGAAAATACTTACGAGAGTTGTTTCTGCTGTCGCACTGACGATGCTTACCAGCATGAGTTTTGCGGCTTGCGACACCGGGGAGACGGTTGTCAAATTTAGCCACGTAACCAACAGTGATAAACATCCAAAAGGGATTGCGGCTTCACTACTTGCCGCTCGAGTGAATGCCGAAATGGACGGAAAGATGTGCATGGAGGTCTTCCCGAACTCTTCTCTCTATAACGATGAGAAAGTCTTAGAAGCAATGCTGCAGGGGGATGTGCAACTTGCTGCTCCGAGCCTGTCGAAGCTTGAAAAATTTACTAAGCAATTTCGAATTTTTGATCTGCCGTTCATGTTTAAGAACATGGAAGCGGTTGACGCTTTTCAAGCGTCCGCTTCAGGGCAAGCTTTGAAAGACTCTATGCAGCGGCGAGGTCTGCAAGGTCTGGAATTTTGGCATAACGGTATGAAGCAAATGTCCGCGAATGTACCGCTAATGTCACCCGCGGACGCCAAGGGTCTGAAGTTTCGCGTGCAATCTTCTGACGTTTTGGTTGCGCAAATGGAGGCGATTGGTGGTTTGCCGCAAAAGATGGCGTTCTCAGAAGTCTACGGTGCACTGCAGCAGGGTGTTGTTGATGGGCAAGAAAATACATGGTCTAACATTTATGGTCGGAAGTTTTTTGAAGTTCAAGACGGTGTGACAGAAACGAACCACGGTCTTATCGACTATTTGGTGCTTGCTAGTGTTGACTGGTTAGGTAGCCTTGAACCTGCTGTTAAGGAGCAATTCTTGACCATATTGTCGGAAGTCACGCAGACACGAAATGGCGAGGCTTTCGCCGTTAATGAAGCAGCCAGGCAATCAATTTTGGCCGCGGGCGGCGTTATCCGCGCCTTGACTCCTGAGCAGCGGGAAGAGTGGGTTGTGGCCATGCAACCCGTTTGGGACAAGTTTGCCGGTGATGTTGGCGAGGATATGATTGAAGCTGCACAATCCGTGAATGCAGGTTTCTGAACCGCGCACAATCACGCTAATCTTTGCCGTAAGAGGCTGCCAATTGGGTCGATTAATTGAATGACAATTTGGCAGCCTCGAGACTATAAAATGTTGGATTCTCGCAATGAATGTTGGTGAAGATCCGAACGACCGACACTGGAGCGATCAGATTGAGGAGACACTGATCGCCTGCTTGCTCGGTGCTATGACGCTGGTAACCTTTGCGAACGTTGTCGCACGCTACCTAAATTCCAATATCTTGTGGGCACTTGAAGCTTCTGTCTTCATGTTTGGATGGCTTGTCTTGTTGGGCGCTAGCTACGCCGTCAAGAAGCGCATTCACCTGGGGGTCGATGCCTTAATTAACGTTCTCAAACCTGCAAACAGGCGTCTGCTTGGCTTGTTGGCGGTGGCCTCTTGTCTGGTGTTCGCAATATTATTGCTCAAGGGCGCCTATGATTACTGGGCAGTTTTTGCCGATCTGCCGCCCACTGCAGGGCGGTGGTTTCCGCTTGGGTTCGAGGATAGTTTTCGCAGCCAATCCTTTTATGAAGTAGACGATATTCCAATGTTACCGTTCCTGCATTTCTTGGAGGACTGGCTCAATTACGGTGAGGAATATGAAAAGCTACCCAAAGTCTTGCCGTATATTGTTTTGCCGCTGTCGATGTTGCTCTTACTCTATCGTTTTCTTCAAGCTGCTTGGGATATTTGGACGGGCAAAAGTGACCGGTTGGTTGCAAGCCATGAACTAGAAGGCGAGATTCATGAAGTCCAATAGCCGGTAGATTCATGGACGTCGTCATTCTTTTTCTGATGGTGATTGGCTTTCTGATGATTGGGGTTCCAATCGCAGTTTCTCTGGGTCTGTCCTCGACGATATTTTTGCTCATTTATTCTGATTCCTCGTTAGCTTCGGTGGCCGCGACATTGTTTGAGGCGTTTGAGGGTCACTTCACACTATTAGCAATCCCGTTTTTTGTTCTTGCTTCGGCGTTTATGAAGACTGGCGGCGTGGCTCGCAGGATCATCCGATTATCGATTGCCCTTGTTGGTCATCTACCTGGCGGGTTGGCCATCGCTGGAGTTTTCGCGTGCATGCTTTTTGCTGCATTGTCAGGCTCTTCTCCAGCAACAGTGATCGCGATTGGGACAATTGTTATCGCTGGTATGCGGCAGGTCGGGTATTCTAGGGATTTCGCCGCAGGCGTTATCTGCAGCGCCGGTACGCTCGGAATCTTAATTCCCCCTTCGATTGTCATGGTCGTCTATGCCGCGGCTGTCGAAGTGTCGGTGGGGCGAATGTTCTTAGCGGGGATCATTCCTGGTTTGTTGGCTGGCTTGATGCTCATGATCACGATCTATGTTATTGCGACTGTGAAGAAACTTCCGAAGGGTGAATGGCAAGGTTGGGGTGAAATTTTTGTCGCAGGGAGAGACGCAGCTTGGGGGTTATTTCTGATTGTCGTTATTCTTGGTGGCATATATGGGGGAATTTTTACTCCAACCGAGGCTGCGGCCGTAGCTGCGGTGTATGCTTTTTTTGTCGCAAGCTTCGTTTATCGAGATATGGGTCCGCTTAAGGCAAGCAGTGGTGGTGCAACGGCACTCATACGTCAGCCTTGGGCGTTGTTTACCGCTTTAGTTCATCCAGACACGCAACAGACTCTTATTGAGGCTGGAAAATTAACAATAACGCTACTGTTCGTGATCGCGAATGCTTTGTTACTCAAGCATGTCTTGACTGATGAGCAGGTTCCACAAGCTGTTGCTGGCGCGATGCTAGAAGCTGGGTTAGGGCCCATCACTTTCCTGATCGTGGTGAATTTAATTTTACTGATCGGCGGGCAATTTATGGAGCCATCAGGTCTCTTGGTAATTGTCGCACCCCTCGTTTTTCCGATCGCGATTGAACTCGGTATAGACCCTATTCACCTCGGTATCATCATGGTGGTCAACATGGAAATCGGCATGATAACGCCGCCAGTCGGTTTGAATCTTTTTGTAACGTCAGGCGTTGCTGGAATGCCAATGATGCGCGTGGTATGGGCCGCACTTCCTTTTTTGGGGGTGTTAATGCTGTTTTTAATTATGGTTACATATATCCCATGGCTCTCGACCTATCTACCCAACACCTTAATGGGGCCCGAAATCATCATTCGATAGATGATGCCCCGTTGACTTGCGGTTCTCGCACTTGGTAGGTCGAGTTGCCGGCCGATAGTTTTGTTGTCAGTGGATGCCTTCGGCGGCCTTGATGATTTCGGAAAATGTATCAGATTTCAAGCTCGCGCCGCCAACGAGTACGCCGTCGACATCTCTTGTGTTTAGGATAGCAGCAGCGTTTTTCGGGTTTACAGATCCGCCATAAAGGATCCGGAAGAGATTTGCGGTATCTGTACGAAACCGCTCTCCTAAATATCTTCTAATTCGAGAATGCATTTTTGCGATGTCTTCAATGGTTGGCGTTTTTCCCGTCCCAATTGCCCATACTGGTTCATAAGCAATCGACAGGTTTTGAGGCATCACACGATCAGGGATTGATTGATCAAGCAGCGTCTTGATATCAGCGAAGGCATTTTCAACGGGAACGTTGTGTGAAGTCTCGCCGACACAGACAATGACCTTAAGATTTGCCTTAAGTGCTGCGATTGATTTCGCACACACAGTGTGGGAGTCTTCGTTGTGGTTTTCTCTGCGCTCGGAGTGACCGACGATGACAAATTTGCCGCCCGCATCCTTGATCATCAAGGCGGATATGTCGCCAGTATGGGCGCCAGAGGGTTCGACGTGGCAATCTTGTCCCCCGATCATTATGGGGCCAACGTCAACGATCTTTATTGCTGCCATCATTAGTGTGGCTGGCGGACAAATCACAATATCTGTTTGCGGTCGGGGAAAGAGCGCTACGAGTTTTTCTAATTCTGCTAGTTGCGCCGAAACGCCGTTCATTTTCCAGTTTCCAACCACCAGCTTTACCAAGTCATTCATCTCCTGCGAGGTTTTATTGGATCACGAACAATACTAACGAGTAGAGATGTTTCATTCGGACGTCATTGATTCGGTCAAGAGTGCGATGAGGTTTGCGGTGGAATAGAGTCGAGATAATTTATCTTCCCTCAAGACAACGGCTCTCGCTTTAGAGGAGGAGGCTGCCGAAATTCCACGTTTGTTCTTAACTAGAATGATGCAAACTTAGAAGTGAGTGACTTCAATCAAAATCTAATCCTACATTTGTGCCTCAGACTCTTGCGCCTCTGCTGATAATTCTTCGACACTCTTGAATTTAATTGATTCGCCGCAACCACAGGAATCGGTGACATTCGGGTTTTTGAAGCGAAATCCGCTTTCCAAAATGTCTATTTCATAATCTATCTCAGTACCAAACAAGAACATCTGGGCGAGAGGTGCAATCAAGATTCGTGCGCCGTTACGCTCGACCACCTCATCGTTCGGTTCTGCGGAATCGACATACTCCATGGTATACTCCATACCAGCACACCCACCTTTCTTAACGCCGATTCTCAACCCAAAGTGTCCCTCTTTCTTCATCAACTTGATGATTTGGGCCACAGCTCTATCTGTCATCGTAATTGGCGGCTTTCCTGGTATACCAAACATTTGATAAGTCCTTATCCCTTAAGTCGATGCGACCATCTTACAACTAATTTAACGACGTCCGTCTCAATTTGGTGGATCAGCGGCTGCAATTCATCCAAACAACATTCGGCCTCTGGTTGTCGACTTAACAGCGATGTTAAGAAGATGATTGCAATGACAACATGGTTCGCTCATGGTTACGTAGAAAATCAAGCAAGAGAATTGCTGTTTGTTGTTGTAAGCGAACCATTCGAGTTGGAGCGACGGCTCAAAAGCCTATTGAATATCATCTACATAAAGCCAAGTTCTAACCGAGCTTCGTCAGACATCATTTGCATCCCCCACGGCGGTTCCCAAGTCATCTCAACGTCGACTTGCTTTATGCCGGGCAAAGCCTCAACCGCGTCGGCAACCCATCCTGGCATCTCGCCTGCTACTGGACACCCTGGAGCGGTTAGGGTCATTATGATACGAACTTCGCTGTCCGCACTAATTTCAATGGTATAAATCAGCCCCAGTTCATATATATTTACTGGAATTTCAGGATCATAAACTGTGCGACACGCGTCAACAATCGAATCATAGAGCGGATGATCCGTAGAGGACGGTACGATCAGTGGCGCACCTTCAAGATGTTCTGGCGTTTGATCCATAGTTTCCCCATAACTTTCCTGACTATTAATATAGGAAATAAATGTTCTCTCGTAAAGCGGTTTGACTTTCTCTAACGTTGAACAGTTACCCAAGTGACGCAAGTGAGAATCATACGATGTTGGTCTTGCAAACGGTGCTATTGAGGGCCCGTCGGATTAGATGAAAACTCATTGCTTTAGCGGCTTTTATTTCCCCTGCGGTTGCGAGTGACGAAGACCGAATATGTCCACTATGTCTTTTGAGATCGCTGCAACAGATGGTTTGGCGCGCGTTGGTCAACTCAAAGTCAACAGGGGTACAATCCGAACACCAGCGTTTATGCCAGTCGGCACCGGCGCTACAGTGAAGGCAATGTTGCCAGAAAATGTACGCAGTACCGGCGCGGATATATTACTTGGAAACACCTATCACTTGATGTTGCGGCCCAGTGCGGAGCGCATCAGTCGACTGGGGGGATTGCATCGGTTCATGAATTGGAACGGTCCTATTTTGACGGACTCGGGTGGCTTTCAAGTAATGAGCCTTGCTGGTTCACGTCGGATAAGCGAGGCGGGGGCTGTCTTCAAAAGCCACGTAGATGGTTCAAAGCATGAATTGACTCCAGAGCGCTCTATCGAAATCCAGCATTTGCTGGGGAGTGATATCGTAATGTGTTTCGACGAATGCTTGGCGTTGCCAGCGACGAAAAAGCAAGTCTCAATGAGTATGCTACGCTCAATGCGATGGGCAAGGCGATCAAAAGAAGCCTTTGATGGCAGGAGTGGGCAATCACTATTTGGGATTCAGCAGGGCGGTTTAGTCGAAGAATTTCGCGCCGAAAGTAGTGAGCGCTTGCGAGAAATTGGATTTGACGGCTACGCTATCGGCGGATTAGCGGTTGGTGAAGGTCAAGAGGCAATGTTCCGTTGCCTTGATTATGCGTGTGACCAGTTGCCCTCGGATCGTCCGCGATACCTTATGGGAGTAGGCAAGCCAGAGGATGTCGTTGGTGCCGTAGCTCGTGGCATTGACATGATGGATTGTGTCTTGCCGACGCGATCTGGCCGCACTGGACAGATTTTCACTTGGCGGGGTGAGATAAATATTAAGAATGCGCGGCATCAAGATGATCCTCGACCAATTGATGAAACTTGTCCATGCCCCGCCTGCAGAAGTTACTCGCGCGCTTATCTTCATCATCTCTTTCGAACTCACGAAATTATCTCGTCAATTCTGCTGTCGTGGCATAATCTCTGCTTCTATCAACAAATGATGTCAGCAATGCGATCTGCAATTCAGTCCGGATCCTTTGGCGAGTGGCAGGCTCAATTTCTTGAAACGCGTGGTTATGGTGACATTGAACCAATTCATTGATGATCGCAGGATGACATTTGCGGAGAATGACGATCTGCGTATATTTTGCCGAAAATTTTAAGGGCATGGATTGTTTCAACCCATCACGGAATTTCTTCATTATCCTAGCAGCGCCCCTGAAAGCGTCCTGTGTTCGTTAACTATTTTGGCTTGGCGGTTAGGGTGCCCCTTTACGCCGGATCTTCAGGAGATTCGCGGGACTTTGAGGATTGTGACCACACATAATTCACGGTGTTGCCATAACACACCGTGCTTCGAGTACTGCTGACTTAAAGGTAGGGAATAACAAATTGATGGTCAAATACGGATTTAATGTTTACTTTCGGTCTGCTTGAATATTGTCAGAATTGACACCAATTAATACAAGCAGGAAAGTGCTGAAACGCTATTCCGAAAATCTACCGAGGAAACTAAGGATCAAACATGAGCGACGACCAAAAAGCAAATAATTTGATTTTCCCCGTACTGCCATTACGCGACATCGTGGTATTTCCACAAATGATCGTGCCGTTATTCGTTGGTCGGCCGAAGTCGGTCAGAGCACTTGAAGCCGTCATGGTGGATAATCAAAAGATTTTGCTAGCGAGTCAAAAGAACCCCGCGGTGGATGATCCCAGTACAGATGAGATTTATGATGTCGGAGTCGTTGCTACAGTTTTGCAACTGCTCAAACTTCCTGATGATACCGTCAAGGTACTCGTCGAAGGTGTGAGCCGCATCAAGATTCACGAGTTTATTAAGGAAAAGAAATTCTTTGAGGCTGCGGCCGAAATGCTCACTGAGACGCAAGGTGATGAAGCGGTCATTGAGGCTCTTGTGCGCACAGTAAACAATGACTTTGAGCGCTATGCAAAGGAGCGTCGCAGTATTTCTGAGGAAGCACTGACGGCTGTCGCTGAAACAACAGACCCAGGCAAACTTGCCGATTTAATTGCAGGGTATCTTGGTATTGAACTCGCTAAGAAACAAGAGCTCTTAGAAACACTAACGGTTAGTGATCGACTCGAAAAAGTCTACGAATTTATGCAGAGCGAGATGTCGGTTCTCAAGGTTGAGAAGAAAATCAAAACGCGGGTCAAGTCCCAAATGGAGAAGACCCAGCGCGAGTATTATCTCAATGAGCAGATGAAAGCGATCCAACGCGAATTATCGGATGAGGAGGATGGATCGAGTGAGATTCAAGAACTGGAAGAAAGAATTGCAAAAACAAAATTGAGTAAGGAGGCGAGAGAGAAGGCGCTTGCCGAACTTAAGAAATTCAAAAATATGGGGCCTATGTCGGCAGAGGCCACCGTCATTCGCAATTATTTGGATTGGCTTCTATCAGTGCCTTGGGGAGTTCGGTCACGGGTCAAGAAAGATTTAATTCGAGCACAATCGGTTCTTGATTCTGATCACTACGGGTTAGAAAAGATCAAGGAGCGTATTGTCGAGTATCTTGCCGTACAGCAGCGCCGGAAGAAATTAAAGGGTCCCATATTGTGCTTGGTAGGCCCGCCAGGAGTAGGTAAGACTTCACTCGGCAAGTCCGTTGCTAGAGCAACCGGAAGAGAGTTCATCCGCATTAGTTTAGGCGGCATACGGGACGAAAGCGAAATTCGTGGGCATCGAAGAACCTATATTGGTTCAATGCCGGGGAAGATCATTCAGGGGATGAAGAAGGCGAAAACGACTAACCCCTTAATGTTACTTGATGAGGTTGACAAAATGGGCCACGATTTTCGTGGTGATCCGGCCTCGGCAATGCTTGAAGTACTAGACCCAGAGCAGAATGGAACCTTTATCGACCACTATCTTGAGGTTGAATACGATTTATCGAACGTGATGTTTCTGACAACATCAAACTCGTATGCGATTCCCGCACCGCTTCTTGATCGAATGGAAACCATCCCTCTGTCTGGCTACACTGAAGATGAGAAGCGTGAAATCGCCAAGCAGCATTTGGTGCCGAAGCAAATTAAGAACCATGGACTGCGTGAGAACGAGTATACTCTTTCTGATGATGCGCTTAATCAAATTATCCGGCGCTATACCCGTGAAGCAGGTGTCCGAAATTTAGAGCGGGAAATTGCAAAGACGGCACGCAAGACCTTGACCAGAATCGTCAAGAAAGAGGCAGCCGAGGTTCAAGTTTTGAACGACAACCTAGAAGATTTCTTAGGGGTTCCGAAGTTCCGATTTGGTTTAGCGGAACTCGAAGACCAAGTAGGTGTTGTGTGTGGTTTGGCCTACACGTCATCGGGTGGCGATCTGCTATCGATTGAGGCGTTGAAATTACCGGGAAAAGGCCGCATGACGACAACGGGAAAGCTTGGTGAAGTCATGAAAGAGTCGATTACTGCCTCGTCGAGTTACGTCCGTTCAATTGGGCACGAGATTGGTATCAAGTCGGCGGAATTTAGTGCGGCTGACATCCACGTTCATGTGCCCGATGGGGCTACTCCGAAAGATGGTCCTTCTGCGGGCTTGGCGATGGTCACCTCGATCGTCTCGGTGCTGACTGGAATTCCGGTGCGGAGAGATATCGCAATGACTGGCGAAATTTCGCTACGGGGTAACGCGATGCAGATCGGCGGGCTCAAAGAAAAGCTGCTCGCAGCATTGAGAGGCGGTATTCGTACGGTATTGATCCCAGAAGAAAACGCTAAGGATTTGTCGGAGATTCCGTCCAATGTTAAAGACGGGCTTGAAATTGTGACCGTCGGTAGTGCTTCCGAAGTATTAAAGTTGGCGCTAGTGCGGACGCCTGAACCACTTGCGGAAACTGAACTAACTGAAGAGGCAGCAGCAGCGGCGGCGGCCTCGGCTAGTGTAGGTGGTGGGACTGGTGCGACGGCCCATTAACTTACAATCTTGATGACAAGTTATACCGTGGCTAAAGTGCTATTCTATCGCGACATCCCCGAACTTGGTCGGTTTTCTTTTGCCGGAACGTTGTGTGGTCTTCCCCCAGTTTCTGTGCGCTCTTGCTAAACCATGAAGATACATTTACTCTGAAACGGGGGTCGTTAGCTCAGCTGGTAGAGCGCTTCGTTTACACCGAAGATGCCGGGAGTTCGAATCTCTCACGACCCACCATAATCTTCCAAGAAATCGAATAATGGGTTTGTGAATTTAGAAAACGGTTGTCGTGCGCTGTCCAAATTATGGGCATTGGCGATGATGAATTCATGATCTGATTTGTATCGGGTCGTGAGTTTATGTTTGGATTCAGCTATGGAAACCCAGTAATTCGATTGCGGAACAGGCTTGATTTTTGCAGTTGCGGAAGAGAAGTTGAGACATCTTTTTCGTTGACGCGATTAAGGTTGGCGGTTATTGATTATCCATTGCGGTTGTAGCTCAGTTGGTTAGAGTACCGGCCTGTCACGCCGGGGGTCGCGGGTTCGAGTCCCGTCAACCGCGCCACTTCAGGGCTTTCATCAGATTGCGAGCGCCCAGTTGAGTTCAGTGGCCGTTGCTTTGCTTAGTCATTCGAAAAAAAGCCGAAGCAGCATAGTGAAGAGCAAGTCCGATGATTCCTGACTAAGTGAAAGATCAGCGTCTTGAGTGCGATATGGAAATTGGGCTCTAGAAATTTTGCCTAGCGATTGCCACTGCAAAGTCTAACAGTGGCGTTTGGTGACGTAACGAACGATAGCTTGCGTTATCATTTAATAGGCGTTTCAGCTTTCTGACTGTGGTCTCTTGATAGTCGACGTTATCCATCCAGTGATCATAGGCAGACCGTCAATTTTCCCTTCGCGGCAGCGGCTCGCACTCATTCTCGGCCATTCAATCTTATGGCATTGTTAAACGAGCACCGAACAGCGCCTTTTGTCCTTGAAGGCAGTTTTCTATCGGTGATCAGTACATGCGATGGCTGGCATAGACGTTCGCTGCTTGTTTGAACGCTTGTCGCAGAACTATGTTCAAGTAATAAGTGGCAATTTGCAGCGCTTTGAACGCATTGCTATCGAAAGCGCCTTAACCGTGGACTTCTCTTGGAACGTAATTTGTAATGTCGGAACGTGTTGCTGATCGCGAGAGCAATTCGGAGAGGGTCATTGCCGTCGCACCGATGATGGGGCGGACAGATCGTCATTGTCGCTACTTCCATCGACTGCTTTCAAGTCGGGTCCTTCTATACACTGAAATGATTACGAGTGCTGCTCTCGTTCGCGGTTGTGCCCATCATTTGTTGGAATTTAACGAAGCTGAGCACGCCGTAGCACTCCAATTGGGTGGGTCTGATCCGAGAGAGCTTGCGGATGCCGCACAATTAGGTGCTAATGCTGGCTATGATGAAATCAATCTCAATGTCGGTTGTCCATCTGATCGAGTACAATCGGGCGGTATAGGTGCAATCTTGATGAAGACCCCTAAGCATTTAGCACACTGCCTCGAAGCAATGTGTAATCGGGTCACTGTCAATATCACTGTAAAGTGTCGCATTGGGGTAGATGAACAACGGCCGGAAGAAATTCTGCCGCGGTTTTTGGCGACTGTTTTTTCCGCTGGTTGCAAGCGGGTGATAATTCATGCGCGTAAGGCGGTACTAAGTGGCCTTAGCCCGAAGAAAAATCGGGAAATTCCACCGCTTGACTACCCGTTGATCTACGAAATGAAAAATCGCTTTTCGGAGAAGCATATTTCAATCAACGGCGGGATTAATTCTCTGACACAAACGAAGGAATTTTTGGATGGAGGGCTTGACGGTGTCATGATCGGTCGCGCTGCGTATGATCAGCCCGCGCAAATTCTGGGTCAACTGGATCAGAAGATTTTTGGCACTGATCGGATCAGTGAACCCTTAAGAGTGGGTTATGCAATGCTGCCGTACATTGAGGCGCACCTACAGTCTGGCGGGCGTCTGAATCAAGTAACGCGACACATGATGGGATTGTTCTCAGGTTTGCCGGGATCAAAACTTTGGCGCCAGACTTTAAACCAAGAATCTGTTCAGGGTAAGACAGGTTCGGAACTAGTTGATGCTGCATTGGCTTGCGTAGCTGAGCGGAATGGACATACGGTCTAACCAAGTTGCCGCAATGTGCGTATAAGTGTCGATGAATTAGTCTCAAGCGAGTAAGGCACCCTATTGATATATCCGTTCAATAATTTGTTCAGTTTGGACCTAAGTCGCTGATGACTGGATTCGCAGTAAGGACTGGACAGTGGCTATGACTGATTTTTGCCGGCAGTTTAAGGTGAGGTCACGCATTGAGGCAAATTCTGGCTTCTGGCGAAGGTCGCTCGGTTAAATTCTCAGCAATGTTGGGGGAGTTTTCGGACGTTTGACTGTCAGGGGTAGCTGCTTGCGGATGGAGTAGATTGCGGAGTTCGCAAAAAAAATGCATGAGAACTGCTTCCAAATCATCAATATGGCACTAATGGAAATTGGTTCTCATGGTACCTGACACTGGTTTAGTGTTGCAAATGTTGGGGCTTCTGTTAGCCATTGGCGCGCTAGCGGGCGTTCTAGCGGGATTATTGGGCGTGGGTGGTGGCGTCGTATTAGTGGCAGCATTCTACTTTGCATTCCAATATCTGGGGTATGATAGCCCACAACTCATGCAAATCTGCCTAGCGACGTCACTCGCTACAATCATTGTGACCTCCGTTCGATCGCTATTAGGCCACAGCAAAAGGGCTGCGGTCGACTGGGAGGTTTTGCGCAGCTGGGCACCTGGCATTGCTCTCGGTTCCTTTCTGGGGGTTGCGACAGCGGCGGCCCTCAGATCCGAGTTTTTGCAGGCCATCTTTGCAGTCTTGGCCGGTATCGTCGGCCTCTACATGTTGTTCGGTCGCATTGAATGGCGGCTAGGGTCGCAAATGCCGACTGGTGCCAAGCGCGTGGTTTTGGCCCCTACAGTCGGTTACCTCTCGGTATTGATGGGCATTGGCGGCGGTAGTTTTGGGGTGCCGTTAATGACCCTGTATGGCCGCAAAATTCACAGCGCGATTGCGACGGCGGCTGGTTTTGGCGTGATTATTTCGGTTCCGTCGGTAATCGGTTTTCTGTTCATTTCGATTGACGAACCGGGGCGGCCGCCCTTCAACATCGGTGCGGTTAACTTGGCTGCTTTTGCGGTTGTTGTAGCGATGACATTCGTCACGACCCCTTATGGCGTTCGTTTGGCGCATGCGATGAATCCAGTTCCATTGCGCCGAGTTTTTGCATTCTTCCTTATTTTGGTTGCCGCCAATATGTTTCGGCAGGCGGTTATGTAATCGAAAATTTCCGAGGTTGTCGGTTCCGATTGTTCAATAATGTTTGGTGTCATTGAGTCTAACTTTTGCGAGTTAATTAGCTTCGGGGTTTATTGTCGATTGCGACCCATTTCCGCCCCGACACTTTTGCGGTAACTGCTGTTGTTCCACTGCTAACAAATGGATCAAGAATAATACCGTCCGCCGCGGAAAGCAGTTTTGCGATCCGCAAGGCCAATTCCTTGAGAAATTCGGCTTCTTGCCGATCAATGCGGCGGACCGACTGAAAGTTTCAAACCTCGCGTAACTCGCAAGCGGCCCACTCATCTTGATCAAATTGATTACGGTCGTACTCAACAACACGAGGCTTTACAAATATATAAAAATACTCGAACTCATCGGCAGAGCGATAACTGGTGGAGTGCCAACAGTTGTTTACGTATCATTATGCCAGCTTCGTCAGTCATAGAGATACAAATCAGCTGCTGTGGCCCATTCGGCCACCATGCAGCCTGTCAAGACAGTCTTAGTTGACACACACAGTTCTTGCTGCCTCGCACATTGTTGCTTCGGTTGGTCGCAGTATCGTTTGTTCGCTGCAACCTGAGAGGTGAGGCGAGATCGTAACGATTGGCATCTGGATGCCGTTTCTGTGCCTTTAATGGCAAAGAATTCACCTAGTTGCAAAATTCGGTTGTGTTGATTGATTACAACCGAATTCAGGCCTTGTCAGTCTGGGAAGGTTGATTCCCGCTCGTACGGTTTCCGACATAGTAAAGGGGAGACCAAAAACTCATATCAACAAACCTAGTCGGGATAGTTGTCAGGATGTTCAGAGCGTTTCTGATGGGAATACGATTACAAGCAAGTTCTGGCGGCTGTGGAAGCCAAGCGCATTTGGCCCCATCTGGTGTTGTCAATGCGTCCATGCCGGGAAACTCAACCTTTTCCATCAAGTTCTTTTGTGTTTTCGTTTTCTATTAGATCGTCGTCTCCAGTTGTGACACAATTATTCTACTCTTCGTCTCGGTTAGACGTCGCGTATGCGCTAGCCTGATGATAATAGTCGCAAAATCCTATTCGTTGACGAAGTTCGGCAAAGGTCATTTGCACAGCGTGCTCTTCTGTTCGAATAGACTGCAACGCTCCTACCATTGCTTTCATTGCAGCGGCCAATAGGGATAATGGATAAGCAGCGATGCTATAGCCAATCTCATGCAACACCGTATTTGGTAAGTTTGGGGTCTCACCGCCGTCAACAATATTGACCATTTTTGGACCAGGCAAACTACTACAGATGTCCTTCATTTCCCCGACACTCCGTACCGCTTCAACGAACAGTATGTCTGCACCTATTTCTGCGAACTTTTCAGTGCGCGTTATGGCTTCAGCGAGACCAAAATCCTGCATAGAATCTGTGCGTGCTAGAATTAATATATCCATACCTTCGGAGCGCAACTGCTCTCGTTCATCGACGGCAGCCCGAATACGATCATAGGCCTCGTCGCGAGCAACGACTTCTTTACCTTTTGTGTGTCCACATCGCTTCGGTGCAAGTTGATCCTCAAGCATTACTGACGCTGCACCTGCCAAGGCAAATCCACGCACTGTCCGTCGCACATTCATTGCATTGCCATAACCAGTATCACCGTCGCCAATCAGTGGAATTGAAATAGCGCTTGCGGTATTTCTCGTCTGATCAATCACCTCACCGTAACTCATTAATCCCAAATCGGGAGCGCCAATTCGACTTGCGGAGGCAGCAAACCCTGACAAAAATGTTACAGGAAAACCTTCCTGTTCGATTAGTTTTGCCGAGAGAGCATCAAAACAACAGGGCATTGCGTGGCAACAGTCCTGTTGCAGGAGAGTTCGGAGTTGTTGAGCACTATTCATACGACCTACCATCTGAACGGGATGTAAAGCGCAATTTGGGGGGCGTAATACAAGATACAGACCGTCAGTAACATGAGGACTAGAAACGGCCATACCCCTCGAGCAACATCTGATAAGGTAGTTTTTGCAACGGACTGGATAACGTAGAGATTTAGTCCCACTGGCGGTGTGATCAGGGCACATTCGACCATGATGACCATGTAGATTCCAAACCATATGGGATCTAATCCAACGCCTATTGCTGCCGGTAACAGGACGGGAGTCATGATCAAAATCATTGATAGGGCTTCAAACACCAAGCCCATAAGCAACAAGATAACCGATACTAAGACAACGAATGCTAAGGGACCGTCGATATTCGCTGCAATGAATGCTGATATATCTTGTGGAATCCGATAGAGCGCGAGTGCCTTGCCAAAAACTTTGGCTCCCGCAACAATCAATATGATTGCAACTGTTGTAATCGCGCTTTCAAAAACCGCCTCGCAAAAATCTTTCCAACTTAAGGAGCGAAGCCAGAGTACAGTTATAGCTAATGCGGCGGCGAATCCAATTGCGGCGGCCTCGGTCGGCGTAAAGGCACCAGAATATAAGCCAACAATGACAAAGACAGCCAAAACAACTGGCGGAAAAGCTTTGCGCGTTGCCTTTGCTCGCTGGTTCCAACTTTGTTTTGCGACCGGCTCAAAGCTGCCGATGAACTTTGCATGCAGCATGGAGTACGTGACAAAAAGCAGGACAAGTAGCAACCCAGGACCGACGCCAGCCAAAAACAGGGCGATAATCGATTGTTCTGTAACAAAGCCGTAGACGATCATTGGGATGGAAGGCGGGATCAAGATCCCTAAAGTTCCCCCCGCAGCTAGTAATCCGTATACGAAGCGGCGGTCATAACCGCGCTTAATCATTTCTGGAATTGCGACGGTTCCGATCGTTGCTGCCGTCGCAACAGATGAGCCAGAAATGGCAGCAAATAACCCACAAGACAAAATTGTTGCAACAGCAAGCCCACCGGGCCAGTGACCAACCCACGCTTGTACCGCTGAGAAGATATCTCGGCCAACGCCGCCTTTCAACAAGACATTTGACATCAGGAGAAACAACGGTACTGCCAACAAAATGAAACCATCAAGCGTTGACAGTATTGCTTGCGGTGCCATCAGTGGTGAGAAACCACCGACGAGTAACATAAAAAGACCGAGCCCACCGAGCGCAAAAGCTACGGGGATTCCGAGCAGCAAAGAGCCGAAGAGCGCAATCAGAATTGACAGAATCGTCATTCGGGCCTCGGCTCTAAGGAGGCATCCACTTCTTGGTAGTTTATGATTTCGATAATGGCTTGGAGCGTAAGAAGAAAAAAGCCAACCGGAATAGCAAGTTCCGCCACCCATGTTGGCAGATTCAGAAGCGAGCCTGTCGTCCGTCCTCTTTCAAAACTATCGGCAAAAATCACCCAGCCCCATAAAGTTACTAGAGAGCTGAATACTGCGACGAGACCAAATGATAATGAAACACAGAAGCGTTTAATGTTAGGGGATAATCTGTTTGTGATTGCATTAACAGTGATATGTCTTCTGATATGCAACAAGTAAGCCATTGCCAACATACATCCCCAGATGAGAGATAGTTGGCTTAACTCAGCAGCCCAAATCGTTGGACGAATGAAGAAATAACGGGCGACAACCTCGTAGGTTAACATTGCTCCAGTGAACGCGAGCAGACCTGCCGCGACGATTGCCGCCCGGTACGAAAGTAGTGTGACTAACTTCATCAATTGAATTTATGGTCAATCAATTGATCAATATGCACTTGAGCGACAATCTAATTTGTAGCAACGACTTGCGCAGCATCAATTAGAGAACGCCCGATATCGCCTGCTGCTTCAATGTAACTATCGTAAACGGGCTGCGCGACGGACTTCCATTCTTCTAGTTCTTCGTTTGACAGTTTGACGACGTTCATTCCGTTTTCTTCAGCAGCCTTGTAGGCATTGGCCTCTATTTCCGCCATTTGATTGCGAACCGCAGACTGCGCAACAGATGCCGCCTCTTGAATATTGGATTGCAACTGTGCTGATAGGCCGTCCCACCAATCTTGGTTAACCACCACGACAAATTCAATGTTTGCGTGATTGGTCACGGTGATTGTGTCCATGACCTCCCAGAGTTTCCTAGACTTTACCCCTGAAACTCCAGTCATACCGACGTCAACCGTGCCTCTCTGATAAGCGAGATACTGCTCTGAGCCAGAAATCAGTGTCGGAGCCCCACCTGCTGCGGTGACAAAGTCTCCCAATGTTTTTCCAAATACGCGAACTTTCTTCCCAACCAAATCTGACGGTGTTCGTATCGGACCGCCATTGGATAACATTATTGCACCACCGTAGGCTTGCCAAAAGAGAACCTTACTGCCGGTATTAGCGATTTCTGCCTCAAGTATTGTGCGAATGGCACTTCCTTCCGCCACAGCTGCACGCACCTTAGCTTCGGTGTTGAAGAGAAAAGGCATATAGAAAACATCTACTGACGGCGCATCGCCGACGTAACGGGTTAACGATGCAACCCCCGCTTCGATGGCACCAGAGCCGACAGCGGCGGGCACTTCTTTGTCCTTGTACAATTGGGCACTGTCATAGATTTCGACATCAATTGCGCCATTAGTACGTTTTTCAACCTCTTGTTCGAACAGCAGTAAATTCTCACCCAGATGGCTTGTTAGGGGTAGCTGTAATGATATTCGCATTTTTTCAGCAAGGGCTGGTGTTGCTATACTCAATGCGAGGAGCGTCACGGCGCATATGAGGTTTCGAAGCATAATTTGTCCTCCCAATTAAATCTCTGTGAAATCCAACAAATGCCAATTAGTTTTTAATTTGTCAGTTTTCAATCTAAAATTTTACTTGGCGCAATCTCGTAATGAATGATCCGATTACAGAGAAAGCCATCTGCATGTTCACTGTGGATCAGAGATGATATCTACTCACCCGTATGATTGAGGACGAGTTTTTACGGACTATCCAACATATTGGGACGCGCACGATTTTTTTAATACCCTGCTGACATTATAGCGCAGTTTATCCGTCACCGCCCCTAAAAATGCTTTTGGTAGGGTTCTGAATATGGCAGCATGGTACGGTTTGAAGGCGACAAACATTCTGTATCAGTCGATCATCAAAAACATGCCGCCGCATGATATCTATATTGAGTGTTTTTTCGGCGGTGGTGCGATCTTAAAGCGAAAGCCTTGAAATAGATGGATTGAAATGGAGTTCAAACAAACATTAGAAAATGCAAGATAGACAGACTGGTGCGATCCTATTGATTCGTCTCATTTATGACGATCCCCGCACGGTCTTAATGCTTGCACCTGTGGCTGTAGCAACAGATCGACAAGGTACCGGCATTTGACAATCCCTGATTAGACACGGTTTGGATCTGTTACGATAAGACTACGTCGACATTGCTGTCACCTATGGCGCTCCCCGTTTCTACGAGCGCGTTGGCTTCCTTCCGGTGACCGAAGCCATCCTCCCCGCACCCCACAAGTTGCAACAGCCCGAGGGCTGGCAGGCCCAATCTCTAACCGCTGCTCCCCTGACAACGCTCAAAGGTCCAGCGTCTTGCATCGCTCACTTCGACGACCCTAGACTCTGGTGATTGTCCTCTGCGTAGTATCCACTTTTTTGTCCCGTTCTGGTCTAAGCTTGCTTAAAAGCACACGTATCCTTCCCCATCTTTCGCATAAAATTCGAAGATTCCGCGAATTTTAGCAATTTCGCCGCGAAAAACCCTATACTTTAGCGGGTTTGCCGGTGGAATCCCCATTGTAGTGCCATACCGAGACAACGCAAGCGATTTGAGGCTTGAAATCGCCAAAAGATCGGTTAGAATACTGATACGGTCATTCGAGTTCAGTTACTGGGTCAGACCCCGCAGCCTCAAATATCGCGAAACTCGTGAGAGGGGTTACAGCCAAAACCTATGGCGGAGCAAGCATCCGAGACGACCACCGATAAATCTATCGAAACACAAATGTAGTGCCATAATGGGTATTGACGAATCCGAAAAAGTGGTTTTTCAATGCTTTACCCGTTCGTAAAATCCAAATTTGCGAAACTTGGGCTTCGAAAATTATGTGCCTGACACCTCCTAGGGGAGGACATCTTTCCACTCATTTCCGTCAGCTAGTCGCTCGCAAAATCTGATCGCACTTGACCAAAAATCTGGTGACGCTTCACCTCAAATCTTGGTCATGTATCGTCAGGTTTTTTGGTCAGGTGCAATTCCCAACTGAGATCAAGGGCTTTTTGGTGCGTCGAATACCGGCGTCACTGCGATGGTATAGTGTGGTGCGACGCCGGCGTTTTGCCTCTGAAGTTGGCCTGTCTTACGCTGCACATACTCCAAGGTCTTGCGCGTCCGAGGTTTGGAGAGATTTGCCCGCAACGACCATCGGGATGCGAACTTCGACCATATTCGCGTTCGGGCCAATTGTCACCCGTCGCCAGCGACCCGGACCAGCCCAAACGACGCGTCGGGGTTAATTTAATGCCATTGAAGTCCGCTAGGGTTTACACTGCGGCGGCAAATCGCTGCCGTCTGGCAAAAAATGCAGCCGCAAAGGCGACTCTAGGTCAGAGATTTACATGTGCTCCCGCGAAGCAAGTGATGTCCCTGCCCGAGCCACTGTCACTAATGCAAAAAAAATAAGTCGACTGAGCCAAGGCTTCGGCAAGGCGAGGTCAGGCAAGCTAAGCTTCCGGTCCCTGACGGATGGAACGAGATCTACCGCCTGAACAAGCCTACGTAGCGATGAAACATGAAAAGCCTGTTTCGGCGCTGCTGAGTTATCTCAGTAAGTACACCATATTCTACTAGGTCATTGATCAGGGAGGATGCTGTGTTTGTAGTGCTGCCAATCCATTCTTTGACCTGGCGGACATCCGCGATTGGCCGGGCGTAGAGATTCCTCATCAGTTGTTGGACGTTGTCCTGTCGGCGAGAACTGAACCTTGGAAGGACCTCCGCTTCAATCTGTGCCTTTAGGGACAGGATTTCCTTGAAGGCGGTGGCAGATGCTCTGGCGGTCTCTACAATCCCGTGAGTGAAAAATACGAGCCATTGATCCAGATGGTTGCCTTGCCGCACGGCCATCAAATGATCGACATATGCTGTCTTGTTCCGTTCAAAGTAGTCTGACAGGTAAAGGGCGGGTTTTTGCATTAACTGCTCAGATGCCAGAAACAAAGAAATCATCAATCGCCCCAAACGACCGTTTCCATCGAGAAAAGGGTGTATTGTTTCAAATTGATAGTGAGCGATAGCGATCCTAATGAGCGGATGAACGTGTACATCAGTATTGTGAAGGAGTTTTTCCAAATCGCTCATGAGATCGGGAATACGTTCATGGTGCGGGGGCACGAACACAGCATCCCGCAGGCTTACTCCGATCCAGTTCTGACTGACACGAAACTCACCAGGCTTCTTCGTTTCACCCCGGACACCTTCCATGAGTATATAATGTGTATTTCTGAGAAGTCGGTTCGATAGCGGCAGCTTGCCCAAAGCATCAATAGCGAAATTGATCGCGCGAATGTAGTTCTGTACCTCAGCCCAGTCATCAACCTCTTCTGGATTCAGATCGTCTGCATCCTTGAAGGCGTCTTCAATATTTGTCTGTGTACCTTCGATCCGGCTCGATTGTGTTGCCTCCTTTGCAACGTACATGGCGATAAAGAAATCAATTTCAGGAATGAGTTGAGCGAAAGCGTTCAGTTCACCGATGGCTCTATCGGCCTCACCTAGAAGGTTGATAAGTTGAGGGTCTGTAACGATCCACTCATGACAGATTGCCGTGGGAACAAATGCTTGGTACCCATAGCGATCCTCATGTACTCCGGCTTGATACTCCTCGATCTTCATAAATCAAATTCACCGCTGTTTTCTGATATAATTCGTTTTTTATGTCAGATATAGACCAACTTGCAAGTATTATTTCAGATATCAGGATCGTTTCTAACATAAGGAGTTTGAAATGTCAGAAACTCCGCTACTTATACACCCCAATGGCCTGAAGTTAAGAATTTGACGCATTAAGTTAAGCACCTGTAGGGCGACCGGCATCACAAGATGCCAATTTTTTTAACTACTGATTCTATTGGAAAAGATACCCTGCCCTCGGGCACCAATTTCTCTTAAGTGAAATAGTTACAATTATCCGAAGAGTTCCAGATGCTCAGGGAGAGACACTCACGTGACAACATTTAATGTTAGCAAGAATCGGCGTTTCCCACCAACAAAAGCGGCTGCAAACAGAAATTCAACAAGCGTTTAGAAGTTTAGAATATACAGTCCCAGTGTGCCTCGAAATTCATCTAGCAACATAATTTCCATGTAGACCCAATGGTAATGCCAAGTCCAATTCCGCCTTTACTATTGGACCATCCGACAAATGTGCTCCATCATAAACTGAGAGATTAGTGAGACCCTTTTTCCAATCCAACGCGGTTCCAATAATCCAAGATTGATTGTCGTGCCCTTGCTTTGGCACCATAATGTGTTCTTTCTAGAACCTTGTCGTAGGACTTCATGCCCCGTGGCAAGGATTATTTTGTGACGAAATTCAGTTTCGGGCACTACAATGAGCATGCATGAAAAAACCGCTAAATATAGCAGTTTTTGAAAATCGTCGAAAAATCGATGAATCGGAAGATTCTATGCGAAAGATGGGTTGGGGTGGGTAGTTACAATGATTAAGGGGGTACAAAAAAAGAGCGCCTCTGCGGAGGCGCCCTTCAATCTAACGTGAAAGTGAATCAGCAGCTATAGTACATCTGAAATTCAACTGGATGTGGAGTGTGTTCAAACAGTTCTATTTCTTCCATCTTCAGGTCAATATAGCCTTCGATTTGGCTAAGGGTGAACACGTCGCCAGCGAGTAAGAAATCCATATCACTCTGAAGGGCACCGATGGCTTCACGAAGTGAGCCGCATACCGTCGGAATTCCTTCAAGTTCTTCCGCTGGCAGATCGTAAAGATCTTTATCCATGGCTTCACCGGGATCAATCTTGCTGGAGATTCCGTCTAGGCCAGCCATCAATAATGCAGCGAAGCACAAGTACGGATTCGCAGAAGGGTCGGGGAAGCGGGCTTCAACCCGTTTTGCTTTCGGTGACTCAGTCCACGGAATGCGTACGCAACCCGAACGGTTTCGCGCCGAGTAGGCGCGCAATACAGGCGCCTCAAAGCCCGGAATGAGTCGCTTGTAGGAATTCGTACCCGGGTTCGTAAAGGCGTTCAGCGTTCGTGCATGCTTGAGGATGCCGCCGATAAAATAGAGAGCTTCTTGGCTCAGGTCGGCATATTTGTCACCCGCAAATAGCGGTTTGTCATCCTTCCAAATCGATATATTACAATGCATGCCCGTACCGTTATCGCCATAAATCGGTTTTGGCATAAAGGTTGCCGTCTTGCCGTAAGCTTGAGCAACATTATGGATAACATACTTATATTTTTGTAGTTCATCGGCTTGTTTCGTGAGCGGGGCGAAAATCAATCCCAACTCGTGCTGACAAGAGGCAACTTCGTGGTGATGTTTGTCGACGGTCATGCCCATTTCACGCATCGTTGAAAGCATCTCCGAGCGGATATCTTGCGCATCATCGGTTGGCGGAACTGGGAAGTAACCACCTTTGACTCCAGGACGATGACCTGTGTTGCCCATCTCAAATTCCGTATCGGTATTCCATGATCCGTCAATGGCATCGACTTCATACGAAACCTTGTTAATAGAGTTGGAAAAGCGAACATTGTCGAACAAGAAGAACTCTGCTTCAGGCCCAAAATAGGAAACATCTCCGATGCCAGATGATCGCAGATACGACTCAGCCTTTTCTGCCGTGCCACGCGGATCACGCTCGTAATGCTCGCCAGTGTCAGGTTCTAAAACTGAGCAGTGAAGGCAGAGCGTCTTTTCGGCAAAGAATGGATCAATATACGCACTACCAGTGTCAGCCATCAGTTTCATGTCTGACTGGTCGATTGACTTCCAGCCCGCGATGGAAGAGCCGTCAAACATAAAGCCTTCTTCGAGAAAGTCCTCGTCAACTTGATTTTCCGCTACCGTGACGTGTTGAAGTTTTCCACGCGGATCGGTGAAGCGGATATCAACGTAGGCAACCTCCTCATCTTTGATCCGTTTTAAGACTGCATCCTGGCTCATTCGGTGAACTCCTTAATTCTCAAGACAATAGGTTTGGTTACAACGCGTCGGACCCAGACTCGCCAGTCCGAATCCGCACAGCTTGCTCAATCGGTGTGACAAACACTTTGCCGTCGCCAATCTTGTCGGTTTTCGCCGCCGCTAGAATGGCTTCGACGGCCGCATCAATCATGTCGTCTTCCAATACGACTTCGATTTTGACCTTCGGCAGAAAATCGACAACATATTCGGCGCCTCGGTAAAGTTCAGTGTGACCCTTTTGACGACCAAATCCCTTGACTTCAATCACACTTAAGCCTTGAGCACCAACATCTTGTAACGCTTCCTTTACCTCATCAAGCTTGAAGGGCTTGATAATTGCTTCGATTTTCTTCATTTTTCTCTCCTTGAGCCTCAATGGCAAGCCTCCCGATCATAGGTACTGCATAATTGACGGGTTTACTCCCACCACCAGCGAGCAAAGAGGTGGCTAGAAGGAAGAAATTGGTACAAAATGCATAGAATCTATGCGGATTGCCTAAAGTTAAGGCAGAAATATAACATAAGGGTCAGGCGTTGACGTCCATACTTACATCCGAGCAAATGCGAGATGCTGAAAGGGCCGCGATCTATGGGGATCAAACGACGGGTCTGGAACTCATGGAGAGAGCCGGGAGGGGTGTCGTTGAGTCGATTTTTCGTCATTGGCCTCATTTCAATGATAGAACCCACTCAGCCCTCATTTTGTGTGGTCCTGGTAACAACGGTGGCGACGGCTTTGTCGTTGCTCGTTTGTTGCGTAGGCGCGGATGGAAAATCACGGTTGTCGCGGCATCTGAGCCTGATCAATTACCACCGGACGCAAGGATAAACTATCAACGGTGGCAATCACTAGGAGACGTATTACAGTTTTCGAGCCAATTAGGAGTTGAGGCTCAGCAAGGTAGATGGCAACTAATTGTCGATGCGTTATTCGGTACGGGTTTGTCGAGAGCAATTTCACTGCCGCTGGACTCTTTCGTTTGCAGAGAAGGCCTCGTGCGACATAAGTTAGTTAGCATTGATATTGCCTCGGGTTTATGTGCGGATAGCGGTCGGGTTCTGTCATTGCGATCGGGACAGAAACAAGTGTTTGGCCCTGCGGATCTTACCGTGACTTTTCATCGTGCCAAAACTGGTCATGTGCTCGCGGATGGACCAAACTTTTCAGGAAAATTGGATATTGTTGACATCGGCTTAGAGGCGCCGACTGAGTCGCAGTTACTAAGGGTTCGTGAGGCGATGGCTAGTGCGGGCTGGACGAAGGCACAAAAATCTATTGATCCTTTCTTGCGTGAGGGTTCTTCGAACAAGTATCATTTTGGCCATGCACTGATTTTGGCTGGCCGTTGGGGGCGGGGAGGAGCGGCGCGACTCGCCGCCCGATCAGCGTTGCGAATTGGAGCGGGCCTAGTGTCAATTGGATGTCAGAAACGCGCCTTTTCGGAACATTTAGCTAAACCCGATGCTATTATGTTAGCGAAGATTGATGATGCCGACGATCTTTTGAAATTGTTGGAGGATAAGAGGTTTACGGCCCTGTGTCTCGGTCCGAACTTGGGTTTGAATCGGGCGAGGGAACTCGTGCCAGCGGCACTTGCCACGGGGCGACCAATAGTCCTTGATGCCGATGCACTCACGGCATTTGCTCAAGATCCGCAGGAACTGTGTTCGATACTGCATAGGCAATGTATTTTGACTCCCCATGCCGGTGAGTTCAAACGAATTTTTCCTGATATCTACGAGAGACTCTCCGAAGATGCTGTATCTGGGCCCGCATTTTCAAAGGTACAGGCAACGGTCGCAGCAGCGGAACGGGCGGGGGCTACTGTTCTATTCAAAGGAACTGACACCGTCATTGCCAGTGATGGTGAGGATGTAATCATTAATGTAGCATGTTACGGACGAACTGCACCTTGGCTTGCAACCGCTGGTGCTGGTGATGTGCTTGCTGGCTTCATATGTGGGTTGATGGCGAGGGGTTTTTCACCTCATGATGCGGCGGAACAAGCTGCTTGGCTGCATGTAGAATGCGCTCGTTCTTTTGGCCCCGGCTTGATTGCAGACGACCTACCCGACGAATTACCAAAAGTCTTTGGAGACGTTTTGACTGTGGATTCTCGGGCTAACATTTCAAGCGGTTAGACGTAAGCCGATGCGCCTATCGGCGCTACGGGGACGCGTCGGACAGTAGAGAAGTTACGACCCGAAAAAATCCAATGAATTGGAGATAATTCAAAAGTTCTATAAATTTTCAGGCGCGGAAATTCACAGTGAAAACTGCCCTTATGATGCAAAAGCTATTCCTCGCGCTCGCCATCGTATGCATGAAAGATGAGATTTCTCTCGCAATAGCGAGACAATTTTGATATATGGTTTAATGCGGAAGGTTGTCGAGCGCACGCGTGCGGGTGTGGCGAAATTGGTAGACGCACCAGATTTAGGTTCTGGCGCCGCAAGGCGTGGGGGTTCAAATCCCTCCACCCGCACCAACGATACGGATTGGTCGATTGTATACGTTGCAGTTTGACTCGTGATGAAACCAACTTAGTGCCAATATCTGTTGACCATTGCAGCTCAATTTTTTCGCCGTCTCCGCCGTTTGTCCGCGGCCGAGTTGCCTCCAGCCCGGAATCTTTCTGTTGGCAAAGAAATCGTCTTCGAGAGGTTCGGAAATGGATCAATACCATGCGGTATGCCATTAGCGGCGACAAAATGTTCTTGAAAACGCGGTTCGATCGCGGTTTCAACTTTGGTGATTTCACCAACCACGGCCTCGATTTCGGTACGCATAGATCTGTTGCATAATGCAATCAATGCGCCGTTCCCTGCCGCGTTGCCTGCACTCGTCACCTTTGGGAGCGGTACGTCAGGAATCATGCCCAAGATCAGAGCATGTTTGGGTGAAATATGAGCACCAAACGCTCCTGCGAGCACAACTCGAGCAACTGTTGCAACGCCCATTTCGTCCATGAGTAGCCGCGCACCAGCGTACAAAGCCGATTTTGCCAATTGGATTGCACGCACGTCGGCCTGCGTTACTGCAATTTGCCGTAACGGATCACCGCCTGCCTCGTAAATCACATATGAGTAAGTGCGCCCGTCAGCAATTGAGCGACGAGTACCTGTTTGTTTCGGAGAGCCAATTAAGCCGCTCTGATCCATAATTCCAGCTAAACGCATTTCAGCGACGGCCTCAATGATTCCAGAACCACAGATTCCTGTAATTTGAGTATCACCGAGAGATTTCCGAAAATCTCTGTGATCCGACCAAAGATCGGAGCCAATGACTTGAAACCGAGGTTCCTTGGTCGCTGGCGATATTTCAACCCGTTCGATTGCGCCCTTTGCAGCGCGTTGCCCGGAACTGATTTGCGCTCCTTCAAACGCGGGGCCAGTTGGTGACGAACAAGCAAGCACTCGCTCATAGTTGCCGAGAATGATCTCCGCGTTGGTACCAACATCAACAATCAATACCAAGTCTTCAGATTGATTCGGTACCTCGGAAAGGACGACGGCCGCGGCATCTGCCCCAACATGCCCGGCGATGCATGGCAAAATATATGCTTGAGCGCGCGGGTTAATATCCATGATACCAACTTCGGAGGCTTTAATTCCAATAGAGTCGGATGTTGCAAGGGCGAAGGGGGCCTGGCCCAGTTCAACGGGATCTAATCCCAAGAGGAGATGGTGCATGATTGGGTTACAAACGAACACTAACTCGACGATGGTTTCGGGCACCAAACTGCCTTCTTTGACGAGTCCAGAACAAAGTTCCCCCAGTGTCTCTCGAACCACTCGGGTCATTTCCGTCGAGCCATCAGGGTTCATCATGGCGTAGGATACACGGCTCATGAGGTCTTCGCCGAAACGAATCTGGGGATTCATTTGGCCGGCCGAAGCAACAACCTCACCCGTCTCAAGGTTCACTAGATGTGCTGCAATGGTTGTTGAGCCTAAATCAATCGCAATTCCGTAGAGACTCTCTTCAAGTAATCCCGGCCAAACGTCTATGAGAGTTTGTCGCTCATTGTCATGTGCTGTGTGCACCGCTACCGTGACTTCCCAATTCCCACGCCGCAAGACAGGTTGTAATCTTGACAGGAGCGACAGTTCAGGCGGCAAAATGTCTAAGTCCCACTGTTTTTTCATAGCAACACGTAATCGTTCAAAGTCGCCAGTTGGGGACTTCATGTCGGGTTCATCAACTCGAACAAAGAACAACTTCGTCGCTGCTTCAAGGGTGAAGGGGCGGGCCGAAATTTCTTTACGAATAACCTGCTTATTGATCTGACTCTCTGGCGGTACGCTTACCACCACGTCTCCCGCAATTCGGGCCTGACAGCCAAGTCGACGACCTTCCAACAGACCGCGCTTTTGCCTGTATCGTTCTTCGACCGCGTTCCAAGGAGATAAGGCGTTCGGGTCGGCAGTCATTCCGTGTTTAGCAAACTCGCCAAAGGTAGGTTCTACTTGGCACTTTGAGCAAATTCCCAGACCGCCACAAACTGAATCAAGGTCAACACCGAGTCGTCGTGCGGCCTGTAAAATTGTTGTATTCTCAGGAACAAGGCCACGCTTTCCCGACGGGAAAAAGATAACTTGATGTTCTTCGGTCATGTGTTGCTCGCTTCTCTTAAAGACCGCGACTCTTAATCACTTCGGTCTGCCAGAACGCTCCTACCCCTTTGTAACGGATTCGAGTTTGCAGTGATGAACTTACTTTCAGTGACGCGCATCTTGTAAATCAGAGGAGGCATTTTCACAAATTGCGAACTAAGTCAGTCTTAAGGCCGCCAAATAAATGTGCTCGTAACAGTCGTCTCAATGTATCGGATCGCGCCTACATTAATGTCAGAGCGGCTCGTCTTCCGTATCAGAATTCGCACTCTTGGCGGAATTCGTAATTTCGGCAGCCGCGCGAAAGAGAGATTTTGACTGATGGATTATTTCCTCATATTCGGTCTCTGAATCGCTATCATGAACGATACCACTGCCAGCCTATACTTACAAAAGCTTATCTTTAAATATGGCGGTGCGCAGAGCAGTACGCCTGCCGAGGCCTCGGCGCTAAAATACCCAACGCTACCGCCTTAAACTCCCAGTTTCTCTGGCTCAAGCCCGTCAATTATCTCCATTGTACGAACTCTTTGAGCACCCGATGCGGTGCCCGCAGACTTCCTCGACAGAAAGGCTACAGTTGAAGATTTCAAAAGCCGCCAAGACAAGCTTACTACTCGCTTCTCGCACCGCTATGGTGTTGCGCTCTTGTTGCTTCCACACAGACGCAACAATGGTACACTTTCAATCCCGTCCAGCATAACAAGAACAGACAGCCAAATCAGAAAGGTATCGGGTAGGTTTAATGGGTCAGAACTGACATTGGGCAGATGCTCGGCTTGACGGACCAAATCGTATCCAAGATAGCCAAATAAGCGTGCAGCAGTTTGGGGTGATTTCAAGGAAGATCAATCCAAAATTCTGCTAAGGGACAGCACGTTTGCGATTCAAACACTGTGGGCTCACTCTGAGCCGAGCAGTTGATCGACGATAGATTACTGTGACAATTCGGGATGAGATCAAGGTTCATGCCAATGTCTGACAATCCCTGCTGACCGCACCGACTTTGCCAAGAAACTGAGTCGGGAAGTCGAAGACAATTTTAGGAACAAAGGAACTGGAGTTTCTTAGTCAACACCCAAGCTGGTATAAACAATATGGTTTTTCAAAGACTCAAAAATACGTAGAAACCCATCATAACTCGGTCTCAATAGGATTTTATGGCAAGCTCGAAAGAACGGCATTCACTGCTTGTTGATCAATTTGCGGTTGTGTTCGCACGACGACATCTTGCACGTAAGCGGTAAACAACTCCTGAGCAAGCGAGGCATCAAGCTGCGATACCATTTCAGTCCTTAACTGGGCGATGTTACCAGTAACCTCAGCCTTCTGCACATTATCAAGGCGGACTAAGAAGATCTCACCGCCAACTGGCAGGACGCTAACCTCACCTTGCGTCATTTGAAATACCTGTTCAATGAGCGATGCTGGTGCATCATCCAAAAATGCCGAGCGCATGAGATTTGTTTCAACCTGCGCGTCAACTCCTAAGACCGAGAAGTCGTCCGCGTTCTCCAATTGACCAAGCAATGGCGTGATCTGAGCCTCTAAAGCCTTTTCGATTGTGTGCTGGCGCTGATCAAGTATTACTTTTTCTTTGGCCGACTCAAAGGCTTCAGGTTCAGCAGGTCGAATTTCATTCAAGCGTACGGCATAAAGACCTCCGTCGTCGGTGAAGGCAATTTCAGGAAAATCATCAAGAGTGATGAGTGCTGCCGTCTCACGAAACGATGGATAAGCCGCAATACCGTCAAGGCTGGCTTCGGTCCATTCAATTTCACCAAGGCTTATCTCGGTCTCATCAGCAAGTTCCTCAAGAGTTGCACCAGCAGCTAAGAGGTTCTCATATTCTTCGCTCAATGTTGCGATCTTACGGATAGCGCTATCCCTTGCCAGATCATCGTGCAATTCTTGCAGTACGTCATCGAAAGTGCTTATTTGTTCGTCAAGAATCCCATTCACGCGGAATAATGCCGGGCCAAGGGGACTTGGTTGCGGGCCAATGATATCGCCAACTTCAGCGGCAAAGACGATATCAGCGGCCTCGCCGAGATCGCTCCTTGTGACATCACCAAGATCGACGTCGGCTAATTCAAGCCCGCGTTCGATCACCAAATCATCAAAGCTAGTGGCCCCTTCCGTTACGCCAGCTTTGGCCTCGGATGCACGAGTTGTATCACGAAAAACTAATCGTTCGACCAATCGACGCTCCGGTTGATTAAATTCATCTCTCCTCACTTCATAAGCGTTACGCAAAGCGGCGTCATCAATCTCAATTGAGTCAACAACATCGTCGGGGGTTAATTGAACATAGGTCAGAAGTTTTTTCTCAGGGAGAATATAGTCATCAAGGTTAGCCTCGTAGTAGGCTCTGAGTTCGACCTCTGTCGCTTCGGGGACTTCTGAGGTGAGATGGCTTTCATCAAGAGATGCCCAAGTAAAGGTGCGGCGACCACCCACGAATTCAACGAATACATCAACGAGAGTCGCAGGCATAGCAACACCGCTGGTGATGGCTTCTTGCAACAATCCGCGCGTTATTTCTTTGCGTAAGTCGGCCTCGAACTCTGCTTCTGTTAACCCAGCATTTTGTAACGCAAAGCGATATGAGTCGCGATCAAAGTTGCCGTCAAGGCCTTGAAATGCAGAAATTTCGGTCAATTCCCGTTGCAAACTTTGATCGCCTATTGAGAGACCGATTTGTTCCGATTCATGATCAATTGCAGCGGTGGTCGCGAGTTGTTGCAGGATAATTTGGTCGATACCGAGTTCTTGTAAACGGGCCGATGATACGGCTTCTCCAGTTTGGCGAGCGAGGGCACTGGATTGCCGCTGAAGTTCGCGAGCAAATTCATCGACACTGATTAACTGATCCCCAGCGTGTCCCACGGTTCGAACCGTACCCGAGAGATTAGTTGCTCCAAATCCTGCTAGGCCAGCAAACAAAAGGCCGAGCAAGACCCAAACTAACGTTTTTGATAAGCGACTGCGTGCAGCCATGTGGAACCTCAATAATGCATGGTGAGATAAATAATACCAGAGTTACGATCCAAAAAGTTCAATACTGGTCATGGGTATAATCAATCAGTCGATTGGTGAGTTCTTGAATAAGCGCTTGATTGAGATTGGCGCACGCAATTCGGAGTTCTCTTTCGCCAAAATGATTCCGCTCGGGGCGGAACATACTGCCGGGAAGCACCAAAATATTCTTTTTCGCCAATAGACTTTGCGCCAAATCTATTGATGTCAAATCAAACGGATGTTCGACATAGGCAAAATAGGGACCGATCCCTTTGATCTCCCAATCCGCCATTAGCGGGTGGGCGAATTTTTCTTCCAATTGCGCTTGGCGGTGTCTAAGCTTGTCACGCTCGCCTTGAAGCCAACCACCGAGATTTCGTAACCCCCAGAGGGCGGCATGCTGAGCAAGTTGGTTGGGGCATATGGTGACCGTATCCAAGAATTTTTCGGCTTCCTTCAATCTTTCCTCGGCACCAATCAACGCCCCGACGCGGTGCCCAGTAAGTCGATAGGCTTTGGAAAACGAATACAAGTGCAGGAGCGTATTGGGCCAATCGGGATCGCCAAACAAACGATGCGGCGGGTTAACTTCAGCTCGGAAATCACGGTAGGTCTCGTCAACGATCAGAGCGATTTCGTGAGACTTAGCCAGTTCATAGAAAGCTTGAATCAACTCGATAGGATACTCTACGCCAGTCGGGTTGTTTGGAGTGACAAGCGTAATGGCGCGAGTATTATCGCGTAATAGATCGGCACATTTGTCGGGATCGGGCAACAAGTTCTGGCCACATTGGAGTTCAATCACCTCAATACCTTGCATGTTTAGCCACATGACATGGTTGAAGTACCAAGGTTCTGGTAAGATAACACTGTCGCCTTGATTTGTTAGGAGATTGATTGCCGCGCAAAATGCCTGATTGCACCCGGCGGTAATGGCCACCTGCTCGGAGTTGATCTCACCATCATAGAGGCTTCCCCACTGCTTAGCAACTTCTGAGCGCAGTTCCGGCAAACCCAGGACAGGTCCATAGAGATGCGCAGCGGGATTAGATTGAGCAGCGAAAACAATTGCATCTTGGAGATCCTTAACTGGCGGTTCTGTTGGCGCTGCCTGACTGACATTGATTAGAGTTAGGTCGGTTTCATGGTCTATTTCTTGCAACCATCTACGGGCTTCGACCACAGGTGATGCAAAGGTGTTGGCAGTACGGCTGCTCAGGGATGTCGATAAAATCATTCAGCAAGGTCTTGCGAAAAATCTGCGGGTCAGTCGGCGCACCATCATAGTCAGTTGATTATGTCCAATCGGGAAGGAAAGACAATCAAGTTTAATAGTGAGTTTAGAACCGATCGGGGCGTCGAATACTATAAATCGACGCGTCGGAAAATTTCGAAGAGGCTCGTTCATTTGTACACACAAAATCAAAGACTACACTCTATGCACGACGTTACTGTCAGATTGCGTAGGCCGTTGTTCGTAACTCACCAACAGCATGATAAGTTTGTCTGGCGTTGTGTGGTTAGTCAGTCTCGACCGCGATAGGGCTCAACGTACTGCAAGGCCATATCCCACGGAAAAAAGATCCACGTATCTTGAGAAACCCCGGTTATGAAGGTGTCAACTTGTTTTTCGCCAAGGGGCTTAGCGTATACCGTTGCATAATGTGCTCGGGGATATAGCCTTCGCACCAATTCGAGAGTCTTGCCTGTATCGACAAGGTCATCAATGATGATATGTCCACTACCATCGCCCATCATCGCCTCGTTAGGAGACTTGAGAACCGTGGCATTTTCTTGCGTTTGATAATCGTAACTTTTGACGCTGATCGTATCCACGGTTCGGATGCCAAGTTCTCGAGCGACTATCATTGCTGGCGCCATCCCGCCGCGGGTAATAGCAATGATTGCGTTCCAACTTCCACGAAGCGGTCCCATACCGTCAAGTCGCCAAGCCAAGGCTCGGGCGTCACGGTGCAACTGATCCCAACTAACATGGAAACCTTTTTCGTGCGGAAGACGATCAGTCACACTTTACCTTCACTGTTTAACTCTTGGTGATGTCGGGCGCATCAACGGCCTTCATTCCGACGGTATGGTAGCCAGCGTCAACATGCAGAATTTCGCCAGTGACGCCTGCACCAAGATCAGAAAGCAAGTAAAGGGCGGATTTTCCTACATCGTCAATTGTGACATTGCGCCGCAATGGAGAATTATATTCGTTCCATTTCATAATGTATCGAAAATCGCCAATACCGGAAGCAGCTAAAGTTTTGATCGGCCCAGCGGAAATTGCATTGACGCGTATCCCCTCTTTGCCGAGATCTTCTGCTAAATATCGCACGGATGCCTCAAGAGCGGCTTTGGCAACTCCCATGACATTGTAGTGTGGCATTGTTTTTTCGGCGCCATAATACGTCAGTGTAATCGCCGAGCCACCTGAATGCATCAATTTCTCGGCTCGCTGCATAAGCGCGGTGAAGGAGTAGACGGAAATATCTAATGAGGTGAGGAAATTTTGCCGCGAGGTATCAATATATCGGCCGCGCAGCTCGTTCTTGTCAGAAAACCCAATCGCGTGCACGACAAAGTCTAGAGAATTCCACCGATCACCGATTGCGTCAAACAAAGCATCAATTGAGGACTCTTCATCGACATCGCATGGGAGAACGACGTCTGAGTTCAAACTAGCCGCCAAAGGCTCAACCCGCTTCCTCAATGCTTCGCCCTGATAAGAGAAGGCGAGTTCTGCGCCGGCGTCTGCGGTAGCTTTGCCAATGCCCCAAGCTATTGAGCGTTCATTAGCGAGGCCTAAGATCAGACCACGTTTGCCAGCCATAAGTTGGTTTGACATCAATGCGCCTTTATCCACTGAACTTGACGATAGCAGTTCTTTAGGGGAAAGGTAGGGCTTTAGCAAGCACAAGCCGTTCAGAGATTGATCACTGTTTAGAGGAAAAAATGGGTGGTAGAAGTGGCATATTTGCGGGCGATGATCCGTTCAAAATAGCGAAGCGATGGCTGCAGAAGGCGGAAAAGACCGAGTTGAACGATCCCAATGCAATCGCCTTATCGACGGTAGACGATTTGGGAATGCCGAATGTTCGTATGGTTTTGTTGAAAGAAATCGATACTAACTCCTTTGTCTTTTATACAAACTATGGAAGCTGTAAGGCGCGTGAACTTGATAACGCAAGACGCGCCGCATTTGTTCTGCATTGGAAATCTCTGCGCCGACAGATCAGGGTGCGGGGATTGGTAGGTCGTGAAGAGGGTGCGGTTGCCGATGAATACTTCAACTCACGATCACTCAAGAGCCGATTAGGGGCTTGGGCCTCTCGGCAGTCGGAGCCATTGTCAAGTCGTAAAGTTCTGTTGGCAGAGGTCGCGCGAATTGGCGCTTTGTATGGACAATCACCGCCACGACCGTCATTTTGGGGTGGCTATCGCGTGACCCCGATAGAGATTGAATTCTGGGCCGACGGTCGTTTTCGGTTGCACGACAGATTTGTCTGGCGGCGTGCGACCCCGAATGATGAGTGGTTGACGCAGCGTCTAAGTCCGTAGGCTGTCGCTCGTGCGGTGTTTAAATGAATTCAAATCCCTTCAGTTGGCCTCCTTTCGGGCTAGAGTCTTTCGCAGCTATAGAGCAATCGGTCCTATACACGATAAATTAGAAACTCGGGTCCGCTGCCGACCGCCATCTCATACTGGGAAACTTGAGAGGGGTTCTTCAAATGGGAATAATCGCGCAGCAACAAAGCTGTTGATCCGTTTTTGGGGGCGCATGATTGATTATAAGCAAGTTTTGGTAGTTTCGTCACTTCTTGCTGCCGAGGTATTTTCGCTTGAAGAGTCAATATTTTGGAGGAACAATTGAAGAAGATTGGATTCAGTTTTTTCCTGTGGCTGACGATTGTAACCAGCGCAATAGCGGAATGCAGCGAGAGCCGTGCCAGCTTTCGTGGTGATTGGGGTCAAGCGAACTTTTCTACCGAAATTGCTGACAGTCATGCGGAAAGAAGCCAAGGGTTGATGCATCGAGAAGTTCTACCCCGATCTTCGGGTATGCTTTTCGTTTTTGAGCGACCGCAATCGGTATGGTTTTGGATGAAGGACACATTGATTCCCCTTGATATCATTTTTATGGATCAATCAGGAACGGTAAAGAAAGTCCATGAGATGGCGAAGCCACACGATCTAACACGAATTCACGGCGGCGATGACATCCAATATGTCTTTGAAATCAATGGTGGTCTTGCTGCGGCCTTAGGGATTGCTGCGGGAACCCAATTGCGTCATCCGGCGATTGATCAAGAAATAGGAGTTTGGCCTTGTTAAGGCTATACACTTGTAACGAGATCATGTATTTAGGTTTTTGGTTCGGGGCGTGGCGCAGTCTGGTAGCGCACCTGTTTTGGGTACAGGGGGTCGTGAGTTCGAATCTCGCCGCCCCGACCATATTGAGGTTTTTTCTTGCGAAGCAAGACAGCCGAGTTCATACAAAAGCATTGTCTCATTGCAGTAGATGTGCAGGTGCTCGTGGAATGCTTGTCGAGGATTGGCGTCGGCCTTTCCAAAACAGTGGTTCCAACTGAATTCATGGCACCAAGTACCTTCATGGTTCGGACGTTTGAAGTGATCATCGATTAGTGTTGGTGGGGTAATGATGGCTTTTGCGGAAGATTTTTCGGGTTTGATTGGCAACACACCGCTTATTCGCCTTAAGAAGGTCAGCGAACAAACAGGCTGCACAATTCTCGGCAAGGCTGAATTTCTAAACCCTGGCCAATCGGTTAAGGATCGCGCGGCGTTATACATTATTCAGGATGCTATAAAGCGGGGTTCCCTCAGTAAAGGGGGAACGATTGTTGAGGGCACGGCGGGCAACACCGGCATTGGGTTATCTTTTGTCGGCGGTTCACTGGGTTTGCGCACCGTAATTGTTATTCCCGAGAACCAATCGGAAGAAAAAAAGGATGTGCTGCGGTTGGCCGGTGCAGATCTTATCCAAGTTCCGGCAGTCCCTTATCGTGATCCAAACAATTTCGTTCGATATTCAGAGCGGTTAGCAATTGCTTTGAGGGATAGCGAACCCAATGGTGTGATTTGGGCAAATCAATTTGACAATACGGCTAATCGTCAAGCTCATATCGAAACAACGGGCCCGGAAATCTGGACTCAGACCGAGGGCAAAGTTGATGGGTTCATTTGCGCCGTGGGTACGGGTGGCACCCTTGCGGGCGTAGCCGAATATCTACAGCCAAAAGGCGTCAAAATTGGATTAGCCGATCCTATGGGTGCGGCTCTATATAATTTTTATACCCACGGGGAACTAACAACGGAAGGAGAGTCAATTGCCGAGGGGATTGGCCAAGTCCGAATTACCGAGAACCTAAAGGGTTTGGTCCCAGACTTCGCATACCAAATTACGGATGAGGATGCACTTACTCATGTGTTCGACTTGCTACATGAGGAGGGATTGATCCTTGGCGCGTCGTCTGGCGTGAACATTGCTGGAGCCGTGCGGCTTGCGGAGCAATTAGGCCCCAAACATACAATTGTGACGATCCTTTGTGACTATGGAACTCGGTATCAATCGAAATTGTTTAATCGAGACTTTATGGTCAGTAAAGAACTTGCTGTCCCAGATTGGCTTGGTCAGGCCAGCTCGAGTTATCCAACGGTATTCGAAGAGACTTAATGCCAGACCGCCGAACGCTCCTTTTTATCATTCTTGCGTTTTTTTTCGCTCCCTGTTTTGGGGCCTGGGCGCAAACAGATAATTCATCGTCCGTTGACCGGGTAGCGTGGCAAGATCTTGTTGATCGAGCCGAACGGGCGATTGATTCGGGACGGGCGTCTGATAGTGCATTTGACGCCGTTCGGCAGGAACTTGTTGAATTCCGTGATATATTCACCGAGGCACAGGAGGCGAACGCTGATCGAATTGCGCGGTTGGAGTCGCAACTTTCTGTTTTGGCAGAAACTGTAGAGGGTCAAGAAGTTTCACCTGAGATTGCGCAACGGCGCTCCGATCTTAATCAACAACTGCAAGAGTTACAGACGCCTGTGTTAGCGGCACGAGAGGCACTCGAACAGGCTGATGGCTTGATTTTGGAAGTTGATCGTATTCTTGCGGTAAGACGCTCGGACGTTTTGTTTTCGATCGGGCCGATTCCTCTCAATGTCGAATACTGGCCAAAGGCATGGAGTGACTTGTCTGGGGCTTATCAGACTATTGTGTTTGAGTTTCGCGAAGCCTACGCTAATCCTCTGCGCCGGGATCAATTTCTCGACAACCTGCCGCTCAATATTTTCATGGTTGTCGCGGGGCTCTCGTTGATCTTTGGTGGGCGTCCTTATGCTCAAAGGCTGTGCGCTCGCGCTCGAAATTTAGGGGCGCGCGGGACCGGGGTATGGCATTTTGTCGCTTCCCTATCCGGGGTGTTACTGCCGGCGCTTGGCCTCGTGCTGCTCACAGAAGCGCTTTTTGCGAGTGGTTTGGTGGGCTTGAGAAGCGGCCCAATCATTGCTGCAGTCCCGTTATGGGGCGCGATTGTGCTCACGATTGTCTGGTTGTGTCACGAACTTTTTTCACCCGAAAGCCGCCAACGACTGCTTTACTATGATTCGAAAAAATGTCGGCAGTTGCGGTTCGTTGGCTGGATTCTTGGGTTACTTTTTGTGGCCTCTATGGGCACGAACGCCCTTCTGATGATCGAAGATGTTTCGGTAGAGTCGTATACTACCATCAATTTTCCAATCCTTCTTACCGCCTCGATTGCCTTGATCTGCGCTGGTCAAATTTTGGTGCGAGGAGCGCAAGATTGGATGGGTCAAAGTGCCGAGGGCGAGGGATCGCAAGGGCTGACACGGATTCTATGGGTGTTGGGTCGAGCGGCAACTTTGGTTGGAATTGTTTCCGCAACGATTGGCGCTGTCGGTTATATGCCGCTCGCTGAGGCAATTCTTTACCCCGCGCTGATTTCTCTAACAATCTTTGCTTTCATCAAGGTCTTACAGCGTTTCATCTCCAGACTCTGTGATTGGTTTGTTGGAGATTCGCAAGAAACGAAGCCAACCCTCGTTCCGACGCTCGCCGGCATTGCACTATTGATTCTATCAATTCCGCTATTTGCAATCGCTTGGGGGGTGCGGCCCAGTGCGCTCGTCGAGATTTGGTTAAGATTCAACGAAGGTGTGGTAATTGGTGATGCTCGAATTTCGACAGCAGATTTTGTCGTTTTGATCGTTGTCTTTGTTGCGGGATATATGCTGACGAGGCTTTTCAAGAGCACTCTGAAGGGATCCCTTCTACCCAAGACCAATTTAGATCCCGGCGCACAAACGGCGATTATTTCTGGCACTGGTTACTTAGGAATCTTTATCGCTGCGGTCGTTGCCATTACGGCTGCCGGTATTGATTTGAGTGCTTTGGCAATTGTGGCCGGGGCGTTGTCCGTCGGCATTGGGTTTGGGTTGCAAAATATTGTGTCGAACTTTGTTTCGGGAATTATTTTGCTCATCGAACGACCGATTTCGGAGGGAGATTGGATCGAAGTCAATGGAAACATGGGGCATGTGCGCAATATTTCGGTACGGTCGACGCGGATTGAGACATTTGATCGCACGGATGTTATTGTTCCAAATGCTGATCTTGTGAGTGGCATTGTCACCAATTTTACTCGGGGTAACACGCTCGGTAGGGTTATAATTTCAGTCGGGGTTGCGTATGGTTCGGACACACGACAGGTCGAAGCAATTCTATTGGAAGTAGCCGAAAGTCATTCGCTGGTGTTGAGAGAGCCGCCGCCAAGTGTGATCTTTCAGGGATTCGGCACGGACTCTCTGGACTTTGAAATTCGAGCGATATTGGTCGATGTAAATTATGTACTGCGGGTGAAGTCGGAATTGAATCACGCAATTAATGAGCGGTTCAATGAAGCGGGTATTGAAATACCGTTTGCTCAGCGTGATTTATGGTTGCGAAATCCTGAAGTTTTACCCCTCAGATAGTGCCGCTTTCGGACTTGTACTTTCGGTTGGACTGTCGCAAGTTAGTTGCCTTGGAGAGGTGGCCGAGTGGTCGAAGGCGCACGCCTGGAACGCGTGTAGGCGGGAAACCGTCTCCAGGGTTCGAATCCCTGTCTCTCCGCCATTTACCGCGTCGATTCAACAAATCGATACACCGCCGGGCCTTTCCCGACCGTTATGGACAGGCCGTTGACGAAAAAACCCCACGCGTTATTTCCGATCTTCCTCTGCAAGGGAGTGGCATCGGTGACAAACAGGCTTTCTACCGTTTGTACGACAGACGGACTCGTCGATTATCGTTTCGAAGGTGGTGATAATGCAATGATCCATCTTGAAAAATACAGTAGCGGGGGCCAGTATCAAGTCGAGCAGATTAGTCCAGCGGAAGTAGCCGAAACAACACAAGACTGCACGCCATTTGCTTGCGTGCAGCGCAGTGAATCAAATCAAGTTGAAAAAGTTCTCAGCGAATTGCTCGGTTGACGAAAACACTCATTAGGCCGATGCCTGTCTTTGTATGCCGGAACCCAAGAGAGGGCTTCACTCATATCGGGCAGGCGAAATTGCCACCGTTTTCCAGTCTTCGCAAAACCAATATTTGCTGTTAGGAGGTTTTCGCGTCGGAGGTTGTGTCCTCGTCAGGTTGTTCGCTCGAACTATCTTCAATTTCGTCCATAATTCGCTCATCTTCCTCAGTGAATTCGTTCTCCTCCTCCTCTTCTTCTTCCTGCGCGGCACCGATCTCATCAAACATTTCGGAAATAGCAATGGCAGCCTCTGCATCCTTTTCTATCGCGACGTCTTTTATGGTCTTCCCAGACGCCTGTATTTCGGCTTCCTCTTCGGTGCGTGCTACGTTTACCGTAATTTGCACTGAGATTTCTGGGTGAAGAACAACCGTGACGATATGAAGACCCAGTTCCTTTATGCGATTGGCGATCACAATTTGTTTGCGGTCGAGGGAGAAACCCGTTGCCGTTGCTGCTTCGGCAACATCGCGTGGCTTTACCGAGCCATAAAGATTACCACCGTCTGACGCTGACCTGATGACGGTGAAGGATTTGCCGTGGAGGCGAGCCGCAAGTGCTCTTGCTTCCTTGCGAGTCTCTAGATTTCTAGCTTCAAGTTGCGCCTTTTCAGCTTGAAAGCGGGCGATATTTCCCTTGTTAGCTCGCAACGCTTTTTTTGTTGGTAGGAGAAAATTTCTAGCAAAGCCCGTTTTTACATCTACGACATCACCCATTTGTCCAAGTTTGGGCACTCGTTCTAGGAGAATTACTTGCATTTCTAGAGCCTTCAGTAATGGGTCACACAATCATGTCATACCAAGATCGGATACAGAGTAGGGCGATCAAAAGACCAGTGGTCGGTCAGACGCCGTACCTGAAGTCACTGACAAGGCAATCTTTACTCTGATAGCGGAAGAGACAGGAAATGATTACTTTACCGCATACGGTAGGAGCGCGAGAAACCGCGCCCGTTTGATCGCTAGCGACAGCTCGCGTTGTTTACCAGCAGAGACCGCGGTAATTCTTGAGGGCACAATCTTACCGCGTTCGCTTACATATCGTTGCAGCAACCTTGTGTCCTTATAATCAATCTTTGGTGCTTGATCGCTTGAGAAAGGACAGACTTTCTTGCGACGAAAAAACGGTTTTGGGGCCAAGTTATATTTTCCTTATTTATAGTTCAATTGCGCTCTCTGACGCGGTCGTCTCGCTTTTGCATTTGAACTGATGGTCCAGCATCATGACGGTCAACTTTCACAGTTAAGACACGTAAGATGTCCTCATGGAGGCGCATTAGTCGTTCCATCTCTTGAACGGCAGGGGCGGGTGCGCTCGTTTTTAGAAAGGCGTAATGGCCTTTCCTATTCTTCTTAATCTTGTAGGCCAGCGTTCGAAAACCCCAATACTCGTGATCAACGACCTCGCCACCATTATCTTTGATCACAGTGCCGAAATGTTCGATTAGACCTTCGGCCTGCACATTGGATAGGTCTTGGCGGGCGATAAAGACATGCTCATAAAGGGGCATGTGAACTCCTAAATTTTCTTGCGCACTATGACTTTGAGGCAACCTTCATATACCAAGCTTACCGCAGATGTGAACGCATGTTACTCGTTAATCTGAAGACGAAAGTGATATAAACAATTTTTTGTTAGAAGCAAGCGATTGTTGCACAATCGCGAATTAATTTGATCACAGCAGAAAGTGACAGATGTTGACAACGCCTAAACGCCGTAAACGTAGCACAGTCAGCACCGGATCAAAAGTGCTCAAGAGGCAAACAATACGTTGATGCTGAAATCAAGTAGGCGTTGGGTTGCGCCCGAAGAGCTCATACTTGCACGCTACGAAGGCGAGATCAAGGGGGTATTCAACTCTCAAACAGTTGGCACCAACTAGGAGACAGCGCAGGTTTGAGATTTTAGGAGGGGTCGGGTATGAGAACGAAATTATGAAATCAGGCTTGTTGCGACATCTAATCAAGATGCGAGGTGATCTGTAATTGACTTCAAGGGTGAGTGAACGAGTTTAGTGAAAATATAACTGATTGAATTGAAGAGTGAAAGGCGATGGTGCGAACTTTCTCATTGGGCCGCGAAGACGAACGGGAAAAACCCGAACAACCGGACCTGTTTTCATCTGGAAATTCAGTGCTTTCTCGGCCGCATGGTACAGAAATTAAAAGCAGTGGAATTAATTCTTTTGATACGTCTGCTATCGCAACGCTCAAAGACGCGGAGTTGATTGAAAGGCTTCCGATATCTCGAATGAGTGAGTGTCGAGATTTATGCCATGAAATCCAGCTACGCAGACTTGGAGACTCCGCCGTTCCGGCACTCAGGGATTTATGGAGAAATTTTGTAGGATTTGGTCATGATGGCCCGATTATGGAGCAAAGGTATGCGTTGGAAACTCTTTCCAAAACAAATTCATCAATGGCGCGCGAAGTACTGACCGAAATGAGTGAGAGTGTCATTCCCCGTGCACTCCTCCCGCTGGTAATGAGGGCGATAGCTGCCGCGAGAGCCTCAGTGTCAAAAAAACGGGTTTTTGAATGGATGTATGATGACCGTGGCGGCGTTCGAGAGCTTGCCTACAAAATTGCAGTTTTCTGCCTACCGCCGCTCTCGGTTTCGCAAATTGAATGCGGACTAATGGACCCGGATTTACGCGTTCAGCGTGCCTGTCGGATCTCAATAGCTCTGATGGGAGATAACCGTGTTAAAGACGCTTTGCTTGCAGAACTTGGGCATAATCCCAAGCTTGCAGTAATATTGGCACTCATCGAAATTCTTGATGATGACATCATTACTCATCTTCGACGTTGCGCGATCAAACACGCCAGCTTCCGTGCGCCAATCATTGACGGGCTAGCGTCTGATGACTCCGAACGTGCTATTCGCGTTTCCGAGTCGCTAAGAAATTTATTATAATCTTCAGTCAAGCGGTCGGTCACGTTTGCGCCCTCAATTGTCACCTATGCGCTCTCCGAATCCTAGAATAACGAGAAAATATGTTGGTAAAAATATCTCCTTTGCACCAATTGGAACTGAACCGGAAAATTCTTGTGGCTGTGATTCATCGCCTGTCGTAAATATATTCAAGCGGATTTTTCGTTATACTTGATACTCGCCAGTGTATCTCCGCAACCCTGCATAAGAATGAGGAGGAATAGTTGAGAAGAAATCATCTTCTTCCGATCGAGAGGACATCAGGCGATTGACAATGAATTGACTTCTTTGGATGAATGCGACAATTCAGACTCCAGGGACTTTAGCCAAGCAACCTTCTAAGCTATTGTAGAACTCCAAGTGCTGGAATCGGTTGTCCCTGATTTCGAAAAGGCTCCCATTTGCTCGCAGGGGTTCTCAACAGTGAGAACAAAGAGGAACATATGATGATCAATATGAAGGCGGTTCTGATTCTACTCTTGGTCGTGTCAGGCAGTATATTAAATGCGGCTCCAGCAAAATTCGAGCTTGATGCAAGCCACTCTCAGGTTGTTTTTTCGTATAATCATTTGGGTTTTTCGACGACCACAGGGATGTTTTCAGGATTCGAAGGCCAGATTATTTTTGATGAAGACGATCCCGCAGCTTCAAGCGTCACTGTTTCAATGCCAGTGATGAGTATGTTTACAGGTTGGGAAGCGCGCGACGGACATTTTATGTCAGACGATTTTTTCAATACTTCGGCGGATGATATGATTTCATTTTCGTCGACAGATATAGAGATCACTGGAGAAAATGCGGCCAATATCACTGGGGATTTATCGATGAATGGCGTCATCAAGTCGGTCACTTTAGCGACCACGTTAAATAACGCTGCACCTTATCCATTTGGCTCGAAAGCGGGGACGCCGACATTGGGTTTTGATGCGACAACGACACTCCTGCGATCTGACTTCGATTTGGGAGCCTTTGCTCCAGCGGTTAGTGACGCTGTTGAGGTTTTTATTTCAATCGAAGCCCTGCAAGCCGAATGAACTCGAAATTTCAATAATTACGACCGGCTATTGGGCGGGGGATTACAAATGGAATGTCGTGGGATGTTGAAATCGCAATGGATACTGGATCGGTGAAATAGCAGTTGGCGCTGTTCTTATATTTGCTCCCGTTCACGCTATAAGCATATCTGTGTTGAATGTCTCAGTAATCGGTTGCTGGCCTAGTTGGACAAAGGCAGGATTGAGCAGTAATGAGTCGCGATGCGGCTTGATTGCATAAGTCATTATGCCGTGCAATCAGTCTTCCAGACGCACGAATGCCTTCCGTTTTGAACGCCTCTTTGTTATAATTTGACTGTTGCAGTCAGAGAAAAATTGATTTCGACCGCATGTCCGACAAAACTCTCCCCTGGAAAGGTCGGGCCGACGCCAAAATCAAGCCTCTGAACGATAATTTTCCCGGATGCATCGGTAACATTCTGGTTGATCAACAGCGTGAGGGGGAGAGAAATATCTATCGGCGTGTCACGAACTGTCAAACTCCCAATGGCCCGGTAACCAGCTTCATTGCGAATGATGTCTGCTTGAAAATGGGCAGTTGGGAATTTTTTGCTGTCAAGAAATAGATCGCTGATGGCCTGTTCAGTGATCGTTCCAAGTGTGAGGGACGAAGTGGCTATTTCAACCTTTACAGCACCGACAACTCCCTCGGTCGCATCGGGATCAAAGCTGATCGTTGAGGTCCAATCAGCAAATTCCCCTAAAATCTGCGATCCTCCTTGGGTTACGGAGATACGCAAATCGCCCTTAGTGACGGTCCAATCTGAATTTTTGCCTGTTTGAGCCGTTTCTGGCTCATGAGAAAATTGGGTTGGGTAGGCACCAAAGAACCCACCGACTCCAAGAGAGGCTAGCCAAACTGCAACGGCTATAGAAAATGATTTGATCCATTTTGGGCGTTGCGAAGTCGGAAAATTAGAAGGGTTACGAGGCAACATTCGCAGGAGCGTTGCATCTTTATTGATGTAGTGATGTTTGAGGGCACCAGCGATATGCAGACCAACGGCGGCTAACAGAATAAACTTGGTGACGTGATGAAATCCGGCGAATAACTCTGATGTCCATGGATCTTTTGGAACGAAGATCAGATTCTGTGAAAATGGCCACAAAATAGGCGCATAGCCCGTGCTTGCCGCGTGATGGATCCAGCCAGTAAGGGGCACCGAAATGATGGAGAAATAAAGTAGCCAGTGCACAATCGCTGCGAGTGAGATTTCAAAATGCTTCGGCCTACCTACAAGATTGGGGGCGGTTTGCGTTACGGCCCAAAGTATACGGAAGATAGCGACCCCCAATGCCGTAATGCCAAAAGTCTTGTGCAGGGAGAATGCAAACAGTTTTTTCGCGACTTGTTCAGAAGAGTCATTGGGAAGTTGAGCTGCATACCATGCAAGCGGGATTGTCACAAAAATCAAAATGACGGTAAGCCAATGGAGTATTTTGCTTACCGAGCCGAATTGATTAGAGGTATTCGAAATTGGCATGTCGAGAATCAATTCATATTTTAGCGCGGTGGCGTTGAAGGTGCGAATTTCGCACAAAAAATGGCCAAATCGGGCATTTGTTCTCGGTAACTTATCAGCATAATCACCAAATTTCCCAAAGAAAATAGCCATCAAAGGCTGAGAAAAATAGACAATGATGCACGGCGAACAAATGATGAAAGGGGTCAAATTGGTTTTCAAACTGATCCATAAGGATCTTGCGCGGATCGATATCGTCACTTCTCTGCCGCAAAACTAAAGTGGATGATTGCATTTCAAGGTTGCTACGCATAAACCGCATCAATCCAATTTGAGAGAAATCCATGAAGCGTGCATTTGTGTTTCCGGGGCAAGGCGCCCAATTCGTTGGCATGGGTAAAGAGCTCGCTAACGCCTATCCCTCGGCTCGGGCTGCTTTTGAGGAAGTTGATGAGGCATTGGACGAACACCTGAGTCGATTAATTTGGGAGGGTGATCAAAAAACGCTGACATTAACCGCGAATGCACAACCCGCTCTCATGGTTACGTCGGTTGCGGCTTTTCGTGCATTGGAGAGCGAAGGATTAACCATTGAGGATGGAACATATGTGGCTGGTCACTCACTTGGCGAATATTCAGCGCTCGCTGTTGCGGGTTCGCTGACACTGCCTGATACGGCACGACTGCTACGAATCCGTGGCACCGCGATGCAGGCGGCAGTGGCCAATGGGCATGGTGCGATGGTTGCAATCCTTGGACTTGATCTCAATGCGGTAAGAGAGGTGGTGCATGAATCAGCCGGTGATCAAGTCTGTCAAATCGCTAATGATAATGATCCTGCCCAAGTTGTTGTATCGGGTCATAAAGAGGCGGTAGACCGAGCCATCGAAAATGCCAAGGAACGTGGCGCCAAACGGTCGATTCTACTGCCTGTCAGTGCCCCGTTTCACTGTTCGCTTATGGATTTGGCGGCAAAACGTATGTTGGATGCACTAATTGACGTCACAATCTCGCTACCAAAAATACCGCTTATCGCCAACACCCTAGCTGAACCAGTTTCAGACCCAGAGCGCATTCGAAAATTGCTGGTCGATCAGGTTACCGGTGTTGTTCGTTGGCGTGAGATAATTTTGATGATGGGTAGAGAAAACATTGAGGACGTATGGGAAATCGGTGCTGGAAAAGCACTGAGCGGCATGGTGCGAAGGACGAACAGAGGTATTACCACGCGCAATATTGCGGTCCCAGCGGATGTTTTGGCGGCCATGACAAGCATGGAGCAAAGTAATGATGTTCAATCTTGAAGGAAAAAATGCCTTAATTACTGGCGCTTCAGGCGGTATTGGCTCCGCGATAGCCAAAAGTCTGCGCGCTGCAGGCGCAACCGTTGCCTTGACCGGAACGCGGGAAGAAGTTTTAGAGAAACTTACCAACGACCTAGGATCTGATGCGTATCCTTTCCCTTGCGATCTCCGAAATCCTGAGGCCATTACCAAACTCACTGACGAGGTAGGAGAGAAACTAGGCAGTATTGATATTTTGATAAATAATGCAGGAGCAACCTCTGACACTATTTTATTACGAATGTCAGATGACGATTGGAATCAGGTACTTGAACTGAACCTAACCGCAACATTTAGGCTTTCGAAATCAGTACTTCGCAGCATGATAAGAGCGCGTTGGGGCCGAATTATCAACATATCCTCGGTGGTTGCCCAAACTGGAAATGTGGGTCAGGGGAACTATGTGGCTGCGAAGGCTGGAATTATCGGCTTTACAAAATCATTGGCGCAAGAGGTTGCCAGCCGAGGCATTACCGCAAATGCAGTGGCGCCAGGCTTTATCGATTCCGCAATGACCAAAAAGTTGAATGCGGTGCAAAAAACTGCAATAAGCGACCGTATACCGATGAAACGCATGGGAACGCCAGACGAAGTCGCAGCTTCTGTCGTATTCTTGGCGAGTAATGAGGCTTCCTATTTGACTGGAGTAACTTTGCATGTAAACGGCGGAATGGCGATGGTATAAATCAAATCACGAATTGTGGTTGTCATTGGTAAGGCAAGTAGGTATACGCAACTAATGCAGAGGAAACGGACAGTCTTTCGGTCCCAGTTATTTCTTCTGACACTCTGTCGCGAAAATAAAATTCGCAGAAACAACAAATAATTTGACTACGACGGTAACGGTGAGGAATTGATATGAGCGACGTCGCAGATCGCGTGAAGAAAATTGTGGTAGAGCACCTCGGAGTCGAGGAGACGAAGGTTATCGATAATGCTTCGTTTATTGATGACCTCGGAGCGGATAGCCTTGATACAGTCGAGTTAGTGATGGCATTCGAGGAAGAATTTGCAATCGAGATCCCTGACGACGCGGCGGAAAATATTCAAACCTTCGGCGATGCGGTCAAGTTTATTCAAGAGGCGTCCTAGGGCATTCGTTGCTTTAGCGTTCACATATCGATTTCTATTTCCGTCGCGTTACCAGTTCCATTTACGATGTTTCCTTTGACCTGACGACGGCGGCGCTGACCACAATCGAATGTGGTTGACGTCCTGCTCCGAGTGGTTGTCATTTGCCCACTGTCAGGTAATGATTGCGCCGCTTTCGTGCGGATTAATACTCTGATTCAGTAAGATTTCCCATTGGTTCCAAAATTTGTGATATTTTGTGTGCCGTACTCATGAGCCATTACAATGGGGTAGGGATGAGATAACTTGTCGTTCGGTTATACCTAAAAGTTGGATTGTGGCAGATACCAAGAGGTAACCGTGTCGGCCCCATATCTGTGCGATTTGCTCCGATTAAGATCGGCTCTGTGGCGTTGACGTGAGGCCTACGCTTTAAGACAAGGGGCGAAGGTTTTCGTCGAAATAGAAGCTAGAAGACGAATTAATCGCAGGATAATTTCAGTTACCAAAGAACGAATTTCTCTCCAGTCAAGAATCAATGGCTTCGTAAGCAGTCCTCACCGTCTTTTCAAATCGCCTCTGGCTCTGTGACAATTGAATTGCGGCCCAGTATCTTTTGTAATGCTCCGATCGCGATTAACCTTAGTACTGTTTGAATGACGGCAATACGGCAGAATTAGAATTTACATTCATGCGGCACTACAATAGCATCCATTGTCGAGCTTGAGAGCCACAGTTCTCGCCGAAAACTACCTTTACGGGCAATAGTGCTATGGCGTTGGGTTGTGATTTATAAGCGCTTAGATGTTGAATTGGTCTGATTGGGCGCTTGTGCTGACACGCGTGGCAATTGCGATTTGTTAGACGGGCGAACAGAAGAGTTTGAAAGCTGCGAATGCAAAGAAGAGTTGTTGTAACCGGTTTGGGGTTAGTAACGCCGCTCGCTGATGGCGTTGAGGCAAGTTGGGAACGCATCTTAGCGGGCCAATCGGGTGCCGGAACGATCTCGGGTTTTGATCCAGAAGGATTAATCACGACCTACGCCTGTGAGGTGCCTCGAGGAAACGGCGAAGACGGAACCTTTTTTGCCGAAAACTATATGGAACCCAAAGAGCAACGAAAAGTTGATACATTTATCATGTTTGGAATTGCCGCTGCACAGCAGGCGGTAGAAGATGCAGCTTGGTTCCCAAAAACGAAAATCGAACAAGAAAGAACCGGTGTTTTAATCGGATCAGGAATTGGTGGTCTAAACTCCATTACCAAAACTACGCTGCTGATGAATGAGAGAGGAGCCCGTCGCGTCAGTCCCTTTTTTGTCCCTGGAGCACTGATTAACTTAATTTCTGGACAGGTCAGTATTCGCTACGGCTTTAAAGGGCCAAATCATTCGGTGGTTACAGCTTGTTCTACCGGAGCACACGCGATCGGTGATGCGGCTCGTATGATCAAGTATGGCGATGCGGATGTCATGGTTGCAGGGGGTGCTGAAGCAGCAATTTGCAAGTTAGGGATCGCGGGTTTTAATGCCTGTAAAGCTCTCAGTACCAAGCGCGGTCACGAACCAGAAAAGGCGAGCCGCCCTTTTGATGATGATCGAGATGGATTTGTCATGGGAGAGGGTGCGGGCGTTATGGTGCTTGAGGAACTGGAGTTAGCCCGTTCTCGAGGAGCACGAATTTACGCGGAATTAACTGGGTATGGACTCTCTGGAGATGCATTTCACATCACGGCGCCGTCCGAGGACGGCGATGGTGCTATGCGCGCAATGCAAGCAGCCTTGAAAGATGCCGACACTGCCCCATCAGCCCTTGATTACATCAACGCTCATGGAACTTCGACCATGGCGGATGTCATAGAATTGGCGGCGGTCGAACGACTACTCGACAGTTCGGTCGCAAAAGTAACTCTATCATCAACCAAGTCTGCTACCGGTCACCTCTTGGGGGCTGCAGGGGCAATTGAGGCAATCTTCTCGATCCTTGCCATCCGAGACCAGGTCGCGCCGCCAACAATAAATCTCGATAATCCGGTGACCGAAACTAAACTTGATCTCGCGCCAAACGGCAAGCGCGAAAGGCGAATCAGGACCGCTTTGACAAATTCCTTTGGATTCGGCGGGACGAATGTAAGTATCGTCTTTCAGGAACTGCCTTAATGGTTCGGTCGCTGGCCTCAAACGGCTTAACGTTACTCATTGTCGTTTTCTTTTTGCTTGCGAGCGTAATCTTATGGGGACAGCGGCAATATTATGGGAATGGCCCGCTGTCGGAGGCGATATGTTTGCGGGTCGAGCGAGGGGCCTCCATGACAAGCGTGGGTGAATATCTCCGTGCCGAGGGGGCCATTTCGTCAGCGCAAATTTTTCAGTTAGGGGCTGACTACACGGATAAAACCTCAGCGCTAAAAGCCGGACGCTTTTTGATTGAGCCTACCGAATCAATGGAAATGATCGTGGAAAAAATTACTGCAGGGGGAGCTAATACTTGCGGAGCTGAAGTGATTTACCGTGTCGGCGTGACGCGACTTGTTACCGAAGTTCGGGAAATCAATCCAACGACAAAAAAGAATGAGTCCTTAATCGAGTTCAACGTCGACACAGCGCCGTTCCCGCCAGTTTATCAGCAGAAAAAGGATGAGCCCGGGACGCGGTTTCGAGTTTCCTTAGCCGAGGGCGTTACCAGTTGGCAAGTGACCGAAGCCCTAAAACAAATTGATGTTTTGACTGGTGACATTGATGATGTTCCCATAGAGGGATCGCTTGCACCTGAGAGTTATGAATTCGTCAGGGATGAATTACGAGCCAAAATCTTAAAAAAAATGCAAGATTTACAAAAGCAACGGGTAGACGAGGCATGGAGCGCACGATTCGACGGATTGCCACTGAACAACCCTGAAGAAATGCTGATCCTTGCTTCGATTATCGAAAAAGAGTCGGGAGTTGCAGAAGAGCGAGCGAAGATAGCGAGCGTATTTGTCAATCGATTAAACCGCGGAATGCGATTGCAAACCGATCCAACCGTCATCTACGGCATTACCAAAGGCCGGGAAGTTCTGGGGCGCGGTTTGCGAAGAAGCGAACTCACGCAACCCACACCATGGAACACCTACGTGATTGATGGATTACCGCCAACCCCTATTGCAAATCCCGGTCGGGCTAGCATACAAGCTGCGTCACGCCCTGATGACACGCCGTACTTTTTCTTCGTTGCTGACGGTACTGGCGGGCATGCTTTCGCTCAGAATTTAGCCGAACATAATCGCAACGTTACTATCTGGCGAAGAATTGAAGCTGAGCGAAATGCAAGGGTTTCGGAATGAATCCAAAATTCATCAACGGACTGTAGCAGGTCCCGTAAACCCTCTTGGCATACGCTGGTGCCTGCTATTGTAATAATTGAATAGCGGATTTCTAGAGATCGTGTTGAAATTCATCAATGAGATGGCGAATAACTGCATTTAACGGCTCTTTGTCGCTAGCTTTGGCTTGTTCGTAAACGGCTCTTTGCCGGGTAGCGCTCGTGCCGTTCTTCACAATATTTTCCAAGGCCTCAACTTCTTTGGTGCAACCCAATGCCGCAGTATCCTCCTCAACGCGCACAATAATTTCTTCGACAAGTTGTGCCATAGGTTTAATTGAAGCTTCGCCAAAGTCAATCAATCCTTGGGTGATGCCATAGCGCTGCGCACGCCAGCGATTCTCGCCGAGTAAAAAGGCATCATATTCTCGCCAGCGTAGATTATCGGCACGGAATCGGCAGAGCATGCGCATAATTGCTTGAACAGTTGCTGCGAGCGAGAGTGCGTGTTCTAAACGCGGCGATACGTCCATAATTCGTGTTTCTAAAGTTGGGAATCGATGTGACGGGCGAAGATCCCACCAGATTTTGGTCGTATTTTCGATAATTCCGAGGTTGATCAATGTTCCAGTCTCGGCTTCATAATCATCCCAACTTGCGAAGCGTGGGGGGAGTCCTGTTCGTGGCAAATTATCAAACACGCTAAGGCGGTAGGACGAAAGTTCGGTATCGCTACCCTGCCAAAAGGGGGAAGAGGTCGAGAGTGCTAGAAGATGCGGGAGAAAGTAACTCATCTGCGGCAGTAAGTCGATCCGCAAATTCTTGTCGTCGATACCGATATGTACATGCATGCCGCAGATCAATAGGCGTCGGGCGACATCGCCCAACGCTTTTCGGAGTTCGTCATAACGCTCCTTTGGCGTGTGTTCTTGGTCTTTCCAATCCGCGTAGGGATGGCAAGAAACGGCTATTGGTACCAAATTATAGCCTGATGCTTGACGAACGATACATGATCTTAAACGCCTGAGATCGTCTCGCACGCTGGCAATGTCATTACAGACTTTGGTGCCAATTTCGATTTGACATTGCAAGAATTCGGGCGCGACCTGGCCTTGAAGTTCATTCCCGCAGGCGTCCATCAGTTCTCTTGGTGCTTTGACAGGGTCAAGAGAATCTTTGTCTACCAAGATGTACTCTTCCTCTACGCCTATTGAGAACTGTTCTTGCATTGCTACTTTCTTTCCTATTTTGTGACAGCATTGCGCGTATGCGCTCAAAATCGTTTAATGTCAGAGAGGGGGAATTTGCGCTTAACTTCGCTGCTCTCAGTTTCAATTTCCCTTGCCCTAAAATTGTTTCTCGACTTCAACAATGCGCAGGATAGGTAATGCTAATGACAAAAGTGACTTGCTCTCCATCTGCGCAAGGATACATTCCTCAAATTAGCGGGTGAGAAGTTGCCAAATAACGTCATTTTGCCAGTGATCGCAGCGCCAGAGAGACGACGCGCCCTATGC
>JAPORY010000037.1 GCA_026709985.1 Aestuariivita sp. | reverse complement strand
CCGTCCCAGCATGAACCAGGCCGTTTTCTGGGTCACGCCGATTTCCCGCGCAAGTTCCGTTGAGGGAATTCCCTTGCGGTGCGAGGTATGTAGCCAAATAGCGACAAACCACTTGCGCAACGGAAGACGGCTTTCTTCGAAAATGGTACCTTTGCGTACCGAGAAGTCCTGTTTGCATGATTTACAGCGGTAGCGGTGGCCGCGCTTTAGGCGATAGTGATTTTCAACTTCGCCACAGTGCGGGCAGACGATTCCACATGGCCAGCGGCTGGCCTCCAGATGCTCAACGCAAGATTTTTCGTCGGGAAAAGCCTCCTAGAGGTCGATGAGATTATTATAGGATTTGAGCATAGCCAGTCACTCCGTTGACTTATGCCCTATATAGGTATTCAAGTTAGGGGTTAGAAGTATATGGGTCCCCATGAATTGGACAAACGGCTTGCCGTAGTGGAGGAACAGATGAAGACAACTCAAGCTAATCTTAATGCAACACTTAATGCGTTTCGTGTTGATGCCGAACGACGAGATAAAGTTAATTTACGTTGGCAAATTGGATTGATTGCTTCAGCGACCACGCTAATTATTGCCGTTCTCGGTTTGTGGCTTGGTTAACGCCAAATCTGCTCTTCAATCCATTGATTTCACTCCAAGAGAGTTCTTTTCTCAAGGGTGCTTTTTTGTACCAGGAACCCCAATTTGACGCTCACAATTTAGATGAGGGGACGCAGCAGCAATGATATTCACTCCCCCCTTTTTTCCAAGACTGGGCGGTATTTTACGTGGGCGACAAAGTGTTTAACTATTTTTCTCAACCCTAAATTGACATAATCTAAAAAAACCATATAACAAATCTCTATTTTTCGCTGATGCTCCAGACCCAAATTTGGGTTGACGCCAAATGCAATGAAAGAACTGATGCGTCGCTAAGGCACATCAAGTTTTGTTGTATTATTCAACAGCGAGACAGGCGGGGAAAGCTGCGCATGCTCATGCCCAGCGGTATCAAGCCTCTTGGTCACCCGGAGCCATTCGTTTCGGGATCTATATCAACCGTATCCAAACGCGCTACGACCCAGTCTGAAATCGGTCCCGCGAGTGTGTTTTCCAATTTTCGGATATGCTCTAAAAACGATTTCGCAGCCCGAGCCGGTTCTGGATAGTCTGGAATGGACACCACTTTGGTGACGTTTGGAAGGGCGAACACTGTCGCCGCCTTCTCGACGAGGGTCTGAAGCTTAAGCGGAAAGATTCTTGCGCATGTTTTTAACTGATCTTGATGAACAGTATCCCCGAGACAGTTGCTGGAGAGTCCCATATCGTCGCAATGGGACTGTGGATCAAGGGCAGAATCGATCTCGTCAATAAACAGCATTGATGTCCGCGCAAGACGCTCCGCCGCCCGTTTGACTTCGACGACCTTGATATCCTCGCCGTGATACTCTGCTTGATGATCAAGAAAGGTGAAGCCGTCAAGGGCCTCAATGCGTTCACTCAAGACACTCCATTTGGACGCGGCGACATCGGGCGGTGCGTGGGACCGCATGGTCTGTGCCAACCGTTCGAGATCATGCGTATGTTTAGGGGGTATCTTCCGACGCTTAAGAAGTGCCTTCACTAGATACTCCGCTGCACTCTGCGAATGCATGATGAAGGACTGGCAGTTTGCGATGGCGCCGTAGGCATCTATTTCCTGCTTATAGTCATAGATTTCATCAATTGATCGCCTAATATGTTTACAACTAGACACCAATCCAATTTGCCAGTCACTTGGACTGATAATTGCCTTCTCCTTGATCGCCTTCTGATCCATCTCCCAGTCTCCGATGAGTGGTTGTCCATCCTGTGCGATCTGCTGCGCAATGGTGCCGTAGGATGCGAGATTGGCGCGCAAAAACTCGGGCGTTAGCGTTACCACATCAAGGTTCTCGTAGCGATCAAGCGGCGGGCGGGCAGGCTGCCGTTTATTCTGCGTTGGGCAGGTGATTTCGGGATCGTTAACAAGGACCGCGATATCCCAGTCACTGTCCGGCAGCGCGGTCCCGCGCGCTCGGGATCCAAACAAAAGAATGGACTCGACATTCTCCCAACTTCGAAAGGCCTCAACACAGGCATCGGTCAATTCTTGCCGCGATGTGATTAAGGACATGACACACATCCCTTATTGCGGTGGACAGTATACCATAATACTGGCTAACCTGATTGTCTATGTTCAGAAATGCTGACATTGACACCACAATAAATTCGTCTAGCCGAAAAAGATCTCAAAAAATTCGCCCGATTCTGTTGTATCCCGTGTCTTGGTAATTGCTTTATCAAAATGTCAAAGCTGGGCAAGAAAAATGGAATTGAAGCACTTTGGGCAAGAGTAACAACGTGGGCATCGCTTCAAACATCATATTGGCTTCATACGCCCGGCAAAAAGTAAGACTCTTCTGCACGACCATTTTGTTACATTCCAATCGATTCGACGGCACAGGACCTGCTGGCCGACTTACGGAGACGGGAATGCGCTGTTTGTAGTCTGAGATCGTAATGGATTTAGCTTCTTGAGGTTGTGCCGTCAGATTAACGAACGAGCAAGCGTTCAAACGCCGCACGATGCGCCGATGCGATCGACACCGGTTTATGGTCTTTGCGCCTAACATACACATGCACGAAAAAACCCTCGCAAGCAGCCGCTTCGTCCTCATTGCGAAACAAGGCAACCTCGTAGCGGACCGAACTGTTACCAACATGCGAAATCCGCAATCCAGCGGTAATGCGGTCGGGAAAAGTCATCTCGGCAAAATAACGGCACCCGGTTTCGGCAACGATACCATACTCCTCACTGGTGCGAGGATTAAAAAGCCCGCGATCAAGCAACCAGCCGTTTACGGCTGTATCAAACAGCGAATACGCAACGGCATTATTCACATGTCCATAGGTATCGTTGTCGATCCATCGCGTTTGCAACGGATAAAAGTCAGCGTAATCGGAACGCGTTCCCGGCTTTGCCCTTGTCGCCATTACCAAGCCGCCCGATAGATGTTGACGGCGTCCTGTTCCAACAGAGCACGGGGGTTGTTCACAAGAAGGCGCGTTTGCAGCATGGCATCTGTAGCCATTTTTTCGATGGCATCTGCTGGAATGTTCACGTCCCGCAAACGCGTTTTCATGCCCAGTGTTACGCACAACTGCGCTATGGCGTCGATAAAGGCTTCGCAGCGGTCTTGAGTATTTTTGACGTTCGCCAAATGCGGAAATAGGTCGGACGCAATCTCGGCATAGAGCGCACCTGTATCTGGAGCATTGAAGCGAAGCACATGGGGCAGGATCAAAGCGTTCGACAAGCCATGCGGCACGTGAAAAGTCCCACCGATCGGATAAGCTAATGCGTGAACTGCAGCCACTGGTGAATTGGCAAAAGCCTGACCGGCCAACATTGATCCCAGCAACATCGCACTGCGCGCCGGCATATTGAACCCATCAAAGACCGCCGTTTCAATATTCGCACCCAACAAGCGTAAGGCTTCACGTGCAACTACCTTCGATACTGGATTATTGTTGGCGTTCTTGGAGGTATAGGCCTCAATGGCATGCACCATAGCATCCACGCCGGTGGCGGCGGTAATTTCGGAGGGAAGACCGACGGTCAACTCCGCGTCCAATATCGCGAAGTCGGGCAAGAGCACTGACGATGATACCCCGCGCTTCTCCTCGGCACCAACTGTAATGATGGATACCGGCGTGACCTCCGACCCCGTACCGGCAGTCGTTGGGATCAGAACCAAGGGCAAACGCGGTCCTGTGGCCTGTGCAACTCCCCAAATTGCATCTAGTTCCTCGCCCGATCCCAAGAGCAGAGACGTCAGCTTCGCAACATCCATGGGAGAACCGCCGCCAAAGCCCAAAACACCAGTCACGCCAGTATCTTTTCCGAAATCTACCGCTCGCATCAGTGTATCCCGCGAAGGATCCGATTCAACCTCGTCAAAGACGACAACCGTGTGTCCTGCGTTCTCCAGAGAACTGTGGGCCGCATCAATCATGCCCAATTTGCGCAGGCTCGCATCCGTAATCAACAGAATGGTTTGACCGAGCGTCGCCCCGGCAATCTCGGCGATCCGGGCCGAGGCCCCCGGCTCAAATATCAAGGATTTTGTTGTATTAAATTTAAAGGGTGTCATGTTTTAGTCCTTACACCGGGCTGAGCGTCCGCTTCATACAATTCCCGCAACTTATAGCGTATAATCTTACCAGAACCGGTACGCGGAATTTCGCTGACGATCTTCACGTCCGCAGGTAATTTATACGCAGAAAGGCGATCCTCACAAAAGGTCCGTACCATGTCGACATCCAAGTCGGTTTCTCCGTCTGTGACAACAAAAGCGACTGGAACCTCGCCCAATGCCTCATGGGCAACGCCCGCAACCGCGCAATCAAGGACGTCACTCATCTGAACAATTGTCTCTTCAACTTCAGCCGGCGCAATATTCTGACCGCCGCGAATGATGAGTTCTTTCACCCGTCCCGTGATCGTAATAAATCCACTCTCATCAATGCGCGCTAAATCACCAGTGTGATACCAACCGTCTTTGAGTGCCTTCGCCGTCGCCTCGGGTTTGTCGAGATACCCCCGCATCAGGTTAGGACCACGACAAATTATTTCACCCTCTAAGCCAGAACTAACGTCCAAACCCGTTGCCGGATCAATCAGGCGAACCGAAAGCCCCAATAGTGGCAATCCACAGGATCCCGGGATCCGCTTCGAATTCGGCCAATTCATCGTCACCATGGTCGAGGTCTCAGTGATTCCGTAGCCGTCTAGCAATTCAATGCCAAAAAAAGATTCAAACTCCGTGTTCAAAGCGGCCGGCATGATCGCACCCGCCGAACAACAGCGACGCACTGTTCGAAACGGCTTCATCCCGCGTTCCTTGGCTTTGATCAGGATATAACGAAAAATAGCCGGTACTCCGGGCAGAAGCGTAAACCGGTCCGTCGCCAATAATTCGAGCACAAGATCGGCTGAGAATTTCTCCATGATGTGTTCTGACGCACCATTGGCAACAATGCTCAGGACACAAAAATTTAACGCGTATGAATGATAAAGCGGTAAAGGCGAGAGAATGACATCATCGGGACCCATGCCAAGAATTGGATTCCAGCATGCCGCATTCACCCACAACATTGAACGAGCAGTGAGCTGTACCCCCTTTGGCTGTCCGGTTGTGCCCGAAGTGTAAACCATCATTGAGATGGCGTTTAGATCCTCTGTTGGTAATTCATCAGCACCATCCGTCTGCATCAGCTCTGCTAGCACCAAAGAGTCGTCTGACGAATCCCCCGCACGAATTTGAATTTGATCGGGTACCCCGTGGCTGTGCCGAAGCTGCTTGAATAAAGACCAACGATCCGACGCCAAGATCAGAATCGATGTGCCGGCATCAATGAGCCGATAAGCAACCTCTTGGGGCGTGCCGTCGATTGCGATGGGGACGGCAACGCCACCCGCTCGGATTGTAGCCAGAACGCTGACAACCCAATCAACAGAGTTCGATAGCCAAATCCCAACCCGATCTCCGGGTTTCAACCCGTGGGCACGAAATTGTGCCGCAAGATTTCGGGTTTCACCCTCTAACTGTGAATATGTTACAACCCGTGCGGCATCCGCAAACGCCATTTTGTCTGGCGTATTGGTTGCGTGGGATAACAGCAACTCCGAGATGGGTGCAATCAGATCAGCACGTATCATGACCTTTCCTCGTTTGAGAGCGCAAGTTGACGAGCTGGTTGGTCTCAAACCATTGAGAATCCGCCATTGACAGAAATCACTTGGCCAGTGATCCACGACGCCTCATCTGACGAAAGAAAAGCGATCATCGGAGCGATATCGTCTGGACTGCCAATGCGGCGCAGCGGGTAAGCTTTGACAATCTTTTCCATATGTTGCGCCAAAAAGTCGGCATCCGAATGCGCTGTTTGAACAAGTCCGAGCGAAACGGTGTTAACACAAATGTTGTCACGCCCAAGCTCTCGAGCTAATGACTTGCCAAGTGCGATCGTGCCGCCGCGTGCCGCCGCAGCTAGCGCGAGATTAGCTTCACCAACGCGGGAACTATCGCCAACTAGCGAAATAATCCGGCCGCTATTCTGCTTAATCATATGCGGCGCCACAGCGTGGCAGCAATGAATCGCACCATAGAGGCACGTGTTTATCTGCGCCTGCCATTCCTCCGGCGTTGTGTCGACAAATTTCTTGTAAACCACATAGCCGGCGTTGTTGACCAAGATATCAATACGGTCGAAATCCGCCATGATCTGATCGACCATGGCCATCACCTGACGATAATCACCGATGTCGGCTTGATAGCTACGCGCTTGACCACCGCACGACTTAATGACATCGGCAACTTTTTCCGCCTCCGTCCTTGATTTGCGGTAGTTGACCGCAACGACAGCACCTTCGTTCGCCAATGTTTCCGCGATTTGTCCGCCGGTATCACGCCCGCCACCGGTAATGAGTGCCACTTTGCCGTCCAGATTGAGGTTCATTCGTTACTCCTGTCTATCTTGTTTTGTCGCAGCGGCAATCAAAGCATGCAGTTTACTTGGAGTGATCGGCAACGAGTTCACTTCAATACCTAACTGAGAAAGCGCATCCGTCACGGCGTTTGCTATTGCAGCCGGAGCCCCAATAGTTCCGCCTTCGCCCATACCGCGAAAACCGCCCGGACTATCTGGAAGTTCGGTTTCGATATGCGCAACTTCTAGATCGGGAACTTCGGCCGATGTTGGAACAAGGTAATCCGCAAGCGTTGCCGTAATGGGTTGTCCGGCGTCATCAAATTTCAATTCCTCCAGCAATGCAGCACCTATGCCCTGTGCGACACCACCGTGTACCTGACCATTGACGACCAAAGGATTAATTAATCGTCCACAATCCTCGGCAACAAAATGACGGCGTAGCTTGATCAATAGCGTTTCCGGGTCAATTTCCACGACAGCCGCATGGGTTGCGGATGTGGTTGTTCCAACGATTGGATCATAAGTCGCTTGAAACTCGAGCGTTTCTCGGGCTTCCTGTGGCAAAGTCGACATATCCGAATAGACGAGACGGGCAATTTCGGCAAAATTAATCGCGAAATTGGTATTGGGAACAAAAATATTTCCATCGCCAGTCTGAATATCTGACGGACTCACTCCAAATAGGGTAGCGGCGACACGTTTAACCTTGACCAATAGGCCGCGTGTCGCTTTGACGGCAACCCCACCACCGATGACGGCTGAACGGCTGGCGTACGTACCCGTGCCATGTGGAGTGAGCGATGTATCTCCTTGAATTACATTTACATCTTCCGGCAAGACACCCAGTTCTTCCGCAACAATTTGGGCGAGAGTCGTTTCAAGGCTCTGTCCATGAGAAGACATGGCAAAAACGGCACTGACGGCACCAGTCGCATCAATACGGATAGTTGCCGTTTCCGCGCCGGTGTTCATTGGCATCCCAGGGGCAACAGCGATGCGTGATCCAATGCCAGTCAACTCAGCATAGGAAGCAAATCCGACCCCCACCCACTTGTCTTTTCGACTTGTTTTCTCGGCCTGTATTGATGGGAGATCGACCGCTTCTTCGGCTGCGTTTAGACATTCGTGAAACCCAGACCGATTCCAAATGATTCCTGATCCAATGCGATGCGGAAACTCCTCAGTTCCGACAAGATTGCGGCGTCGGAGTTCGGTCGGTGACAGGCCCAGAGTGAACGCCGCTTTATCAACCAGTCGTTCAAGTGCAAAGACGGCCATCGGACGACCAACACCCCGATAAGGGCCGGTAGGCGGTTTCGGGGTGCAAATGCCACGAACAGTGGCGGTGTAATGTGGAATACGATACGGACCCGGCAAAAAACTTGCAACTTGAACGGGCTCAAGCGCAGCGGTCCATGGATATATTGAGTAAGCGCCGATATCGCCTAGAATATCCGCCTTTAGTGCCGTGAAATGGCCGTTTTCGTCGACGGCTAAGGTCGCTGCAACCTCTTCCTCAAAGGCCTGAGAACTGGAAAGAATGTCTTCCATTCGATCCGCAACATACTTGATCGATCTTTCAAGTCTCAACGCAAGGTCACAGACGATGATTTCTTCAGGATATAGGGAACCTTTGCCGCCGAAACTGCCCCCAACATCACACGTTACAACCCGAAATTTATTGCCGCTCAACCCCAAAAGTCTTCCGATTTCGTCACGAACGATACCAGGAATATTTGTCGCGCTGTGTAAAGTTAGCGTATCTTTTTGAGGCTCGAATTCCGCCATGTAAGCACGAGGCTCAATCGACACACTGGTCTTGCGTGTCATACAGAACTGACCTGACACCACATGAACTGCATCGCTTATCGCCTTGACACAATCGCCGGCCGCGAACTGTCGTGAAAAAATGGTATTAGAGCCCAAGCTATCATGTAGCTTCGGTGCGTTCGGACTGCTGGCCTCGCGCGCTGTCACCGCGACGTCACGGGGATCATACTCTATTTCAATTAGCGCGGCGGCATCTTCTCCCACATAGCGATCCTCTGCTAAGATTGCGACTACGGGTTCTCCGACATAGCGAACAAAATCTCGCGCCAAAACTGGGCAGAAGGTGGGGTGGTAGTTAAGCATCTTTGAAGGTGCTGTTATTTCCGGGATATGCGCAAAATCCGAGGCGGTGAAAATGCCAATGACACCCGGCAATTCTTTTGCATCATGTGTTTCGATTTGACATATGCGGGCGTAAGCTTGGTCCGAACGAACGAAGGCCAAATGTGCCATGCGCGGGACCTGAAAGTCCGCTGCATAGCGGCCCCGACCCGTCAGGAGACGTGAATCTTCAAGACGCTGTATCGATTTACCGATATATTTTGGACGAGCGTAGGCGATGGCGTCAGTCATAGGCCTGCGCACCTGTCTTTAGGCTCTGGTACTGGGCGTCATCGTGCCCGCAGATGATCATAGCACCTGCGGCCTCAATCTCTCGGATAACGGCGTAGGAAGCTAAAAGAGCTTCCCCATCCCAAGCGTTCTTGGGGATTTCGTCATTATTCAGATTCCGACGCAAGCTGACGGCATCGCTTGCCAGCAAGACAGAGCCAGTATTCTTGAGAGCGACTTGCAACCCCATCATACCGCAGGTGTGACCCGGCAGGTCTATGGTGACTAGTGTTCCATCGCCCATTACATCGTAACCATTAGTGCAACCGCTCATCGGCATGGAATGCGCCCATTCCTTTGGAAAGTAGCCTTGCCGCGCAGCATCTTCGGCCTGAGCAGCGGCAAGTTCTTTCTCGTGAACTACAAAACGCGCATTTTCAAAAAACGCGTTACAGCCGCAATGGTCGGGATGAAGATGTGAGTTCACCACAATATTGATCTCTTTGGGGGTCAATCCGATCGCCTTGAGATTGTCGATCACGTTATTGGAATGTTCGCCAACCGGTTGCATAACGCTCGCTAATTTTCCCCATCGCGCCTCGGCATTGCTTGAGACGGATGGATGACAGCCAGTATCAAATAAAACGTTCCCTCTAGGATGGCGGAATAAAACGGCCATGACCGGCAATTCAATCATTGCGGACTTGTCAGCATAGTTTGGCACATAAATGTGCTTCTTCATGGCAAGACGCCCACCGCCTATAATATACATTTTCATTGATTGGCTATCTTATCGCGTTCGGTGACTAGAGAGCGCACGGCTTTCACTATGTGGTCATAGCCCGTGCATCGGCAGATATTTCCTGATAACGCGTCGCGGATTTCTTTATCGTTGCGAAGCGGGAGCGTGTTCAGAATATCCTGGACTGTCATCAAGAACCCCGGCGTGCAAAAGCCGCATTGAAGAGCATGATATTCTCGAAACGCCGTTTGGATACGATGCATCTCTCTGGTGCTACCCAAACCTTCGACAGTTTGTACCTCGGCATCATCCAACTGAATCGCAAGCAAGAGGCAAGATCTTACACTGACCCCATTCAACAGAATGGTGCAAGCACCACATACCCCGTGTTCACAACCGATATGTGTGCCAGTCAACGCTAACTCATCGCGTAGGAAATCAGCAGCCAACATCCTCGGTTCGACGTCAGCCCTGTAGGGCTCATCATTGATTGTTAGAGTGATATGAGTTTTGCTACTCACGATGAGGCTCTTTCCAAAGCACAGGTCAAAACACGACGCGCGAGAACGTGCACGAGAGACAACCGATATTCGGCCGATGCGTGCAGATCGTCATTCGGTTCAAGATCTTTGGTGGTCAGAGACAGAACAGCTTCGATCGCATCCTGATTTGCAGACTGACCAACAAGGGCTTCTTCAAGCGCAGTTATTCGGATTGGGGTATCAAACACGCCGCCCAAGACAAGCCGCACATTAACAAAGCGATTCTTCTCAATGTAGACTAACGCGCCCGCCGCGACGATGGCAAAATCGCCGGCACGCCATGAGACTTCGTCAAAAGCCATACCGCATGAAGCAGGCGGACTGGGGAAAAAGACACCCGTGACTAGTTCCGTTTCTGCGATGTCTGTCGTCAGCGGGGCCATGAAAAACTCTTCCGCTGGCACCGTTCGCGAGCCCGAACCGCCTAGGATCTCAATCTCTCCATTCAATAGAATGGCGAGAAGCGGCCACTCGGCCGATGGATCTGCATGGCACAGGCTGCCAGCGATTGTTCCTCGGTTTCGGATCGCGAGGTGCGCAACATAGGGCATCGCCTCAGAAATAATTGGAAAATGCTCCCGCAGCAGAGGATGGTATTCAGCCTCGACATGACGAGTTAACGCTCCGACGCGAACGCCTGTATCGGTTTGCACAATGGGCGTTAGTGCCTCAATACGGTTAATATCAACAAGCCTCTCGGGCTGAACCAGCCGAAAGTTCATCATTGGAACTAGGCTTTGGCCGCCCGCAATAATTCTTGCGTCTTCATGATTTAGTGCCTGCACAGCGGCGTCCAAGGTATCGGGACGAACATATTCAAAGGGAGCTGGTTTCATTATTCCCCCCGAAATACCGGGCGGCGCTTTTCCGAAAATGCAGCGCGGCCCTCTTCATAATCAATGCTGGCGGCGGCAATATCAATCAAGTTGTCAGCCTTCGCAGCATCAAACTCCCGCAAAATCGTGCTGTTGAGAATGTACTTCGCACCGCTTTGGGTCAGTGGTGCCTTTCTTGCCAACGTTCTGGCAAGCTGATGAGCGGCTTCTAACGGTGCTTCAGAAACATGATCGACAAAACCGACTTGCTCGGCGTGCGCGGCGTCAAAGTGCTCACCGGAATAGAGAATTCTTTTTGCTTCTGATAGTCCGACCAAAGCCAAAAGCTTGCGCGTAGCCTGAACGCCATAAACGATAGACAAGTTTGCCGCAGGTATTCCAAATTTCGAACGGGAGTGGGCATAGCGAAAGTCAGTCGACATTGCCAAGTGTGCGCCACCTCCGAGCGTGTAACCAAACTGGACGGCAATAACGGGCTTGGTGCACTGCATGATCGCGGCGCAACCTTTATCGACGGCGTATTCGTATGCCTTGGCCTTTTCATGATTTTCTCGGACTTCATCAAATTCACTGACGTCGGCACCGACGGAAAAATCGTCCCCTGCGCCTGTTAACATCACTGCTCGTACAGATTTATCTGCTGACAGATTGTCAAAGACGTCAGCAAACTCTTGCCACATTTTGTACGTGACAGAGTTGCGTTTTTCGGGGCGATTTATCGTGACGATCGCCACTCCTTTCTCTCTATTTATCAAAATGTCGGTCATCGTCGTAATCATAGTTTCACAGGGTGACAAAGAAGGGTTCGTGCCGAGAGAGGGGTACTGAGATCACTATCAAGTTTCTTGGATCGTTTCTGCGCCATCTTTTCGATTATTGAAACCAACAAATTCGGTCGTTTTCCAACCGCCATTTCCGTTAGCGCGATTGAAGAAAGATAACTTTGGACGAAAGGATCTCTTCTAAAGCACTAGTTATCGAACGTTCTGCGAAACTCTTTTCACCGCGCTTGCCCTTTTTTAGATACGTTATTTCCGAGCAAGTGATTATGCCAAATGTGCTGCTTGTCGCGTGTTCGCAGACGCTCTTGTGAATGAATTACTTTGTCCTTTTTTCATACCGTTGTTGAGAATTTCCGATTGACTCCCTTCGCTCGGTGCAAGCGAGTTAGAAACTTTGAAGATTCGCAAATGGCTAGATCAACCACGAGATCCATACACCTGAAGCCCAGAGTCAGACGGGTAATCCGGTATGCACTATATTTTGAGTGCATTTATTCTCTCCCACCGATCAGAACTGTCAGTGGGGACTTTCCCCTACCCACGGTTGTGAGATAGGTGGCAACACTTCGTGATCTTCCGGACGTCGTGCTTTGTAAGGTGATTGATTTCTCAAGCCCCTCCTTTGGAACCATCATTCTGAAATATAGTTAACACTATTATCTAAATATGCAAGAACTTTTTTCGGCAGTGGCTGGCCTGCAATCAAGTCCCGTCGTCATCCAATTGAGTTCGTTCGTCGGCGAATGGAGTTTGCTCTTAGCCGGCACAGTCTCCATCGTCGGCATGACTCTATCTGACACGCTCAATGAGTTCCGCGCGTGGCAGATCAAATAGAGTCGCTATTACTCTGTGAAGCTGCGCCGGAACGGATTTTTCCGGCGGGTGGAACATCCCGTGAGTTGATTCTCAACAAACTTGGATCGGTTCCTCGGATCGTCGTAACCCATCGGCGCTGAAATCCGCCGGTGAGTGTGCGCCGCTAAATCTGCGGGTCCGTATCATCAATCGGCATACAAGATGCCCAGCTTGAAAGCATTAAGAGGTCGGTTATGGGCACCAGCGATGAATCGGAAATCGTCCTTTGGATCCGTTCAGGAAGCTTACAGAGGGCAGTTCTGACTGAGAACGAGACTGACGCTCCGGAGCAGAACAGGTGGAATCAACGCTACTATAAACACGGGGAAGATCTCATTAAGTCCCGAGGGCCCACGAATATGTCCCTGTTAACTGACCAGTTGTAAGGAATCGAGACTCTAATCGTTACCGATTCGAACGCACAGATATGCGACGTATGTAGGCAAAGCATCCAACAGTTTTTGACTGGCCTCGGAATATCCACAAGGCAAGGTTTGGCTGGCTCTGTCTCGGTATCTTTTCCCCGAGATAACGCTTCGAAAATAACTTCAGGAGGCAAAAATCGGATAAATTACCTTGAACAGTGGACGGAATCCAAAATTCTCATCTGTTGAACTTTCCGTGTCGTTGTTCGGAAATCGATATCATGCACTATGCGTTCAGTCGCACATCTAGAAGTCTATTGTTTGCACCAGAGCGGGGATGGTGATAGTAGGACATAACATTCTGTTTCGTGTGTTTTCCATGAGTATCCCGATGATCCGCCAACGCCTGCCCATCGGTATCCTGGACTTCGAGGCTATCCAGCGCGAAAACTTTGAGGATTATAACCCTTGCTAAAATCCTCCTCAGAAAATCCACCCCAGAGAAGAATGATTATTAGCAGCCGTTTCCCATTAAATTCCCGCGCCCCGGGCAGCCAACGCACGCCCCGGAACTGACATACCTTCGGATTTCCGCTAGGGTGGGAGCTGGAAAGTATTCCTGCGCTCGGGCATCGTTGGACTGGATCCGCTGTCCCGGATCATCGGGAGACGTTTTCAGATACCCGCGGCACACGTACGGTTCGACGATAATCTGACCGCCAGAGACATAGAGTTTTTGCGGTGCGACCCTGCCCTTGTCCCTGTAGGTGTATCCCGTTACCCATCCATTCTGGCCCGATTCTACGCGGTTATCTCCGCCTTCGGGACCATTTGGGTCCTTGACCCAGGTGCTGCCGTCAGGGTTCACTTCATTGATCAATCCCGCGTGCATGCAGGACCGATACCAGTCCCTCGCGCACCAGCTGCCCTTACCCTGGTTATGCCAGACAAAGCGCTGGTAGCAGTCATAGGTACCTCCATTAAAGAATGTCACGCAGTTCTGCGCCACCACCGGCGCGGCGGCCACCATCGCCACCAGCCCGGCGGCGAGTGTCGAAAATAGAATTCTAGTTAGGGGGGGGGGGGGTAAATTGATTCATGGTAGGTTCCTTTCGGACTCAATAGAGACGAAGTCCTACTATGATGAATAAGCAGTTGTCAATATGTAAGGTGTAACAAAAAAGTTAAGACCCCTACTATTTTTCTGTCCATTAGAAATCCCTCACAGTTACTGTTAGCAAGCCCGCTATGGATTAATGATGGTATGTCGCCACAATGTCGGGCTCATGTCGTGGTCAACGCTACCAAAACCAATTAATTGAAGCGCAGCCAAAGGAAGGTTTGAACGACCAATGATCATTCGAAAGCTACGAATTGAACAAGGTTTCTCACAAGAGCAGTTGGCGTTTATGGCCGGCATTAGCGTACGAACGCTCCAACGAATTGAACGCGGAGCAAAGGCAAGTCCAGAGACGCTTAAAATGCCTCGCTGCTGCTCTCAACACCGAATTCGTCGAACTGAGAAAGGAACAAGAAATGAGTGCTGAAACAACTGGTGCGGGAACCATGCTCTCCCAAGATGAACAAGAAGCCATGGAGTATGTACGCGATATTCGAGGGTTTTATGCGCATGCGGTGCAATATGTCGTCATTATTGCCGCTTTGCTCGTAATTAACCTAGTCACAAATCCAAGTTATCTGTGGTTTCTATGGGCTGCCTTCGGTTGGGGAATCGGACTTATGGTGCATGGACTAACCGTGTTTGAAATCATTAATCTTTTCGGGGACAACTGGGAAAAACGGCAAGTTTCGAAAAGACTCGCCAAAATTCGCTCCTATCGCAAGGACAACAATTGACTGCTGTAGCCGAACTCCGCACGAGACCTCCTAATCGCGGATTGGTCACGCCCGATCAATGAAACACGCCATTCGCTCCGCCACCGCCTCTGCCGAAACATTGCGTCTGAAAAACTCAACAAATCCATGTTCGGGCAAAACCAAGTAGCTAAAAGTTGAATGATCAACTAGGTAGTAATCATCATCAGTTTTGTGCGCCTTATGGTATGTTCGATAGGCAGAACTGACCGCTTCAATTTGTTCCGCTGTTCCCGTCAGACCAATCATTCTGTCATGTATTCTTGCCGCAAAGTCACCAACGACTTCGGGCGAGTCGCGATTGGGATCAATGGAGATAAAGATCGGCTTAGCAACATATCCTTGATCAGCTAGCAGATCAATAGCATCTGCATTGCGCAAGGTATCTAACGGGCAAACATCAGGACAAAACGTGTAGCCGAAATAAAGGAGAGAAGGTTTCGTGATCACGTCCTCATCAGTGACGACTTGACCTTGCGCATCAAGGAGTTCAAAGGCACCACCGATTCCGTCTGTGCCTGAAGCTACTGCGGTTTCTCGACAATTTGTGAACCGATCATCTGATCGATTTAGAAAAATTGCTAACCAGGTTCCACCAAGGAACGATATAAAAACAGCAACAGCAAGAATAGCAGCAAGTCGAATCATCAATTGACGTCCCCTGTAATGCCACTACCGAAGTTAGCGGAATTGTTCCCGTATTCAAGATACCAACGCACACCTGTTTTCTTGAGCCGTTAGGATATCTCTTTGAACGAGTGCCCTTAACAACAATAGGACAACATGGCGTCTTAATTTCTGAAGCGACCCCTCGCTTACCCCTTGTCAAAGATCATCGCGGCTGCATCAGTCTCGGTCTTCTGCAACTAGCTGACGCCGCAATGTTTCTCCATGCCATGCGGATTTATTTCCTACCGTAAAGAAGTAGACTTGCCCCATTTACAAAACTGCGAAGCGACTAAAACACTGGGTTTTTTGGACTGAACAACTTGTGTTAAACGTCAACTTTCGATACTGTAACTCAAACCAAATTTGTCCTAATCATCATCACGGAAGCTCTCTTCTCCGGTTCAGGTTTGGTCTTTTCAAAAGGTTCTGCTGGCCCCTCTAGTTGAGTAGCCGCTAGGTCTGAATTGTATCACAAAATCTGCTGAACTAGTATACATCACGGCGATCGTGTCGCAACGATGAAATACAAATAATACAAAGCAAAGCTGGAGATTTCTAATTCATGGCTGCCCGCAAAGATAGCACTGAAACTAACGCCAAGCCAAAAAAACCCAACCTCGTCGGCTGGGATACTACCGACGAGGACGAAGTAGCGCGTCGGCACTGGCGCGGTTTAACTGAAATCTCCGATGTCATCGCTCTTGACGGTGGGGATGATACCTTTGGAATGTACACCGTGCGGTCAAACAGCGGCCGGGAATATCGCGTTGAAATCAGACACCTAGAGGAAAGAATCAACTCCTGCACCTGCAATGACTTCCTGACCGCGCAATTAGGAACCTGTAAACATATCGAAGGTGCCCTTCATTTTCTCCGTGCGACTGAGAAACACATGCGGTCAGTTAATCGTATTACCGCCTCTAACCGAATTGAGATCTATCTTCCCACCGACAATCTCAGCCCGCCAATCATGTCCGTCCCTGAGGACGAGGAATCCTCCCCCCTCCACACAGATATGAAGGGTCGTCTTGATGAATTTATTCAACAACCGAATGATCAATCCCTGAGGAGCCTCAGACAGCTCGCAGACAAACATCCGACCCGTGTACGAGTCTCGCTTCTTCTCGACGCTTGGAAGAATCGCCAACTTGCGGAAGCAAGAGCCCAAACCCGAAGGGACGAGTTTGCTGGGGATTTAGAGTCTGGCAAAAGAACCTACGATGTTTTGAAATTCCCGCTATTCCCATACCAACGGGAAGGTATGACGCATTTAGCTTTTAAGGAACGCGCCCTACTAGCCGATGATATGGGTTTGGGGAAAACATGCCAAGCCCTCGCTGCTTGCGAACTCCTAAGGCAAATTTCGGACGTAAAGCGGGTTCTCATCGTCTGCCCGGCATCGCTGAAGTCGGAATGGGCTGAACAAATCGAAGCTGCAACCGGACTGGACTATCGCTCAATTTATGGACTACGCCCAGCGCGTCTAGCTGCTTACAAAGATCCAGCCTTCTTCACGATCACCAATTACGAACAGGTTCGGTCTGATCGGCAAGATCTTCAGGAACTCTTGAACCCCGATATTGTTATCCTTGATGAGGCGCAACGGATTAAGAACTGGCGCACGAAGACAGCGATAGAAATCAAACAACTCCGAAGCCGCTATGCTTTTGTCCTTACGGGCACCCCGATCGAAAATCGAATTGATGAGATTTACTCCATTTTTCAGTTTCTCGATCCCATGATTCTCGGCCCTTTGTTCCGATTCAACCGTCGCTACTACAACCTTGATGACCGCGGACGAGCGATCGGCTACCGCAATCTGAATGAATTAAGTGATCGCGTTAAGCAGAGAATGTTGCGTCGAAGCAAAACCGACGTTGAAGATGATCTTCCAGAACGAACAAACAACAATTACTTCGTGCCGATGACGCAAGAGCAGCAAGCTCGCTACGAAGATTATGAATCCATCGTGGCACGGCTTGGTGCAACCGCAAAGCGACGACCACTGACTGAGGCCGAGTTCAAGCGCCTACAGCTTTCTCTAGCCTGTATGCGAATGATTTGTGATACGCCCTTTATTCTTGATCCAAACGTCCGCGATTGCCCTAAGCTTGAGGAGCTTTCTCGAATATTGGAAGAACTTCTAGCCGACGAAGATTCAAAAGTCATCATTTTTTCGGAATGGGTCCGAATGCTCTCTTTGGTGCAAGAGATGCTTGAGGAACTTGATATCAACTACGCATTACACATTGGCTCGGTACCGCAACACAAGCGCAAAATTGAGATTGATCGCTTTCGAAAGGATTCGAACTGCCGAATTTTCTTGTCATCCGAAAGTGGTGGTGCCGGGTTGAACTTACAGGTTGCGAACGCCGTCATCAACTTGGATCAACCTTGGAATCCAGCGAAACTTGAGCAACGAATAGCTCGTGCGTGGCGCAAACATCAAAAGCGTACCGTCACGGTAGCCAATCTCGTTAGCGAGAATTCGATAGAGCATCGTATGCTGTCGCTTATCGAACAAAAGAAGGTCGTTGCCGAAGCTGTCTTGGATGATGATTCAAACATTGACCAGCTTGAGTTGCCGTCGGGACGGGCGTCGTTTCTGCAGCGCCTTGAAGAAATCATGGGCAAGGATATCCCTGCCGAACGTGAACCCGTTTCCGAGGTCTCAGTTGTTGAGGAACTGCAAAAAACCCATGGTGACCACCTATTTATGGTCGAAGAGCGGCAAACGGCCGATGGTCAATCGTCTTTGCTAGCCGTGATTGAATCTGTTGCAGAGCAAGTAACAAACGAGTCTTCTCCTGCCATCAATGGTATCCCAGTACAAACAATAGATCGAGAGACCTACGACAAGTTGCTGACCTTGCAAGCGGCGGGCATGGTGTCCTTTACCTCGCCTAACTCCACAGTTCTATTTCAGTCAGACCGCCCAGATCAGCACGAACAGCGCAGACAGAAACGACTCGTTACCGCTCGTACTCTTTTGGACGGAGCTGACCGCAAATTTCGAATGGCTACTCTCTTGGCGGGTGGTGGTTTCACGGCAGAAGCTGCATCGCACGCTTCTAGCATTGCTCGAGATGCAATCTTAGCATTGGCTAATGTATTCGCCGACAAGATTGAGCAACCAGAGGAGGGATCGACTGCTGACCTTGTAGAGAATCTATCGGAATCCGAGAATTTGCCTCCAGAACTTGTGAGCAAGGCTTTGCGACTAGCGACAATGGACCTTGACGTGGAGGTAGACATTGTTGCTAGTGTCGCAAACGAGGAACAGGATGACGCCTTAGGAAGTTCTGCTGCATTGCTGGCTTTCGCTAAGTCTGCAATCGCTAAAGCCACCTAAAATTTTGGTTAATTCGGACGACTCGACGCTGGCAGCGTTAACCGTGCGTCTTTTTTGCTCAATCAGTTGTCTTTTGCATCACCGGGCTACGCTATGGGTCATCAGTGAGAATTTCACGAAATGCCAGTGTCTGCGGTAACAGCCTAAGATGGGCTCAAAAGGCATCAGCTTGTGCAACCCTTTAGGAACTTCAAACCACGCCACGGATGCTTTGATCGGTTTATTTGCGAGAACTGATGCAGATCAATCAATCTCGCAAGGCCCTGTTTTGGTACGCGCTACGCTTGCCAAATCTCATAACAAGATGACAACCTAAACTATGGGATCTTCCCTATCTCATCCTAAATGCCAAACCAGTCGTTCTCACTAACATTGGCGAGCGAAAAGGTAACCAAGCAGTTTGCTTCGAGGCTAGGTCACCTGTTGCGTTCAAAGGATATTATTTTGCTTTCGGGAAAAATCGGAGCAGGAAAAACTTTCTTGGCTCGCGCACTAATTCAATCTCTCCTTACAGAACACGAGGACGTGCCCTCGCCAACATTTACGATCGTTCAAACGTACAAGACTACTCTTGGAGAACTCTGGCATTGTGATCTTTACCGCATTAACAATAGTGAAGAGATCGACGAACTTGGCCTTTTGGACGCATTCGGCTCCACAATTTGCTTGGTGGAATGGCCAGATCGTCTAAAAGCGCTGCAACCCCGCGAGGCGCTGGGTCTGCACCTATCGTACACTCGTCTCTCAGACACGGTTCGCAATTTGGAGGTTAGTTGGACACATTCCCGTTGGAATGAGGCACGAACGCTGCAGCAAACGGAGCGAAGCCATGCCCTCTCGAGATGAACTCAAAAGGCAATTTCTGAATGCAAACGGCTGGTCAGACGCAACCCCAACTATTCTAGCTGCCGATGCTTCGCATCGATCATATACGCGACTGAGGCAATCCTCTACCTGTTGTTCAGCTATTCTCATGGATGCCCCCAAGGATTTGGGCGAGGATGTGAGGCCTTTTGTTTTTATTGCCAAACATCTTTATGCGCTTGGCTTCAGTGCTCCTCAAGTCCTAGCGCAAGATGATACAAACGGCTTTTTGCTCCTTGAAGATCTTGGCGATGATCTTTTTGCCCGCGTTCTAGAGCGCGATACAAAAAAAGAATCATTGCTTTATTTGGCGGCTGTCGACGCGCTAATCTCTCTTCATCAGATCGCCCCTCCTGATCTTCCAACCTACAGCGTCGACATGATGCTTGATTTATCTAGCCTAGCATTTTCTCGCTATCGTGCAGCGATTGGAGAGACGTGTCCCGAAAATGTAATTCGCCACTTTCGCTCATTGTTCGAACCCCACCTGCGAGAATGCGAACAAACTCCCCCAGTCCTCATCCAACGAGACTACCACGCGGAGAACTTGCTCTGGTTGCCTGACAGGCACGGCATCGCACGCGTCGGGATGCTCGACTTCCAAGATGGTATGCTCGGCCATCCTGCCTACGATCTTGTTTCTCTGCTTGAAGACGCACGTCGCGACGTCTCAAAACCGGTGCAAATCGATATGCGACAGCATTATATGTCTGCGCTAAATACAGATACTCGTTTTGACCTTGATTACGCAGTTCTCGGTGTGCAACGAAATCTTCGCATTCTTGGTGTTTTTGCCAGGTTATCGATTGATCGAGGCCGCACATCCTACATCGATTTGATTCCGAGAGTTTGGGGGTATCTTTGCGCTGACTTGCGAGCTCCTGAATTGAAGGAACTTGAAGTATTTATCCGATCTGAGCTTCCCGAACCTACAAACGCCGCAATTCGTTCGTTGAAAAACTTCCGTTCTTGAACGAGCTACAAGGGCCTTCGGAGTTGTCCTTTGTCCGACGCTGAAAGACATTCAGCTCCAGTGACGTTAACAGATTTTAGTTAACCTTTATTGGGGCAAGACTTACACCCACGAGTGCCCATTGGAAGGGCAATATACGAGAGTTGGCGACAGCGGCGACGGATATCCCATATGCGCACTGGATCGGAAAATTTTTCCTTTCGCAATTTCTTTACCCCTCTTGGATGCCACCAAGGCGTCCGCCGCTATCTTTCAGCAGCGTATTGAGGATTCTATGAGCGACTTCTACTCACTATAGTTGCAAGTTAACCGGTAGCAAAAGAACTGATACGATCCCTCCGGCAATCTCTCAGTGTTGCGTTCATTTATCCTGATTAGTTGACATTTTTTCTCTCTCCCCGTGTCTGTAATTTAATCCCATACCTTGTGAGCCGCTTACAAAAATAATGGAGGGCTGCGATGGGCGAAAAATGAGCACAGATAACTGACTTAGCCAGCCAATACAAAATCAAGGCTCGAACCACATTTTTCCGCAAAATCGGCTAGTTCCCAAGAATTCCTCGCACTTTTTCTTTCCGACGCGCACGCCAACGCCGCGCACGGGCAACGGCCAGAACGCGACCATCGGTCGTGACCCGTTAAGCTCTTGCAGGCCGCGTCGAATTGTCGTGTAAGACCCGTGCTCTTCGCAACCGTTGCAATACCGCTGCGACCGAAAGCTAAGGCCTCATTGGCCGCAAATAAAATGCGGTTTTCTCATCAAGGTGCGGCGACCGGCATCCATACCGATCTGAATACTTTGAACGACCTGGTCTTCCGTACGCTATACTTGAAAGCGTCCTGACCTGTCTATCGGCTATTTTTGCCTCAAACTGGTGGCTTAAGCCACTTCTTTATGGTGTGTTGTTAACGTCAAACCTTTGGCACGGTAACGCGTCACGTGCAAGATTAAAGCGAAGACTCAATCGCCAGAATAATTTGATCAAAGGTCGCCACGGCAGCCAATAATAAGCAAAATGGCGTTGCTGACACACCAAACTTTGGGAGCGGTTAAAACTAAAAGCCCCTAACTGACAAGCCAAGGTAGCAGCGCCGACAGTAGAGCAGTCGCGGCAAGCAACATTCCCAGAGCAAACAAAATGCAAAACCATTGCCTACGGCTCAATCGAACAAAGAAACCTATTCCAATCCGCACCGTTCCGAACGCCGTCCGCACGGGAATTTTCAGCGTCACGGTGAGAAACGGTATTATTTTCATGTTGACGACCGTCCCGACTCTCGGAAGGTCTGGGCGAGATTCAGGCAAGTATATAATTCCCAAAAAAAATAGTGTCGAAAAGTTAAAAGTTATCCATAGGACAACCCCGGAAACTTAGACCACAACCTCATCCCTTTAGAAATTCCGTTAGGTGGGTCATACGAGACGTCCCGACCGATATACACACTCATCGCGCTGTTCTTTTCTTTCGTTTACAGTTTGGGGTGGCTCTCGGGTTGACCCTGTGGAGCAGGACACACTTCGTGTGCCACGGGACAACGACGCCTCTCCAACCCTTATCTAAAGCGAAACAGCTGCGATTCGCGGTGAAGACCCGTTACGGTATCTGGATAAATTGCAGGGTAGTAAGGAACTGAGCCAAGAAAATTGACAAATGGTAACTTATATGTAACCAACCTTTCTTATGATCGAACTTGTTCTTTCTGTGACTAAAGATGGAAAGGTGCCGTTCGAGAATTGGTTCCACCCACTCGACACCGCCGCCGCTCTAAAAGTCAGAACCGCGCTGGCGCGGATTGAGACCGGCAATCTGGGCGATGTGAAACCTATAGGGCGGGAGCTATCTGAACGGCGCATCTACTTTCAGCCCGGACTATCGCGTCTACTTCGGTCAAGACGGTGACAAGCTGGTGATCCTGCTCTGCGGCGGCACGAAGAAGTGCCAGTCCAGGGGCATCAAGCACGCAAAAGCATTTTGGGACGACTACAAGATCCGGAAATAGAAAGGCGACTGACGTGCCGCTAACACGAGATTTCAAAGATACCATCAAGGCCCGCGCCGAGCGCGATCCTGAGTTTCGCATCGGGCTGTTCTGCGAAGCGATTGAGGCGATGCTTAGCGACGATCTCGAAACGGGCAAAGTGCTGCTGCGCGACTATGTTAATGCCACGGTAGGGTTCGAGACCCTTGCCGAGGACATGCAAAAGGACCCCAGGAGCCTCATGCGCATGCTCAGCGCCAAGGGGAACCCGCGCGCCGACAATCTGCTCGCCATAGTTGCGCGTCTAAAGCAGCGCGAGGGAGTATCTTTTTCACTGACGCAGGACGACCGACTTCACGCCTAGTTTTTCCGCGTGGTGCGGTTTAGAAGCCATTGGATTGTCTGTTGAATTCCGTTCCAAGTAAATTGATGAAAGACGAAAAGCAATAGAGCGGGTTCGTACCAAGAAAATCAATAGGGACGGTATGCCGACACTAAGGTGTTTGACCAGAGAGAACGATGTGCGTGCTGCCGAGAATATGCCCTACCGGCTAATCGAAAAGATGCCCGAATTGGGTTATGGTGCTTGCGATGCGGGCAACATGCTGATCCAAGGCGAAAATCTAGAGGCGTTGAAGGCGCTACTGCCGTACTGCGCCGGTCAGGTGAAATGCGTCTATATCGATCCGCTCTTCAACCAATGGTATTAAGTCAAGAATCTTACATATTTAGTGTCCGTAAAAAACCCCATATTGAAGACGGGAAAAGACGCGGGACAACAAAGACACTCAGCGCCCCGGCGTCGCGGATTTTGATGCCCATCAGTCCGGACAAGGTTCAAGAACGGGGGAAGCCGTTGATTACCGCACGAAACCTGTTAAAAATGGGGGGCGGGGTAGTTACGTGTTTTTTATATGAAGTGCCACATGTCCACTATTTTTCAAAAAAGGCCGAGAAGCAGCAAGGAAGCACTTGCAACGTGACTTTTGCAAGAGGCTCTATTTGATAGTTTGAGCATGAATTTAACCTATGCCACTATATCCATAGGAAATAACAATTGAATCTGCATAACATTTGGCCCCGATCATTAGCTCAGTTAACTTCCGAAGATGTCAAATCATTAACTGAAAGAGATTTTTTTGAACTATGTCGTTTGGTTCGCCAAAGGGCGAGAAAATACTGTTCAAATGACCAGCATCCCAAAACGCTAGTTCGTCGTCTTAAACGACTTAGAATACACCCGATCATAACACCCAATATAGTTGATGCCACATATAAAGAAAATAACATTCTGACTGCGTTTGTTCCAAATCGGGATAGAAAATGGACGGCTCCGATTAAGCGAAAACAAACTTTTAGTTTCGGGCTGAACAATTTTTCCTTCATTGATGATCCTTTGGAAACTATGCGACAACTCCGAAAAATTGCTGAAGCAGAATGTAAACTACTATCAGGATCGCTTAATTTTGAAGATGATTACATACGGGATATTGGGCCATACATCGTTCTCGGATTGATGCAAAAAGATATGTTTCAATTTCTGCGCGGCGGGACAATAGCATTTCCAGTACAAAAAGTTATAGAAGCGGTAAAACTCCGAAAACTTCTACAAATGAAACCATTTGATGGGTTGCAAGATCATAAAGATGTCTGGGCATTTCCACTTAGAGAAAGAACACCTGGCCCACATAACGCTAAACCTTCAAAAGCGATAGGTTTTTCGTCCGTGGCGGATGATCTCGTCCGTACTGTCAATGAATGGCTCGGTGCATTGCCTTCACCAATGGAGTTAACAGATGGCGCTTGTAGCTATTTGAATAAAATCTCTACAGAAATTCTCGAAAACGCGGAACGTCATGGCGATGACAGAAGCGAACAAGGTAACTGGCGAATAGCGGGATTTATGGCTCGACGACTGCTTCCCGATCAATCTGAAAGTTATGACTGTCATATTGCAATCGTTAATCTTGGCATCACCATTTCTGACAACATGCTGAGCATAAGAACAAAAAAGAGGCAAAACGATCTGGATCAAAAAATTAAGGACGATCTGGATCAATATATCAAACTGCACAGACAATGCGGCATTAGTCGTGAGACTTTAGCATCTCTCTATGCAATGCAAGATGGCGTTTCCTCCCTCGGTGAGGGTGGACTGGGAATGATGGACATGATTGAGATGGTCGCAAAACTTGGCCAAACCGACGATTGCAAGCGAAAACCTGCTATCACAATCATCTCAGGTAATTCATGCATTCGCTTCCATGATAAATATTGTAGTTTTAAACAAAATGACGATTTAAGATGTCAATTCTTAAATGCAAATGGTAGTGTTGAAACTTCACCGGATTTGGATTATATACTTGATATGGAATACAATTTTCCGGGCACTATTGTAACCATGCGTTTTTCTCTTGATTGCGATGAGCAATTACGACACATGAACCAATGACCGAAATAATTGATCTTGAAAAATTTACTTCATCCGGAAAGATCCGAAATCTTTCTGGAAGAGAGCGTGGCAAAGAAGCAAGAAAGATATTCAAACTTGACCGACTTGATTGCAAACGCACTCCTGTTGAAATAAAAATTCCTGACAGCGTCTACGCTATCTCTACGTCTTTTTTCTGCGGTATGTTTCAGGAAAGCTACGAAACCCTCGGCGGTTCCGAAAAATTACGCGAAGTCTACAAATTCGTTATTCCTGATAAATTACAACCACAGATCATGCAGGGACTGGAACGTTGTGCTTCTCGGTTCAAACCTTACATGAAATCTGAAGGGTAAAGTCCCAGAAAAAATGCCCTTAGCACATTAAATGTGTCTGAAATTTCAATATATTCATGATTTGGAGATATGGGAGTGGCTTCCAATAATACTATCTATATTCAGCTTGTTAATCGCCGGGTCAACTCTTCTATATACTATCCGAAATCATAGAAAAAACGCAAAATGGGAAGAATATAGTGAAACAGTATACAACCCAATTATGGAAGAACTTGGCTGTCTTGATCAAAAAATAAAGTTATGCCGCAGAATAGAAACGAATGTATCCGACGAAAAGGAAGCAAAATCTTTTGTATATGATTTAAGTGAAATGCTAAACGATTTGGAATTGGTGTGCGATAAAGCTGATAATCATAATTCTACAATTTAAAAAACTGGTATGAATTCACAGAGACTGAAACGAAAAAAATTCATGATTTTATTGCAAATCAATCCACTACCGTATCAGATACAGTAATTCCCGAAGGATTAACAAAAGTACTTCAAGAATGCCGCCAAAATTATGATAAACGCTTAAGAGATCAGCGAATACGAATGACTGGTGGAATGTAACCATTCAGCACCCCTAACCCAAGTTTCGCAAAATCTTATCGCATAAGCGAATAAACTACTGATAAATAGTATTTTTGGAAGCCAAGATGCCCGATATGGCACTACATTTTTTGCTTGGATAACCTGCTAATCAGTTTGCTTTAGATGCTTTCGCCATTGTCGATTCGACTTAAATGGCACACCTGCTGCTTTGGCGATTGCGTAAGCTTCTGGGTTCGGTCGCGCATCAATACGCACTTCGATTCGAGCACCGGCGGTGTTTTTCATACACGTGGTGACGCGCGTCCATCGTACAAGCTTATGTCGCAGCATCGTCCAACTATCGTGAATATTGCGGTCTTTCAGTCGTAGGCGCGTCAAGGTGACGCCATAGCGTGTGAGGACAGCGATAAAGAGATGTCCCGCAATCCGATGCGTTTTATGATGCCAGATTGGCGGTACCGTTGCGCTCATATTCAAAGTCGTAGATCACCTCTTACCCAGAACGCACGGCGATCGGCGTTCGGGTTGCCTTCGTTTGTTGCTTCGAGGTCTCATCCATACAGACTAGAACCGTGTCGGCGGCAAAATCCCATTGGTATACCGACAGGACATCTTCCATCGCATCGACGAAAATCCGCATTGGCCTTGGGCGGAAGGCACTAAATCCGTTTCAACCAAGGCTTAATGCAGTTTTTTAAAGCACGTCGGACGGTTTCCTTAGCCTTGGCATCACTCCCACCGGAATTTTGAGCCCTCCCATCTCAACGATATAGCTCTGGAATGACGGAATTGGGCATGTCAGGGTATGATCGTCTGGCGACATTGACCGTCGTTGTAACGCCCCACAATGGATGAGATGGTTTACATATCCATGAGAGTCATAGGGTTTAGGGATACGATAGGCTGGTTCATTTTCACCCATGGAGAAGTTCTCAACCAAAGCGACGATTTCGTCAAGTTTGAGAAAGCGTCCATCTTGTGCCTCCCGTGCCAATTCCAGCATTACGCTTCCGACGAGTTTACGGGACGCTGCCATTGCGTCGCTATATTGCGTTGCATAATAGTTCCGCCTTAGATGCCGTGATCGTGCCTGCACCATTTCCCAGTTGGGGATTCGGTCCGCTATTCCATCAACCCCCTCAATTAGTAAGGCTTCCGCGAGTGCTTGCTGAGCCCAATGTACGTGTCGAGGCCAACCATCGGTCCGCGCAATGAGTGCGTCAATCCGATCGCGTTGCGCACCAACCTGTATTCCAAAGTGCACACACCACTTCTCGGTTAGAAGATCTGTTTCTTCTCGCGTGAAGCAGCCAATCGACTGGGCTTTCACCCCTTGCGTCATTCCCATTGAACGAATGCGCTCTTGAGTGTCTCCCAATCCTGCCAGAACCAGTGTCAAAGGTAATTTAGTCACCGCCTCATGGAGAGATCGGAGAAATTTCGCCTGAGTGGTATGGCGTCCAGAGGGAAGATTTTGCGCCTCATCTATCGCGACAATGACTGGTGAGTCCCATTCCGCGGCGGGGAAAGCCTTATAGAGTGATCCGATATTCTGGATATCATGAGTCCGAAACAAATCTTTCAGATTTTGGAGATCCAAGTCGACGAAGTTCATAAAATCTAGCAGCGCGAGCCCTCCTAATCCTCGCACCCCGGTTTGAACAATCGACTTCAATTTGCGCTTGTTAGTGCGTCCGAGGGCGGCAATGGCAAGCAGCACATCGGGAAAATTATCATCCAGTTCTACGCTGGAAATGGCCAGAGCTTTCGGTCCCTTTTCCGACTTATGGGCATTGAGTTGTGTGAGATAGCTGAGCACAGCACTCTTGCCAGCACCTGGTGCTCCTTGAATCACTGTTGTGTTGCCTGGTATGCCGACACCTTCCTTTCCTGTGGTCTCAGCGATTGTGAGAATGTCACGCAAGAGAATCTGACGCCCCACAAACACGGGAGGGTGAGATTTCTCCCGCATGTTGACAAAGTGTTGCAAGCCTTCGCGTTGAAACTCAACCACTTTCGTAGTCCTATCAAGGTATCAAAAAAGAGGCTTACAAGATGGCGCAGTGATAATCAACCGGCCATACCAATGGAGGATAGAGTATCTCAAGAAAATACTTGCACGTCTCAACTCATCGGATAGACCGCAAAAGCGCGTCCGCAATTAGGGCGTGAGCAGATGCGACTAACGATGTGAAAGGAACCGGATTTCGCGATCACAATCCGATGAGTCGAACTATGAAAATGCCTTAATTTCCGCGAAAGCTTCCGGAAAATGCCGTCCTTTTGAAAGTGGATTAAGTCGTTAATTACGCGAAACGAATTTCCGATAATCTAGCGTCGGAGACAATTAAAATAAAGGACAAAATATTGCCCTTTACTTTTATAAGCTGCAGAGTTAATATGGTAGATGGGAAAAGTTGTTAGTCTTGAGAATTACCGGACGAACAATCACAACTTCTCCTCAGAACCTCTTCAATCAATTTCAGAGTCGGGGGATGAAGTTTGTATTTTCGATCTCTCAGATCCTCACATAATTTCATTACCGATGAACAGAATAAAGAAACCTCCTCCTGATCTAACAGACCTGAGTTGGCAAGAACATCTGGAGGCATGTAGATTTTTGGACTCGATCCCCGATTTTCGCTTGAATCACAAGGCATTGGAGTCGGTCCGAAGATTTATTGTAATACCTCCGAACATGATCGGCCTTAATCCAGCTTTGATCGTATCCGTTGAAAGGCCAACTTTCTATCATATTTAATTCCTTTGTAACTTACGTGCTTTATTGCACCGCATATAAATAACACTGTTACCTAATATTTCAAGATATTGAGCCGCTTGCAAAAACAATGGTATTGGAGTCATGGGAAAAAAATTGCGACAGAA
>JAPORY010000009.1 GCA_026709985.1 Aestuariivita sp. | reverse complement strand
ACAAATATCGGGCTAGCGGGCGCAAGGTGCATCTGATCGCTGTGGCGTGCGGGCGCGAAGAACGCAATCTGCTAGAAGTGCGATCTGAGTTAGATTAACCTACACGAAGCGCGAAAAACCAACGGTTAGTGATATAGACAAGATTGGCAACCCTGCTCATCTTTCTGCTGGGTCTGGCCATGGAATGAACCAACCAATATCGCTACGTCCTGAGGTGGTGACGGCAAGAGTTGCTGCCGCTAGTAATGCAGTTGCGATCACCAATCCTATTGGGATTCTAAAGTGGCAGGTGAGAGTGAAATTCCAAATGCCCATTCGGCAAATAATATGGGCTATCTAACAACTAAGTGGGGGCACTGCTCGTTTGTTGACGGCGGCGACCCTCGCAGTCTCCGCCGAAGAGCACGCAATCGCCATCGTCACTGCGACTGATGCCATTGCTGTCGGTGCCAGGTCAAGGTTTCTAACCGGGTTTGCGCTAACAATCTTGGCCGCCACGTGTAAATTCGGTCGGCGAGACTCACTGCTTGTGGAGTATCGGCGTCTAAGAACTCATTATTCCAAGGAGCAATGTTTTGCGGCCATTGCTCTTGAACCAGTCGCGCGAAACCCAGTTTGTGCCTTATCCTATTGACCTAATGCCAAGTGAACGCTCGTCCAGAGCACGCCGCCGAACCGGAGCCATCACCAAAGTGCTACGGGTATGTGCGGAGCCAGTGATCCGTACTAATGGATCAAGACAGCTCCGCGACGAAAGTGAAGTCAGGCGGTACCCTGCCCCCGTATAACAGAGTAATCCACCGTCGAAAAAGCTGCTTGAGTCCCGCCCATCATGGTGTTGTGTACAGAGGCGTACTATGGCAAGATAGCAATAGAAACCTACCGCCCAATTACATCAGCTCTAATGCTGAGTCGCACACTTTGTTTCCTCCGTAGATAACAGGAAAACGGTAACAAACCACTCCGGGTAATTCCCCAATCATTCTAAGCAAACCAGTGAAATCAGTCCTAATCCTAAACGGCCCCAACCTTAATCTCTTGGGAACTCGGCAAGTCGAGATTTATGGGAAAACCACCCTCGAACAAATCATTGAGCGATGCCGACACTACGGCAGAAGTTTAGGCTTTGAGGTTAAAGACGCGCAATCAAATCATGAAGGCGCTTTGATTAATTTTATACAGGCAGCCGCCGAAGCCGAGCCGCATGTTGTTGGAATCATCCTAAATGCCGGTGCCTATACGCATACGTCGATCGCGATAATGGATGCAATTTCGAGTGTTGGTTTACCCGTCGTTGAAGTTCACTTAAGTGATATTCAAGCGCGAGAACCATTTCGACAGTTTTCTTACATCTCTCGTGTAGCCATTGCACAAATTTGCGGTAAAGGTCCGGACGGATATATTGAAGCTCTGGATATATTGGCGAAACATGTTCAATCCCAGTCGTAAGTGTTACCAAACGCTAATATCACAGACATCACCACCGTCAGTGTCTACTTTAACTGTTAGTGAGGGCAAAACCTCCCCCCTAGCAGTGTTGGATTTTGGTTGACGAAGTCAATCATAGGTGCAAACTATCGACAAGTGACCATCATTCTCTCGACACGTAGGAAGCGAGATGGCAGCATCTGATGATTCCCTCGGCATTTGGAAGAAAAGATTCACGGGAAAATCCCGACACTCGCCGAAGGGCCGTCAGATTGATGACGACGCAAGGGCACAAATTGCTGCGCTCTTACAAGACCGCCCGCGACGACGCGACCTGTTGATTGAGTTTATTCACTTGGTACAGGACACTTATGGATGCGTCTCCGAAAATCACATTGCCGCATTGGCCCACGAACTTAAGCTGTCGCAAGCTGAAGTCTACGAAGTCGCGACATTTTATTCCCATTTCGATGTCGTAAAATCTGGTGAGCCGCCCCCGCCCCCACTAACCGTTCGGGTATGCGATTCTCTGAGTTGCGAAATAGCTGGCGCTCAAGCTTTGATCAGGGCCTTGCGCCAAAATGTAATTCCCACGGAAGTACGCGTGATTAGAGCACCCTGCATGGGACGGTGCGATACCGCTCCAGTTGCGGAGGTCGGACATTATCATATTGATCATGCGGATCATTCACGAGTTCTCGCGGCGATTTTAGCAAAACAAATCCATCCCGTCATTCACCGTTACCAAACTTACGCTGACTACATTAAAGAGGGTGGCTATCAAGCCTTAAAGTCGCTGCGCGTCGATGGGAACTGGCAAGAGGTACAAGAGACTATTTTGTCAAGTGGATTGCGTGGGCTCGGCGGTGCTGGCTTTCCTACAGGAAAGAAGTGGGGTTTTGTGCGTAGCTATACGGGCCCCCGTTATCTCGCGGTTAATGCCGATGAGGGGGAACCTGGGACATTCAAAGATCGATATTTTCTTGAGCAAACGCCACATCTCTTTCTCGAAGGGATGTTGATCGCCGCTTGGGCTGTAGATGCCGAAAAGGTGTTCATCTATCTTCGTGACGAATATCCGGTCGCAAGAAAAATATTGCTTGATGAAATCGCTATGCTGGAGTCCGTCGGTTTAATAAACAAAGACTTCATCGACCTTCGGCGTGGCGCTGGCGCCTATATTTGCGGCGAAGAAAGCGCGATGATCGAGTCAATTGAGGGAAAACGCGGCTTGCCACGACACCGCCCTCCATTCGTTGCACAAGTCGGCATATTCAACCAACCAACCCTTGTTCACAACGTCGAAACATTGGTTTGGGTCGCAAGAGTTATGCGCGAAGGCGCAGAAATATTGAACGCAATCCGTCATAACGGACGCGCCGGTTTGCGAAATTACTCGGTTTCTGGGCGTGTAAAAAAACCGGGATTGTACCTCTTGCCTGCGGGCTCAACAGTGCTCGAAGTAATCGAAGCCGCCGACGGCATGTTAGAAGGCCACACGTTCAAAGCCTATCAGCCAGGGGGACCGTCATCGGGGCTTCTTCCCGCTTCGATTTGCGACGTGCCACTTGATTTCGATACCCTTCAAGATCACAACACCTTTATTGGATCCGCTGCCGTTGTAATTCTTTCCGACAAAGACTCTGCAAAGGACGCGGCACTCAATATGTTACGTTTTTTTGAGGACGAAAGTTGTGGTCAGTGCACCCCCTGCCGAAACGGCTGCGAGAAAGCTGTTCAACTTATGCAAGAGCCTCATTGGGATCAACCACTGCTATCAGATCTGTGCGAAGTTATGGCCGATGCGTCGATTTGTGGCCTCGGACAGGCCGCTGCAAATCCTATTCGTCTAACGATAAAGCACTTCGCCAATGAGATTCAAGATGTTTGATGATCCAGAAAAAGCAATGGTCTCATTCTATCTCGACGACGTCGAGGTTAGCGTCCCCAAGGGCACCTCTATTTGGGAAGCGGCGCACAACAATCAGACCGATATACCGCGTCTTTGCCATCGACCAGCTAAAGCATATCAACCCGACGGAAACTGCCGAGCTTGTATGGTTGAAGTCGACGGGGAACGGACGCTTGTTGCTTCTTGTATTCGCACAGTCGAAGAAGGGATGAGTGTCCATACCGATAGTGATCGAGCAAAAAAGGCCCGCGCTTTGGTAATGGAACTGTTAATCGCAGATCAACCAGAAGCGGCACATGATCGTTCATCAACCTTCTGGAAAATGGCCGAAAAAATGCACGTAGGTAGAAGCCGATTTCCAAAAAAATCACCCGAACTAATCCCCGAACTTGATGCCAGCCATGTCGCCATGCGGGTCAATCTAGACGCTTGCATCAACTGTAGCCTGTGCGTTCGTGCGTGTCGAGAAGTACAAGTGAATGATGTGATCGGAATGGCCAACCGAAATCATCACTCAAGGATTATATTTGACCAAGATGATCCTATGGGTCTGTCAACTTGCGTTGCCTGCGGCGAATGCGTTCAGGCTTGCCCAACCGGGGCGTTGCTGCCAGCCACAGTCGTTGCTGCTGACCAAACCGGCGA
>JAPORY010000070.1 GCA_026709985.1 Aestuariivita sp. | reverse complement strand
CGAAAACAACGCCGCGCGGTCGGCCTGCCTAACCATCTGTCGGCACCATGGCCAGAGGTATCGGGGTATAGTATAGGGCTCCATGTTGTGAGGGGTTGATAGTTGATGGCGCAAGCAACCGTGGCGCACTACCGCCTTGATGACTGTCGTTGCAACGGTCTCCTGACCGTCTTTCAGCAGTACCAAGTGAATACGATATTCGCTACGGCGTCATAACAGGGTTGTTGGGTCGCCAAAGGGAAAGAATCGTGCGGCGGATCAGGGAAAAACTCACCGGTCATATCTGAAGGGTGGCTGTATCTCGTTTAGGTCCGTTCGAAGCGAGGCACAGAAAGGCGGCGTTGACTTTCCTGCGGGGAGTATGCTGGTATGCGCACCGGACTTGTCCGCAGCGGCCGTGATCCCCAACGGGGCCGCCATCTTGGATATCAGCCGAAACGTCATTCGAGTGCTGAATCGTTTCCTTTGTTTTTCTTCTTGCTAGCGTCTGAGAAGGCGGGGCCGCCCAATGTGAGAGGACTCGCGTTCCAATAGCGCGGCCTTTGTGCGCACGAATGGCTTGACGGCTCAAATGTTTGTTGGGGTGGATCTCAGGGCGAAGATTAGCGGCTTACAGCACAAGATTATACTGTATCAATACAACAATAGAAGGAAATCAACGGGAACTGATCGGTTGAAAATGCAGGTGCGCGAGCCGAACACCGCCCAAAATTGGTGCATTTTGGTCGAGGCAGGTAGATCTGAGGTTTATGGGTTTACTTGAAAGTCGCACAGCATAGTCGACAATGCGCCTGCGTATTTCTGATCTGTTGCCAATAGAACCGCCAAGAACTAAAACCTCGGGGTCGACGATTACGACGGTTGAAATGATCGCTCGTGCAATTTGCAAACAGGCGCAATTGAGAGCTTCGATTGCCGCGTCGTTGCCTGCATTTGCCAACTCTATGACCTCCGGAACGGTAGACTTAAGGGTAGTGGCTTGCTGGTAAGACCGAACAATAGCAGCGGTTGCTGCGACCCGCTCTAACGCCCCTGATCGCAGACTCTCGCCTTCAAAGGGATCAGCACCGAATGGCAGGAGGCTAACCTGCCCCGCTAAACCAGAGGTGCCGCGGTAAAGTTTGCCGTCAATAATGATTCCGGCACCGATGCCAGTGCCAACTGACAAATACACCAAGTTATCGCACTTGGATGGATTTCCCAACCAGTGTTCGCCAACAGCTGCAAGATTGACATCATTTTCAAGCAACGCGGGCACGCCCAATTGATCACTTAGATTTTGACGGAAGTTGATCTGATCCAAGTTAGCAATATTGGGCGCTTGGGTGATGGTACCCGTCTCCAAGTTCGGAACGCCAGGGGTTCCAATAACAGCCATTGTCAAGGCATGAGAGCCAACGGCAGAGTCTCTTGCTATTTTTTTGATGAGGCTGGCAATCTGTTGGATAACCGCCGTACCTCCGCTTGGGTCAGTCGGTTCAGTCGTTTCTGCAAGGATTGTGCCATCCAAAAGACAAATCGCGCCTCGAACTTTTGTACCGCCAAGGTCCACGCTTGCGATTAATGCAGTATTCAATACCGGGTCTTTGAATATCTTAGTTTGGGCCAACGTAATCTCCGATTGCAGACGGTCCAGATTTGGACACACAGTTTTTCGCAATGATGACGGACATTACCGATCAGACCTTAAGCGAGGTTCCTCGACAATTACAAGTCATAGTCGACACAGATCTTCTTCGTCTTAGGGTAGGACTGGCAGGATAAAATTAAGCCTTCTTCTATCTCCGCAGCTGTCAGAGCGTAATTCGAAACCATATCGACCTCGCCCGCAAGTATACGACATTTACAGGTTGAGCATACGCCAGCTTTGCACCCGTGAGGAGCCTCAATAGCATTCTGTAGGGCGCTATCAAGAATGGAATATTCGCGGTCGCTTGAAAAACTGCGAGTCGTGCCGTCAAGGGTGACGTCAATGCGGACAGATTGTTCTGACAGATTATCTGTGGTGTTAATGAGGTTCTTGGGTGGAAACCGTGCAGTTCCAAACAACTCGTAGACGATTTTGTTACCACTCAATCCATACGCAGTTAGGGCTGATGAAATATCTCGTCTCAAGGGTTCGGGGCCGCATATGAGGGCAAGCGAAATTGTTCGAGGATCAATCCAGTACTTTAGTAACTTGCCGCAAACGTCTGTCGTGATGCGACCCGAAAGCAACTCTGTTTCGGCGTTTCCACGAGACAGCACATGAGTGATGCTGACGCGATCAATATATTGATCCTTGAGATCATCAAGCTCAGACCGAAGCATGATCGTGCTCACGGCGTGATTTGCGTATACGAGCGTGAACTTGCTTAACGGTTCACTTGCGAGGATAGTCCGCATATTTGACAAAATCGGCGTTATTCCAGACCCGGCGGCAAAACCGAAATACTGCTTTGCTTTGGAGGGTTGTATTGGCACAGAAAACCTTCCCATAGGCTTCATGGCCTGCAGGATGGCTCCCGGTTGCAGTACATCGTTGGCCCAATTGGAAAACTTACCACCTTCAACCCGCTTAATCGCAATTTCGAGCAGTGGGTCACCACGTTCAGCGCAAATTGAATACGAACGCCTAAGTTCTGAGCCGTTGATCTGATGTCGAAATGTCAAATATTGACCGTGTTCAAACGCGAAATCCTCGGCAGCTGGTTGCATCGTCACCACCACAGCATCACGGATCGTCTTTCTAACGCCAACCACGACGAGGTCATAGAAAGTTGCCATGGCTCAAAATAGTCAAAGACACTTGAAGTAGTCGAAAGCTTCGAGACAAGATTGACACCGCCACAAAGCTTTGCAGGGCGTCGAGCCGAACTCACTAACTCGAAACAAGTTGTTCGAGTGACAGCGGGGGCATCGTTCAGGATGACCAGCTAGCTGCGGTGGCGCGATTCCATATGCCTCTAGTTTGGCGCGGCCTGTCGAGGTTATCCAATCGCTACTCCAAGCAGGCGCTAGATGACGATTGACTGCGATCTCGGTGATTCCTCGCCGTCGCAGCATCATTTCAATATCTTCGGTAATGGCGGTCGTTGCTGGGCAGCCCGTATAGGTTGGGGTAATCGCAATTTCTAGAGCATCTCCGTTCCAATTGACCTCACGAATAATTCCGAGATCAATGACCGAGAGGACGGGGATTTCGGGATCCATTACCGACGCGAGCCATTTGTAGATCTGGTCTATTGTTGGTCGCGGCTGAGCGGTGCTCGCCGCACTGGAAGCAAGGTCGCCAACTGGTTGGGACGGCTGTGGTTCGTGATTGATCGACGGATTCACCATTGGGCTCCGGGATAGGCGCGTTGTAGCCATTGCAGTTGCGTCAAAATGTGCCCAAGATGCTCGGAATGCTGTTGTCCATTTTTGCCACCGCTGTGCGAGTGCGGAGCGGCCGGAATTTGCAGTGTGGCTCGCTGCAGCGTCGAGCTGATTTCTTCATAGTAGTGGTCCCATAAATTCGCCGACTGATTAACTACGCCTTTCTGTTCGACGGTGTGATCAATCTCATCTCGTTCGAACAGTTCGCCAACATAGGGATAAGACCAGTCGAGAGCTGCTTGCATTCGTCTATGGCTCTCTGGCGTGCCGTCGCCAAGTCCAATGACGGTATTTCGTGACCGCAGGAGATGGTACTGCGCCTCCTTTTTGATTTTTGCAGCTGCGGCGGCGACGGGTAACTCTCTACTCTCAGCAAGGGCTGTCAGTACAAGCACATGCCAGGCATCAAAAAGATATTGTCGCATGATTGTTTGACCAAAGTCACCGTTCGGTTGTTCGACCAACAAGACATTGCGAAATTCCCACGCATCACGAAGCATAGCAAGATCGTTCGCAGTTCGGCGCTTATTCTCGACTCCGGCCGCAAGTTCGAGCCAAACGGTTGCCTCCCCAATAAGATCAAGCGCTATGTTTGCTAAGGCGATATCTTCCTCAAGCGTCGGACCGTGCCCACACCACTCGCTGATGCGGTGTCCGAGAATTAGCGCGTTATCCCCTAATCGACAAAGAAATTCAAAATATGCCGACTGATAATCCATTAGATCGCACCAGCGTCATCGGGGATGCAATAGAAGGTTGGATGTCGATAGATTTTTGATGTTGACGGGTCGTATAGCGGTCCCTTCTCAGAAGGAGAGGAGGCTGTTATTTTGCTGGACTCAACTACCCAGATAGAAGCCCCTTCATTTCTGCGCGTATAGACGTCGCGGGCGTTGAGTAGAGCAGTTTTTGCATCAGGAGCTTGCAAACTGCCTACATGGCGGTGGTTCAATCCATTCTGGCTACGAATAAACACCTCAAAGAGCGGGGCGCCAACCTTTCCCTGTTGCGGCTCGACGGTCTCATCAGGCTTACGTGCTGTTGTTGTTGTCATTCGGCAGCGATCATGATGTTAGCGTTTTTCTTCGCATGTGCTTGCAGCCCGTCTCGGACCCATTGGCCCTCAGTCCAAGCTTTTTTTCGAGCTGATAGCCGGTCGGCATTACACGGTCCGTTGCCGTTGATAACAGCAAGAAACTCGTCCCAATCGGGCATAGTGAAATCATATCCTTTCCGTTTGTCCTTCCACTTCAAGTTAGGGTCTGGGACTGTGAGTCTGAGCAGGTTAGCCTGCGGAACGGTTTGATCGACAAATTTCTGGCGTAACTCATCGTTGCTGTTCATTTTGATTTTCCATGCCATTGATTGTTCGGAATGTATGCTGTCGGAGTCCGAAGGCCCGAACATCATCAACGATGGATACCAGAACCGGTCGAGTGCATTCTGTGCCATGGTCTTTTGTTCTTTTGAACCATTGCACATCTTCATCATGATATCAAAACCTTGCCGCTGATGAAAACTCTCCTCTTTACATATCCGGATCATGGCGCGGGCATAGGGTCCAAATGAGGTACGCTGAAGAGGGACTTGATTCATGATCGCCGCCCCATCGACCAGCCAGCCAATTGCACCGATATCGGCCCATGTCAGAGTCGGATAATTGAATATCGAACTATATTTCATGCGTCCGTCAAGGAGCATCTCGGTGAGTTGATCACGACTGATGCCGAGCGTTTCTGCGGCGCAGTAGAGATACAGGCCGTGACCAGCCTCGTCTTGGACTTTCGCGAGCAGGATAGCTTTTCGTTCTAGGGTTGGCGCCCGGGTTATCCAATTGCCCTCAGGCAGTTGTCCAACGATCTCGGAATGGGCGTGCTGACCGATTTGGCGAATGAGAGTCTTGCGATATTCTGAAGGCATCCAGTCTTTGGGTTCGATTTTTTCGCCCGCGTCAATGCGCTTTTGAAACGCCGCGAGTCGCTTTGGATCTTCGTCACTGGCTTGCGACGCAATCATTTGCGCATACATCAATTAGACTTTCTTAGGATTAATGCGATGCCTTGGCCGACACCCACACATGGTGCAAAGGGCATAACGGCCTTCGGTTCGATTGAGTTGATAAGCAGCTGCGAGGACGAGACGAGCCCCCGACATTCCTAACGGATGCCCCATGGCAATTGCACCGCCGTTTGGATTGACTCTGGGATCATCATCAGCAAAGCTAAGTTGACGCAGGGTTGCTAGAGCCTGCGAAGCGAATGCTTCGTTTAGTTCTATTACGTCCATTTGATCAATAATGAGGTCGGCACTTTGCAACACCGCTTGGCTAGCAATGACGGGACCGATCCCCATTACCCCTGGTTCCTCCCCGACTGCTTTCACGCCGACAACCCACGCTAGGGGTGCGAGTTCAGAGTATCTTACCCACTATCGTTGGTCAATAGTAATGCGGCAACTCCGCCATTGCTTCCTGACGCATTGCCAGCGGTGACAGTTTGGGAGGTCCATTGCTATGTGGGAGGTTGTTTAGGCTGCAGGCGTCGTTGAGGGGCGAGGGTGTTCATCGCGATTGACGAGGATGAGTCCCTTTGGGTTGGGGGATTGCAACCAGTGTTATTTCACAGGCGAAGACGCTTTGTGATTGTGTTGCTTGCCAGCGTTGCTGTGGGCGAAAACCCAATGCGTCTTAATCCTCACGGCTAATTCCGAACTCTTCAGCAACATTGTCAGCCATTGATTCAGTGCTGTACTGCTTTTCGAGCCGTGGTTTAGTGAAGCGCCGGCCGATGGTATCAAACATTGCGCTGCTGCGAGAGTGGGCGCTAGACGCATTAGGTATTACAATAATGGTTCTCAACTCAAGCTCTCCACCCCGCGGAAATCACCATATCGTAATCACCAGTTCTTATCTCGCGAGCGGGTGCCTCGACAGCAACCGTCCTAACACACAGAGGCGATTGACGGTGCCGTCGGACACGGTGTCTGGCATCCCCGCAAAAAGTGCTGCCATTCTCACGACATTGCGATTGTCTTCTCCCGCCTGAATAGCGCAACCGAATATCATGTCCAATCAATGCTCGGGTTACAGGATTTTAGAGCGTTGATCGGAGCGTTTATGAATCATCAGCGCCTACCGCAGATAGAGCACACCTGTACCGTCCTATGGAAAGCGGCTCGCATCACAAATCAGGCATCGCGGGAAACCCTGAGGCTTTCTCGCGAACTATCAGTGGTTGCACCGCCGTAAATTCGAACGATCAGTTCAACATTGAGGTGCCCCAATGGGCTTTTTCTGACTCAACTGCGGAGTTCTGCCGAGTGGGGGGGGGGGGGGCGATTACAATTGACTGGACAGCATTTCTATGTCGGCGCGTTCAATATCGTTTACGGCCTTTGGGATTCGCCAATCCCGCACGGATCCATCGCACTTTCGAGCTGTGATAACTGTTTCGACCGGCGGACAATCCGCTTCAAGACAACGTAGTTCTACCACCGAGAGTATTGTGCCCGCATCTAATACGAACTTCTCTGATACAAGCGTTTTGACTCGATGTACGGCTTTAGGGTCGGCGCGCTCGGGATTAAACATTTCGAACATGGTCACCGCCTAACCAAAATCTTGTCCAAAACACAGTTCCGCCGGTATCACCAATCAATAAATGCGAAAAAGAACTCGTGACAGCGATGGCCGTTACTTCGGAACCGGTAGAGCGTCTGACGACAACTAGCTCTTTTGCGTCATTAAGTTCGGACAACAGAACCAGACCATCTCGGAATCCCGAAAAAGCAGCATTCGTTGTGTTCAAAGATTGTACGCATGTTACTAAGTTACCCCGACAGCGAGCCAGACAAAGTGGGGATCGCCCCATTGGTCCGTCGGGGCCGTCAAACGGCCAACAAATCAGCTCTTCAGCGCCAGAGGTGACTAAGTGAGGGGTGTCGCCTGCCCAGGCAAAGTTCTTGACCTTGGCAGGATACCCCGCCATCGCCATATCGGCCATACCATCAACAAGCCGCCAACCGTGAAGGGCATTTTCTTGCATCGTTGAAACAAGATATCTGTCGTTAGGACTAAAGCTCACGGCGCCATGGGATCCTTTCCAATTAAGCTGTGACCGCGTCCAACTCCGTCCGTTAAGTTCCCAAAGCGTTACGCCCCCATAGTGGGCCACGGCCAGCCGCTCACCGCTCGCATCGAAAGCTAACCCCCCGATTGTGCTAACATGCTCAAGCGAAGTCGCTGCGGCTTCGCCTTGACGCCAAATATGTACGTACTTTCCAGATGAGCACGCCCACCGACCAACACACGCGGCAACACAGTCAACCCAACGTGAACCGAAGGTAGCAATTTCTTCGATCTTTCCGTCTGGAAATATCCGCAAAAACCTTCCATCGTCGCCACCGGTTAGCACCCCGCAGGCGTCCGCTACAACACAGAGCACAGCACCATTATGCGCCTGCGTCGAGATTATTTCTTCGTTAGGACGAAAAAACCGTATGCTTCCGTCACCAAAAGTTGCGGCAACGACTTCACCCACCGTAACAGCTCCAGTAAGCGGAACTCCGGTTTCAATTGTCAGAGCGCGTTTTTCTAATTCTGTTTCAGGTAAATCATCCCCAAAGGGGTCATACCACACCATCTCAGGTGTCAGGCCACGCGACACGCCTCAAACCCTTGTTCTAAGCTCATATTTTCGAGATTGCGCCCGATGAATACCAAACGCGAAACGCGCGGGCGATTTTCTGGCCAAGGCCCCATCGGGGCGCCGTCCATCAACATGTGCACCCCTTGAAAAACATAACGGTCGTCATGCCCGGCAAAGTTAAGGATACCCTTTGAGCGCAAAATTTCTTGACCGCGTTGCTGTAAAAGTTGCCCAAACCAACTTTGAAACTTGTCAAGATCAATCGGTACTTCCGATAAAAATGAAACACTCGTGACATCATCGTCGTGCTCGTGATCATGGTCAGATGTCAGGAAATCAGGTTCAAACTCAATAACACGGTCAAGGCTAAAGGCGCTCAGTTCAAGAACTTCATCTAAAGGTGCAGCACAATGGGTTGTTCTTATAATCTTTGTATAAGGATTGATTTTTCGGATTCGCTCCTCAACACGGCCGAGGCCATTCGTTTTCACTAGGTCCGTCTTATTGAGCAAGACAACATCTGCGAATGCGACTTGTTCAACAGCTTCGTGATGCTCTCGTAACTGCGCGTCAAGGTGAACCGCATCTGCAACGGTTACAATAGCATCAAGTCGCGTGCGGTCAGCCACATCTTGATCGACAAAGAAGGTTTGTGCCACCGGAGCCGGGTCAGCAAGGCCGGTGGTTTCGACAATAATCGAGTCAAACTGGTTACCTCGCTTCATTAATCCGCTCAAAATTCGAATGAGGTCGCCGCGGACAGTACAACAGATACAACCATTGTTCATCTCAAACACTTCTTCGTCCGCATCAACGACAAGATCGTTATCTATTCCTTCCTCACCGAATTCATTTACGATAACAGCGTAACGCCTACCGTGACGCTCCGTTAAGATACGATTCAGGAGCGTTGTCTTACCGGCTCCGAGAAAGCCAGTGAGTACAGTGACGGGAACTTGTGCGAGTTTAACCATTTTATTCCTTTCCAGTGGCTAATCCGGCTCGTTTGCAGTCGCTGCAACGACCGTGAATTTCAATGATGAAGTGGTTAGGTGTGAATCCTGATTCTGATGACATCGTCTCGATTTCACTGGCAAGTTGCGTCGCCAAGTGTTCTGTGACGTTATGGCAATAATCGCAAATTTCGAAGACGGGAGCCCCCGAATGGTGCGGTTTGCTACATGTTATCCAAGCATTCAATGACTCGATACGATGCGCTTTACCTGTCGCGCGCAAGTTATCAAGTGCCCGATACACGGTTGTTGGTGCAGTTACGCCATCTTCGCTGAGAGCGTGTAAGATTTTATAGGCTGAGAGCGGACAACCATGACGCCTCAGGATTTCCAGCACTCGATCAGCATGCGTGACGGGTGAGATTTGTTTTGGCATCTCGTATTTCTCCCGCAGACGGACTATCGTGGGATGATATTTGATGCGAAATAAAATTGCAATGTTATAGTGTTACGTAGCTTGACAAAATTCCTCCGCCAGCTTAATTTTGGTATGTTATAATATTACATCGGAGTCGCTGTGACCGATAATCAACCAACCTTGTCATTCTGTGTAACCTGCCGAGATGGTCAAGAAGCAGTTCATCGTGATGTCCGTGGAGGCGCAAGGCTCGCTCAAGCTTTCTTAAGGCGAAATAAGGCCGTGCAACATTTCGGTTGTCAGTTGCGAGGCGTACGGTGCATGAGTAATTGTGGGCGCCCTTGTGTCGTGTCGCTGAGTTCTACTGGCCGATTTTCATATATCTTCGGTGACCTGGAATCCGCTGACCCAACGCATACCAAGGCACTGAATGATCTCATTCCCCGCTATCTTGCAGCCCCTGAAGGTTTTTTGCACCGTCATGAACGACCTCAATTCTTGCGAGAAAATATTCTCGGACGATTGCCGCCACAGGAAAGTTCATCCGATCTTGTTACGGCTCTGAAGGTAAAGAGATAATATTCCGTTTAAACTAGGCTAGAACATAGGTTCATCGCCAAATTCGCGAACGGTTCCGTATCGCCTGAAGGTCTCTGTCACGACTTATTCAACGCTAGCGGCACCAGAAAAATTCTCAAAGAGGGAAACGTCTTTCGTTCAGCATTCCGAAAACATGCAAATTACAACTCAATCGTTTCTTGTCGCCAACGACCTGAATTACAAAGCAGAAAATGGCGTTGTCCTAATACAAGATGTATCCTTCAGCGTACTTGAAGGAAGTACGCTTGCGATCGCTGGTCCAAACGGTGCCGGAAAGACCACACTCCTAAGACTTTTGAGTGGTTGTGAAACGCCGACGCACGGTAACGTGATAATCAATGGTCGTGATTTAAGCCAGTTTTCGGCTACGGAGCGTGCTCGCCTGATCGCGGTAGTCAGCCAACAAGATCAACCGGACGGACGGCTTATTCTACATGATTATGTGGCATTAGGGCAAATCCCGATCCATGCCGACAAGTCAAGTAAAGCCCACGCAGATGACATTGCGCACATTCTGCACGTTACCGGCCTCACTGGTTTGGCGGAGAAAAGGATGGAAATTTTGTCGGGAGGGGAACGTCAGCGGGCCCACATTGCAAGAGCGTTGGCGCAAAATCCGTCTCTCTTGTTTCTTGACGAACCCACCAATCACCTTGATCCTGATGCCAAGGTTCGCATGCTTTCAATGATTACTGAACTGGGCGTCACCGTGGTAATGGTCGTCCATGATTTAGTTATGATTCCCGAGTTTGCCAGCCATGTCGCTTTGATTAACGCCGCCCACCTCGTCGGATTTGGTCCGGTCAACGAAATTCTAACGTCCGAGCGCGTGCATAACATTTTTGGGGTCACCTACCTGCACTTCCCACATCAAGGACGGCTTATCCCGGCACTAGACCTCCAAAAGGTACACTCCCAATAAAAGGAAACACGAAGCTATGCGATATTTTCTCACAATCTTGGCGATGGTAATCTCTGCCAACAGCACCGCCGCCCAGGGCATCACAGTTGACAATTGCGGTGAGCCTTTGGTTTTCGACAATCCTCCCGAACGGATTGTAATACACGACATGAACATGACAGATATGGCTTTTGCACTGGATTTACAGGACAGGATTGTCGGTCTCACCGGGATCACCGGTTGGTACAAAACCAGTCCTGAATTTGATCAACTTCGCGGCGACATACCTGAACTGGCCGCAAAGTATCCGACGATAGAAAACCTAATTGCAGTCGATCCGGATATGTTCTTCGCGGGATGGTATTACGGTATGCGCCCAGGTGGTGATATAACACCCGATACCCTTGCTCCTTTCGGGATAAAAACAATGATTTTGACGGAAAGTTGCGTACATCTTGATAAAGATCGTCCTGTCGCAAGCATGGATCTCTTGTTCAACGATATGCTGCGGCTTGGAAGAGTTATGCAGGTTGAAGATCAAGCCAAGAAGCTTGTATCTGGTTGGCAAGCTGAACTTGCTGCTATTGAAAGGCAGACCGCTAATCTTGAGAGGCTCCGTGTCTTCTTGTTGGATGGTCCTGCTGATGCGCCCTTCACCGCAGGTAAGTTCGCTATTCCTGATGCAATGATTTCGGCCGCAGGTGGCGTCAACATCACGCATGATCTTGATACCAGTTGGGGGCGTACCTCTTGGGAAGCTGTAGCTGCAGCGAATCCAGAGTTTCTAGTCCTTCTGGATTATCAAACGGGAAATGGTGCACTTGATACCTTCAAGTTCTTGCAAGAACATCCCGTCATGTCGCAGACTGACGCTGTCATTAACCAACGTTGGATCGGGCTAAGATATGAAGAGTTAACGCCCGGTCCGGCAAACATCCAGGCGATAGAAAAAATGGCGCAAGCAATGCACCCAGAGTTGAACTAACTTGATTCGTTTGAGTTTGGCTAATCTGCTTGGGGCGGTTGTTCTCGTCGCTTTTTTGATGGCATCGATTCTCTACGGCACAACGCGGATCCCGCTTTCAGACATTATTGAGGCGGTGGCGCTTGGCAGTGGATTTGTCGAGGGCGAAATGTCGCCTGTCCATCGGATCGTGGTAGATTTGCGGTTACCTAGGGCACTTTTTGCCGCCATGATCGGGGCTGGTTTGGGTATTGTCGGCGTCGTATTGCAGACAACGACCCGTAATGACCTCGCCGACCCCTTCCTGTTTGGGTTATCATCAGGCGCAGCTGCAGGTGCTGTCTTTGTGATTACAGTGACGGGCGACATCCTTGGCATTTGGACACTTCCGCTTGCAGCATTTTGCGGTGGACTGGTCGCGTCTGGCATTGTGTTGGCACTGGTTCATGGTCTGCGCACTAGTTCCCCAGAGAAGCTGATACTCGCAGGTTTGGCCGTATCTTTTCTTTTTGCCGCGATCACCAATTACCTTATTTTCGCGGGTGACAGCCGCGCTGCACATTCGGTGATTTTCTGGATGTTGGGTGGACTTGGTTTGGCTCGTTGGGAAACGCTCCCGCTAGTCTTCTTTGGATTGGCGCTGATATTTTTTTATTCTGTTTACTGCAGTCGATGGATGGATGCTCTCTTGACTGGCGATCTTACGGCCTCGACTCTCGGGGTGCCAGTGCAGAGATTGCGATTTAGTATGTTTTTTGTGGCCGCGCTGGCTACGTCAACTTTTGTGTCTGTTGCTGGCGTGATAGGTTTTGTTGGTTTGATGGTACCCCACCTTGCACGAGGGCTCGCGGGGTCATTGCACCGCCAGCTTTTGCCAACGGCAGCCATTGTCGGCGCGGTACTGCTCACCGTGTCCGACATGCTATGCAGGCTTATCCTTGCGCCGCAAGAGTTACCAGTGGGGATTGTCACCACATCAGTCGGCTCCATTTTTGTATTCATGTTGCTATTCAAGACGCGAAAGATGCAGAGATAAATGGTTGAAGTTGGGGCAAGGAATGAATCACAATCCCGAAATATCTGATGGTTCGGGATGCTCCGCTAAGTGCTCCGCAATCATCGGTGTGAACCGATCAATGCGCTTTGGCCGCACGACCGGTTCATGCGTCTCGTCGCCAGTTAGGGTGCGCGTTACCGTGCCATGATGCAAGCCAAGCGGCGTTGCGATCCGTCCCGCCAGCCCCTTCTCGGTCCGATATAGGTTAGCGAATTCAGCTCTGTCCTGTTTCCACTCCGAAACGCACGATGCCAGTTAGCCGCAATCGCGTGAAACCTCGAAAAACCGATATTGAATGAAAGGCCGCTTCGACGTCTGGTGGTCAGCGGCGGTGACAAAACGGAAAGACGGCGAAGATTTAGAGGTTTACTTTACTAGAGTTCACTAGCTTTTAGTTGGTCAACCGGTCTGCAACAGACATTCAATAGGCGGATAATGGACCATGATGACGACTGGCGCCAATATTTTGCGCTTCGTCAACGCCTGCTTGGCGCTATGACCATCAGAGGTCTGACGAGTGGTACACCAGCCAACTATATTGCGACAATCTACCAAATTGTATGGGATAGCGACAAGGGTTAACCGGCAAAGCTCACGCGCACGAAGTCGAGTCTTGGATTTTGTATGGGATTGCCGAGGGCTTACAGCCACGCACAACGAATGCGCGGATTGCGGCCTTGCGGCTGCTCTTTGACCGTACGCTGGAGCAGCAAGAGAAGGTCGCGAGTCGCTTTGGATCGTCATCACTGGCTTGCGATGTAATCATCAGTGCATACATCAGTTAGACCCTTTCTAGGATTAACGCGACGCCTTGGCCGACACCCACGCACATGGTGCAAAGGGCATAACGGCCTTTGGTTCGATTGAGCTGATAAGCAGCTGCGAGGACGAGACGAGCCCCCGACATTCCCAACGGATGCCCCATGGCGATTGCGCCGCCGTTTGGATTGACTCTTGGATCATCATCAGCGACGCCAAGTTGGCGCAGGGTTGCCAGAGCCTGCGAAGCAAAGGCTTCGTTCAGTTCTATTACGTCCATTTGATCAATACTGAGGTTGGCACTTTGCAACAGCTTTTGGCTAGCATTGACGGGACCGATTCCCATTATTCTCGGTTCGACCCCACCCGCTCGCATCCCGATTACGCGTACTAGGGGTGTGAGGTTAAAAGATCTCGCAGCGCTATTGTTGGTTAATAGTAACGCGGCAGCTCCGTCATTGATGCCGGATGCATTACCAGCGGTGACGCTGCCAGAAGATCCCTGAATCGTGGCGAGACCAGCTAGGCTGGCAGGTGTCGTCGAAGGACGAGGATGTTCGTCACGATCGACGTGGATTGGTTCACCCTTGGATTGCGGAACTTCAACGTGAGTTATTTCGCGATCAAAAACTCCTTGCGATTTTGCTACTTGCCAGCGCTGTTGTGAGCGAAAAGCGAAAGCGTCTTGATCCTCACGGCTAATTCCGAATTCTTCCGCGACGTTCTCTGCCGTTTTGGGCATGGAGTCGGTGCCATACTGTTTGGCGAGTCTTGGATTAATAAAGCGCCAGCCGATGGTCGTATCAAAGATTGAACTGTTACGCGCGTAGGCACTCGACGCCTTGGGGATTACGAAAGGCGCACGACTCATGCTCTCAACGCCGCCGGCAATCACCATATGATAATCGCCGGCCTTGATGCCACGAGCGGCTGAACCGACGGCATCCATTCCGGATGAACAGAGACGATTGATCGTAACGCCAGGCACGGTAGGCGGCATCCCTGCCAGTAGTGCTGCCATTCGTGCGATATTGCGATTATCCTCTCCGGCCTGATTGGCGCAACCGAGGATTACGTCGTTGAGCAAGTTCCAATCGACGCTCGGATTGCGTGACATTAAAGCGGCAATTGGAATTGCCGCCAAGTCATCGGCTCGGATTGAGGATAGCCCCTGCCCGTATCTGCCGATGGGGGTGCGGACTGCATCACAAATCAAAGCATCCATGAGGAATCGTGATCCTACCTGCCGAATTATAAACTGTTACATCATTCGCAAACAAAATGAAAGTTGTCGGCAGAGATCACAACACTTGGCGCCGCTATAAGCAAGGAGGATATCTCGTACAGTGCAAAAGACCGATTTAGTTGTTTACATTTAGATCGGCCTTAACAGTTTTATTGACCTTCGTTCGCGTTTGTGGTAATAGCATGATCGACAACCACCAAATTTGACTTAACGAACATTCTCGAAATGATCCATAATCTGGATGGCTATTGATAAGTGTGTTGTCGGTCCGCCCTAGTGAGCACCATTGTGCTTTCGAAGATGATACTTGGATAGTTCCGTGTCAAAATGTTGCTCCAAAATCATGGCCCATCATACAGTAGAAATCCCTTAAGACTTTTTCGGTCGGAATTATGGACCAGGTTTGACGTTACCGCCTCGTAAGTTTGGAAGGGAATCGTCGTCTCTTGGCTAAGCAATTGCGCATGTCCTTGATTTTGAACAGTAACATTATGTCCGCACACTGCCGGCGATGGAAACTGTTCGAAAATCGTCACAACTTCGTAGCGCAAAAACTGTGTCGGTCGGAAAAATGCAAACGGATCGGTAGGGTTACTACGAAGTTGAAGCACCTACCAAAATATCGGACGGGTAGTCGGAGGATGCGCGAAATCCGAAGTTTGTTCCAAAAATTGATGAACGAGACAGAGTCGAACATGAGGGCTCTAAACCGGAAAAACAATCTGCCACTCCAATTAAACGGGGGCGTATAGACTGATGCCGGTTTGGCAGCAGCACCCTTGGCGAACCGCTTTGGTCGGAGGTACAGCACTTGTTCTAATCTGGATGATTTTTGCGATTTGGCCGGATTGGCTCGTTGATATTCTCGGCCGCAAGAAGACTTTTGTGAATACGCTGCTGAATGGCTTGACCTTGGCGGGGCTTTATTTCTTAGTCGCGAGTGGCTTTACGCTGATTTTTGGTTTGATGCGTAACGTAAATCTGGCGCATGGATCAATGTATCTCCTAGGGGGATATATTGGCTACGAAGTTGCGGAGACGTCCGGCAACTGGATTTTAGGAGCTGCGGCCGCCTTCATGGCTTTGGCGTTGATTGGCGCAGCCTTGCAGGTCACGGTTTTCCGTCGCATGCAGGGTGATGATCTGCGCCAGACCATGCTGACTATTGGAATCTCAATCATTGCTGCCGACCTCATGCTGGCAAGTTGGGGCGGGACGACATACCAGTTCCAACCCCCTGAAGTGCTGTTTGGTGCCATTGAACTTCCCATCATTTCGGCTCTCCGCTCGTCGGGGGAAGCAGTATACATCAAATATCCATTCTACCGCTTATTTGTGTTGATGGTAGCGGTCGCGACCGGGGTCGCGCTATGGCTGTTTTTGAACAAGACCAAAATCGGGATGATGATCCGGGCCGGCGTTGATGATCGCAGCATGTTGGCAGCCGCTGGAGTAAACGTTGACCGAATCTTCGTCTTTGTTTTTGCTATCGGTGCCGGGCTCGCGGGATTGGCGGGCGTAATTGGTGGAACAGCTCTGTCAATCGCCCCAGGTGAGGATATCCGATATCTTCTGGCCTCCCTCGTCGTTGTGATTGTCGGCGGCATGGGGTCAATCACCGGGGCGGCGATCGGGGCCCTTCTGATCGGTCTAGCCGAACAATTCGGCCTTGCCTACTTCCCGACCTATGGTGTGGTTTTGACCTTTGTAATTATGATCGCGGCACTTGCGATCCGTCCACAGGGGATCATGGGACGTTGATAATGAAACAGGTACATCCCAACTGGTGGCTCGCGGCGGCGCTGTTGGTGCTATATCCATTTCCCGCGAATGATTTTTTTACCGTCCAGATCGGTGCTTACAGCTTGATTCTTGGTACCATAGCCCTCTCACTCATGATTCTTGCAGGTTACGGAGGAATGGTCAGTCTTTCCCAACTGACGGCCGCCGGACTGGCAGCCTACATGGTACCGATCCTCGGGACCAACACCCAAGGTGTCCTTGGCTTCGGGTGGAGTTACTGGTTCACCTTACCAGTCGCGGTTCTGACAGCCGCTCTCTTTAGTGCCTTAGTTGGACTTATCGCCGTTCGAAACAGCGGGATCTACATGATCATGATCACGCTAGCGGTCGCCGTCTCAGTTTTCTTCTTCACCCGTCAAAACTACGAAATCTTTAACGGATTTACCGGTTATTCTGGTATTGAGGCACCGAAGCCGTTTGGCCTCGACCTGCGGGCTCCTATCCCGTTCTATTACCTTTGCCTTATTGTCGCGGTTACCTTTGTTCTCACAACACTATATACGGCACGAACGCCGTTCGGACTGAGTTTGCAAGCCGTGCGCGACAATCCAAGACGCGCTTCTGCGCTCGGATATTCAGTCCCTGCGGTCAGAATCTCAGCGTTTTTCCTTGCCGGTATCATCGCTGGCGTCGGTGGCATCATGCTGGTCTTCTTAAATGGTCGGATCTCACCCGGCACGATTGGGGTCGATGTAGTCATTGACATTCTGGTTATCGCGGTTGTCGGTGGATTGCGTCATCCCATCGGACCCTTCCTTGGTGCCTTAGCGTTTGTCCTGCTCGAGAATTTTGCCATAGACCTGATTGACCGCGAACGCTTTAATACAGTAATTGGGGGGGCATTCCTGCTGATCGTTCTATTCTCTCCAGATGGCCTGTTGGGGCTGTGGGGCAGGTTGAAGCCGCAAATCGGGCTGGCAAGCATGACCACCAAGAGAGGTTCGCAGAGCAGCGGATTGGATATTGAACCAAATTCTTTAAAAGGGAGACTTTCAAATGAAAACGTGTAGATTGTTACTAGGTGTGGCGCTGGCAACGAACATCAGCCTGACGGCCGCTTGGGCAGAGGATCTCAAAATCGGTGCGGTTGCCGTGCTGGAAGGAGCCTTTGCTGTCCTCGGTGAAGACGGCATGCGCGGTGTCACCTTAGCCTTACAAGAATTCGACTACACAGCAGGCGGTCGGAATATCACATTAATCACTGGTTCATCGGATGCATCCCCAGACAGTGCGGTTCGAGCGACTCGCAAGTTAGTGGAACAGGATGGTGCACCAATTGTGATCGGGCCGCTGTCAGGTTCCGAGGGGTTAGCCATTCGCGACTATGCAAAAACCCAACCGAATGCGACGTTCATCAATGGGGTGTCTGCAGCGCAAGATACGACATTGCGTGAATCCGCCGAGAACTTCTTCCGCTTTTCGACTGAAGGCGCACAGTGGATGGCAGGGCTTGGCGAATATGTCTATTCGGAAAAGGGCTACCGCACTGTTGCCGTTCTGGCCGAGGACTACTCATTTCCCTACACGCAAGTATTTGGTTTTCTTGAGCCGTTTTGCCGAATGGGTGGCAAAGCACCACAGGATGCTCGCTTCTATGTGCCGATCGGTAACAAGGATTACAGCTCAGTCATTGCCGCACTTCCTGACGATGTCGACGCAATCTACGTCGCGCTCGGAGGAGCCGATGCTGTAAACTTCCTAACACAATACGAGCAAGCGGGTGGCGATCTCCCTCTTATTGGTGGTTCCATCACGGTGGATCAAACGGTTCTTGGTTCGGAAGGTCGAGCACGAGACTTCGTTATCGGTACGCCGTCAGCAGGCCCAATTTCGGATACTTGGGACGATCCGCGTTGGGCGGAATTTGTTGCGGCCTATCAAGCGGCTTTCCCCGATGGCTTCCCGTCGCCGTCACTTTTTGCCCATGGCTATTATGTCAATACCAAAGCGGCTCTTCTTGCTTTGGATAAGGTTGACGGTAATTTATCTGACGGCGGTAATGCTTACCGCGACGCCCTTGCTTCCCTGTCATTTGAAACACCAACGGGCATGGTCGCGCTTGATGAGCGTCGGAACGCCATCGCCGATATCTTCTTGACAGAGGTCATTGAAGGCCCAGACGGCAATCTCCTCAACTCGACCATCAAGATCACGCCGAGTGTTAGCCAGACCTTTGGCTTACCGTATGAGGAATTTCTCAAATACGGTCCAGTAAGCCGAGAGAATCCGGCCTGCGAGTAAATCTTGGACCGCACTGACGCTCTCTCGCGGCTCCAGTCGGCAGGGCAGTATGCCCTTGAACTCGAAGCGGTCAACCGCCATTTTGGTGCGCTGGTCGCTTTGGCCGACATCAACCTCGCTGTCAAGGCGGGAGAGCGTCGAGCGGTCCTCGGCTCCAACGGAGCTGGAAAGACAACGTTATTTAATGCGGTGACGGGAGATTTCTTGGTCACCACCGGACGCATTCGGTTTTACGGCGAGGACGTGACCACCTTACCGGCGCATGAGCGCATCCGTCGCGGTTTGCGGAGAACCTATCAAATTTCACTCCTCTTTGAGACACTCAGTGTCCGCGACAACCTCTTTATCGCCTGTCGTGGAATCTCGCCCCGTCGCGGCTCCTTAAGGCGATCAGGTCCTTCTGACCCTGATGTCGAAATGGCGGAGATCTTGGCGCAGGCCGTTCATCTCGAAGACACATTGGACGATATTGTCGGCACATTGAGCTACGGGCAACAACGCCAGTTGGAAATTGGTATGTCGCTGGCTGGTGCGCCACGTTTTATCCTTTTTGACGAACCGGCCGCAGGTCTTTCTCCTTCAGAGCGCAAAGATCTGATTGAGATTCTTGACGCCCTGCCGTCGCATATCGGCTACGTGATCATTGAGCACGACATGGATGTAGCACTTCGAGTAGCTGTTTCGGTCTCAATGATGCACAATGGTCGGATCATCAAGGAAGGTACGCCCTCCGAGATTGAAAACGATCCAGAGATCCAAGAACTGTATCTTGGTAGCAGACATGGCTGAAGAGATTCTGTCCGTTCGCGGCCTCCATGTCTACTATGGTGCATCCCATGCACTGCAAGGTGTCGATATATCGCTCGGAGACGGTATTCATGCGGTTCTAGGTCGCAATGGCATGGGAAAAACTACGCTCTGCAACGCAATCATGGGGTTGGTACCGGTGACATCTGGCAGCATTCGCTTCACCGGGATCGACATCACTGGACTGCCCACGAATAAAATTGCTTCCCTCGGGATTGGCTACACTCCGCAAGGACGCAGATTGTGGCCCTCTCTGTCAGTTGATGAACATCTGCGCCTGTGCGCCGTCAAGCAGAGTCCTTGGAGTGTTGAACGGATTTACGACACCTTTCCCCGACTGGCCGAACGAAATAACAATAGTGGCGCACAACTTTCTGGTGGTGAACAACAGATGTTGGCAATCGCTCGAGCGCTTCTCCCCGGCCCACGCCTTCTGATCATGGATGAACCAACCGAGGGTCTGGCACCGATCATCGTTGAGCAGGTTATCGAACTTTTGCGGAAAATTGGCAGTTCAGGCGAAGTATCCGTGCTCCTCGTTGAACAAAATCTTCGGGTCGCAACATCTGTTGCTGAAGATGTGTCGATCATGGTCAACGGGCGGATCTCGACCATCTTGCCAGCTGCTCAATTGTCGACCGATCGCGTCTTGCAAGAACAACTCCTGGGAGTAGGGGTTCATGCGCATGATGCTGCTGCTGAGGCGCAGCCGTCGACTCTGGACGCAATGCCATTGGAAGAATTGCCGGCAGAACTATCGGTACCTCGGAATGACTATACACCACCGCCACGTTGGTCGCGCAATCAATGGGAAAAAGACAGTACAGTGGCACCTAAACCCGAACGTCAATCGCCGGCACTAGGCGGAGCCGTTATTGTCGCTGGAACGTTCGATACGAAAGCGCAAGAACTTACTTTCCTGCGTGATCGGCTTATTGGCCAAGGACTTCCCGTCAAGACCGTTGATCTTTCGACCTCCGGTAAAGCTTCATCAGCGGATATACCACCCCACCATGTAGCGGCTTTCCACCCAAGAGGAACAGTTGCTGTTATGACGAATGATCGGGGAACGTCGGTAGCGGCCATGGCGGAGGCGTTTGCCGCTTGGACCCAGAAAGCCAGCGGTATTCGGGGCATGATCTCGGCGGGAGGTTCTGGAGGAACAGCGCTTACGACGCCTGCCATGCGCACGCTGCCGATTGGGCTTCCTAAATTGATGATTTCAACGGTCGCTTCGGGCGATGTCAGCGAGTATGTCGGACCGTCTGACATTATGATGATGTACTCGGTAACCGACGTGGAGGGGATCCATCGGATATCTGCTCGGATTCTTGCCAACGGTGCTGATGCTATAGCTGGAGCCGTCCGGTTTGGGAATTCCAATCCGTTTCCGGTATCCACCAACAAACCCGCCGTGGGACTCACTATGTTTGGGGTCACCACGCCTGCCGTACAGGCAATTATAGCCAAACTTACGGATCGCTATGAATGTTTGACATTTCATGCAACCGGCACGGGCGGACAATCAATGGAGAAACTCGTTGACAGCGGAATGTTGGCTGGAGCATTGGATATCTCAACCACAGAAATTTGTGACATGATGATGGGAGGCGTCATGGCGGCAACCAATGATCGATTAGGAGCGTTTATCCGAACCAAAGCTCCGTATCTTGGGTCGGTCGGCGCCCTCGACATGGTTAATTGGCGGGCGCCGGAAACGGTTCCAGAGAAATACCGTGATCGGCTGCTCTATGAACACAATCCCCACGTAACGCTGATGCGAACAACGGCGGAAGAGAATGAACGCGTGGGTGGGTGGATTGCTGAGCGCCTTAATCAAATGGCGGGTCCAATGCGGTTTCTGTTGCCGCTACAAGGTGTTTCCGATCTTGACAGAGTTGGCAAGCCATTTGATGACCCTGGGGCACGAACAGTGCTCTTTGACACGATCCGTAAACAGTTCCAGCCGGATTCCAATCGTAAGCTGATCGAAGTCGACTGTCACATAAACGATCCGGCATTTGCCACCACAGCGGCGGCGCAATTTGCCGAGATCGCAGGATAAGGAGAGCGCACATGCCCTACTTTGAACGTTCCGCAATGATCGCGAAGTTCCAAAAAATGAAGGCAGATGGCGTGCCAATCGTCGGCGGGGGAGCGGGAACTGGCCTGTCAGCCAAATGCGAGGAAAACGGCGGCATTGATCTGATCGTGATTTATAATTCCGGGCGCTATCGGATGGCAGGACGCGGATCCCTATCTGGTCTGTTGGCCTACGGCAATGCAAATGAGATCGTGATGGAAATGGCGAACGAGGTCTTGCCAGTTACACGCTCCACCCCGGTGTTAGCGGGCGTCAATGGAACTGATCCTTTTTGCAATTTCGATGTCTATCTCGACGATATTCGAAGAGTAGGCTTCTCGGGCATACAGAATTTTCCAACGGTTGGTTTAATCGACGGGACCTTTCGGACAAATCTTGAGGAGACAGGAATGTCCTATGCGCTTGAGGTAGACCTCGTTGCGCGAGCCCACGCGAAAGATTTATTGACGACACCGTATGTCTTCTCTTCGCAGGATGCCGATGCAATGGCCCGTGCGGGCGCAGATATCATCGTCGTACATCTCGGCTTGACCACGGGCGGTGCAATTGGTGCTGAAACCGCGCTCAAACTTGAAGACTGTCCATCATGTGTCGACGAGTGGGCAGAAGCGGCGATGAGCGTAAATCCAGATTCGATCATACTCGTCCATGGCGGACCGGTGGCAATGCCAGAAGATGCGGCGTATATTCTCAGGAATACACAGAACTGCCATGGATTTTATGGTGCCTCCTCTATGGAGCGCCTGCCGGCCGAAATTGCACTCACCGAACAAACCCGCGCCTTCAAGGCGATCTGCGGTGAAGTCTGAGGGAGGGAACAATGTCGAACACCGAACTCACTGGGATGATTGTTACAATCATCGCCGCTGTCGTCGTGATCTGGCTTCTCAACTGGTTTTATCTTCGGGGAGCGTCCGACCGTGCCTACGTCCGCACTGGGTTTCGCGGGCGCAAGGTGGCCCTTGACGAGGGGTTATTCGTTCTCCCGATATTGCATCAAGTCGTTTCGATCAGTTTGGGTTTGTCGAAAGTCGTTCTAAAAGCCGAAAGGGACGAGGGGCTCATTACATCGGATCGAATGCGGGTTGATGTTGACGCCGAGTTTTTCCTGCGTGTGTCACCCAACGCCGAGGCTGTTGCACGAGCCGCTTCAACCTTGGGGGCGCTGACTAATCGCCCTAAGGACTTAGCGGCGTTTTACGAGAGCGAGTTCCTTGGTGCTCTTCGTGCTGTTGCGGCAGAGCAAACACTTAATGAGTTGCATGATAATCGTTCTGGCTTTGTTGAGGCCGTGCAAGCTCGGATTGCTCCCGTTCTAGCCAAGAACGGTCTTGAACTGTCCTCCGTTGCGATTCGCAATCTTGATCAGACGGCGCTTGAACATTTCAATCCTGCCAATCAATTCGACGCCAAAGGTTTGACGCAGTTGATTGATACTGTTGAAGAACGGCGCAAACTGCGCAACGACATTGAGCAGAAGTCTGCGGTCGCTATACGTGCGGCAAATCTCGCGGCAGAGAAGCAGACGCTGGCCCTAGAGCGAGAGAGTCAATTGGCCAAACTAGAGCAGGAACGAGAGATTGAGATTAAACGGGTAGAACAACAGGCCGAGATTGCGCAACAAAAAGCCGAGCGCAACGCGGAAGCAGAAGCAGCAAGAATCGCTGGAATGAAATCCACAAACCAGCGGGAGATTGCCGCCAAGGAAGAGGTGGAACGGGCGCGCTACGCTGCCGAGCGCGCAATGGACGAAAGCCGCGTGTTGCGCGAACAAGAATTGCGACGTCTCGAAATTGAACGTCAGAAATTCATTGATCTCACCAAAATTGAAACTGCTATTGAGGTGTTAGCAAAATCTGTTCAGGAGGCTGAGATTCGGATTGACGCCGAGGCGCAACTTTCAGCAGCGGCCCGTGCGACCGAATCAGTGTCGACCGCTCAAGAGGTTGCAGCCGCAGAACGGCTCGCTACGGTCTCCAAAATTGACGTCGCGCGTGAAACCACTGCTGAACAACTCCGATCTACGGTGTTAGCTGAAGCCGATCGTCTTAAAAATGAAGCAGAGAATGTTCTGACCAGTGACGCGCGTGCGGGGCGCTTGCGTGCCCAGTTAATTGAAAAACTTGAACTGGTGATTGCCGAAACTGTGAAGCCAATTGAGAAAATTGATGGAATAAAGTTGGTCCATATCGGTGGTGATTCACAGTCGTCTGCGGGCCGAACCCCAACCGACGAAGTTATTAACAGTGCCCTACGTTATCGGGTGCAAGCTCCGATGATTGATGAGTTAATGAAGGAAGTCGGTGTTGAAGGTGCCAATATCTCAGGCATGGGAGATGTGATGCGGGCTGCAAGAGACGCACAAAGCCTTGCCAAAGGCATGCAGGACGAGGAGCAAAAAGATGATTAATATCTGGGTATCATCAATTATCCCGACAGAAATTGAGCGCGTTTGGGCAGTTGTTCGCGACTTCAATGCCATACCAGACTGGCATCCCCTGATTGCTGAAAGCCGGATAGAAACCGGCGCCCCGTCCGATCAGATCGGCTGTATCCGAAACTTCAGCACGACTGACGGTGGACGTATTCGGGAACAGCTATTGTCGCTTTCCGACGGCAACCACAGTTTCTCATACTGCATTCTGGAGGCTGATCTAAAGCTTCTCAACTACACGGCGGGCCTCTCGCTTCAACGCGTTACCGATGGCAACGTAACGTTCGGCAGCTGGTGGGCCGAATTCAATACCCCACCTGATCAAGAAGAGGAACTGTCACAACTAGTGAAGAATGAGGTATTTCAAGCTGGATTCGACGCACTGAAATCGCGTTTTTCCTAGCGACAAAGGCGAACTGTGAAGGGACAGGAAGAGAGCAATCCGTCGATTGCACGATCACCAGTTTTGCCCAATAGGGAATCGACATCGTACGGCGGGAACGGCTTAAACCCGTCGGCTGATCTCAACTCCAATGAGGTGCGACGAACTGGGGTGATTCGCCCAAATTTGTTGCGAACGAACCCGTGATCTGTGGGAAACAGCCTGCAAAACCTTTCTTACTCGCAGATAAATTGTGCGACGGGTTTTCCATTGGTTTTTCGCGCCTGTTCAGGCCTGTCCCAAACGGCTGTCCGGCACGCACCCACTTGACTTTGCCGCACCGAATAACTCCAACGTTAGCAACCTGCAGATTCCAAACCTTGCAAAGTTCAGCTTCCGACCCAATCCGAACTTTCATTGACGACAAGCGTGCTGCTGTTTGGCGTTCACCGAACCCGTCATTTGACGTGTGAATGAGCCCATATGAATTTTATCGCTAATCCGGCAACAAACCCAACGCACCAAAAAGATGGGCAAAATTATTGTTGCGTGGGTTCGCCGCAGCACGCTGGACGTCTTCAAAAGCAATTCGCTTGCTAAGCTCCAGTGCTGGAAGACCCTTTTTATACCGAGGCCAGACAGCTTGGAGGCGCGTTTCCGCAAGTGCAGCATTTGGTGGTTCATCTTCGTAATGGCCAGCAATGTGCCGGAGCAAAAATGCTTCAAAGCAGCAGTTCTACTTCAAAAGAATGAAGTTATGCCGCGCCACCAGGGCGGGAATCTCCGCATCACGTCTAGGGTTTTGTCCCATTAGGTCCGTATCCAACATAATGAAACTGGCGCTATATGCGGGTTTAGGCTTTTTTTCATTATGCGCCGCTATTGCTATAGCCCGTTTATTTTGGCGAGGGGATCACCTGCGTGCGTGATAACCTTTCCATCTATTTGAACAGCGTTTCCTCGCTCGTCGGCAAACCGCTGAAGTAAGGCCACGTAACCCTGTTCACTCTCTCCCTCACAACCAACGAACAAACGCCTTCGGCGTATTACTTTTTGTCTCCGCCGCATTAGCCCAGTACCGGTACAGCACCATACTCACCGCCCAAGTATTTTCCAAAAAAGTTTTCGTTTCGACGCACCCGCTCTACATCCGCAAGACCGAATACCGTTGTGTTGCCCTCAATATCCTTCTTGCAAAAAAACACTTCTTCTTTAGTAAGTTCTGTAAGGAGGCTGGCAGAATGGCAGGTTGTCCATATTTGTGCTCCATACGGATTTCTCTTTGGATCTCCAAACCAGCGAAGTATTTCTGGCAGGATGAGAGGGTGGATGGTAGTGTCTAGTTCATCAATGATTGCTACACCACCCCGGTTCAGTGCCATCAATATGTATGGGAAGATCTTAATGAATTGTTGCGTACCATGGCTTTCGCGGTTCAACGAAATGATCTGATCCAGACCAGAGTGCCGGAAGAGCATCAACGGCTCGTTTGCCGTCGCGTCTATACCGATCTCCTCAATGCCGAGATCAATTCGCCTTGCGATCGTTTGAAGTTCTCCAAGCGCAGCAGGATTGTTTTTGTACCATAGTGTCATCGCCCCTGCATCATCGTCGACTCGGTCGATAGAGATATTTGAAATCACAGAAAACGCTATATCGACAAACGCAGTTGCAACCATGTGATTTAACTGCGCTAACGTCGCGATGACACTTGCCCGAGGCCGAAGAACTTCTTGCAGAGCTTTCTGCGTGCCGGAGGTAAGGAAGCCTTTCTCCGCCTTAACTCGGTTGTTATCGTCTCGCTCAAACAGCGTCCTAGGCTTACCTTTCCCACGAGGCTTATAACTCATCTTTTCCAAAAGCACTTTGTCAGCAACGTCTTTACCGCGGGCCGAAAAAATTACTTCGTAAGTATACGGGCATTGACCGCTATCGGTGGACAACGAATGTGGATCAACTGGTCCGGCAAACGAAAATGATAGCCGGGTCGGCTTCTTTATTCGCTGATCATTGCCAAATTTTTCGTATGGAAGGCTTAGGTCGGAGCGGTGGCCAAAGCTTTGCGTAGCAAACCATGCCCCAAAGGCTATCGACCGCAAGATGTTCGATTTTCCCGCTGCATTTGGACCAAAGAATGCAACCACGTTTGGGGCTCTGTCTTCAGCGCCCTTATAAATCGGTGATAGTCGCTCAAGCGTATCGTCGACTGACTTGCGGGCACGAAGGTCGAGAAATTGACGCTCTCCAACGGAGAAGACGTTCTCAATTTCAACAGCATAAAGCATTAGAGTACTCCAAATGATAAATCGAATACAAGGTTTATAATTATATTATCAACAAAAAAATGTTGATTTTGCACTTATGATTGCTATTGCGGGTAGTTTAGTCAGCCATATTGTAGTTTGCGCAAAGGTGGAACGCATAGAACTCTTAACGCTGCCTGCTCAGCGCAGCTGTAATTACAACACAGCGCACGTTCGCGTCTCGGGGTGACCAATGATATTGATGATGAACTCAACGACCTTGTGATACCTGACCGTGCAAAACCCGACACCGCTAAGCGGGTCAATTTCAAGCAAGCCGTCGAAGCGGTTTGTCGCAAGGTCGAAAGTTTGTTCATGCCCGGTACCAATCATCTGTCGGTCGTCACCGACATGTTGCGACCACTTGCCGCTGGCGCTAAACGCGGACGACTGGGACGCAGCCGTGAGCGCCGCTCACATAAGCCGATCAATAAATTCCAGAAACGCAAGTAGTTGAACAAAAGAGCTCTGGCTGCATCCAAAAAGGTATCTCGCGATGCCCATTTCCCCACAATGACTTAGCTTAATAGGCCCGATTCTTAACTCAATGCCGTTGCTGCAGTCGATGGTGATGAGCAGGCGTCGGGCCTTGCGAAAGCGCTTCTGTCCGAGCTCGGCCCACCAGCGCCGAATGCTCTCGACGGCAAAGGTAGCGGTGTCATGGCTGATACCAAGATTGATCCAGCCTTCGTTATGGGTCAAATCATAAATCCCTTAGGGGGCGGCCTTCCCAAGTTTTTGGTCGGTAAAGTCATGCACATTGACGGCGTCGGGTTGCCCTTTCGGTCGCCAAGTGCGACCCGCATTCTTGAAGTTACTAACCAACTCTTCTTTTCTTGTATCAACCGAAATAATGGGTTGCTGATCTTGAAAAAAAAGACTCAATTTGCTCATTGATGTGGTGCAATTGCTGATCACGCTCGGGGTTCCACTGTCCTTCCAGTGTTTTGGCATTCGCCGGCAGCGAATACCTCTCTGCCTTGAGGATTTTCAGAACCGTTGGAATTGAGATGCGAAACCCCGGTTTCGACAGTTCGTCCCGCAACGTTTCGCCGCTCTTTGCGGTCCAGAGCAAAGGCTTTTCGGGATCCACTCGCGTTTCTGGCTCGACTAAATCTTGCAAGGCTTGGCGAAGGGATGGTTGCCGTTCGAGAACGGTTTTCGGGCCACCGCCTTGACGGCGAACAGGACCGTCGGTCGCCGCCGGTCGTGACCCATCAAGTTCTTGAATGCCACGACGAATGGGTGACCGTGCGAGCCCAGTGGTCTTTGCAACCGTTGCAGAACCGCCGCGCCCAAAAGCCGACGCTTCAGTTGCTGCAAATAATCGACGACTTCGTTCATCTAGGTACGGCGAAAGGCGTTCATACCTATTGTGAGTACTTTGAACGACTGGGTCTGCCGTACGCTCACTTGGTTGGCGTTCGGACATATCTGCCGGCTACTTCGGCCTCAAGTTGGTGGATTACCCACTTCTTCAGAAGGCGTCGTTAACGCCAAGCCCCGAGCGTCGTAACGGTTCACTTGCAATACGAAAGAGAAGACGCTATTGATTTAAAGTCTGATCGACCGTCGCAACGATATCCAACAATGGGTAAAATGGCTTTGCTGACATACCTAACGGTAGGAGCGTTTATTATTTAAGGCGCCCTAAGACTTTTTGAGGCCGCTGATAGTTTAATCCATTTACGGCTTTGCCGGCAATAATATCTTTTGACGCGACCAACTTGATCGCGTTTCAATCTTGACGGTCTGACCGCTTGCAAACGCAAGTTGTCAATAAACTTGGTGCCCGACCCAATAGATCCGAGCCTGCCCCAGTGCTCCCCGGAATATTGTCGGTAGTGCCATTGCATTCCTCTCAAAATCATTGGTGTCCCGTTTAGTGGTGCAAGATTTCCATTAACTATTTGATATATTGACATAAAGAACAGCTTTTTGCGTCCGAGACTTGAATTCCGATCAATGGTACATCTGTGCAAGTATCACGCAATCGGGAGTAGATGTAATGTACGACGGCCCCTCGTTTTTTCTCAGATTATGGCCAACAGGCCATAGAAAACCTTTCACCGCATCGTTGACCGCTACAAGGGAGATCATCGCATCCTTTCGCGGTACCCAGCAATATCGCGTCATGGCGCTTGCCCAACTCAACCGGCGAAGTAGTTTGCGGGACCTTGTTATCTGCCGCTGGGCGCACGGCGAGAAACTCTATCATCTCGGAATACCCAATGGCGAGTCGCGAACAACACTCGCCAAAGCCAATGAAAACCGTGACTGGCGCCTTGACGCCGATTACGCAAAACCGCTCTACGGACCAGAAGACAGCGAACCAAAACTGGATGAAACGATATCTGCGCTCAATGCATC
>JAPORY010000006.1 GCA_026709985.1 Aestuariivita sp. | reverse complement strand
CCCGGCGTTCGCGGCAGCATTCCCTTTGATGCCTGGCAGCAAACCGTACGGGCAAGGCCGGATCAAAGCTATTGCGTCAACGTGTATGCGTCTGAACCCGGCGGTCACTTTTATGGGGAGCCGATCTCAGTTCTTGGGTTCCGCACCCCCGCCGATCCCAACCCTCCGTCCACGCCTTGGGCACCGACGCCGGGCAGTTCCGGATGTTTTGCCGAGACCAGCCCTTCTCTTGTTCAGTCATGCCTTAACTGCAAATATGTACAAACGGACAGGCGCTGGGACGCCAGCAACAACCAGTGCGTCTCGGCCAGAAGCTAACGCACGCGGGGCGGTCTTCGGACCGCCCCTACAATTATGGGTTTACAGGTTCGCCTGTTACTGTATGGTTTGGCTATGGTGGCCACACCGGGATCGAACCTGGACCTTACATTTAGCGGATGTGCGCTCCATCCAATTGAACTATGGGGCCGCCGGTTTTCTCTATCTAAGACGTCCAGCTGTCGCAAGCTTAATGCCGCGCAAAGAGCAATGTTATCCATCTATATAATCCCCAACAATACCCACTTGCAAAGAAATTGCAAGTAGGGTGGCGGAAGACCAGCAGCGTAGCGCAAACGTCGCGGCGAGGGGAGTTGGCTGCATCACAAGGCGTCGATTTATCGCCTTTATGCCTGCCATGTATTTGGTCATTCGGTTAAAGAATGGTGTCGAGATTTCGAATCCCGCACGATACGCAACCGCTCAACAAGACTCAGAGAGCAAGGAAAAAGGTTAGCGCGTCCGGCACTGTTGAATTTGCACTGTTGCAACTAACGCGAATAATGAGTGGGATACAGGCAGCACCGATGATGACTTTGCGTCACAGTCCCGCACTCAATTTGTTGCGTGCGCAGACCGAATAGGTGCGCAATTCACTGGCATTTACTTAAGAATCTGGCGTATTAAGTTAAGTGATTGTAGCGTAACGGGCGTCATCTGGCACCGTTTTTAGATAACGCCAGCGTTTTTGTTCAGCTATTTCCTTCTTTGCGCCGATTGAATGGCATCAGCGGGGACGTGTTCAGTTCTAGAATTGATCGTCTCTCGCACTTGAGTTGCCCTATTGCTTTGCTGCAATCCTTACCAATCCTTCTTCGCTCTAGGCAACGTGTCGTGCCGAAGAATTTAAAGCGACCAATATCGACAGCAAAAATTTTCTTGCTAAACCGGCTGTCGGCTGTGAGGTCAGTTAAATTTCGATGCGTGCGCCGCTGCAAAAGAATATGCAGGAGTGCAAAATTCTCTTTGAGTTATCTTTCGATGGAGGAAGAATAGGATGTTCTCTTACGAATTTGATAATATCTGCAACTCATCTAGCGGCGACGGTGTCAAGCACGAGACATTCTAACCAGCCGGAAGTGATATCAAGTTAGCAGTCTTTGCTAAGTGATTTGAGTATTTGATCCTGCCACAATATCTGGTACGAACCCTGGAATTTGATAACCACTGTGGAAATATCCATATCTTGCCACTATCACACGCCTCAGAATTGAGTGGCGGTTTTAAGTTCTGCGCCATTTCGTATCACCAATGCGAAACGCCCCTTCGAATTCTCTCTATTTGATCGGCAATTGTGGATCCTTAGTCGAAGAGTTGAAATGATGGATTCAAAAGACCGACCATGGCTTATCCGCACGTACGCAGGTCACTCAACTGCGGCGGCGTCGAACGCACTCTACCGCGCAAATCTTGCCAAGGGTCAAACCGGTCTGAGTGTCGCTTTTGATCTACCAACTCAGACGGGCCACGATAGCGATCACCCATTGGCCAAGGGAGAAGTTGGCAAAGTTGGCGTTCCCATTTGTCATCTAGGCGATATGCGGACGCTTTTTGATGAAATCCCCCTCGACAAGATGAACACGTCAATGACCATCAACGCGACAGCACCTTGGCTTCTCGCACTCTATATTGCGGTCGCTGAAGAGCGGGATATCAATGTGTCAAAGTTGCAGGGAACGGTTCAGAATGACCTGATCAAGGAATATCTTAGCCGCGGAACCTATATCTGCCCGCCGAAACCATCCCTTAAAATGATCGCCGATGTCGCTGAGTATTGCTTCGCAAACGTGCCCAAGTGGAATCCGATGAATGTCTGTTCCTATCACTTGCAAGAAGCCGGTGCAACGCCGCAGCAAGAACTCGCATACGCGTTAGCCACGGCCCAAGCTGTGCTTGATGAACTCCGACCGCGAGTTATTGATAAAGACTTCCCCGGAATTGTCGGTCGCGTTTCTTTTTTTGTCAACGCCGGAATTCGTTTCGTCACTGAAATGTGCAAGATGCGCGCTTTCGTCGACTTATGGGATGAAATCTGCAAGACCCGCTATGGCGTCAGCGACGAGAAAATGCGACGATTTCGCTATGGCGTTCAGGTTAATTCTCTCGGTTTAACAGAGCAACAGCCTGAAAATAATGTCTATCGGATACTGCTTGAAATGCTAGCGGTGACGCTGTCGAAGAAAGCGCGGGCGCGAGCGGTACAATTGCCAGCGTGGAATGAAGCTCTGGGGCTACCGCGTCCTTGGGATCAGCAGTGGTCGCTGCGTATGCAACAAATTCTCGCATTCGAAACTGACCTCTTGGAATATGATGATCTGTTTGATGGAAACGCTGTTGTTGAAGAGAAGGTAGAGAGACTAAAGAGTGAGGCACGAGCAGAACTTGAACTCCTAGAGGGAATGGGCGGTGCCGTGCAGTCCATTGAATTTATGAAATCTCGCTTAGTGGATTCAAACTCGCAGCGGTTGAATCATATTGAGGACGGAAACACGGTGGTGGTCGGCGTGAATAAATTTACCACAACCGAGGACTCACCACTACAAACCAATGATGGGGGTATCTTGGTTGTTGATCCGTCGGTTGAGAAAGAGCAAATTGCGCAGCTTGAGCGGTGGCGAGCGACAAGAGATTCTGAAAGCGTCGCAAAGGCGCTTAAAAACCTTCGACGCACTGCTACGGCGGGCGGCAATATTATGCCCGCATCAATTGAAGCCGCAAAGGCTGGGGTTACGACGGGGGAATGGGCAGATGAGATTCGGCGGGTCTATGGTACTTACCGTGGACCTACTGGCGTGTCGGAAGCAATCTCGAATACAACTGACGGGTTAGATGACCTGCGCATCGCAGTCGATCAGGTTAGCGAGAAGCTCGGTCGCCGGCTTACAGTTCTTGTCGGCAAACCTGGCCTTGACGGTCATTCAAATGGGGCTGAGCAGATCGCCTGCCGTGCCCGTGATTGCGGCATGAAAATCGCTTATGAGGGTATTCGTCAAACGGCAGACCAAATTGTCGATCAGGTCATTGACGAGAATGCCCATATCGTTGGGTTGTCAATTTTGTCTGGAAGTCATCTACCGTTAGTTGCCGAGTTTATGCAAAAACTCCGTAGTGCCGATTTGGGGCACGTGCCGATTATTGTTGGTGGCATAATTCCAGACGAAGATGCGGAAAAACTTGCCGAGTTGGGCGTCGCAAGGGTCTATACGCCGAAGGACTTCGCGTTAAATTCGATCATGCATGATATTGTTGATTTGGCCGACGTTCATGCCTCTGATGTGGCATAGTCGCAGGTTTCCGAATATCTTACTGTAGACTCGTTCTACCCCTCATTCTCGCTCAAAGGCTGGTTGATACACGTTTTCCCATAACGGAAAGGCCAATACGATCAATATGCTTGTATGTTCCTCTCGTACCGGCCATTCATGATCGGTGACTTTCTTCACGCGCTGTTTATGCTTGATACTCATATAAGGAGGGAAAAGCCAAATGAGAGGTTTTCAGTTTACAATTATTGGCAACAACCCTTTTAATCCCCGTCCATGTCCACAAGTCTCAAGGCCGGCAATGACAAAGCCACCGTCATGGGTTGATTATTAACCGGATCGGGCTTATCAAATACCTACGACCCATCAGGCGACGCGTCGGTTGGGAGTAGCGGTGACCCGGACCAGAACCATGGGCCGGTTGCTAACCGCAGACCGAAACGTGAAGGGCCGCTCCGCCGGGAGCGCCAACCATAAGTGGAGGTCCCTATAGAGAATCCTTTTTGCCTTAGTGCTTGCTTTTCTTCCCGCCCAATCAATTGCACAACTTGCGTCCAGTTCAGGAACGGAAACATCCTGCCGGGAACTTGTCAAAACAGTCGTTCAACATCCGGGATATGCCTGGACGTCTTTCAAATGGGACAAAATCATCTGGGGTCACGGAAAAATGGGTGACACCCTGTCCTGTGTCTATACGGCCAAAGGTCCGTTTGGTGAGGATCTATGGCTCTATGTCTTGCAAAGAAGCCGTGGTAACATCGAAATCATTGTGGCTAAAAAGTGGGGAGAGGGCACTCTTGACTGATGGTCAAATTTTTAATCCAAATCAAACAGCCACACGGGAATAGAGAGATATGATTATCGTACATCCGACTTGAGGCACACATAAGACAATATTGGGGTCGCTACATCGGCTATCAAAACCTGCCCGCAAGCGAAAAACCCTGCTCACAGATAGGTACTTTTTGGGGCCTATATACTTCTAACTCCTAACATGAATACCTATATAGGGCATAAGTCAACGGAGTGACTGGCTATGCTCAAATCCTA
>JAPORY010000030.1 GCA_026709985.1 Aestuariivita sp. | reverse complement strand
ACCGGAGGGGGATCTCAAGCCAGGGGACCGGGCGCTCCCGGGGCGGCCTGACGAGCAGGGCCGCGGCCGTCGTGGATGCGCTGGGATATCTCGTGAGTTTCACGATCCTTCCCGGCAGGGTGCAATACCTGAGGGGGCACCGGGGCTTCTCGAAGACCTCGCGTTCGGGGTGCTGGTCGGGGACAGGGCGTCCGGCGCGGAACGAAATCGGACGGCACCGCGGGCGCATGACGGGGACATGTGCGGATGGCGGCACCCGGTGGAGAGCCTCTTCGCGAAGACCAGGGAGTTCCGGGCGATCACGACGCGGTACGATAGGACCGACGGGAGCTTCGCGGCGGGGATTCACCTCGTCGCCGACGTGGTCGCCGCGAGATGACTGTCAACGGGCCCTAGGACGAGGCAGCCTTTTTAGGCATCTCTTCAATGAGGCGCGTCTCAAGCAACTGTCCAGTCTCGTATAGTATGGGGTAGGCAATGGCTGAGATGTGACTGTTTATTTCCCGGAATGCCCTTAGCGTATCTAGGTGAATATCTGACGTTTCGAAACTCTCGGATTGGCCGTTTTGCAGTCGCTTAAGGTGCCGTTTCCTGCTGTCACGCTCTGCACGCTTGATATCGGTCTTTTCCAGACTGAGCAGACGCGCGCTTTCCGGATCATTGGAAATCAGGACATTTGCGGCTAGCCTAAAATTCGCTAGAATACTTTTATGCATGCGGATTAGTTCCGTGCGCCCGTCATCGCTGAATTCCCAATTCTTGGAGCGGAGTCGGCGGCCAAGTTTTGTCAGGCGTTTGCTGATGACATCGCCTGCACATTCTAAACGAATGGCATATTCAACCATATCTTGCGCGGACCGTGCTTCCGATTTCTTGTAGGAGCTGCGCGGGATATCAGCCACAAACTGGCGAATTCCAGCAAGGCATTCGTTGACCTGCTCATCAATATTCCTGATGGATTTGCGCAGTTCCCCGTCATCGTGAAGATAGATGTCCATTGCCGGCCTGAACATTGCCTCAACGAGACTGAACATACGCAAAAGTTCTTGTTTCAGGCAGGTAAGTGCTAGATTGGGTGTCGACAGTGTATTTGGATCAAGTTGACTTCCGAGCTCAATCAATCGAGTTCGTGTTTTTTTTCGATTTTCTGGCAATAATCCGCAAATCAGTGGCTCTAATGCGCGACATCCTGGAAGTGCAAGTACCAACAAGATCGCGTTGAACCCGATATGAGCAAAAATCAGAGATTGCGCTTCACCGAGTGTTCCCATTTCTGTGGACGTGAGCGCAGGAACCAAAACTTCGATAGCTAATAAGACGACAGCAAACGAACCGCGCAAAATTAGATTTGCGACGGTTAGCTTTCGTGCCGCAATATCCATACCGCGGGTCAACCAAACTGGTATGAGCCCACTGCCAAAGTTCGCGCCAAGCAGCAAAGCGAGGCCCGCGTCAAAGGAAAGCGCACCGGTCTGAACAAGCGTTACGACAACGAGGATAGCCGCAACGCCGGAATGCATTGTGAATGCCAACGCTGCACCGACGAGAAATCCGGTGATAAGGTCTTCCTGAAGGTAGGCCGCAATCTCTGGCAAAAAAGCGCTATCCCGAACTGGTTCTACCGCTTGGCGCAAAAGGCCGAGCGAAACGAGGATAAAGGCAATTCCCAAGATTATTCGGCCATATTGGCGAAGCCGCTGGTTCTCGGATTTAACGGTAAGCCAACCGCCAACTGCGAGCAACGGAGACAAAATCCATCCAATCGGAAAAGACAAGATCTGGATAATCAGCGCAGCGCCAAGATCCCCGCCAAGAACAATAGCCAAAGCGGTCGGGAAGGTAAGATAGCCGGAGGCGAGGAAGCCCGCGACCAAGAGAGCAACAGCTGCGGAACTTTGCATAACAACGGCCAAGGAAAGGCCGGTCATTGCAGCGCCTGTCAGATTCGACTGGACTTGAAGTAATTGCTGAAAGAACGCGCCGTATGTACGCTCGATTCCTGTCCGAACAAGGCGGACGGAGAATAGTAGCAGCATCGTTGCGCCAGCAAGGTCGAATATGAAAGACAGAATTGCCATGAAGCACTCTTGTCAACCTAGCCGCCACTTGCACAGAAAATCGCCGAGCGAACGTCGTCATGGAGAATTGTGTTGCTGGCAAGAACAGGTCCACCCTGAGTTAGGAAATCAACTAACGGCGGATAGTCGACTTGACCCGCTGCCTCAATGACCAGCAGTATTCCTGCAACAGCATCCCAAGGATTGAGATGAGCTTCATAGAATGCTTCTGCACGACCCGTAGCAATTGCAAGTAGACTATATGCCGCCGAACCGTTTCGGCGATATTCCACTCCACTGGCAATCAGACCACCGATATTGTCGAGATGATCTTTTGTTCCGTGACGCGCTGACCGGCCCAGTAAAACCAAGGCATTATCGATGCGTTCGCATTTCGATACCTCGACTGAATTTGCCGCAACATGGCTGCCTTGGCCAGCTCGTGCTGAAACCAAGGTAGAAATATCAGGCGCATAAATGGTACCGCATTGAATGCTATGATCATTACAATACCCGATAGATACGGCCCATTCTGGCATGCCATGCATATAATTGGTTGTGCCATCGATAGGATCGACAATCCAAATTGAATTGCTGTCTCCAGTTGATCCTTGCTCTTCGCCAAGAATGGAGTCACCCGGAAAGCGATCCAGAATCCGGCCCCTGATAAGATCCTCGACCGCCAAATCTGCCGCAGTTACGAAGTCCTGATGAGATTTTTGACTCGCGAAACCATAGCCTCTCTCATTTCGCATCTGAATGGCGAGTGTGCCCGCATCAAAGGCTATTGACTTCGCGAACTCAAGCCGTTCACTTATGGCACAGGTCATCACTTGATACCCCCGCCAAATCCACGCGTAAGGCCCTTCTGCACAAAGCCAACCATGACAAGAATTGGGAGTGATGCCATTAGCCCGACGGCCGACAGCTTGCCCCAAAACGTTTCATCTTCTGTTATGAGCGTCGCGATGAAAGTCGGCAAAGTGAAGTTTTCCGGGGATTGTATGAATAGCAAAGCGTACGCAAACTCATTCCAGCTTAGGATGAATACAAAGATGGACGCCGCGATCAGGCCCGGCGTCATGACAGGCAGGACAATTGAACGCAGGCGACGCACTATTGATGCGCCGTCAACCAAAGCGGCTTCCTCGTATTCAACAGGTACGTCCCGCACAAAACCAAGCAGCATCCAAATCGCAAATGGCAATGCATAGACCTGATACACAATGATAAGCCCCAGCAATGTATCAAGAAGGCCCAGGGAACGCAGGACCTGATATAGGGGAATGGCCAGAGATATTGGCGGTGTTAGCTTTACCAACAATACGAACATCAAGAAGACCAAGTCCAACTTCACAGGAAAGCGGATCCTGACAAGAGCATAGGCGGCAGGAAATCCAGCGCTGAGAGCTAATATCGTGGTGCCAACTGCAACGATAAGACTATTCAATGCCTTACCAAGCAGATCGCCCTTAATTAACTCTCGATAGTGCTCCAGCGTGATTTCCGAGGGAATCAGCGAGATTGATTTAGAGACATAGTCAATCGGAGGCCGCACCGACGTGGAGAGCATCCAGATAATTGGAACAAGGAATAGCCCAGTAACGACATATGTCAGCCCGATGCGAATTGTATCACGTCGCGTTAAGATCATTTCTTGTCTCCAACAAGCTTGAACGCGTAAATCAGCGCCAGAAGACCAGAAATCACAACCATGATGATCGCGGCAGCTGAAGCCGCACCCACGTCGAAAAACCTGAACCCGAGGCGGTAGACGTACATCGAAAGTGTTTCCGTCGCCTGGCCTGGTCCACCGCCGGTCAATGCGAATACTTTGTCAAAGATCTTGAATGCATCGACGCTTCGCAGGAGGGCTGCTAGAAAGAGATACGGAAGCAACAGCGGCAGCGTGATTTCGAAGAATACGTGGCGTGGTCCGGCACCATCTACCGAGGCGGCTTCGTAAATCTCATCGGGGACCGACTGCAATCCGGCCAGTATGATCAAAAAGGCCAGAGGTGCAGTTTGCCATGTGTCTACAATTACAAGCGAGAGCATGGCGATGTCTGGATTAAACAGCCATTCCACAGCGGGCAAATCAACCGAACGAAGAACATTGTTGAGGTAACCGAAGTCAAAGTGAAACCAAGCACGCCATATCGCCGTCACCACCATGGTCGAAAGCACATAAGGCATCAAAATCGCCGGCAAGACAAAACGGCTTCCCGGCAGTTTGCCGTTGACCATCAGGGCGAGCATCAAACCAAGACCGACTTCACTTACAGTGGCCAAGATCGCAAAAACCAACGTGTTCCACGCGGCGGTACGGAAAAACCGTTGCGCTATAAGATCGGAGTAGTTTTCGATCCCCACATAGGTCGCTCCTTCGAAGCCATAATCTGTAGAGAAGAGCGAAAGGGCGAAAACTCTGGCAAGTGGATAAATTGTGAGTACCAAAAATAATATTATGGCGGGCGACAGCAGTGCTATCGCTAGAATACCGCTGTTTCTATTCAAAGCGCGTCTTCCTCAAAGTTAGGCGCCCGGCCCGGAAGTTAGACCGGAAACCGGGCGCTAGTATCGAACG
>JAPORY010000058.1 GCA_026709985.1 Aestuariivita sp. | reverse complement strand
GGCGGTCTTCGGATCGCCTCAGCCTGTCCTCATTTTAGCAAAGGTTATAATCCCAAAACTTTGTTCGCGGCTTCTACCGAACCCGACCCGATCGTAAACCCCGCTGCTGCCGCGTTGGCATCATCTATCCGATGGCGGTTGTTGCAAAAGTACCCAAGTTCGCGGCGGATCTGAGCATCCCCGTTGGCGTCGTGGCGCAACGTATGCCGCCATTTCTCAAACCAAGCCGTGCCCGTCGCCGTCTCCGTGCCAAAGGCCGAATCCGCCGCGGCTTTGAGATGCTCCGCCGCATGCCAAAAATCCAACAGCACCAAATCCAGACACAAGGCCGCCAGAAACGTCCAGTTGTCTCGTGCCCCATCGGCAACCGCCACAACCTTCAGAGTCGGGTCAAGCGTTAGCCAATGGAGCAACTCGGCGGTCAACGGCGCCTTCAGGGTCTCTTTACCCGTTTCGGGAAGTTGTCCAAAACATCGGGCATCCAGCCTATTGCCTTCGGCGTCGAAAAAGCCGATGATGCTGCAAGCGGCCTCGCGCTAGCCCGCATCCGTCGCGGTTTCACTGACGGTTTCGGCCTTCATCCGCATCATGACACCGTCGAGTGCGACCAGCAGTGACGCCGTTCCCGGCGGTAACACTTCACGGTCGCGAACGGTCGACAACAATTCACCGGAACAGGTCGCCATGGTGCTCCCGAAAGCCGCAGAAGCGAAGAGACCGAAGGCCCGGTGCCGCACAGCTGGCGCCTCGCTTCCTCGCTTTCGCGCGCCGTGAGACCACTCAGCAAGGACATTGAGACCCCAGCCGCCGGCGGCGTCATGCCACCGGTCGTCAACCCGAGGGTGCGCTCGGCGGGAAGCAGCACTGCGCCCTTGCCCGGGCGATAAGTCGACGCCCGGCGGCGTTTTCGAATGCCAAAGATCAGTTTCTTTCGGCATAACAGTCATCAGAGTGTTCCGTTCTGGCCTTCGCTTGCAGACCTTTGTTGTTAGAATTTGGAGCACGCTACCACACGCCCAAGAAAAGCGAATAGCAAAAGCCTAAGCGACCAAATATGGAAAAATTGGGCGCGATAGAACGATTGTTCGCCAAATCAGAGAAATTCGGCACAATCCGACAATAAATTATCTCGTAATATCAATGGTGTAAAAAATTCGCCGCGCACCATATGGGAACCACACCCAGAAGACACTATCGACATGAAAACCGGATGGAGCGTCGCAACAGTAGCCCAAAAATAGGCAAATGACCTTATCAATTTACCTAACTTTGAAGGCGTTTATAATTTAATGCGCCCTAAGACTTCTTGAAGCCGCTGATCGCTTAATCCATTTACGGCTTTGCCAGCGGTAACATCTTTCAACGCGACCAACTTAATCGCGTTCCAATTTTGACAGTTTGACCGCTCGCAAACGCTAGTTGTCAATAAACTTGGTACCCGACCCAAGAGATCCGAGCCTGACCCAGTGCTCCTTGCAGTACCATTGCATTCTTCTCACAATATCAAAATAAGCGGGGCAATTAAGTATGACAGTGATTTCTATACGAAACCGTATAGTCAATTGACATCATTCCCAGCCCAAAAAATATAATCGGCCCCGAGGCCAGGCACTCAGCGAAGCGCGATCCCACTTGGATTGACAGGTCACGTCAGACACATACCGAGTAAAATCCCGTATTCGCCCAACAGAAGAGAATTTTGTCCCGCAAATTGCAAAAACGGGAAAGCAAACTTTTGCGGCGGCTTGCCCCCTAACCCCTGAACCCTGAGCTTCCGCTCAACCGGTAAGCAAGACTTTAGGGCAGGTGAGAAAAAATCAGCGGTTCAAATTCACGGGGAATCGGTATCCGTGAATTTGCGCTTCCCCGAGAGATGCTATCAACGGCAATTGCCCCACCTTGCCGCCGCACATGTCGGGGGTTGATTGGGCTGCTGAACACTCAACAGTTTCAAGAGTTGCCGGAGGACGACAAGCGTTTCATCAAACTGTGTTTCACCGAGCTCCTGCCTCAACCACTCTTGATGTTGGTTAAATTTTGCCTTCAGTTGATTGATTCGCGAATGCCCCTCGGTCGTCAGATAAATCATTCGGCCCCTTCGATCTTCAGGATTTTTGCGTCGTTGCGCTAACTTGAGCTCCTCAAGTCGATCAACAATGGGCACCAGCCGCGGGCGTTCAACACCAAGAACCTGCGCTAACTCCGATTGGGCAATTCCCGGATTTTCCTGCGCGATCGACAGGACTGAAAATTGCACGAGCGTCAATTCGGTATCGCCGAGACACTCATAGATGCTGCGATTTAACTCCATTTGCGCCCGCTTCATCACATAGCCCATGGTCGACTCAAGATAGCTGAGACCGGAATTATCAGTCAGCTCGGAAGACGCATCAGACATAGTATTTTTCTTACGCGGGGTCATGCACAACACTCATTCGGTTCTCATTTGTAGCAACGCAAGATGATAACGTTTTCTTAGCCAAATTAACAACCAAAAAAAGTGCTTGCATAAAATAGATAATACTGTTAACTATATGTCAAAGGTTCTGAGCCGGAGGAGGGCATATCAGACCGATGACGACAATTAAGACGCGACATGCAGCCGACGGCATCATCCTTTACCATACGCAGATCGCGGAGTCGGATGATGAAACGGTGCCAGCTATTTTGGAACGACAGGCGCGGGAAAGAGGGGATCAGAACGCCCTTATCGACGCGCGCTCTGGGGTACAATTGACCTACAACGACTTGTGGGACCGAACTAAGCGTCTGGCTCAGAACTTAGGGCAATTTGATCTCGGAGTGGACCAGCCAATTGCCATTCTTTCCGAGAACAGCATTGACCATGCGATTGTGATGTTCGCTGGTATGGTCCGCGGTGTTCCAGTTGCGCCGCTATCTGTTGCCTATTCCCAGTTTTCAGATCTCAGCCGCATTTCCACTTTGTTCGGTCAGCTAACACCAGGCCTTGTTTTTGCCGAGGACGCCAACAGTTTTGCGCGGAGTTTGGCAAAGGCTGCCGACCTGAACATCCCGACGATGGCATCGCACGGCGCCGGGGCAAACCATATCCTTTCAGATTGCCTTGATGAGGCAATGGAAAATACCCAACCGGCGCAAGTCGATGGCGATACCATCGCCAAGATCTTGTTTACGTCAGGATCGACCGGTGATCCTAAAGGGGTGATTGTTACCCAGCGAATGATTTGCTCAAACCAAACAGCACTGTCAGTTGAGTGGCCGTTTCTTGCCGAAGAACCACCCACAATTGTCGATTGGTTGCCGTGGAACCATGTTTATGGCGGCAATCTGGTACTGATGTGCGCCCTGAGAAATGGCGGCACTTTGATCATTGATCATGGTCGACCGCTGCCCGGGCAATTTGCCCAGACGGTAGAAAATCTTGCGACGTACCGTCCGACCATACATTTTGGAGTTCCCCGCGGTTTTGACCAGTTGACGCAAGAGTTAGAGGCCGACGAGGATTTCGCTCGCGCCTATTTTAGTCGATTGCGACGCATGTTTACCGCCGGTGCCGCGTTGCCATCAGCAATCTGGGATCGTTATCGACGCTTAGCCACGCGTTATGCTCAAGATGACTTTGTCACGCACGTTGCTTGGGGCGCGACCGAAACGTCCCCCGTCGTTACGCTAAGTCCTGCAGAAAACACACGCCCCGATAATCTCGGCTTACCAATTCAAGGGTGTGAACTCAAGATGGTGCCGAATGAGGATAGGTATGACTTGCGTTTGCGCGGGCCGATGGTCACGCCGGGGTATTGGCGAAATCAGCCAGCCACAGACGCAGCATTCGATAGCGATGGGTTTTACAAAATTGGCGACGCCGGGCGGCTGATTGACGATGATCCGACCCAAGGTATCGTCTTTGAAGGCCGCATTTCCGAAAATTTCAAATTGGCAACGGGTACTTGGGTGCAGGTAAATGCACTTCGGCTAGCAACAATCAACGCGCTAAGACCCGTCGTTCAAGATGTTGTCGTGGCCGGACATGACCGCAATGAAGTCGGCGTCCTGTTGTTCATGAACCGAGACGGCTGCTGCAAGATAACTGGTGATTCTGATTCGAGCCTGATCGAACTGACCAAAAATGATTCCCTGCGCACTCATCTGGCCAAGGGTTTATCGGAGGTGGGAAAAGATCGCGGTTCGGCAGGGCGTGTCGCTCGCGGCTTCGTTTTGATCGATTCGCCCTCGCAAGAAGATGGCGAAATGACCGACAAAGGGTACATCAACCAACGGGCTGCATTGCGCAAGCGGGCCGATGCAGTAACCCAACTTTTTGAGGATGCAGCGCACCCAAACGTGATTCTCGCCGCAGGTTGAAGCGCCTCGCCACGAGTTTTGATGCAATGGAAAGTGAAATGACGGACATTTTTATTCTGAGTGCTGCGCGTACGCCTATTGGCTCTTTTGGTGGCAGTTTATCGGGATTTACACCGACCCAACTCGGTTCCTTTTCGGCACGGGACGCAATCCGACGCGCCGGTTTGACTCCAGAGGAGATCGACAATTCGGTCTTCGGAACCGTGATTCCAACGGAAGCCCCAGATCTGTTCTTGGGCCGTACCGTCGCCAAGGAAGTGGGGTGCCCAAATGAAGTCCTTGGACTGACAGTGAACCGTCTCTGCGGATCAGGAGCACAGGCAATCGTAACCGCCGCTAGCATGATCAAGAACGGAGAAAGTAAAATCTCAATTGCCGGAGGTGCTGAAGCAATGAGCCGCGCCCCCATGGCAGTCGAAGGTATGCGTTTCGGCCGCAAAATGGGTGATGGTCACGTCTATGACTGGCTGACCAACACCTTATCGGATCCGTTCGGCCACGGTCACATGGGTTGCACGGCGGAAAATGTGGCGGAGAAATATCAGATCACGCGTGAACGGCAGGATCAATACGCCTTGACCTCGCAAAACAAGGCTGCCGCCGCCGTTGCCACCGGCCGGTTCAATGAGCAGATCGTGGCCGTGAACATCAAAACCCGCAACGGCAATGTGGTATTTGATCAAGATGAGTATCCGAAGCCTGATACATCTTTGAAAAAATTGGCTGAACTGAAACCAGCTTTTCGGAGCGACGGTACAGTCACCGCCGGGAATGCTTCAGGCATTAATGATGGGAGCGCGTGCGTCGTGCTGACCTCGGGGCAGACCGTCAAGGAACGTAATCTTTCCCCGATTGGACAGGTCTTGAGTTGGGGACTAGCAGGTGTTCCAGCCGAAATTATGGGAATTGGCCCCGTCAAAGCGGTCCCCATCGCCCTCAAGCGTGCCGGCCTAGAGCTGAAAGATATTGATGTCATCGAATCAAATGAAGCGTTTGCGGCACAGGCAATGGCGGTCGCCGATAGTCTGAACTTCCCCGAAGATAAGGTAAACCCAAATGGTGGAGCGGTGGCTCTGGGTCATCCGTTGGGCGCAACCGGTGCGATACTGACCACAAAGGCACTCTATGAACTCGCACGAATCGGTGGACGCTACGGGCTTGTCACCATGTGCATCGGCGGCGGTCAGGGTATCGCCTTGGTTATCGAGAATCTTATGAACGTGACTGAATAAACCATGTCTGAGCGTGTCACAGGCGCCGTAACAGAAACGGCGGAAAATCTAGGTTTGAGGCGAGCAGCGGTGATCGGTGCCGGTGCCATGGGATCGGGAATTGCTGCGCATTTGGCCAATGCTGGTATAGAGGTCGATTTGCTGGATATCATTCCTGAAAATGCCAACGATCATAACGCGAAGGCAAAGATGGGTGTCGAACGGCAGTTAAAGTCGGGCGGGTTTATGCATCCAGACCGAGCGAACTCGGTCCGGATCGGCAATGTCACGGATGATTTTGATCGTCTCGCTGACGCCGACTGGATCATTGAGGCCGTATTTGAAGATCTCCAAATTAAGCGCGATCTCTATGCACGGATTGAAGGGATACGCAAAAGCGGCTCAATTATATCCTCTAATACCTCGACTATCCGGTTGGCTGACCTGACGGAGGAGCGAAGTGACAGCTTTGCTCGGGACTTCGTTATCACGCATTTCTTCAATCCGCCAAGGCGCATGAAATTGCTGGAAATCGTGTCAAACAACCAGACAAGTTCAGAGGTTGTAGCACGTATTGAAGCGATCAACGACCATCTGCTCGGTAAATCGAACATCCGGTGTTTCGATACACCCGGCTTCATCGCTAATCGCGTGGGTAATTTCTGGATGTCGGTTGCGTCTATGGAGGCCTTCCGTTTGGGGCTGACCGTTGAAGAAACCGACGCGGTAATGAGTCGGCCTTTCGGCATTCCCCGAACCGGCATTTTTGGCCTGTTCGACTTCGTCGGGATCCAATTGGTGCCCCTCGTTTGGGGAAGCTTTATGCAGTCGCTACCGGTAAACGATCGTCACCGAGATTTTGATATCACCCAAAGCCAGATTTTTGCCACCATGATTGAACGCGGTCTCATTGGACGTGTCGGACCCGGCGGCTTCTATCGTCGAAAAAATGCGGTCAGTGAGCGCGTCAACGACGTTCTCGACTTAGAGTCAATGGAATATCGTCCTGCAACTGCAGCCAATTTTATCGGTCTAACTGATCAGACCGATTTACGCGGCTTATGTGAGTATGACCATAAAGGGGCGCATTATGCGTTTTCCGTTTTATCTAATGTAGTGAGCTATGCCTCGACGATTGCAGGCGAAATCGCAGAGAACATCAGTGACATCGATCTAGCAATGCGACTCGGCTATAATTGGAAAAAAGGTCCGTTCGAACTTGCCGATCAGGTCGGTGCCGACTGGATTGCGCAGCGGTTGGATGTCGCCGGCCAAACAGTCCCGGTTCTTCTTCGGCAAGCGGCTGAAAATGGTGGCTTTTATCCCGAAGACAGTCAGATGCAGCGGATCGGCGGAGGGGTGAAGACCAGAAAACCGCTTGCTGGTGTGCTGACACTCGCTGCCATCAAAAGGAAATCCACCCGTGTGGCGGGCAATCTCTCGGCGTCGATCTGGGACCTGGGCGACGACGTCGCTGGTTTTGAGATCCATACAAAAATGAACGCTTGCGACGAGGACGTCATCGCTATGGCGGCGGGAGCCCTCAAAGTTGTCGAAAGCAACTTCCGCGGCTTAGTAATTGGATCAGACAACGTCCGAGCATTTTCTGCCGGTGCACAACTCGACACATTCGTTCGCCTATGTGAGGCCAACGATTGGGGCCGACTCAGTGCCTTTGTTGCGTCAGGACAATTAGCCTTCCACAATCTCAAATACGCAAATTTTCCGGTAGTTGCGGCAGCAGGTGGTTTGGCTCTCGGCGGCGGCGCCGAACTTTCGATGCATGCCGATCATGTCGTTGCGCATTCAGAACTCGCAGCCGGGCTCCCCGAACGGAATGTCGGCATTGTTCCAGGATGGGGTGGAGTGACCCAGTTGCTCTTGCGTCATCAACAGCGCAATCCCGATTGGATCAAGGGGGCGGTGGAGGCTTTTCGAACACTAATCGAATGTCAGATTTCCCAATCTGCTTTGCAGGCACGGGATACGGGTCTGCTGCGCGAAACCGATAGCATTGTCATGAATCGTGACCGTCTCCTCGCTGCGGCAAAAATCCGAGTTATTGAGTTGAGCAGCGACTATCGTGCTCCTATTCCAGCGAGTATTTTCGCTGGAGGTGATGCCCTATTTGAACAGCTTATAGAGATTGCACAACGTAAGCGAGACAGTGAGGAATTCACGGCAACGGACGTCGAGATATGTCGTCGCGCCGCAGAGGTGATTTCTGGAAGAGACCTGCCATCGAAAACCGACTGCGACGAACTGGCCTTCATGGAATTGGAACGACGGGCGGTTCTTGCGCTCGCTAAACAAGAGTCCACGCAAGCCCGGCTTAAGCACATGCTGATCACCAATACAGTGTTGCGGAACTGAGTTTGCTATGGGCTGGCAGTATACACCTCCGGTTGAAGATGTGCTGTTTTACCTTGAGCAGTGCACTGATCTCATCGGCGAAGAATCAACCAACCAAATCACACATGATCTGGCTCGTGCTATTCTGACGGAAGCCGGGCGGTTTGCTGCCGATGTTTTGGTTCCGATAAACGGCGAGTTAGATCGAATCGGTGCTCGGCAGGAGAACGGATGTGTAATTACCAGTCCGGCACATAAAGCCGCGTTCGACGCATTTGTTAAAGATGGATGGATCGGTCTGAACCTCGACCCGGAGTGGGGCGGACAAGGGTTGCCATCCGCCATTTATGCGGCAGCGCTAGAATTCTGGCACACGGGCTCCTTGGCCTTCGCTATGGGAAATTTACTTACGGTTGGAGCCGTCGAAACAATCGCAAGACATGGCTCGGAGGAGATTAAGGAAACTTACCTTCCGCGTTTGATTTCGGGCGAATATTCGGCCACGATGGCGTTAACAGAACCTTCGGCGGGTTCGGATTTGAATACGATAAAAGTTAAAGCCGTGCCGCTTAACGATGGGTCGTATGCGGTATCAGGCAGCAAAATTTTTATCTCCTATGGTGACCACGACCTCACTGAAAATATTATTCATCTCGTGCTAGCGCGCATATCAGGTGCTGCCGACGGCTCGAAAGGTCTGTCTTTATTTCTTGTACCAAAGAAAATCCCAACAGACGACGGGCTTGCAACTAACCATGTGACCTGCGTTGGCATTGAGGAAAAGTTGGGGCTGCATGGCTCGCCCACCTGCACTCTGCAATTTAGCGATAGCGGCATGAGCCGAGGGTGGTTGATTGGAGCGCCTGAAAAGGGGCTCATGGCCATGTTCACGATGATGAACACTGCGCGTATGGCCGTCGCGACGCAAGGTGTGGCCGCTTCCGAATGGGCCTATCAGCAGTCGCTAGAATTCGCTAGCGAGCGCAAACAACGACACGGCGAGAGCCCAGTGGCCGCGACCGAGTCGGGAATCGTTGGTCACCCCGACGTTCAGAATATGCTGCTATCAATGCGAGCGTTAGCATCAGCTGGCCGGTGTATTATTCTTGAATTGGCGGAAGCCATCGACCGTACTCACAGCACAGACTGCGACACTGCACAGGCACAAGCCAAAGTTGATTTACTGACGCCGGTCGCCAAAGCCTTTTGTACCGATAGTGGCATTCAATCGGGGTCGCTTGGCATTCAAGTTCATGGGGGTATGGGCGTCATTGAACACACGGGAATTAGTCAAGTTTGGCGCGATGCGCGTGTATCGACGATCTACGAAGGAACCAATGGTATTCAGGCCATTGATTTTGTGTGCCGCAAACTCGCGATTTTATCCGCCGAATCGGTCAACAGAGCTGTGGGTGAATTTGCCGACATTTCCCATCAACTTACAGGTTCTCGAAATGCTTTGATGGCTGATGCTGGTCGTCTTTTGTCTGATGCCGTTACCGCGCTTACCCGATCGCTAACGGTCTTGGCAGATTATCGTGTTTCGAGGCGCAAATTGGCCAGTCTTTCCATTGCGACCTCGGCGTTGCGTCAATTCGCTTTGGTCGCGGGCTGCGCCTATCTCGGCAAGGCAGCACTCGCTACGAAGAGTGGATTGGCACCGCACCATCGGCGTTATCGAACGGACTTATGTTTTTTCGCTAACGCATTCCTGTCGGAAGTGACGGCACTTGAACGCGTGATTGCTCGGGGAGAGGGGATTCTGGGACAGCTAAAGGGTGATCTAAAATTGGCGTAATTCTTGGGTCCGATTGCCGGCCGGATAGGCGAAGAACCCTGAGAAACTGCAGGTTCTTCTCAATCAAAACACGTCAATAGAAGAGTCGGAGAGCAACATAAATTACTGGGGGGAGGTGAGAGCTTTATTCATTATTCGATACGACAGGTGTTGGGACACATGCGACCTTCGGAGTCTGGTGTTCAGTCCTATTGGCACCGCAACCAAGAATTCAAACCATCCATAAGAGAGGTTAAACGATGAAAAAGGGAATATTTCGCTCAGGTGCACTGACGCTGGCTCTAGGAGCCTTTATCGGGGCACCGATAGTCACCACTTCTGCGTTTGCAGAAGAGACTTTCAAGGTCGCTGTGGTTTCATTTTTGACTGGTCCTGCAGCCGGCCCGTTTGGTGAGCCTGGGCGGCATGGTGCCGAGTTGCTTATTGATGCCATTAATGACGGCACGATGCCGGCGCCGTACGATTCAGTCGGGTTCGGCGGCGTTCAGATTGAGGGGATTTTCGTTGATGAATCTGGCGGAAATGCCAAGCAAGTCGCGGAATATCGAAACCTTATCGAGAAGCAAAATGTTGATGCTGTTATCGGTTACATCTCGTCAGGTTCCTGCATGGCGATTGCGCCAGTTGCCGAAGAGCTGCAAACGCTTACTATTATGTCCGTCTGTGGCACCCCGAGATTGTTTGAGGGTAACGACTGGCAATACACCTTCCGGACGCAAGCCCATGCCGTTGCCGACAGTGTTGCCGCAGCTTTGTACATCCGAGATCAACTCGGCGACGTCAAAAGTTACACGGGCATTAACCAAAATTATGCTTGGGGACAGGACTCGTGGAAATTTTTCGATATTGCCATGCAGAAACTGACCCCAGGATCAAGCGGGTCAGACAGCCCACAGTTCCCCAAAATTTTTGCGGGACAATATGGAACCGAGATCTCAACACTTCTGCTGGAAGACGCAGACTTGGTGCATTCGAGTTTTTGGGATGGCGATATTGAAGCCTTTGTTCTGCAAGCTTCGGTGCGCGGTTTCTTTGACAAGAAACGGTTTATTTCTGTTGCAGGAGCGTCGGCGGTAGATAATCTCGGCAAGCGCTTCCCCGAAGGTACCGTCGTTGGGACGCGAGGTGAGTATGGCATTCTGGTCCGCGAACAGGAGGGCGAACTTAACGAATGGTTCATCGACACCTACCGGGAGCGGTACGGCGTATACCCACTCGAATCGTCTTACCAATATGCACAAACTGTACTTGCCTTGAAGGCGGCGATGGACAAGGCAGCTGCGGAGAGTGGCGGAACGCCGAACGAAGATCAAATCATTGCGGCCATGAAGGGGCTGGAATTTCAATCTCTTGCCGGCAATGTCAGTTTGGCATTGGGTAATGGGCACCAAGCTGTTCACCCGATTGGGTACGGAATTACAGCTTGGGACGAGGAGAGTAACAGTCCGAAATTAGTCGATATTCGGATCTACCCGACCCACTGTATTTTGCCGCCGGTCAATCAAATGTCCGAAGCGTGGCTGGAAGCCGCGATGCCGGGCGCAGATTGCTAAGCCAGCACTCTGGGAATGCGGCGGCACCGGCCGCCCTCTCCTTCTTTTCGTAGGTTTAAAATGCAAGCTACCACGACGCTTCTTATCGACGGTTTGGTTTACGCCTCGTATCTGTTCATTGTTTCGGTTGGATTAACAATCGTATTTGGAGTGATGAAGATTCTAAATATAGCCCATGGCGGATTTTACGCTTGGGGCGCCTACGCCGCCGCTTACTCCATCGGGGTAGCGGCGCACTTTGGGCTTCCCGATTGGATCGGATTTATCATGATCGGTTTGTCCTCTCTGTGCGTCGGTTTCATCTTCGGATTTCTCATCGAACGGTTGATCTTGCGCAGACTGTATCACCACGAAGAAGTCATAGTTCTTCTCGCTACGTTTGGGCTATTTCTCGTCTTGGAAGATCTTATTCTGCTCGTTTTCGGGGTTAATCCCTATTTTGCCTATCAACCGATGGTTTATTTGGGCAGTGTTGAGATGGGCGGTATTTCCCGCGACGTCTACTCGCTATCCCTAATTATTCTGGCTTGTGTTGTCGCGTTTGTGTGCTGGTACATATTGAGTTTGACCAAGTGGGGTAAAATTCTTGCCACGGTTATCTATGATCGTGAAATTAGTTTGGCCATTGGTATCAATGTGACCACAATCTATGTTTGGACATTTATTTTCGGAGCAACATTAGGGGCGCTGGGCGGTGCCTATATTGCACCCACAATATCTGTTGCTCCTGGGATTAGTATTGATGTGATTGTTTTGAGTTTTGCCGTTGTGGTCATTGGCGGCATGGGATCGATTCCAGGGGCGTTAATTGGTGCTGCCATGGTTGGCATGCTGCGAGCGTTCGCAGTGCATCAGTTCCCGGAGTTGGAACTCTTCGTTGTGTTTGCAGTCATGGCGATCGTTTTGATGATACGTCCAGAAGGGCTGTTCGCTCCTGTCAAGGCTAGAAGAATATGATCATCAAGGCGTTGTCTGCCGACCGCACGATCAGCTGGGTGGTTGCAAGTTTTGCAATACTAGCAATCGTCGGTCTCATGGTACCGAATTGGGTCTTGAACGGTACGATGTTCGGATTGGCTCGCGGGCTCGCGGTTCTTGGACTCCTGGTACTGTGGCGTACCGGTCTGGTTTCATTTGGACACGCGCTCTATTTTGGGCTCGGTGCTTATGCAGTCGCCTTGCTTGAGAAATATACGGGGGTATCCGATGTGTTCGTGCGCCTCGCGGTCGCTCTTGCTACCGCCGCCGCTGTCGGGTTCATGCTTGGTTTCGTATTGCGTAATCACCGCGGCATCTTTTTTGCAATGCTCTCATTGGCCTTTTCAATGGTCCTGTACGGAGTCTTAATCAAGTCCGAAGCATTAGGCTCAACCGACGGGTTCTCGGTGTCACAAACAACCATACTCGGCTGGCAACCCGAAACAAAGTATCCGCTATTCTTAACCATTATACTTACTGGTGTCGTGGCGGCCGTTGGGATGCAAATCTACTTTCGCTCGGCTTTAGGTCATCTCACGACTGCCGTGCGCGACAATGAGATCAGAGTCGAGTACTTGGGTTATTCGGTCGCGCAGGCTATTCACATAAAGTATGTCCTTTCAGCGGCCTTGACTGGCGCGGCGGGCGGCTTGTTTGCGATGGCTCTTGGCCAAGTCGATCCCGACTCCATGGTGAATTGGACTGTCTCGGGAGAACTTGTCTTTATTTCTATTCTCTCTGGTCCCGGCAGTGTTGCGGCGCCATTTATTGGCGCTGTTGCCTTCGAGTTTCTGCGGACTTTTGCCTTCGAACTAGCTCCCCATGCCTGGCAACTGATTGTCGGTGGAACGTTACTTGGGATCATCTTATTTCTTCCGAGAGGACTTTGGTCACTCATTGAACGTCTACCGATGCGACAGGAGCGTGATCGTGAATAACGCTCACTCAGTCTTGCGGATTCGAGATCTTAACAAGTCATTTGCTGGAATTGTGGCGGCGAAGAACATCAATACCGATATCAAGCCGGGAGAAGTTGTTGGTATTATTGGTGCCAATGGTGCTGGAAAAACGGTATTCGTCAATATGATTACCGGTTATCTGAAACCAACCAGTGGATTGATCGAGTTTGAAGGTCGAAATATTACGGGCATTGAACCGCGAAACGCGACTCATATCGGTGTATCGCGTTCGTTTCAAATCAGCCAAGTCTTTATGTCCATGACCGTGATGAACAATTTACTCGTTGCGATTTCACTGGCCAATCGCGATTCGTGTTCTCTGCTTCGTCCGTTGAACTCGCCCCGAAGAGTGAGAGAATGCGAACGGGTGATGGAATGTTACCAACTCCTTAAATATCGTGACCAAGTTGCTGGTACGCTTGCCCAAGGGGTGCGAAAACTACTCGATATTGCTATGGCCGTTGTGTCGAAGCCCAGATTACTACTGCTCGACGAGCCAACGTCAGGAGTCTCTATTGATGAGAAATTCGACTTGATGGATATCGTTGTGAATGCGCTGAAGGAACAAGGAACAGCGGTACTCTTTGTCGAACATGATATGGACATCGTGCAGCGTTATGTTGATCGGATTATGGCATTTTATCAAGGTGAGATCATTTGCGATGCTCCACCTGAGTTAGCTCTGCGCGATGCGAAGGTGATCGAATATGTTCTTGGCTTCCGGCACGGGACGGAACAGGTCGATGACAGACCAAAAGAACCAAGACATGCTTGAAGCAACCCAACTCAGTGTCAGTGTCGGACCGGCATTGATCATTCGGGAGAGTTCGTTGACCGTCGACCCCGGTCAGATAGTCGGATTGATTGGCGCCAATGGGGCCGGAAAAACAACCTGTCTGCGTGCAATTATGGGATTAATTGTGCCGACCTCTGGTGTGGTTATGTTTGAAGGTGTGGAGATCACTAATACCCCGGCATATGAACGAGCAAATCGGGGAATTGGATACATGCCGGAAGACAGGCGTTTGGTGCCGGCTCAAACGGCTGAGGAAAATATCTTAACGCCAGTCTGGTCGATAGACATTCCCAACTGGCAGGATCGATTAGCGTGGATCTACCGTCTTATGCCCGAAGTTGAAGGGCTCAAGGACCGACCAGCCACCAGCATTTCAGGTGGCCAACAGAAATTGGTGGCGTTGGCACGTGCATTGATGCTGGGCAAAAAACTCCTACTGCTTGATGAACCGTCCGAAGGGATTGCACCTGTGCTGGCGCGCCGGATAATTGATATTTTGGTGAAGTTGAAATCGGAAGGAGTTTCTGCTCTCGTCGCCGAGTCAAACGCACATGATTTTCAAGATATTCTTGATAAAAAATTTATCATGGAGCGCGGCTCAATCAGCGGAGATGCATTCAGTACCCATTGGCATTAAACCGAGGACGCCTTGAAATAGTTAGCGGCAGCTACAATTTCTTGCCAAAAGAACTGCTCTTGTCGACATGTTGTGGGACGCGTTTCAGCACATCTCAAGCGCTTTGCGGACAATGGACGCACGTCACCGCGCCAAATTATGGGTTAAGATACTCGGTCGAGCCAATCTTCGATTTCCGATGTTCCGCATATCCGAACTGCCGCTGCTCTTAAAGAATCGGATCAGCTATCTGAAGGAGGCGGGGCTTGCGCTCCAACTAGGAAGTCGCGGCAGAGTTTATCAGTTTATCGTTATACAATCTGAGTCAACGCTCGCTATTTCTATATGGGAGCAGCGAAGTCCAAAAATTTGTTCGGCAGTGTTCTTTGCGCGGCATACTCTTCGTCGTAATGTTCATTTCAAAACTACCGCGACGCCTTGAGTTCGCGGCAATTTACATTGCGCATTTTTTTTGCAGCAATTCGTTGCACCGATCAACAAACGCTCGCCGGGCCTCTATCGGTGGGCGTGAACGGATTGTTAGTCGACTGCGGATATCCGAATTCGGATGCAAAAAATATCGATTCGCCTCGGCTAGAGAGAAACCAGCAATATCAACCGCCTCTATCCAGGCTGAAGTAAGATCGGCTCGCTTGATTTGCGCTTTAACGCGTTTCGGTAAGGTGGCAGGCAAGCCGAATCGACGATGGATGGCTATGGCAAGCCTTTCATCTAGAGCGTCATAATCGGAACCAATCGTTGCCTTCACCGGGGAAATCATATCTCCGATTACATACTCAGGGGCGTCATGCAGCAGGGCGGCTAGTTGCCAACGCGAATCAAACCTTGGGTTTAGTCGGGAAAAGATGGCTTCGACCAGCAGAGAATGCTCGGCAACAGAGTAGCCGTATTCGCCCTGAGTTTGACCGTTCCAACGTGATAGAAACGCGAGACCATGGGCGATATCATCAAGTTCTATATCCATCGGTGTTGGATCTAGCAGATCCAATCTCCGACCCGATAACATCCGTTGCCAAGCTCGCTTTGGTTTCACCAATAAGACCTTTCAAGAATCGCCAAATCAGATACTTTCCCGACTATGAAACGGAGCAAGCATATCGCTTCTTCCAAACTATTGCCTTTAGTATATGAACTTAGAAGCATTATGGCACCCCGATCAGCGTTGAACTGTGACTACTCGCCACGCAAAGTATATCCACCACTCGCCAAGCAGGTAAATCCGCAAAATGAAAGCATATCTGCGACGGTGCGAAGCAAGTTGTCGGTCGTTCGGCTCACCAAAATTGCCAACGGTGCAACAGGGATCACGGAATTCACCTACCTTGGCCGCATGGTTGCAGAGATTCGGACCCTGAACATGAAATATGATCCTGAGAAAACCGAGAGGGAAGCGCGGTCGACATTTTTGATCCTACTACGGATAGGCGGCCGATTTCTGTAGGTGTCCAATCGGAACGAAGCACTTACCCTGAGATACTCATGCGTAATTGATTGTTGTCACACGACGACTATGTTATTGACGCGCGGAAAGTAAGGAGACGCCATGAAATCGGAATATGAGGGTATCGTTCGCGACATTCGCCTAGCGGATTATGGGCGCAAAGAAATCTCAATAGCAGAGACCGAAATGCCCGGGCTAATGGCATTGCGCGAGGAGTATGGCGAAGCAAAACCTTTGCGCGGGGCGCGAATTGCTGGGTCACTTCACATGACAATCCAGACAGCAGTCTTAATTGAAACTCTGACCGAATTAGGGGCGGACGTACGCTGGGCATCTTGCAATATCTTTTCGACGCAAGATCATGCAGCGGCGGCAATTGCGGCAACCGGCATACCGGTATTTGCCGTTAAAGGTGAAACTCTTGAAGAATACTGGTCTTATACCGATGAAATTTTTCAATTTCCTGATCAAGGTGCCAACTTGATCCTTGATGACGGTGGAGATGCGACATTATACATTTTGCTAGGTAGTCGAGCGGAGGCAGGGGAAACAAATTTGATCGCAACGCCGACGTCCGAAGAAGAGGAAGCATTGTTTGCACAAGTTTCCACACGGCTAAAATCTACGCCAGGGTGGTTTGGTAAGCAGCGCTCAGAACTTATTGGAGTGACCGAGGAAACGACGACAGGGGTGCACCGCCTTTATCAGATGATGGAAAATAACCAACTGCCGTTTCCAGCTATCAATGTTAATGACAGCGTTACGAAGTCGAAGTTCGACAATAAGTTTGGTTGTCGTGAGTCGTTAGTGGATGGCATTCGTCGGGCGACTGACACGATGATTGCAGGCAAAGTGGCTGTTGTGTGCGGCTACGGTGATGTGGGGAAAGGATCAGCTGCTTCACTTCGTGGAGCCGGGGCGCGAGTCAGCGTGACTGAAATTGATCCAATCTGCGCGATGCAAGCCATGATGGATGGTTTTGAGGTGACAGTTCTGGAGGACGTTTTAGAAACGGCAGATATTTTCATTACCGCTTCTGGCAACAAGGACGTCATTCGCATCGAACATATGCGCCGGATGAAAGATATGGCAATCGTCGGCAACATCGGACACTTCGATAATGAAATCCAAGTTGCTGCTCTAAAGAACCACAAGTGGACAAACATTAAGGAACAGGTGGATATGGTTGAATTGCCGTCGGGCAACCGGATCATTTTACTGTCGGAAGGACGGTTACTTAATCTCGGAAATGCCACCGGGCATCCGTCCTTTGTAATGTCAGCAAGTTTTACCAACCAAGTGCTCGCCCAACTCGAATTGTGGACTAAAAGGGAAAAGTACGACAACAAAGTATACACACTACCGAAAGAACTAGACGAGAAAGTGGCTCGGCTGCACTTGCAGCGCATGGGCGTAAAGCTAACTGAATTGACCGCAGAGCAGGCGTCCTACATTGGCGTTCATCCTGAGGGTCCCTACAAGACGGAACAGTATCGGTATTGAGAGCAGAAAGTACTACTCATAGGCCACGGGACGCGAGAGGAGCGCGTGTATTGCCGTTGCGACATCAGTTTCACTCTTCACAAGTGCGGCGACAGTTGTCGTGATTGGCATATCGAATTGCTCTGATTTTGCGACTTCCGCGATTGAAAGGGCGGTTGCAATGCCTTCAACAGTTTTTTTTCGGTCTCCAACCTTACCAGCACCGATTGCGAGACCAAACTGATAATTCCTCGACTGTTCTGAACTACAGGTCAGGGCGAGATCACCGAGACCAGACAAACCATATAGTGTTGAGGATTGGGCACCGAGGTGCTTTGCCCATCGTACAATTTCGGCAAAACCGCGCGTCATGAGGGCGGCACGAGCACTTTCACCGAGGCCAGCACCGATCACCGTCCCGCAGGCAATGGCAATGACATTCTTTAGTGCGCCGCCAAGCTCAGCGCCGACGATGTCGGTTGTACGATAGATTCTTAGCGTCTCGCAGGCGATCTGGTGTTGCAAAAGCTTAGCGTCCTGAGGTTCCTGACAAGCTAACGTCAGTGCTGTCGGCAGACCAGCGGCGATATCTTGAGCAAAGCTTGGCCCAGTCAACAAGGCGGCAGTTGCTGGCGTGACCGTTGCGTGAATGACCGCAATTGGACCAAGATGCGTCGACAGTTCTTGGCCCTTGCAACAAGCTATGAGGTTCTTGCCAACAAGAGATGTCTGAAGTTTGTCGATCAGGTTGCGCAGCGATTGCATGGGTACAGCGAGTAGAAGCGTATCGCTCTGAGTGGCGAGTCTTGTATCTGAAGTGATCGTGATATTGTTCGGTAAAATGATGTTTGGTAGTCGAGTCGTATTCATTCGGGTTTTGCGCATCTCGTTTGCGTGAGACTGTGAGCGAGACCACAATGTAATGGGCTCTCTTGCGCTTAGGGCGCAGGCTAGCGCTGTTCCAAAAGCGCCAGCACCAAGTACAGAGATTTTAGCGGAATTCATTGTAACACCGGATTTTTCCCTTCCAGTATTAGTCCCTCATCGTAACGATACTTATCAGGCATTCGTAAAGGATGAAATCTACGCTGAGTTTTGGAACAATGAGCCGCTATCTCAGGCCACCTACATTCAAACCTTCGGGTAGCAATGTATATTAATGTGTTGTTTTTACTTATATATTGGGAAATATCAAATGTTCTAATTTGAGCACCACTTTCGATTGTTGTGTCATTCTAAGGTTTGATGCTACGGGAATAGGGAAAGACCTTGCGCAAATCTGTCGCAGCTGAAGCCAAAACCGCAGGTTTACAAACCTGATCACGCTGGCTATCAACGAATAAGAAATCGCAACTAAGTCGTAAAGTATTCGGTTTGGGAAAAGGGCATGACCAGTTACATGCAAAGGGCACCGGGGCTCGCAAAACCGCGCCCAACCGCGACAAAATTGGAACGGCTACTAATTTGGCGAGAAGCGTCTCGGAAAAGGTCTTTAGTGCGTTTGCAATCGGCCACAGGACGCGTCTAGGGGATATGGAAGAAGCGACGACGGACAGACAACATTTCTATGATGTTTGGCAAGCGTCTGACTTAACAAAAACCCGAAAGAATCGAGCCGTGAACGGAGGGCACGGTCGCAAAATTTACAAAGAAAGGAGACAGCCGTGAGAGATCTTGCTTTGCCAGTCATTGACGCAAAACCCCGGCAAATCGCACAACTACCGCAAAAGGACGCTGGCACTCCAAAAGTTAATTCCTATTGCGTTGGCGACGCGATTGTTTTCTTGAATAAATTAAGGGGTAAGGGCGTAAAAGGTGTTGCGACATCACCGCCATACAACAAAGCATTTAATGGTCGCGGCAAAAAACCGGGGTCAAATTGGAAAAACAGCAAATTGATGGCAGATAATTACTCGCATTTCGAGGATAATTTGCCTGAAAAAGATTACATTCAGTGGCAAAGACAAATGCTATCGGCAGCGGTAGAGTGCGTTGGTAAGGAAGGCGTTGTACTATACAACATCGGAAGAAAAATCAAAAATTTGTCCGAAGATAGAAGACAAGAAATTGTTGATGGATTTACTGTACGACAGCTCGTAATTTGGAATAGGGGCAGCAGTCATAATCAAGGCGGAAAACGCCCCTCGATTCTACCGCCAATATATGAATTGATCTACATTATTGCTGGAGAAAACTGGAGACTTCCCGAAAAATATCTATCCGAATTTAGAAAATGGGGAGATGTTTGGCGCGTTAATCCAGAGATGAACAATCCACACCCCGCACCTTTTCCACTAGAAATTGCGGCACGCATGGCGAAGCTTGCCGACGGGTTAATCGTTGATCCGTTTGCCGGAAGCGGAACGATTGGGATCGCTGCGCAAGAAATTGGGCTGCCATTTATATTGAATGATCTATCACCAGAATATCAAAAGATGTTTTACGAAAGACAGACTGAGCACTTCGCTCACAGGAGATTACTTTGAAATCTCAAATTATAGATTTCATGTCTGAAACAAAAACAAAAGATGTTTATTCTCAGCTGATTCAAAAGGTTTCCGCACGAGATTTTTCTGACAATCTACACGGATTTGTTCAGATGATGATGGATTTATATGAGGACACGACCGGTTTAGATCGGTCCATTCACGGCAAGTATTTTGAATATATTGTCGGTGAATCCCTCGCGCTAAGTGGCATCAAGAACATGTACTATCAAGCTACCGTTAATCACGTTCCATTAGCAATGTTTGATTGGTTCTTATACGATGAAATATATCCAGTTTCCATTTCTTGCAAAACCAAAGCACGAGAGCGATGGAAACAAGCAGCGTACGAGGGATTAGCACTCAAACAAGTATATGTCGGAGCAACGAATTATTTAGTTACGCTTGAGCCTACGGCAAATATTGGTCACAAAAAAATCAATGCGCCGAGATCAATTGATCATTTCATTGTTGCTACGCAACCAGAATATACTAAAGCCATCAAGCGGATTTCCGAACGACAATATTCAAGAGCAGAATTACTCCCGCCACTGAAGAGCGGTACTTTCGTCAGAATTTGATCCTTGTAGATTAAATTGGCCACAGATTATTTTCTGAGAATCATATTCGCTGGATTGTGATTGGTGCAAAGTGATGCAAAACCAACACGACCAGGCCTCTGTCACGCTTTGGCGCCTTTGCGTCCAGAACCCAACATGCTCGGAGCCGCTGTGTCTAGCGGCCACCGTGGGCGCACGGCAAGATCAAGGTCATCTTGTTGGCCGTGTAAGAACGACATTCCACCAGCGTAGGCGATCATTGCCGCGTTGTCGGTACATAATGACATGGGAGGAGCGATAAATCTTGTACCCAATTCAGATGCAACATCGCTGAGTTGCTGACGAAGCGTTGAATTTGCCGCGACGCCTCCAGCCACTGCGAGCACCGGCTGCAGAGGATTCAAGCGAAGCAACGTTGTTAATGCTCGTCGAGATTTCGCTGCGAGAACATCTGCCACCGCCGCCTGAAATGCAGCAGCAAGGTCGGCGCGATCCCTATCAGGGACGCTGGTTAATTCGCCCACAAGCCGCTCGTATGTTCGCACCACCGCGGTCTTCAGCCCTGAGAACGATACATTACAGTCCTCACGGTCAATAAGGGGTCGAGGCAACGGAAAGCGCTTGGCATCAGCGGCCATTGCCAAGCGCTCAATCGCGGGTCCGCCAGGTTGCGATAAGCCCAATAACCGTGCGATTTTATCAAAAGCTTCACCAGGTGAATCGTCAATTGTTCCCCCGAGTCGCTCAAAACTTGAATAACTCTTAACAATTAGGAATTGGCAGTGTCCCCCAGAAGCCAAAAGCAGTAGGAAAGGGAACTCCAGTTCGTCCGTGATTTTTGGGGATAAGGCATGACCAGCTAGATGATTCACACCAACTAGGGGAATGTTTCGCGCCGCGCACAAACCCTTGGCAAACATTACACCCGCCAAGAGACCGCCGATGAGGCCGGGGCCAGCGGTGACTGCTATAGCATTAATTTGCGAGAGGGATTTATGCCCTTGATCAAGTGCCATCTGTGTGCAGATATCGAGTTTTTCAGTATGAGATCTAGCGGCAATCTCTGGCACAATACCGCCATGCGGCGCATGTAAGTCCAATTGATCAAACACGAGCGAAGAAAGGATCTCAGATGAACCGTCTGCTGAAGCCTGCACCACGGCGGCGGCAGTATCATCGCAACTGCTCTCGAGGCCTAAAATGGTAACAGTCCGTGGCAAAGATATATTCGCCCTCAGTTGCGACAGAGTTACTCAACGCGTAGCATTTCGCCAAAGGCAAAACAATGCGGTAGGCGAATGACCACGCAAAAACCACTCCTTTTGATTACCCGGCCGTTGGACGCGGGGCAAAGGTTCGTTCGGTCATTGCCTGAAGAAATCACGCAGGCAACTTTGGTAGTTTGTGCACCGTTAATCGAAATAAAATCCGGCGAGAAGGATGTCGATACAGCTGGATACCGTGCTGTAATCTTTTCCTCGCGTAATGGCGTTCGACATTCTCGGGTGCCGAAAGACCAGCCCCCTATAAAGGCCTATTGTGTGGGGCAAGCAACAACCGAATTCGCTCGAAAAACAGGCTGGAAAGCAATCTATGCCGGAGCAAGCGCTTCGGAACTTGTTGCTCGTCTGTGTCAATGCAAGCCGTCAGGACCATTACTTCATCTCCGCGGCAAACTGACCGTCGGAAATATCGCAAGTAGTTTAACCAGAGCCGGGGTAACCACAACGGAACTTGTTGTATACGACCAATTGCCGGTGTCTTTTTCTGATGAGGCTAGACAGACAATCGAGTTAGCAAAGCACGTCATTGCGCCATTGTTCTCACGACGAACCGCTGAACTGTTGGCGGCGGAAAATCTTGCCAGTCGGATGTATGTGGTGGCACTTAGCCCTGCCGTCAGTCAGCCGTGTTTCTCCATGAACTGTCAACAGATTACCGTAGCGAAACAACCAACACGGGACGCTGTGATCGAAGTGCTTTTGGATTTTTTCCGCTCGCTCCCGAGCGGTTAATATTGGATGGTTACCCTAGCACGGAGCAGAAATTGTTCAAGTCGTTCAGTGCTACGATGGAATTTGAAAGTATACCAAAGACGGTAACCGAATTACTCGGCGACGCTGGTGTTGGTGTTCGCAGGCGCCTCCAGAACTTTTGGTTCTTCCGTCACGGCAGGCTGTTCCTCTGCCGAAATGCCTTCTTGCCGCGGTTGCATGAGTTCGCGCGTCGGCACGAAGCGCTGTACGGCACCATCAGCCATGATCAAAGTTTTGTCAGAAAGTGAAAGCAAGTTGACCTTATGGGTTACAACCACAATCGTTTTCCCCACTTCTTTCAGTTTCTTCAGGCAATTAGCGAGAGCCGCTTCGCCTTCACTATCAAGATTAGAATTCGGCTCATCGAGCACGATGAGACTTGGTAGCAGGTAGATGGCGCGAGCAAGGCCAACACGCTGCCGTTGACCGCCTGATAATTGTTCGCCAGCATTACCCACTTGCGTCGCGTACCCTTCTCGTAGCCGCGAGATCATTTCATGAGCGCCCGCAAGTGTGGCAGCGGCAACGATGTCCTCGTCTCTTGCATCGTCGCGAAAACGCGAGATGTTTTCAGCAACGGTACCGGAGAATAAGCGAATTTCTTGGCTGAGATAACCGACGGACTGGCCGAGTTGGTTCGAGTCCCAGTGATTAAGTTCAATCCCATCAAGACGAACGGCGCCCATGCTCGGTTCAATCACGCCAACAAGATGGCGAACAAGGGTAGATTTACCGGAGCCACTCGGACCGACAACCGCGAGACTTTCGCCCGATTTTATTGAGAAGGACACACTTTTCAGGATGGTGGTTCGGGTCTCTGGGAGGATACTGGTCAGACCTTCGACATTCAGATCACCGTTGGGATCTGACATCTGCGTTCGTTCGAGTTCCTCTGGAATGGTACTGAATAACCTCGTGAGGCGTTCGTTGGCCTGCCGGGCCGCAACAAATTGCTTCCACTGACCAACTGCTTGTTCAACTGGAGCAAGGGCACGACCCATGACGATTGATGCGGCAATCATAATGCCCGGCGAGATTTCTTGAATAACAGCGAGATAGCCTCCGACCCCGAGAATTGCGACTTGCAAGGTCATTCGGACGAATTTAGACGCCGATAGAATAACGCCAGCCCAATCGCTGGCTCGGGCTTGGTTCGCGAGCATTTGATCGCGAGCGGCCATCCATCGAGACGAAAGCTCTGAGACCATGCCCATCGCCCGAATAACTTCGGCATTTTGCAAGGTAGCGCCGGCAAAATTAGACGCATCGGTGCCAGAACTATTCGCGGCCCGCAACGTTTTGCGAGTCATAATCTCATTGAGAACAGCAAGGGTGAAGATAATTAGTGCACCCGCCGTTGCCACCCAACCGAGCCATGGGTGAAACAGAAAGCACAAGAGGAGAAAGAGCGGCGTCCAAGGGGCGTCAAAGAACGCCAATACGCCCTGTCCAGTGATGAAGTCGCGAACTCGGTCCGCGTCTGATAGCGCACTTTGACCAGCAGCGGCTGGATTGATGAGTTGTAGTCGAACGACCCGTTCAAAGAGAGGGCTGGCCAAGACTTGGTCAAATTGTAATCCCGTACGAACCAACATGCGCGAGCGAGTGAACTCAAGCAAGCCATATGTAATCAGTAAACCGACCGCGATAATGGTAATCATGACGAGCGTGGTTTCGTTTCGGCTCGCGAGCACCCGATCATAAATTTGCAGCATATACATTGGGCCAACGAACATGAGCAAATTGACAAAAAAGCTAAACACGATCGTCGCCAGCAGGATGCTACGATATTTTGCGTAGGCCTGCTTTAACGGTGTCGTTTCATTGGCTGGCATTGTACTTTTCTTGCATTTGCGACAGAAGGGGAAGCTGCGCTTGTTGTGACCAAGGAAGGGTTCCGAGATCAAAGACTAGCACACCTTGAAATGCTTGCCATTTAGCCCTTTTTCGGCGAGTTTGTCTCATAGCTTGTGCTGACAGTTTGAAAATAGGTACTTTTAAGTGCTGACGCAAGAGAGATCAGGTGCATTTGCGCAACGTGGCTGACTTAGGCGACAAATAAATCGCAACAAAAGGAATACCGGTTCGGTGTCTTCTGAGAATTCAACATCCAAATTAACCAAGGTCACCAAGGACCGGCCGGAGGCCGACGCAGATACTAAAGCCGCAAGTCTGGCTCATACAGAATCAGCAAAACTGTCGGAAACAGAGCAAGCAATTACCGTGTCTGATGAAAGCAATGGCGAAGATGAAGAACAGCTGCCAAAATCTAATTTAGACGAGACCTCATCGTCGTCTGACGACGATGGCATTGATGAAGCGGTTGCCGCCCCTACCCCGGTCGCCGCACAAGGTTCGACTTCAAAAACTGATCATACCGAAACGAAGGTTACCCCTAACGCTTCGCAAGTTGGCTTTCGGGCTGTGGTTTTGGCTGCTATCCTCGGAGGATTGGTATCGGGGGGCGCGACTCTCACCTTAGGGCATTATGGGATATTGTTTCCACCGAAGGCCGATGATGGCGTCGCCGTAATTTCGGCATTGAATGAAGACCTTGCTTCGTTACGCGATCAGTTGGAAGCTGTCGTTGCTCGCATCGACAATATGCCGCCGCTTGATAGTTTTTCGGAAGCGAAGAGGCAGGTTTCAGGTAATACTGCTGCGATTAAGGAATTGCAGACTCTCAAGGGAACTCTTGAAGAAGTTGTTGCAAATGCTGAGCGAGCGGCTAGCGTGTCGCAGACAAATCTGATATCTCCTGAGATTTTCGAGGAAGCTCTTCAGAACTTGAGGGATCAGTTAGATCGGCAAGGCGCCGAATTAGCCGTTCTCTTGTCGGATGCTGAGCGTCGCGAGGCGGAGGCAGCCGAAAGTGTTAGACGGGCAACGGCGGTCGCTCGCGCAACGCAATTGATCGAGTCTCTCATGGCTGGTCGGAGTATTGCTTCCGAACTCGATTCGTTGCGCGAGCTCGAAGTTTCGATACCCGACGACCTCGCATTCAAGGTAGAGGGAGTGGATTTACTTGCAGATCTGCAGCGCGATTTCCCAAGTTTAGCCCGTGAAGTTCTTACCACGGCTCGAACTAATGATGGCAATATGGGAGTTATGGCGTTCTTGCGACAGCAATTTGAAGTAAGGTCTCTCACGCCTAGAGATGGCGATACTGCAAATGCGATATTGTCACGGGCTGAAGCCGCGCTTGCCGATGGAAACCTTGCAGCCGCGCTTGCCGAACTTGAGCAGTTACCCGCCGCAGCGAGAGTCCCGCTTGATGATTGGATAGAGCGAGCGCAAGATCGAGAGACAGCATTGCTGTCGGCAAACGGCTTGCTTGAGCAGCTGATAAGAAATAATGAGGGCATCTGATGCTGCTGTCATTAACGAAGGTTCTTTTGTTCGCAACCTTAATGGTTGGCGCGGCGTTTGGGGCGGAATATCTCCTTGGGGTGGAGGGGAGTATTCGGGCCACCTTTGGTGGAAACGAGTATACGTTCAATGCCTTGCACGCCGCAATTGCGTTTCTGGCACTGATGGTGGTGATATGGTTATTCCTGAAAATCTTGGGATTCTTGTTAGCCGTTTGGCGATTCATTAATGGCGACGAAACAGCAATATCGCGTTATTGGTTTCGCAATCGCGAGCGCTACGGTCTTCAAGCCCTATCCGATAGCATGATTGCGCTGGCTTCAGGGGAAGGAAGTCTAGCAATGGCAAAGGCGGCAAAAGCTGAGCGTTATTTGGGGCGCCGCGACCTTACAGATTTGCTAACAGCGCAGGCGGCTGAAATCGCAGGGAATTCGACAGCGGCAGCAACTGCCTACAAAAAGCTAATCAGTAATGACGCGACGCGCTTTGTCGGTATTCGCGGCATCATTCGGCAAAAACTTGCGGAGGGCGATAACGATACTGCGTTGAAACTTGCGAGCAAGGCATTCGATATCAAGCCTCGTCATGAAGAGACTCAAGACGTGCTTTTGAAGTTGCAATCGCAAGCGAGGGATTGGAGCGGCGCTCGCAAGACCTTACGGGTAAAAATGCGACATGGTTCATTGCCACGAGACCTACACCGCAGACGCGATGCGATTCTTGCGATTTCGGAGGCACGGGACGCCGATGAAGATAGTACGAGCGTTGCCGTTCAAAGCGCTGCAATTGAAGCGAATCGGCTATCGCCTGACCTTATCCCGGCAGCGGTGATGGCCGCACGGGCGCACATTCTGCGCGACGAACCTCGTCGGGCAGCGAAAGTCATACGGCGGGCGTGGGAGGCGCAACCGCATCCGGAGTTGGCGGCAGCTTTTGCCGAAATTGTCCCGGATGAGAGCGGGCCAGATAGGTTAAAGAGGTTTGCAGCACTGACGCGTCATCACCCCAATCACGCAGAGACTCGGCTTTTGCTGGCAGAGCTCAATCTAGCGATTGAGGATTTTTCGGAAGCAAAGCGATCTCTGGGAGAGTTGCCGCAAACGAAGCCCGACGCTCGTGTTCTGACCATCCTCGCTGCAATTGAGCGTGGTCAAGGCGCATCAGACCAGAGAGTCAAGGGCTTACTGACAAGAGCCATCAAGGCGCCGCGGGGCCCACAGTGGGTGTGTGACAACTGCCAACATGTACACAACGTTTGGTCCGCTGTATGCGAGAATTGCGAAAGTTTTGACACATTATCTTGGACTGAGCCGCAAAAGTCCGATGTTACCATGCCAAATTATTTGGAAATGTATCCGTTGATCGTCGGAGAGGAGACGGCAAGAGAGGATCAGGTCACCGAAGTTGCGGAAGGCGAGGCCGATTCTCAATCCTCAAGTGAGGTAATGGTCAATCCTGACGGCGAGGCTGCTCAAGAATCCAACGAAAGCAAAACAAAGCTTTAATTCGTGATTCGCGAGTGATAAAGACTTCCTCTGCTCAGAGGCCGCAGTAGCTCAGCTGGTAGAGCAATGCATTCGTAATGCATGGGTCGGGGGTTCGAGTCCCTTCTGCGGCACCAACTGGGAAGGAGATATGGAACGCCGATTACCGCCGTGCATCTGCAAGATACGTCCGTCAGCGTGTAGCAATCAGTTTCGGATAAGAGCAGGCCACGCCCGAATCATCCACACAGAGACTTCCACCAATACTGAAGCGATGAACAAACTTGGGACGACCGTACCGAAGGTGCAGATGAACACAGGCTTTATGGCGGAGGACTGAAAGGCGAACGGAGTGAGACATGAGAGCTTCGGGCTGAAGGTCCAACCCGAGGTCGTCCTACCCAAGTTCGAAGACGGATTTTGGGAGGTCAAGTTACAGGGCTTTGATTATTTTGACACGAAGACTGGCAAGATTAAGAGCGGTGACCCGACTCAGGTTATAATATGGTCGCTTGGTCAGAATTGTAGTCAGCGATCCTTGATGCTGAATCAGATCTTCTTTCCTATGGACGATTCGATAGGTGGTTGGATTTGACTGAAGAAAATAGTTCGGGCCGAACTAGGCGAGAATCTGCAGGAGCAATTTCGCGGTATGTTATCGCTACCGTTTGAGGCTGGAGACAACAAGAGGGACACGGTGAAGATCGCGGAACCAAAAGCCTAAAGATTATCGCGCTGGAGGGATGAAATTGCCGAATAAAAAAAGAAAAAAATGCTCGACGATCCGCCTCGAAAAAGTTGGGCCGATTATTGAAGCGAAAGTCGATCTGGGCGACTTGACGGTTCTAGTTGGACCACAGGCCAGCGGAAAGAGCGTTTTACTCCAGACTCTGAAACTTGTAATTGATCGAAACCATGTGCTTGGTGTTTTCGACCAACAAAATGTCGTTTTTGATGGCGATCCAGCCGCTGTGCTTAATGGTTTTTATGGGCGTGGAATGGCAGGAATGTTGGACTACGACCCATTGGTAATATGGGATGGACGACGATATGAACTTCGCACATTGACCAAGTTTAAGAAGCCGAAATCATCGCAGGTTGAGCGCCTCTTTTACATCCCGGCTCAAAGGGTGGTTAGCCTGCCCTCAGGGGTATCTCAAACCTTCGGGAGCTTTAGCTTCGGTGATCCTTACGTGCTGCGTTATTTTGCACATCAGATTCATATCCTGCTGCAAAATGAATTTGGGGCAACCGCCCAACTTTTCCCCGCCAAGGGTCGATTAAATGAAACCTTGAAAAGACCGATAGCAGAAAACCTGTTTGGCGGTGCACAACTCAAGGTGGAGCCAAAGGATTTTACCAAAACTCTGACGCTTGAAATTAAGGGCGTGTCGGAAGGGCTTCCTTTTTTGGCATGGTCGGCTGGGCAAAGAGAATTTATACCGCTCCTCCTTGGTCTCTATTGGCTTTGTCCCGCGGGCAAGATTTCAAAGCGCGACAACATTGATTGGGTTGTAATCGAAGAACCTGAAATGGGTTTGCACCCAAGAGCAGTGTCTACCTTCTTGCTTCTGGTTTTGGAACTGCTAAAGCGAGGCTACAAAGTCGTGATTTCTACTCACTCAACTGTGGTCCTTGATTTAATTTGGGCTCTTAGGGAAATTCAGGACTGTGGCGGAACGAGGACCGATATTCGCGAACTTTTTGAACTGAGTTCCAATCCGACAACAAAACAGATCACGGAGAGTGCACTTCGCAAGGATTACCGCGTTTACTTTTTCGAACGAGGGGAGGTAGTCCAAGACATTTCATCTCTGGATCCAGGGTCAGATGATGACGCCGTCGCAAGTTGGGGGGATCTGAACGGTTTCGCGGAACGCTCGGCCCATACCGTTGCGAAGGCGGTCACAAGAGCAAACGCTAGGACAGCCAAGAAATGACGAGATTTTTGGATGCCGCTAGTGCCGCCAAGATCAAGGGTGAATCTGGAAAACAGGCCGTCAAAGCTGAATATCACGCTCAAATAATGGTCAAGGGCGATGCCAAGTTTACCGGCAGTATTGATCTTGATGCTCACTTTTAGGATGTCGAACCTAACGCGAATCGATGGGACTACGGCGTTGGGTTTCATGCGGGTTGTGAGTTTGCATTATGGATTGAGCCACATCCTGTGAGTGGCTCCGGCGAAGTAGCAGATATGATAAAAAAACTGGATTGGTTACAAGCCAAATTGCAGGCACCAAATTTCAAAGGCTTCGCTGATTTGACAAGAGAAACTGAAGCGAGAAACGAGATACCATATAGATGGCTCTACAAAGGTAAGACCAGCTTTCGAGCAGGAGGAAAGGAGGCGAAGCAACTCGCCAAAAGGGGTTTGAGATTGCCAGAGCGAAAAATTCAGGTGAGATGAGAGCTGTCTCTCTCGTCATCAAACATCCTCGGCAATGGCTTGAGCGGCCTTGGGGCAGCATAGGAACTAACTTTAAGTTTAGTAGTATACTTAGGTATGCCCCCAAGGACGGTGCAATTTCTGGGCTTTATTGACAAATCGAACTGTAGCACTTTAAAGCAGTTTCACGACCTTGAAATAGTGCCGGGCTAGCTGCTCCTAGCGCACAAGGATATCTCTTCACCAAGAGAATATAGATCGGACTTGAAGTGTACGATGATTAGGGAGGGTGATGCTGGTGGCTTATTGGCTCTTTAAGTCTGAGCCGTCCACTTGGAGTTGGCAACAGCAAGTTGCCAAAGGTGAGGTCGGCGAGGAGTGGGACGGCGTTCGCAACTATCAGGCACGAAATTTTATGCGGGCGATGTCGTGCGGAGATCGCGGTTTCTTCTATCACTCTCAGACCGAAAAGGCGGTTGTCGGGATTGTTGAGGTCATTGCGGAAGCACACGCTGACAGCACAACAAGCGATGAGAGATGGGAATGTGTTGATGTGAAGGCGATTGCATCAGCAAAGACGCCAGTGACGCTCGCGACCATAAAGGCTGACCTGCGGCTATCTGAGATGGTATTGGTTACGAACTCGCGTTTGTCGGTTCAGCCAGTCACCGAAGCAGAGTGGCAGATCGTATGTGAATTGGGTGGTTTGCCAGCCAGTTGATAAGATCAAGTCACTGCCACGACTTGAGAGTGGGTGCGGCCCGAGAAAAATTCATGGGGTCCTAGATGCCTCTTGACCACTCTCACTAAGCGCCTGATTCAGTGACTTCTATATCGAACAATCGAATTATGGCGGCGGAAGACAAGGACTGCAAAATTCGCCGATCAAAGATTTCTGACAAGCAACAGCGCCGAACGGACATAGTTTTGAGTTTAAGGCCGTCTTGCGTTCAGTTAATCTTGGCAGCAGCAAAGACTGTTGAACTACGCAGACGCTTTGTAACTCGCTTGTACTATGGTGAGATGAACGCTTTTCTCTACGCGAGTAGTCCGACGAAGGCTTTGGTGGGAATGGTTCCAATTCTTGCGATCGAGGAAATTGCTCTGGATGATATATGGACGAAATATGCCGCCGCGGCGTGCGTGACCCCATCAGAGTTCAACCAGTATTTCGAGGGTAAAAACACTGGAGTTGCTATCAAAATGGGAGGCATTAGGCCGCTAGCAAAGCCGATGGGACTAACAGAACTTCGCGACCGATTTGACTTTGTACCGCCGCAGTCCTTTTCGTATGTAAAGGCAAATTTGCGCGACGCTGTATTGAAGCGGTTGAATTTGATTTAGTCGCCCTAATATTTCAGCGCACTGAAAACGGCGGGTTCTGTTGTGATCGACTTTTGTTTCGTCGTGGTATAAACTTCAGAACAATACACAACGAGCACGATGTAATCCGTGCCGTATGTGCAATCATCTTGGGTATTTCGATTTTAGGAACGAGGGGACAGATATGAGGATATTTGGGCATGACGGTTGGTGGCAGAAAGCTTTACCAGGTTACCCTTACCGACGACGAACGGACGCAACTCCAAGACCTGGTTGATCGGGGTAAGGGCTCTAAGGAGCGTCGCAAGCG
>JAPORY010000056.1 GCA_026709985.1 Aestuariivita sp. | reverse complement strand
AGATACAGACTCACAAGAAAAGCGCAGCGTTACAACATTTGTGACAATCGGCTCTGATGAGAAGCGGAAAGTTCGACATTTCGTTCATAAGGGACCGAGTGGGGCAGTCATTGATGCCGCGCACAAAGTAGTTCAAAATGACGCACGACCGAGTGATTTCGGCTTCTATTCAGTAACGGAATGGCAGAAATCACAACCCGATACTTCAATAGAAAATAGCGTCAAGTCTTCTAAACCCCACACCGAATTCGAAAGAATAATAACGGTGCGCGTTAATTCCGACGAGAGCACCGAAACCCGTGAGGATGGTGTTATTCGTGAAGCAACAACCAAAGGTGATCAAAGCAACGGGGAAACAAAACCGATTGATATCAAAAAGACCAAGAAACATGGTGTTGATATGATCAATCGAAAGAAAGGCCGAAAAGTTAACGTCACCAAAAGGAAAACGGCTGAACAAAAATTGAATGAACAGTTGGATTTTCAATTCGGTGAAGAGCAACTCGGGAAATACGGTATTACTGTTAATTTACTTGAACGTTCAGGGCTCACAGGTGATAGAGTAAAACGGGATGTTAATATACTCCAAAACAGTATCGCTGAAGCTTGTAGAGCTCTACGGGAAGATGATTTAGAGCCGATTTTGTCGAAACACTTTGGCTTAGACAAACAAAAAAAGAAATCCGATACTGCCGATGGTTGTACAATTGCAGCTTTGCTTTTGATGAATGCCGCCATGCTGCATCAACTCATAGCCACTGGGGGCTGGCTTGACGGTGTCAGCGATCTTGATGAAATCAAAGTTGCCGTAAATGCGAGCAAACTCTTAAGTCGGCAGTGGAACGAAATTACACGGTGGGACTTTGTCCCTATCTTTGAGCCCGCCATTGGCATTATTGATGCCATCACTGACGAGCGCCCGTCATCGGGTTTAAATGCGGCGTTATGTCACATTGCCAAAGATGCTGCAGAGATTGCTGAAACATACGCCGATTTGGGTGCAGACCACGCTGGTCCACTTTTTAACAAAGTGATGGGAAATCAAGCATCGGACGGCGCGTTTTTCACACGACCACCTGCGGCGTCAATATTAGCTCGATTGGCTTTAGATGCGGCCAGTGAAGGTTCTAATTCTGATTTCTCGCAAGAAGAAACGTGGAGAGCATATAAGTCAATAGATCTCGCCTGCGGGTCAGGCACGCTTCTCACATCTCTATTAACGGATATGAAACGCCGCGCCCGGCTTTTGGGTGCTAATGAAGATCAATTAGCTAAGCTTCAGAAACTCGCTATAGAAGAATTAATTGGAGGGTTTGATATGAACCCAGTATCTCTTCAATTAGCAGCTTCTCAATTGATCACAGGCAACAAAAACATCAAATACGAGAAAATAAATCTGTATTGTATGCCGTATGGAGCAACAAAAAGAAATCAAGTGGCAGTAGGGTCTATTGAACTCTTGTTGGACGAGGACATCGTTCCAACTCAAGGTTTAAATTACGATTATGATGATCCATCAGCGCAGCAATTATCGTTGACGAATGATCATACTATTTCAGCAGTTTCACTTCCAAAGGGAGCTGCGCGCTCAGCCGCGAATGCCCGTATTGTGATTATGAATCCACCTTTTACGAACCGTGGCAAAATGGCGGAGAAGTTTGATGATCCTATTCGTAAATCAATGCGTAGTCGCGTTGACTCCATTGAAAGACATTTGTTGAGGGCTGATTCCGAATTACAAGGATTTGGTTCAAAAAACTCAATAGGACCACTTTTCGAAGCTTTGGCTGAGAAATGCCTTGATCCAGAGAATGGGGTATTGGCGATGATTTGGCCGACAATCGCGGTGAGCGGTCCTGATAACGCAGAATTTCGCAAGATATTTTGTCAACGATTCCACATTCATACATTGCTAACATGCCATCAACCTGGAAATGTAAATTTAAGCCAAAACACAGGGATAAATGAAAGTATGATCATCGCGACGCGATTGAATGGAACTCGACCTGCAACGCGAATTATTAATCTCGATAGATTACCTATTAACGAAGAAGAAGTAGATGATTTTCACACTTCTTTGCTCAAGTGTAACATTGGAATGATCCCGAACGGGTGGGGAGAGGTCTCCAAATGGTCAGCTGAACGTGTTGCCAATGGGGACTGGACGGGCGCGATTTGGAGATCAACACGTCTTGCAGAAGTAGCATCCGCTATGATTGAAGGAGGAAAAAATCTCTTCAACTCAGACCAAGACGGGGCGATGCCGTCGGCAGTTCTTCAGGGGGGAGCACAACTTAGAATGTTTAAGAAAGCAACGCCCGACACTCCAGGAGCTTTCTCTGTATTTATGTCCAAGAGTATGTCGGTGCAAAGATTTATTCGTGGCGAACCCGATGGTCATCTAGTTTCGATAAACACTGAAAAATCTGATAGCTTTTTCGATAAACACGATAGCAGTTCAGAAAAACAAAAGCCCCGTGTGCTCAAACACGCGGCACATCTAATTGTTACCGCAGGACAAGATTCGGCATCTGCTCGACTTACAGCCGTTGCGTGTGAGAACCGCTACCTAGGAAGCGGTGGTTGGCTACCTGTTCCTGATTTTAATTTCAAAGAAGCCAAAGCATTGTCTGTGTTTTTGAATTCAACCGCCGGACGTCTTCAACTCATGCGGCAAGCAGGAAAAAACTTTCTTTTCCAACTTTTAATCCTGCGGCCTGGTTGCCTGTCCGAGGTCCCGATATCAAAGATCCCTCTGCATTAACAAGACTCGGTGATTGCTGGGAGGAAACGGCGAATATCGAAGTGCCATTGTTTCGAGAGGGAGAAGGAAATGGTGTGCGCACCCTATGGGACAATGCGGTCGCTAAAGTGATGGATTGGGACCCGAATTGGTTGACTGAATTGCGATCGCTCCTGCACGAAGAACCACACGTAAAATCCCTTGGAAGAGAAGAATTTACAGAAGAAGAGGATTAGAGAGTGTTTGATATATACTGATTTCCCGCAGAAATGCAAAAGGCTCTTATCGAAAAATCCGGTCACAAACCAATTATGTCATACAATCAAACAGACTTTTTTGATAATAACATCCTAGCCTCTAATATGGTGGTTTTGTGCCAAAAATCAATGGTTAATCAATTATATAATTCCCCAAAAGACCGTCAAAGCGGAAGCTTCGCCTTCAGGTATTCAATGCCCCTGTCTCCTTTGATCCGGCTGCACGACCGCACAGAAGTTGGAGCTTGTCGATATGGTCGGTTCCCTGGTTTCGTCTGGCTGTAATGCGGTCCACCTCTAGGTTGCACGGCTCGAAGTGTGGGGCACCTTGCGCCGTAGCCGCCCTGGAGCCCTTAATGTGCCTTTGCATGCGTCCGGTAGGGATGAAGGTTTCCGATGTCGGTACGTATAGGTATGTCTGTTCTGTGCGACCGTCCTGTGCGTCGTACGGTGGGTTACGAGATTGAGGTCGTCGCGCAATCTTTCCCCCACCAGTTCGGCGGCTATTGCGCTTATGTCGATCCTGACCCATTGGCGGCCTTCATCCTGCGCCGCGACGCAGCCCAATGTAAAGTGTGATGTTTCGCTTCAATCAGGTTGAGCCATTCGATATCAATATCGGTAAGTGTCCAGATGTCTTTGAGTGTTGCGCCGCTGCCATAGAGCCTATCCGCGTGGCGTAGTTAGCCTTGGAATTGAATGGCGGAGCAAGATAAATCAGGTCGACGGACTCGCCGTTCATATCCGCACTATGGGCAAGTTGTCGCCGGTCCAAGTGGTCTGGCCAAATGGTCTGGTTTGACTAGTTCGGCCCGGTCAAAACGGCCTCGCGCTAAACATCAAAAAAAACCGTTTCGTTATCCCCCTGCAGGACGATGTCGAAACGATAACCGAGTCTACCCACTTGGTGGGCGATGAGGGTATTACGACGCTCAACGGCGACACTGTTCAATACCGGATCAAGAGCATTTGCCTTCGTATTTTCTGGGAAGTACATGCGCGTGTGAAGTCCAATATTGATACCTCGAGCAACTAACCAAAAACTTATGCTAGGGGCGAAGTTCCCAAAGGTCCGAGGGTAGCAGGTATTAAACGACCAATTACCATTGCGGAAATCGGTGACGACGCGATGCCATCGTTCAAATTCGCCGTCAATAATGCCTGAATCGGCCGAGATCTCGCCAAGATCAGGTTGCCAAGCTTCAAGCATCGCGTCTTTGACGGGTTCCTTTCTTCCGTCCCATACTGTGCCAACAATTTGAATAGAGTCCGTTTTTTGATTTTGTGGACAGGACTTGTTTCGTGGTTCTTTGCCAGCCGACGGCAGTCCGATCGAATTTGGTGCGAGACCGATATGAAGGTAGGGGCCAGCGGTTTGCGACGCGGTTTCAAAGAGCTGGTTTTCCGACGGCTCTAGTGTGTCACGTTCCATCGGAATTACCTTCGAAGTAGGTGGTGTTTCGGCCTCGTAAAGTAATATCGAACCGGTAGGCGACAGTGTCGTGAGGCATGGTTTCAGAAATATCGAGTTTTGCGATTAAACCATTTGCCGCGTTGGTGTCAGGGATTGCTTGAAATATTGGACATAAGGGAAGAAAGGGATCACCCTCAAAGTAGCATTGGGTGATTAAACGCTGAGCGAAGCAGTGTCCGAAAATCGAAAAATGAATATGCGCAGGCCGCCAGGTATTGGGTCCATTGGGCCATGGGTAAGGTCCTGGTTGTACCGTTCGGAACCGATAGCGTCCGTCGTGGTCGGTAAGCGTACGTCCACACCCACCGAAATTAGGATCAAGCGGCGCTAAATAAGTATCAACCGGGTGTCGGTATCGGCCGGCAGCATTCGCTTGCCAGCACTCAATCAGTGTGTTGGGAACAGGGCGATTATTTTCATCTTGGACTTGACCGTGGAGAAGTATTCGAGGGCCTAAGGCGGTTGCCCCTTGAGCCGCAAAGTTGGTCAACAAATCCCAATCATTGGGAAAAATGTCCTCACGATTGAATTTAGGGCCATGGGATTGAACTTGATCATCACGCACACGTATCAACGGCTGATTTGGACTGCGAGCGACGGTTGACTTGTATTGCGGAGTGAATGCAGGGGGGTGTCGCTTCCAGTTGCGGCAATTTAGCGACGGCGCACGAACTTCAGAGCAAACGGTCACGGCGCTAATTTTCCATCTCGGCAAATGTTTGTTTTGCCAGTTGAATTGCTCGATTGGCTGCCGGAATACCGGCGTAAATTGCAACATGAAGGAATGTCTGCATAACATCATCCTCTGATGCCCCGGTATTCTTTATGGCTCGAATATGCATCGGAATTTCAGCAAAATTTCCAGTTGCAGCCAATAACGCCAAAGTCAGCATAGAGCGTTCCCGATGTGTTAGGGTGGGGTCGGACCATACCGTTCCCCATGCGGTCTCAGAAATTAACTCCTGAAAGGGTCGATCAAAGTCCGTTGTATTTGCCATCGCTTGATTAACATACTCATCACCGAGAACAGCGCGACGAGTTGCCATGCCAGTTTCAAGTTTTGCTGAGTCTTTCAATCTCTCCCCCCTGCCCGTTTCGCTCTGATGTAAACGGCGTAACTTATCAGAAATGGTCGCTGTTTTCTAGTTGAATACCCCTTCCAAAGATCACATTTATTGTTTTCGGGCAACATAAAGCAAAAGCACTCATGATCGCATGATAGAAGGTGCCTCATTCGATTTGCTTGATAATTTTGGTCGTAACTGCTCGTCCGCAATTAGGTGTGAGTAGTTACTTTTGGTCACCCAGAACTAAAGTAGTGGGATGAGAGTTTTTTGTAGTTGCGGTCTTCAGATCGTCAAAATGTAAAGGATCTTGGGTCACGAGACACCGAGCGTTGTTGATTTCTGACAACACATTAGAGGGTCCTCTTGCATTAGAAATTCCATAGACTTCCCGAGCAAGCAGCGAGATTAGTTTGTGAAGAAAGTCAAGGCAACAGAGTACGATTAAATCGGTGAAGGAATAAATGGCGGGGAGACAGGGATTCGAACCCTGGGGACGCTTGCACGTCCAACGGTTTTCAAGACCGTCGCATTCGACCACTCTGCCACCTCCCCACATTGATGAACGTATCGGATCGAAAACAAAGACTCAATTGCGAATCGCGAAGCTGCCATGCCGCTATCGGGATAATTGCGACGGCGGGATTAAGAGTCTAATTTGCGTTATGTTCTCGCAATTCCAGTGAGTTCCGACAACTTCTGCGAATCGCCGATCGGTAAGTTTAAACGCGATACGAACCACTCAATCTATCTCGGCAACTCTACCTGACTTTCAAGACTAAAATATATGGGCCAAGATATGCGGGCAATACGACGAGTGGCATAGTCATGAGGCGATAACCGAGAAAATATTTCCCCTTGCTACGGCGACATGTGGGAAACTAGTTTGAATAATTGTGAACTTCCCTACTCATCTCAACGAACGGCAAACGACGCAAGCAAGAAAAAACTCGATCATGGTTCTGAACTCGGAAGCAAAATGTCATCTGGTAGCGGTAATTCGAAACAAGTTTGATCGGGTCAAGAGTGCCAACATACTGCGACCTGCTTGCAAAAGTGACTTTGCAAGTGGATTTCTGGGTGACGAAATGCAGCAAGTATTCGAACTCCAAAGTCTGATTATCGGTGCTTGAGACCACCGCTGCCTGTTGCAGCGGAAATAAGAATCTATAACCCATAAACGCTGGCCCATCGGCATTTAGGGTGTTCGCAGGCTGCGTGAGACGAAACATTATTATGTCGATAAGACCCCGTTAATTCGGACCCTTGTTGACCAGAGCAATTATATCTTCCTGTTCCGACCGCGTCGGTTTGGCCAGAGTTTGCTAATAGACCCGATCAAAGCACTTTTTGAGGGAGATAAGGAATTAATTTGGGTTCGGCGCCCAGGATCATAGGACTGGCCGGTCAGGCATCTAGTCCTGAGTTTGACCCTCGGTGGTAAGGGCGCATTAAATAATAAACACTCCTTAGTCGTACGAATGCAACGTATAATGCCATTCGCACGGAAGGAATTATGGGCTGCTTTCCCAAAACTCAAAAAGTAGCGGGTATTATTTAGCGAGCCGTAAGTACAACGAGTCAAAGAATATTGAGCGTAATATCCTTATCCTTGCGCAGCTCAATATATCGAACGTAATTTTGGATTGTTTGGGTCTGAGAATGAGAGCGGTTCCGAACCCCTTCTTGATCTTCTGGGTCGTCTGCCCGCGAAGACCAGTCAGCGCATCGCGATCCTTAACAAGGAGTAAGACAAGCCGATTCTAGCCGCGCTGAATGATCCCGATCTTGCCCGTGCGAATCGCGACTATCTGCGCGGTTGCGACCGTATTATCAAGGGCAGCCCCGCGTATGTCCGTTTCGTCTTCGTCACCGGGGTTAGTATGTTCTCCCAGGTTAGCCTGTAATCTGGCCTCAACAATCTTGAGGATATTAGTCTTGACCCGTGCTATGGAGCCCTTTGCGGCTATACCGATAAGGACATTGATACCGTGTTCACGTCCGAACAGCACCGGTTCAACATTGCGTTTGCGTATCCCCCGCTGTGATAGCCTTTGATTGTCTTATGTTTTTATTCCCTGAACTCCTAAGCAAGCATCATTGGAGAAAAACCGATAGAGTTCCGAAAGTCGCGCCATCCAACGACAAAACGTATCAAGTCGACAACGAATTCTAACAAATGCAAAACCGATATCTCTCGCATCATGGCTATTGCTCAATCCAGTCAATTGTGGCAGCAGTCTAAACAGTACAGCTTTTGCCGATACACTTTCCGCTTCATCAATATTGCAATCAATTATGTTCCGGAAGAGATCTGCCACACCGCCGAATCCACGACTTCTCTGGCCAGTGCTGGTCTCCTTTATGGTGCTGGCCCTGCCAACTCAGGGGTTTGAAACCAAAGCGACCTCGGCCTTCGTCATTGACCAATCGACGGGAACGGTTTTGTTATCCAAAAATGCGGACGTACCCTTGCCGCCCGCGTCGATGTCAAAACTGATGACCTTATATGTCGCGTTTGAAGCTCTCAAAGATGGGCGATTGCGATTAGATGAAAAACTGCCCGTTTCCCAGTACGCAATGTCTTTGGGCGGTTCGACTATGTTTCTTGATACAACTGACAGAGTATCCGTCGAAGATCTCCTTCGCGGAATTATTGTCTTATCCGGTAATGATGCCTGCGTAGTGATCGCAGAAGCACTCAGTCCAGACGGAACTGAGGCGGGCTTCGCTCGAATAATGAACGAACGTGCTCGGCAAATTGGACTAAAAAATACAAATTTGGTGAACGCATCAGGTTGGCCAGCACCGAATCACCGCATGTCTATGCGAGATCTCGCGACCCTTGCCGACCGATTAATAACAGATTTTCCGCGCTATTACCCTTGGTTTGCCGAACAAGAATTTGGCTTCGATGGTCGTGCGCCAATGAACTCCCGAAATCGTAACCCGCTCTTGGGGTTGGATATCGGGGCCGACGGCCTAAAAACAGGTCACACGCAAGAAGCAGGCTACAGTTTGGTTGGATCGGCGACACAAGGAGATCGACGCACGATTTTCGTGATTGCCGGTCTTGAGAGCGTCAGAGAACGGGCAGAAGAAGCCGAGGCAATTATTGGTTGGTCCTTCCGACAGTTTCAGGCGAAAACCATTGCTAAAGCAGGGACCCAGTTCGCCGAGGTTGATGTCTGGAGGGGCGAACTCGCTAAAGTTAATTTGATCGCCGCAAACGACGTCGAAGCACTTCTTCCAATTCTTAATGGCGATTCTCTCATTGGTGAAGTGATCTATGACAATCCCATAGAAGCACCTATTTCCGCTGGTCAAGAAATTGGTAAATTGGTGTTTACTGCAGGAAATCTGCCGCAAGTCACCGTGCCTCTCGTCGCAGATCGTTCGGTTGGTTCTGGCGGAATATTGGCGCAATTCATCGCTGCTGCGCGGATATTGTTTCGCAAGGTTCAGACGACAGCTGAGTCCGCAATTTAAGTTGGGTTGGCATGTTCATCAGTATGGAAGGCATTGATGGGGCTGGTAAATCGACGCAGGTAACCCTACTAAAGCAAGAACTCGTCAATGGCGGTCATAGAGTCGTTGACTCACGTGAACCCGGTGGCACTGAAGGGGCCGAAAGAATCCGAAGCCTATTACTTGAGGGCGAAAGCGATCGCTGGTCAGCAGAAACGGAAATTCTACTTTTTACTGCAGCGAGAAATGATCACTATGAGCGAGTTATCCAGCCAGCCCTGCAGCAAGGTGCTATCGTAATCTGTGATCGCTTCGCTGACAGTACCAGAGTCTATCAAAGTAGAGGAAAAGACGATCTCAAAAAAAGAATAGACTCCCTGCATTCTCTCTTTATCGGACGCGAGCCCGATCTAACAGTTTTGATTGATATTGATCCGTCGCTTGGCTGGTATCGTGCATTGGCGCGTCAAAATGACGAGACTCGTTTTGAGAAAATCGGCTTGGATTTACAAGTCAAGCTGCGGGCAGAGTTTCTCAATCTGGCAAACAAGGAACCTGACCGCTTTGAAGTAGTTGACGGAAATCGTGATACGATCACAATCGCAAGAGATGTCTATGATCGTGTCTTCCGAAAGCTAATGGATCGGCGCCAAAAAGAGGCATATCCTACGCAGTCACATTGTCTGTCATGACAAATTGAGCCATCAGCAAAGACAGCGAGTTGCGCTGGTCAAATCCCGTTGTTCTCGGGGTTTGGTTCTCAAAACTCGCCTATGAAATGAATCGGAATACAGAGAATTGATCGGAGAGCTCCAGTGCTAATTTCCAGCGATGGTTCTCCTTCACCTGATTGCGTACCCGGCGCGCCGCATCCCTGCGCAACACGAAGTCTAGTTGGCCAAAGAGGCGCCGAGGCAACATTCCTAAAATCTATCGTCAATGGGCGTTTGCATCACGGATGGCTAATGACGGGTCCGAAGGGAATCGGCAAAGCGACGCTTGCGTATCAGATTTCCGGATTCCTATTGGGAAGTTCGATAGAAGGGATTGCCGATGCTGCGGCAACGGCCTTTGAATCACGAACCCTCGCGAGTGATCCCGAACATCCGGTTGCTCGGCGCATTATGGCGGGGTCGGAGGCGAACTTCAAATTAGTAACTCGCACACTCACGGCAACAGGACGGTTGAGCGATGTGATTCGTGCCGATGACGTTCGAAGTTTGCACACCTTTTTTGGTCTTAAATCGCAAGACCGAAGATATCGAGTTGTCATAATTGATGCGGCTGACGACATGAATGTGCAAGCAGCAAACGCGTTATTGAAAGTTCTTGAGGAGCCACCCTCGAATGCGGTGATTTTGTTGATTGCCCATCAACCATTTCGGTTATTGCCGACAATTAGGTCACGGTGTCGTTTGCTGCGTCTGCTGCCGCTTGAACCGTCTGATATGGCGAGAGCGTTGGTACAAACGGGAGTAGATCCTATTGAAGACACTACAGCGCAAATCTTAGTCGAACTGTCTTCTGGTTCGGTTGGTACCGCTTTTAGGATGTTGAACGCTGGCGGGGTGGAACTCTACAAAAAAATTATTGAACTCATTGCGTCATTCCCGCAGTTTAATCGACAGTTAGCGCTAGATTTGGTCAACACTGTTACCGAGAAGAAAAGCGGTGATCAGCTAGTCCTATTTTTCGACGTCCTAGATATCGCTTTGAGTCGATTAGCTCGCAGAGGCGCACTTGGTGGGGCGTTGCCGTCTGCAGCATCGCAGGAGCCCGACACCCTTGCTCGTCTCTCACCAGACCCGCAAGCAGCCCGTCATTGGGCAGATGCGGCTGCTCAAGTGAATGCTCTTTCTCGCACCGGACTTGAGGTCAACATTGACCCGAGCGCACTTATCCTTGATACGATTTTTCGCCTAGCGCAAACCAGCAAGAAGATCGAAGCTCTACGCCTAAAATGACAAGCAATCCTAAAATCTCCGACAGCCATTGCCATCTTGATTTCCCTGATTTCGACGGTGAAGTTGACGACGTCGTCAACAGGGCAATCGCTGCGGGCGTTACGCGTATGATAACCATTTGTACGAAACCATGTGAAGAAACCAAGGTCAGACAAATAGCGGAAGCCTATCCCACGGTGTACTATGCTGTTGGAACGCATCCAATGAATGTCGCTGAAGAAGGCATGATTACCGCCAGCGAACTTATTGCCCTTGCGGACCATCCCAAAATGGTCGGCATCGGTGAGAGCGGCCTTGATTTCTACTACACGGTTGACACCGCAGAACTTCAAGAGCGGTCCTTGCGCATCCATATTGCCGCTGCGCGAGAAAGTGGCCTGCCGATCATCATTCATTCTCGGAGTGCCGATGACGCAATGGCTAGGGTTCTGCTTGACGAGTATGCTAAGGGTGCCTTTTGTGCCGTAATGCACTGTTTTTCATCAAGTGCCGAGCTCGCGAGAGTTGCGCTTGAGTTAGGTTTCTATCTGTCCTTGTCAGGTATCGTTACCTTTCCGCGCAGTCAAGAATTACGTGATATCGTTGCTGCGACTCCAATAGATCGCATTCTCGTTGAGACCGATTGTCCTTATCTTGCTCCGCCTCCCCATCGTGGCAAGCGCAATGAGCCAGCATTTGTTATTCACACAGCGGCGGTGGTAGCTAATATATTTGAGCTAGATTACTCCGACTTTGCGGAACGAACGGAGCGCAATTTCGAGCGTTTGTTTCGTAAGACAGCGGTGGCATCAGTTTCTAATGAGCGCTGAGGTTCGCTTAACGATACTGGGTTGCGGCTCCTCAGGAGGCGTTCCTCGCCTCGGAGGTCACTGGGGCGATTGTGACCCTACCAATCCCAAGAATCGCCGTCGCCGCTGTTCCCTACTGGTTGAGAGGTCGGGTAAGAATGGAACGACAAGTGCCCTCATTGATACCTCACCCGATCTAAGAAGTCAGTTGTTGGATACCGACACTGGCAGACTTGACGGTGTTATATACACCCATGCGCATGCGGATCACGTACATGGAATTGATGATCTGCGCATGATCGTTTTTAACATGCGGTCGCGCCTTACTGTCTGGGCAGATCGGGATACGCAAAGGGCTCTTCGGTCGCGATTTGGGTATGCTTTCACGCAAGTGAAGGGATCTTCCTATCCCCCGATTCTTGACATGAAGACGATTGAAGGTGAGTTTTCAGTTGCGGGGCCTGGCGGTGAAATTCCGTTTGCGCCATTTAGAGTAGATCATGGCGCGATTCATTCACTTGGCTTCCGCATTGGTAACGCTGTTTATCTCCCAGATGTCGCTGATATTCCGGATCTCGCATGGCCCCAACTTATGAATCTTGACCTATGGATTGTTGATGCGCTGCGCCGCTCACCGCACCCGACGCATGCCCACCTCGAAAAAACGTTACAATGGATTGAGCTTGCGAAACCCAAGAGGGTCGTTTTGACCAACATGCACATTGACCTTGACTATGCGACTGTCGATGCTGAAACGCCTGGTCACGTTACTCCAGCATTTGATGGAATGGTACTTGAGACCTTGATTTGACCAAAGTGCTAACCCTGTTGGTAGGCAAGTTCTAGCCGATGTTGGCTGTGATCTTTGAGCGATGTTTCAAGCTCTCATAAATATCATTCTGCCGGTCTTTCTCGTCATTGCATCGGGCTATGGCATGACGCGAATAGGATTTCTGTCGCCGGCGCATATTGCTGGTCTGATGAAGTTCACCCAAGGTTTTGCAATACCGTGCTTACTGTTCGCCGCGATTGCGGAGCTTGACCTATCAAGCGGCTTTAATCCCAGACTGTTGTTTGCGTTCTTTCTCGGCGCCGGAATCTGTTTTGTCCTTGGGATTTTGGGCGCACGATGGTTTTTGCAGCGAGACCTTCAGGATGGCGTAGCCATTGGCTTTTGCTGCCTTTTTTCCAATTCTGTTCTACTTGGTTTACCGCTCACTGAGCGGGCCTATGGCGCTGGAAATCTTGTTGGCAACTTCGCGATCATCGCCTTGCATTCTCCCTTTTGCTACGTGCTCGGCATCATCACGATGGAGATCGCTCGACATCGTGGGGAGCAATGGCGCAGTTTGCTGACGGCCGTCGTTCGTGAGATTTTCTCAAACACACTGATACTCGCAATACTGTTCGGATTTCTGTTCAACGTTGCTGGCTGGTCGTTACCGAAGATTATTGAAGATGCATTCACCATGATCATTGCCGCTGCTTTACCGACAGCTCTCTTTGCTCTGGGCGGCGTTTTAGTTCAGTACCGGCCAGAGGGCAGCATCCGTGCGGTGTTGATGGTATGCATAATTTCTTTGCTCATTCATCCAGCGATCACTTGGTTGCTTGGAAGTATACTCGTACTTCCGATTGAACTGTTCCGCTCTGCGGTACTGACGGCGGCGATGGCGCCGGGAGTGAGTGCTTTCATCTTTGCGAATATGTATGAGCGAGGCAAGCGAATCGCCGCGTCTTCGGTGCTGATTGCAACGGGCCTCTCAGTTGTCACAACATGGTTTTGGTTGATTATTTTGGGCTAGAAGATCAGCATAGGTTCTCATCATTAGGCAATGCACTTTTGCGGGTTGACAGGTCAGAACGAAGCGGTCGTACCACGCAACTCCGAGAAACAACCTTCCTAACGAGGTGACCGACTGTCAAAGCCGAAGTTCTGACGCCATAAAAGTTGCTCGAACCGTCGGCTCTTGTTGGGGACGTTAAGATCCTCAAGGTTGGGTCGTTAGCGAAGCAGCTTATGAATTCAGATACTGTTTGACTTTGATGGGCAGTTTACTCTGAGTTTGTATGGTAGCGGTGGCGGGACTCGAACCCGCACTCCTAATGGAAAACGATTTTGAGTCGTTCGCGTCTACCAATTCCGCCACACCGCCAATCACCAACCGCTGTGTTCATGCGAACAGACTGAGTTGAATTGTCTTATGATATACTCAGGCAGCATCTTCGACAACCCTTTTGCAATCGGTTTGCTGGCGGCTTGTGCGCCTCAAATCAAGGTGGCAATCAAGTTTATTCGGTCACCTTTCTGCTAATGACGGATTAGACATGGATACATGATAGCGGTGAATCAGTTCAAGTTGCTAGTGTTCGGTGAAACGCGTTGAGGCTGTATACACTCCTCGACTTTCGTTCGCTTCTTGTCGATTATTCGGCAATTCGAACCGAAATTGAGAGAGGAAGTTTTGGAACTGAACGCCATGAGTAAAGCGGTACGTTCGCTCTGTTTCCAAAACGGATTAAGCGTTCTCAGAAATCTCGCTCAGAGGCGTCCAGCGGATTTCTGATGATCTGCCGCAATCAGCAGACCATTCTTGATTGCCGAAGCAGCGCATTTTGTCTGACCAAGAGGCGAGAAATGCGATCTCACACCACTAAACTGATAACGATCATCGTTTGTGGACTAGGGGAACAAGAATTAAGTTCGTCCATCTCGGTAGTTCGCGGGGAAGAACAATGATCACGAACGCATCGCCGCCAATTGTATGGCAATGATTCCTGACTGGCTACGGCTGAGGAGGCGAGAAAGCCGATCCTCGGCTTTCTCGCAATTAGTGGATAGGGTGCTTACTCGCGACTACCGAAGAGTTGGAGCAAGAGCATAAACATATTGATGAAATCAAGATATAGGCTCAAGGCGCCCATGATGGCTGCTTTCCCTAGCCATTCCTGATCGCCAGAATGTGCCATCTGCAGATACGTGTTTTTGATGTTCTGCGTATCATAAGCGGTGAGACCCGCAAAAATCAGCACTCCAATAATGGAAATCGCAAACATAATCGCTGGCGAGGCGAGAAAAATGTTGACAATTGAGGCGACGATTAACCCGATCACGCCCATGATCAGGAAAGAGCCCCAGCCGGAGATGTCTTTCTTTGTGGTATAGCCCCATAGCGAGAGGCCTGCGAATGCAATTGATGTGATTAGAAAGACGTGCGCGATTGACATGCCAGTGAAGGCAACAAAAATCCACGAAATGGACAAGCCCATAACCGCAGCGAAAATATAGAAAAATAGCTGCGCAGCTGCGGCAGACAGACGGTTTATCGCCGCGCCAAACCCAAACACCATGATTAGCGGTGCAAACATCACTATCCAGCCAAATATGTTCGGGCTAAGGGTTTGTGGATCGCGAAAGATTGAAAGCAATTCAGGACTTGTTCCAACAGCCCATGCGACCGCAAAAGTCATTAGCATGCCGACAGACATTGTGCCGTAGACTTTATTCATATGCGCACGAAGACCCTCGTCAATCTCAACAGCGCGTGCGCCGACGCTTGCCCGGATCGTTTTGAATTCAGCCATTTAGATCTCCATCAAAAGGAAAATGTATCAAGTGCGAGGTTTTAGCCCTCACTAGCCCCTAATATTGGTTTTTGTACTCGCTATTTCAAGACATTAACCATGAGATTGGGCTCTGACAACAAAAATCGGTCATTTTTGCTAAAACCGGAACCTTTCAGTCCGAACACCGGATCCAGAAAACAACTCCCCCACGCTCTTGGTGCCCCGCAATGGCCGTCATGGCTAGCTGCAAGGGAGACACATCATCTTTCCCATTAAATCGTGACAACAACCTTGCCAGTTGATCGACGCTCTCGAAGGAGGTCGTAACCATCGTTTGTAGCGGCAAACGAGATATGGTGACCAATATGAGGTCTAATTTTGCCATCCATATACCATTGTGAAAGCATGGCTAGACTGTCTCGAATGATTTCGGGTCTGAACTTGAGATATCCACCCCAGTAAAACCCCATCACGTCAATGTTCTTCACGAGGAGATGATTCGCCATAATTCTTGGGACATTTCCACTGGCAAAACCAATCACAATGATACGAGCTTCGGGTCGACATGCGGTAAGTGCGGCGTCAAAAAAAGCACCGCCGACCGGATCATAGACCACATCCGCGCCCCCAACCTTTTTGATTTCTTGCCGAAGGTTTTTATGACTTGCGTCAATGAGGATATTTGCACCTGAAGCGTGAGCGAGGGCAAGTTTTTCGTCACCGCGAGCTACCGCGATGACATTGGCACCGACGGCTGCCCCAATCTCGACTGCCGCCAATCCAACGCCACCGGCAGCGCCAAATACGACAAGGTTTTCGTCGGCCTTCAGATTTCCACGGTGGACAAGTGCCACATGGCTGGTTCCATAAGCTATCTGGAATACGGCGGCGTGCTCATAACTCATAGAAATTGGGATCTTGGTCACGCGTTGCGGGTCGCAGACCGCATGGTCGGCGAGTCCGCCATGTCCCAAAAAAGCAGCAACCCGATCACCGACCGCAAATTCCGTCACAGCGTCGCCGACCGCGTCAATGTCACCAGAAACTTCCATACCTAAGGTGAACGGCGGATTCGGCGTATCTTGATACGTTCCATTTTGCATCAGCAAATCAGCAAAGTTGAGTCCGCAGGCACGCACCGAAATGCGAACTTGGGCTGACGATGGGTTTGGCGCCGGAATATGGTCAATCCGAGGAGTTTGGTTAAAGTCCGCAACTCTAAGGGCACGCATCATGACCCACCTTTTTGACCCGCCACTAATGTTTTGATCAGCCTGAGCAACATTTCATTACACCCGTTAACAGTTACTGCGATTGGTTAAAGTATATGTCGATTTGCCTTCAGAGTTCAAATGTGGCGAGAGAATGCTTATAGGATTGCGATTGTAGGCTACAACGATAGCTCTCCCGTATTCGCCCCTACGGGAGAGGGCGCAACTTGCCACCAGAACCAAGCCGCGTCGAACTCGACCGTATCTTGAAGATTTGTCCGCAGACTGGCATGTAAGTGAGCATGGTTACCACGACACTTTCCGATATCGAACTTGCCCACAAGATGGCCAATGCCGCTGGCAAGGTCATCACGCCGCACTTTCGTACCGAGATTGAGTATGACAACAAGGATACCGCCGCCGGTTTTGATCCGGTTTCGGAAGCTGATCGGGCCGCTGAGCGGACAATGCGCGATATTGTTGATCAATTTCGACACAAGGATGGCTTTTGCGGTGAAGAGTTTGCCGACAAGGTAGGGTCGTCTGGACGCGTGTGGGTGGTTGATCCGATTGACGGTACGAGAGGGTTTATGTGCGGCACCCCTACTTGGGGAACGTTGATTGCACTAAGATCAAAATCAGAACGTGTGTGTTTAGGATTAATTGATCAGCCATACATTGGCGAGCGCTTCTGGGGAACTGACGGACAGGCTTACTTTCAAAATCGCAACAGCAAGAAAAAAATCTTTACTAGCAGGATACTCGATTTATCGGCGGCGAAACTATTCTCAACTTTCCCGGAGATTGGCCGCACCCATGATCGAAGTGGTTTTAAGGCGGTAGCGCATAAGGTTCAGCTGGTTCGCTTCGGCATGGATTGCTATGCTTATGCTTTACTTGCCGCTGGTTATATTGAATTAATTATTGAGGCGGGGTTGCGGCCCTACGACATTAACGCGCCGATCGGACTGATTGAGGCTGCCGGCGGCATTGTAACAAACTGGTCGGGGCAAAATGCCGTTAACGGCGGGCAAGTTCTTGCTGCCGCCAATCAGAGTCTCCATCTTGCGGCACTGGATTTGCTCAAGGATTACGCCGATTAGGAGGGATTTCTCTCCGACAATCTTGTTCAACTATGCTTGGAATCGGCGTCATCAATTAATTGGAACGCTACGCCACGAAGTGTCAGCGATAGGTTTAATTGCGCAAGATGGGCCACTCAAAATGGGCAAAATTCTTCGAATAGGAACCGCCGCCCGGCACAGTACCGATTGCTATCGAACTTATAATTCGGCTACCGGCTTTTTGAGTAACGTCATGAGTAGTGCTCACCAGCAATCCAGACCTGCGCGATGGCGCGATCGTCGCCCATCATAATTGTTGGGAATACGGCTTCCCATAAATTTTCGGCCCGTTTACTACGCTGTTCAATTGCGCCCGTTGATGCCAAGTCGAGAGCTACCAAGTCAGCCTCGAAACCTTCCTGAATATTTCCGATTTTATCTTCCAACCGCATTGCCGAGGCCGAGCCTATAGTTGCGAGCCACAACAGCTGGATCGGATGAATTGCTACGCCTTGGAGCTGTCCAATCTCATAAGCAGCAGCCATGGTGCGTAACATCGAAAACGATGAACCCCCTCCGGTATCGGTCGCCAGACCGATGCGCAGTCCCAACTGAACCAAATCGCTCAACGGGAATAGGCCTGATCCAATAAATGTATTCGATGTTGGACAATGCACGAGAGCGGCGCCAACCTCCTTAAGACGATCGCGTTCACGCGCTTCGAGATGAATTGCGTGCCCATACAAACCATTGGGACCAAGCAATCCGTGAGCCTCATAAGTCTCAAGATAGTCACGATACTCAGGAAACAGTTTGTTAACCCAAGCGACTTCATCATGCTGCTCTGCGAGGTGAGTTTGCATGAGGCAGTCAGGAAACTCAGCCCAGAGAGCGCCAAGGGCCGAAAGTTGTTCGGATGTCGAGGTGGGAGAAAAACGCGGCGAGATGACATAGGAACAACGATCTAAATTGTGCCACGCCTCAAGCAGTTTCTTACTTTCATCGTAGGCAGTTTGTGCAGTATCTCTAAGATTGTGTGGGGCATTGCGATCCATACAGGTTTTTCCCGCAGCAACCCGTAGATTGCGGGCCTGTGCGGCTTCGAAAAAGGCGTTAATGCTCTCAGGATGAATGGTGCCGAATGAGCAGACAGTTGTTGTTCCGTTGGTCAATACCAGATCGAAGTAACGCTCGGCGATTTCACGAGCATAGGAATAGTCTCCAAATCGTGCTTCTTCGGGAAAGGTATAGGAATTTAGCCAATCAAGAAGTCGTTTGCCCCAACTCGCGATAATGGCTGTTTGCGGATAATGAACATGCGAGTCAACAAATCCCGCTGTTATCAGACAGTTTTGGTAATGTTCGACCCGAGCCGCAGGAAATTCTCGCTGCAAGTCAGCCAGTGCGCCGATTGCGTGGATTCTCGTGCCTGCAAGCGCAACGGCCTCGTGAATTTTCACCGCCGCCTTGGGCTCCCCATGGAAAGGTGAGTGACGGAAGGATACGACGTGACCGGCTATGATCTTCGGGTTTTGCAAGGGATCAATGTTCACTAGGACTTTGAGGTTTATTATCAGCGTATCACGGTAATCGCAGCAATGTGTATATGATTTGGTGAACTGTTTATCACGGCTAAAAATTTTATCATTACATTAATGTCATCAACGACAATACAGGTGCAAGAGTCAAATGCCGACAGCAAAAACAACCAACAATTTAGCCGTGCGGACTAGTATCGCAGACGAGAGTGATTACCGGCTGGATCAACAGAAAGTCGACGAAATACTCAAGGCGTCAAGTTCCAATAATCAGGAAGAATTGCGGCGATTACTCGAAGATCTTCACCCAGCGGATATTGCGGACCTTCTCGAACAGATCAATTCGGCGGATCGGTTACAATTGGTGCGCCTTTATGGGCACGAGTTCGACGGTGATATATTATCGGAGTTAGAGGAGGGCCTGCGTAGTGAGGTGATCAGCATTCTCAAGCCAGACGTCTTGGCCGAGGCTGTTCGCGACTTGGAAAGTGATGATGTTGTTGATCTAGTTGAAGACCTTGGTCCGCTACAGCAGGGGGCAATCCTTGAAGTTCTTGAAGATGTTGATCGCAATGCTGTAACCCGCGCCTTGGCTTATCCCGAAGGTTCAGCTGCTCGCATGATGCAATGCGAGGTTGTCATGGCACCTGAACATTGGACCGTTGGTCAAGCGATTGATTTCCTACGCAAGTCAGATGCTCTGCCCGATCAGTTCTATCATATTGTTTTGGTCGATCCTAAGACCCACCCACTTGGTCAGGTGAGTCTGGGACGACTGATGCGATCAAAGCGAGAGGTCGAATTGCGGAGCTTACGCGAAGACGTCTTTGAGGTATTTTTGGTAACGCAGCCGGAGAGCGACATAGCTTATGCATTCAACCAGTATCACCTAATCTCAGCTCCGGTTATTGATGCCGAGGGTCGACTGGCTGGTGTCATTACCATTGATGATGCGATGGAAGCACTTGATGCCGAGCATCAAGAAGATATTCTCCGCCTAGCGGGCGTGGGCGAGGAGCGACTTTCGGACCGCATCGTTGATACTGCAAGACGGCGTTGTCCTTGGTTATTTGTAAATTTGCTGACGGCTATCATTGCATCCCTTGTAATCGCCCAATTTGAGACTGAAATAGCTGCAATTGTGGCTCTTGCAATTTTGATGCCGATCGTCGCTTCAATGGGAGGGAATGCTGGAACGCAATCTCTAACGGTTGCAGTTCGTGCGATTGCCACTCGTGACTTGACACGATCTAATGTTTGGCGCGTGATTAGTCGGGAGGGTATTGTTGGTTTGATAAACGGAGTCATTTTTGCGGTCGTTATGGGGTTGGTTTGCTGGCTGTGGTTCGGTTGGTTGATGCTCGGTATTGTTCTCGCGGCGGCTATGGTGGTCAATTTGCTCGTCGCGGGTCTCTCAGGAGCAATTGTTCCGATTATCCTGCAGCGCCGCGGGATTGATCCTGCTCTGGCATCAGGGACATTGGTTACGACGGTAACGGATGTGGTCGGCTTTTTTGCGTTTTTGGGTCTGGCCGCGATCGTTTTGCTATGAGCGACGTTGCCGCAGAGAAAGCTTCGCTACGGAAAGTCGCCTTGTCGCGACGAGAGCGAGCACATGCAGCAAGTGGTGAGCAGTGCACCGCGCTACTGTCGCAATTTCTTGCAGAATATCGCGGGATTCCTCTTGCGGGCTACATGCCCGTGCGAACAGAAATCAATCCTCTTCCCACTCTGACGGTTGCAGCCACATATGGGGTTGTGGGTCTACCGGTCGTTCAAGGGAAGCAGGGGACACTAAAGTTCTCCCGCTGGCAGCCAGATCAACCGCTGCGAAAAGGCGAATTTGGAATCGCGGTCCCTGCGGTTGATGATTTTTTTGTGCCGAAACTCCTGATTGTGCCGTTATTGGCGTTTGACTCGCGAGGGGTTCGATTAGGCTATGGCGGTGGCTATTATGATCGTACACTAGCAAACCTGAGCAAAAACGAGACGGTGTTAACGATTGGGTTTGCTTATTCAACTCAGAAAGTAGAAGAATTACCCTTTGAAGCAACAGACTATCGACTCGACATTGTTGTGACAGAACGTGAAGTGTTTGACTTCGCGTCGAAGTAATTAAATTGGTGAGGCCCGTAATCCGACGGTGAATTGTTGTCAAGGCATTGGTGATGACTAATAAGTGCACTTAGCTGACCAAAGAGGGTTGTGAAGCGCCATTAACGTCTCGTAGGATTTTCGTGAAGCGTTGGTCTCATTGGGAGAGAACTTAGCCTACAAGTTGGATCGAAACTTGTGAGTCGGTTTTGAGGTGTTGTGGCGATGCGGATATTGTTTTTTGGTGATGTTATGGGCCGCGCTGGGCGTGAGGCACTCACCACGCGTTTGCCAAAACTCAAGCGAGAATCGAATGTCGATTTCGTTGTTGCCAATGCCGAGAATGCGACCAACGGGCTGGGTTTATCTCCACAACACGCCAGCGATCTATTGGCTGCAGGGGTTGATTGTATCACGCTTGGGGATCATGCCTTCGACCAAAAAACCATGGTCCAATACGTTGAGAACGAGCCGCGTATTATTCGACCAATCAACTACGCTCGGAATGCACCGGGGCGAGGGCACCAAGTTTACACGACGACTGACGGTGGCAAAATCTTGGTCGCGCAGGTTTTGGGGCAGATCTTTATGCGAAGACCGTTCGACAGTCCTTTTTGGGCCCTCAAGCCCGTGTTGGGTTCGAGTCCGCTCGGTGGCTTGGTACAAGCCGCGATCATTGATGTGCATTGTGAGGCAACAAGTGAAAAAACTGCGATGGGTTACTATTGTGACGGCAGAGTTTCGCTAGTCGCAGGGACGCATACGCATGTGCCAACGGCAGATGCACGTATTCTGTCCAAAGGAACGGCGTATATTTCCGATGTTGGAATGTGCGGTGATTACAATTCGATTATTGGTATTGCAGCCGAGGAGCCAATGCAGCGGTTTGTCATGGGGATGGCAAAGAAGCGATTTACACCAGCGAAAGGTGAGGCTACTTTATCGGCAGTTATCGTTGACGTTGATAATCGAACTGGCTTGGCACGCTCAATCGAACATCGCAAAATAGGTGGCGTACTCGGTAATCTTGAAGATTAAATCAAATCATGACTTGAGACGCAGGTCGACGAACTTCTAAGTGTCAATGGTTGGTTTTTTGGTGCCGCTCTGATCCGCACCGCAAATGTCACTCGGTAAGCGAGCGCTTCAGCGGTTCACTCACTTGCCAATTTTTCGAAATTATATTCGGTTTTCAGGTTGATGTCCCCATACCAGAGGGAAACCTCCTCAGCATTACCTAAATGCTTCATTTTCTTGAGTGCCCAAGACCGCGCCGCCGCGTAGGATGCGAAGTTCGCTTCCTCTGCAACTAGTCTGGTTCCGCAATACAGCTTGAACGGGCGACGCGGCGGGAGCCTATTGGTCGGATCCAGAATCCCTTCCTTGATGAGAAAGGTGCGGAATGAGGGAATCGGGCTAAAGAACCTATCTGGTTCGTACTCCTGAAGCGCCCCCTGGTGAATCATCTCCGCCACAAGCTGCCGCGGAAGAAATTGGATGTTATGCATGTCGTCGGGGAGATCATCAAGCATGTCCCGAGTTACGGAACGACGAATCCTGTCGGTGAGAATCTTGAAACTATCCCCTTTTTTCAAATCCTGCATCACTTCGCCGATGAGTGGCTTTAAGGCCCGCAAGATCGCGCTCTGCTGGTGCTGATAATAGGACACGCGTCCGTGCGCTGATACCGCGTTGACGTGGTTCCAATTGATATCGCTGACCTTACCCTCAGTCCGCAAGATTTCCTTGACCAGGGCCTTGAAGGTAAAGTGGAGATGCCGCGGCCAGCCCTCCGTTGGTTTGGCTAAATCGTGTAGGAGAGTCTCGTACCCATCGACATCGACCACAAACTTCTGGCAAAACTCCACCATCAGTTCCGCACACTCGGTTTTGTTCAGACAATGGATATTGTGGGTTGCCAGTCCCCGTATCATTCCCAAGCGAATGGCGGTATCTTTTGTATCAGATAATCCGGCCAAAACCAAGGTAAGGGGCAGCCCAGCGGAAGCATCATGGATTGATTGTAGAAACTGGGCATGGGGCGTCACGTCATCCCCTGAAAGTCTTTGTGATTCATCTACCGCAATAATGACTGGGGAGGTCCATTTCTGGCGGGGAAATTCCTCCGCAAGATGATCAAGCGTCGGCAGAACCTCGGTATTGCTCCGACCCCAGCCAAGTTCGGCACTGATTTCCCCGAGGGAATTCACTGAGAGATTGAATCCTATTCGCGCTAGGATTTTCTGCCACTTTGATGACGACAATTGCCCAGCAGCTCGAATAAGTTTTAGAACCTGTGGCAAACTCCCAGCGACACTCTGGCTGGATACGATCACAACGCGCGGAGCATCTTTGCTTCCTGTGCGGTGACAGTCCTCTTGCAATTTTGCCAGCAGGGAACTTTTCCCCGCGCCGGGGGCACCTTGAACGATTTGTGTGGTTTTCGGGATCCCCTGCAGCAGAACCTGCGGCTTGGTGTCCCCGGGTTCTTCAATGACCCAGCGCATGCTTTCGCCACACTCGCGAAGGGTTGTTAGAATGTCCTGTCGGCCTTTGAAAACAGGGGGCATTTCTCCTTCCGATTGCCGGAGGTACGCTTCGAGGCCGTCGCGATCTATCATGTCAGAACTCTTTGTGTATAACTTAACTTTAGTTGTGCCGTCGGACGCTTTGCTTGTCACAGCCCGTCAGAAATAGGCACGACAGACGTCCGCTTGTCAAGTTTAGCACTCTTGTCCAAACTCGAATCGACTCTGGACGGGCGTAGAATATCAGGTTGACCTTGAAAGTCGAATAGCTCCTCAAGTTCTGCTGTGTTGCTGCCGAATGTGCTTTGGTCATGCGGCCTACTAATCTGTGACTAAAGTAATGCTGACACAATAGGACACACGATACCATCCATAAGCCTGGCACTGGAAGCGAATGCTCACTGCCGCCGAGTTTGATGATCCTCAGTTGGGTAAGGCCGGACAAATATTTGACCGCACCTGATATTGCATTCCGTCTAAATCTCTGTACTTGCTGTGCAGCATCAATCATCGGTGCTGTCCAGTCATTGAGATGGGTTTTTTCGAATTAAGTGAGAACGCTGCCGCCTTGTCAGCGCTCACCATCGTAATCATTATGTTCCTGCTTTTCTTGCGGGAAAGCTACCCCACCGAGGTCGTTGCCATAGCGGGGGTCGCTGTGATGTTGCTGCTCGGTGTCTTACCCTACGAAGCCGGCTTACAGATGTTGGCGAATCCAGCCCCCTGGACCATCGCCGCCATGTTCATTATCATGGGCGCGTTGGTCCGCACCGGCGCTCTAAACGCCTTCACCGACATGGTCGAAAGACATGCGGGTGATCGTCCGCATGTCGCAATTGCAACCTTATTGGCATTCGTTATCCTCGCTTCCGCAGTTGTTTCAAATACCCCGGTGGTCGTGATGATGATTCCGGTATTTATGCAGTTGAGTCGGACTTTTGATATTGCCGCGAGCAAGTTATTAATTCCGTTGAGTTACGCAGCAATTCTCGGCGGCACACTTACCCTAATCGGCACCTCGACCAACCTCCTCGTCGATGGTGTTGCGCGCAGCGAGGGTCTGAAAGGCTTCACGATTTTCGAGGTGACCCCATTAGCAATCATTCTGGTCATTTGGGGCGCGATATACTTGCGACTGGTTGTACCTTATCTCTTGCCGGAAAGGGATAGTTTGGCCAACCTACTGACAGATCGGTCGAAGAAAAAATTCTTCGCTGAATTTGTTATTCCTCCAGATAGTAACCTGATTGGCAGTCTGGTAACCGCCGCCGATTTATTTCAACGACAAGGAGTGCGCGTCATTGATGTGGTTCGCGGTGACGAGTCTCTGCGGCGCAACCTTGGCGAGGTTCAATTGCAACCGGCAGACAGAGTGATTATCCGTACGCATCTCGCCGAATTCCTCAGCTTGCAGCGCGACAAATCGCTGCGGCGGGTTGATCAAGTATCAACGGTCGAAACCTCAACCGTTGAGGTCTTGGTTACGCCAGGGTGCAATATCGTTGGTCGGACACTCGGCTCACTTCGATTGCGGCGGCACTTTGGCGTCTATGTTCTAGCGGTGCATCGACGAAACCAAAATTTCGGCCGACAATTAGATGATCTGACGGTCAAGGTCGGTGATACACTGCTACTCGAAGGCGCCGTGCGCGACATTCATCGGCTTGCTGTTGAGACCGACATGGTCGAAATCTCGCAAACTTCTGAACGAGAATATCGCCGCGGCCGTGCGCCTATCGCGCTGGTCGCTCTGTTTGCAGTGGTCATCTTAGCGGCTTTGGAGATTGCACCAATTTTCTTGCTGGCCGTCGTTGCTGTGACTTTGGTGTTAATCACCCGTTGTATTGACGCCGATGAGGCCTTCTCTTTCATCGACGGTCGTCTCTTGACGTTGATTTTCGCCATGCTCGCGATTGGTGCCGCTCTGCAAAGTTCGGGGGCGGTGCGTCTAATTGTCGAATTTCTGGCGCCCAAGCTACAACTCATGCCGCCATTTTTCATTCTATGGTCGGTTTATTTGCTGACAAGTATTCTTACTGAGTTAGTTTCAAATAACGCGGTCGCTGTTGTCGTCACGCCAATCGCTATCAGTCTTGCTTACGCCTTAGGATTTGATCCGAGACCATTTGTTATCGCTGTTATGGTTGCGGCTTCGGCCTCATTCGCAACGCCAATCGGTTATCAAACCAACATGTTAGTGTATGGTCCCGGTGGCTATCACTTTAAGGATTTTTTGAAGCTGGGTATTCCGCTCAACCTCACCATTGGTTTATTGGCTTGCCTGCTAATCCCGTTCTTCTGGCCGCTGTAGAATGGCAATTTGGCCATCTGACGCGAGTTATCTAATCCGCTCCAAGGCCGACCGATTCCCACCGCCGTTCGCGGTTACAACAAAAGACACGAGTGGCTTTAGCCGTAGGCGTGCGCAAAGTTCTTGAGAATGAGTCGAGGTTGAGTAACGTCTGACGAATGGCATTTTGCAATCAGTTCGTCGGCATCTTCGGGTGGAAAATATCCGTGATTGCGGTAGATCCGAATTCGGGCTTCGATGTCATTGGCGTCTGCCTCAGGATGGAATTGCGTTGCGTAGACATTTTCTCCGAAACGAACCATTTGAACGGGGCACGCTTCCGAAGTGACAAGTAGCGAACAGCTGGCCGGCAAAAGTTGCACGGCTTCCTTATGGCCGACAAAAGCTTGGAAGTTCGAAGACAGGGTTTGAGTCAATTTATCGGTTTTGCCGGTGGTGGTGAGGTAACAATCTGCGGCCCCAACCTGCTCTGCATATTGGGATTGATCAACCTTTCCACCGAGGGAGCTTACAAGTAAGCTCAGACCGTAACAGCAGCCCATGAAAGCGATGTCTTGTTTGATGATTTTCGGCAAAATTGAAAAGAGTTGCCGCTCAACCTGCTTTTCGAGAGGGTCTTTTGTACTGTTGTCATCGGACACACACGCCGGGCCACCACCGACAATGACCCCAGCGAATTTGTTGAGATCCATGTTGGCATCAAGCCCCTCTTGATCAACGCGAATACGGTGGAAGCGGCTCTCGGGCAGTTCGCATTTTGTGCAAATCCCTTCGTATTCTTGATCGGCGATGTCTGTTTCTGGTCGGGCCTGCAAAACAAGAAACAACTTCATCGAACTCCCCTATGTCAAGAGTAGCTGATGTTAGGCGATTTTGCCGGCGAAAGCAATCGAATAACCACCAAGCCTTTGCGATGATTTTTGGCCTTTTCGAATGCAAGGTATGGTTGTACGGCGGCAAAGAATTCCGCACGTAATTTTGATGTTTTGTAGGGCGATTGCTTTTGTTCTCATATTCGTAGTCGGCTTGAAAGCAGACAGGGAACTTTTTAGAGTAGCCAGAATTTTGTTGCACAAGAACACACGAACGGGACGTTATAATGGCTGGGCATTCAAAATGGGCAAATATTCAGCATCGGAAGGGACGCCAAGATGCGGCGCGCGCTAAATTGTTTGCCAAACTCAGTAAGGAAATCACAGTTGCAGCAAAGTCTGGAGACCCTGACCCAAGCAAAAATCCCCGCCTGCGCCTAGCAGTAAAGGAAGCGAAGGCGCAATCCATGCCAAAGGACAAAATTGAGCGGGCGATCAAGAAATCGGTCATGGATGGCAGTGTCGAATATGACGAGGTTCGCTATGAAGGATACGGGCCCGAAGGTGTAGCAGTCATCGTTGAAACGATGACCGACAACCGCAACCGAACGGCCTCTTCGGTCCGGGCACTCTTCAACAAAAACGGCGGCAACCTCGGTGAAACCGGATCGGTCAGCTTTTTGTTTGAGCGTAAGGGTGAAATTTGTTTTCTCCCGCAGGTTGGTGATACTGACGCGGTAATGATGGCTGCTATTGATGCCGGCGCCGATGATGTCGAGAGTTCTGAAGACGGTCATTTTGTCTGGTGCTCGGATCGAGAACTCAGCGAAGTTGCGAACGCTTTGGAGGAAAGACTGGGAGAAAGTAAAACCACGCATCTGGTTTGGAAACCGTCGACAACGCTAGAACTCAGCCTTGATGGTGCTCAAAAACTTTTGAAACTTGTCGAAGCACTTGAAGATGACGATGATGTTCAGCGCGTGACCACAAACTGCGAGATTACTGACGAAATTGCGGCGCAGCTATAACGTTTGGAGTTGGCGGGTTCGGACAGAGAGAGACAACCACTCAAATTACCGAGATTCGGCGATCAGAGTTGGAACAGCCTGCCGCGATAAGGCCTTAAACTTCGTCGTTCTCAACGATATTTACGACCGCCTCGCTAGCGACCATGTTACTTGCGATATGTTGAAATCGTAGGTGCGCAATTCCAAAGCTTCGTGACTGCGAATAGAGGGTGCCAACGGTCTTTCCGTCAGCAATAATCGAAGTGCCGACGGGAGCTTTCCCTCGGACTTTCACTCGTCGCAATCCTTTTCGAAGGTCAGTTTTGTGATGCATGCGGGCCGTCACTTCTTGCCCAACATAGCAGCCTTTCTTGAAGTCAACGCCGTTGAGTGCCTCAAAGCCAGCTTCGAGAATATAGGTGTCTTCGGTCAACTCAATACCACTTTCAGGAATGAGGTGGGTCACCCGAATATCATCCCAATCAGTGCCATCATCATCGGTAGCTGTCGTCGAACCGAATTGGCGCCAACCAAGTGCGGGATGTCGACAGTCGGCGACAGCGTGTTTCGGACACGGTCCCGTGCCGCGCTTGACCCTCAGGTCAGTCTTGCTAATATTGACATCTGACCGAAGTTTGTACATTTGTAGTCGGGCAAATAGCGTATCAGCGAAGCACGCTGCGACATCAATCAGGATCGCGTTTTTCAACCTAGACAGAAAAAAGTCAGCGATGAGCTTCCCCTGCGGAGTTAACAAAGCGGCATACATCAGTCCTTGATCGAGCTTCTGGATGTCATTGGTTATGAGTCCTTGCAAAAACGCCTCAGAATCAGATCCATCAATTTGAAAGACATGACGATCATTCATTTTCAAACTCCGATTAATGACTCAATGCCTGACGATACATGAACAAGCCGTCTAAATGAAACTCATGTCAGAAAAAATTAGTGTTGTCATTCCCACTCTGAATTCGGCAACAGCTTTGCCAGAAACATTGGTATGCCTCATGGAAGGTTTACATACGGGATTGATTCAAGAACTCATTATCAGTGATGCTGGATCTCTTGACGAAACGCGTCAGATTGCAGAGGCGGTTGGTGCCGTTTTTATTCAGGGACCAGCGTCTCGGGGTGGGCAATTGCGGCGTGGGTGTGCCGTTGCCAAAGCGCAATGGTTAATGGTGTTGCATGCTGATACCCATCTACAGGGTGGGTGGACAAGGGTCGTTCGTGAGCACTTGCAACTGCGGCAAGGTGCCGCCTATTTCCGACTGAGATTTCGTGCGGCGGGTTTATTGCCAAGGTTGTTTGCAAAAGCTGCAAACTTGCGGGCGGGAACTCTCGGGCTGGCATACGGTGACCAGGGCTTGTTGATTCGCCAGAAAGATTATCAGCGCCTAGGGGGTTTCCCCGATCAGGTCCTAATGGAAGACGTTGAAATTATGCGACGGATTCGGCAGGCCTCGATCGGTCTTTCTGAACTTAGCTCAGATGCTTTGACCAGCGCTGAGCGCTTTCAGAAAGTCGGTTGGTGGCGCCAAGGTGGTCGGAATGTGAGATTGCTGTGCAGCTACTTTCTGGGAGTTAATCCTGCAACATTAGCCAAGAGATATAGCGCCCCTTGCTCGTAGGGCTGATGTTTGCTGGCATTACATGCAGCGGCCCGCGAGCAAATAGTGTGGCGCCGGCGGGCAATTGTGTCACAAATTCGCTTAACATTGATCACCGACCGTCGTACGGGGAGGCTTCGTCATCGGATTCTAACCGCCAGCCGACCTCCCAGAGAGGGTTGCCGCGTTAGCCAACCGACACACAAAAATTCACCGATGAAGGCATTGGGTTCTTGTTAGTGAGCAGTGTTTAAGATGGCGCCACCATGAATAATAGGGAATTATAACCAATACTTGACGGCATCGCCGAATCGGTCTACGGGCGGGATGTGGAAAAAATCCTTGCCTCTTGGCACCTTCCATGTCGGTGAGATCGTGACCACACCGGTTATAGAAATAACGGATTTCGTTCCGCTTTGGCTTTGGTGTCTGTTATTTGGCGGTCTCGTGGTCGGTACCGCATGGGCATACAGCGGCGACGTAGCCAAATGGATAAAGAGGCGAAAGAACTGCGGTCAGGAACCCAATGGCCCGATTATTGATTACATGGATGCAACATACATTGTTGGTCGATACATAGAACCGGCGATGATTGACGCACCGTCCCATGTCAAAATTACAGTCGTTCAAAGTTTCATTGAAGCCTTTTCAAAGACGACCGGAGCCAAAACCGGGCCGTATGAATACGATGGCTTCTTGCTTCGTAATTGGATGGAAGCAAACGCTGCTCGTTTTCTGGTCGACAATGTCGGGACAATTCGATGACTGAACCGAACTGGGGAAACCGCACTCTGTGGACGGGCGACAACCTTGACGTGATGCGTGGCATGAACAGCCAGTCGCTGGACCTGATCTATCTCGACCCGCCCTTTAACTCAAACCGCGATTACGCGGCACCCATTGGATCAGAGGCAGCCGGCGCGGCCTTCAAGGATACCTGGACCCTAGATGATGTGGATCAAGCCTGGCACGGTGAGATCGCCGAGCGGCAACCGACTCTTTACGCGATCATTGACGCGGCAGGATTGGCGCACGGCAAGGGCATGAAGTCCTATCTCATCATGATGGCGGTGCGGCTGCTCGAAATGCGGCGCATCCTGAAACCGACGGGTAGCATCTACCTTCACTGCGACGATACGGCCGTTCATTATCTCAAAATGCTTATGGACTCGGTATGGAAGCCGCGAGATTTTCGTAACCATCTCGCTTGGCAGCGCGTGAAGGGCAACAAGGGATCGAACCGCGCCTTTCCCAGAAACGCGGATCATCTTCTGTTCTATGCCGCATCCGATGCGAGCTTCGCGCGTCAATACCTGCCGCTTGTCGGAGGCGGTCTGGTCAATTACCGGTATCGCGATCCCGATGGCCGCGTATGGCGACGAACCGACCTTACCGGCCCCGGAGTCAGTGACGGGGAATCCGGGGAACCTTGGAATGGATGGGATCCCTCCATGATCGGGCGGCATTGGGCCGTGCCCAAAGGGGGCGCGTATGCCGGTTGGATCGAATCCGAACTGATTCCAGACTACGGGGCCAAGTCCAGCGTCCATCAAAGGCTAGATGCCCTGAACGCGGCAGGATTGATCGATTTCTCCAATGAGGGAATTCCCGCACTGAAGCGTTACCTTGACCAGTCACGCGGATCAACCGTGAGTGACATATGGACGGATATAGACGTTGTGAAAGCGTCAAGTAAGGAAGGAACCAGTTACCCCACGCAGAAACCACTTGCCCTTCTTGACCGCATAATCCGGGCTTCATCAAATGAAGGTGACGTGGTGCTTGATCCGTTCTGCGGATGCGCCACGGCCTGCGTCGCGGCTGATCGGCTTGATCGAAAATGGGTTGGCATCGACATATCGCCGCTCGCGGCCAGGCTGGTTCTCAAACGGCTGCGCGATGACCGGGGACCGCTGTTTGATGACGTGACGCACAGAACGGACGTACCGACGCGTACCGACCTTGGCAACCTTCCCAACTACCGGACCCACCGGCACACGCTTTACGGAAAGCAGGAAGGGATATGCGCTGGGTGCCGGGTGCTGTTCCCGTTCC
>JAPORY010000107.1 GCA_026709985.1 Aestuariivita sp. | reverse complement strand
GGGGATTACTAAGATAACTTGACGTGACACATTATATTGTGTTCCGATCGTAATGCGAAGTCATCATGTTGTATGCGGTCAAGTTATCTTAGTAATCCCCAAAATATAGTTCTTTAGAGTTCTTGGTCGCGTTGTCGGTTTCTTCATGCCCAATTGAGCCTGATGCCAAAGTTAGCATTTGGCCGATGAACCTTTAGTACTCCCTCCCAAGTTGCAGGCTCAATCAATAGACCCAACAAATCGGCAACTCCGACCCCTCGGCAGCGTTTCCAGCGTCACTTTTTCCGTGACAAAAATCCTTCGATGTCAGCATGTCCAAATCTGTGGCAAACTGCGCTCTTAAGTTGCTGTTAACAACCCAGTTGAGTTCACGACCTGTGCCCAAGCAGATTTGCTATTAATGGCGCACCTAGTATTACAACAAACAGGCGCACGATATGATGACTCACCACATAGGCGACATCAGCACCAACGATCAATGCTAATACGGTTAGTTCAGCTTGTCCCCCCGGCGCAAACGCGAGCAACGCATCCATGCCCGTTGCAAGGTCAGCGACATAAATGATTTCAACAATTGCCAGCGTCAAGACTATCAAGGTCACGCAAAATCCCAAACCTGCCAATAGATCACGACGCACCTCAACGACTGAGATCCCGGCATATCTTGCGCCAATACTCAATCCAATGAAGAATTGTGCGGCCCAGAGCGCTTCCGCCGGTGGCCGACTGTTTAATCCTCCTGCCAGAGTAACAATTCCCGTAAGTATCAAGGGTCCAAGGATAGATGCGCCAAACATGCCGAGGGCCTTCGCGACTCTCCAGCCGCCAACTGCGCAAACGATCATCAACAGTAACTCATGAGTCGGTATGGTTGTCACTGGCGCACCGGGCGGATTGGAAAGGTCGGCTTGCCAAACGCCCTTGAGGAGAAAAGGTAACATCACCACAATGACAAGGATGCGAGTCGCATGAATGAGGCTCAGCGTTCGAACTTTGGCACCCGCTTCTTCGCCGAACGCAATCATATCCTGCAAACCACCCGGCATAGCTGCGTAGTAAGCGGTCGGGAAGTCATACGCGCAGATGCGGCGGAAATACGGCACACCGAGAGCGCCGATAACAGCTACAGTGACTGGAACCATCACTAGCGTTGGCCACATTGCCGGCACCTGTGCCAGCGCCGCTGGTGTAAGGGTTGCCCCGACAGCAACGCCCAAGATGGTACGCATGCTATCATTAAGCCGATTAAATTGAACCAATGGCACACGCAATAAAGCTGCGATTAAACAGGCTGCAATCGGACCCAAAAGCCAAGGTAAAGGTAGTTCCAAGAAGTAAAAGGAAGTAACGCCGAAACCTGCGACGAGCATGCCGATTACATAACTTTGAACTAAGGCACTCATGTTAGGCGGCAAAATAACGAATGACGGAGATGGATTTCTGCCGCCGCTCCCGCAGCTGGCTTGTCGCCCGTACGCAGCGCCGCGATTATATCACGATGCTGCGTTACAACTTCGTCGATTCGTTTAGCATCAGTATAGGTACTCGGTCCCAAGAGCAATAGCGAGTAGTTTAGTGCCTGCGCCGCTTGCAAGAGAAACTGATTCCGTGCCGCAAGGCAAAGAATGTGATGAAATTCTTGATTAATCGAAACCGCCTTAATCGGCGCATTGCGCTCGGCTTCAATCTGGTCATTCAATGAAGCTAGCGCATCAAATTCTGCTGATGAGCCGTGCTGTGCGGCCAGTTCGGCGGCACAGCGTTCCATGACAATACGCATCTCATAGAGTTCGACGACTTCGCTGTGAGAAAGCGTTCGAATAACGGCGCCGATGCGCGGACGATGTTCGACAATTCCGTCGCTTTCCAATCGTCTTAATGCTTCTCGTACTGGTGTTCGAGAGAGTGCGAACTTTGTAGCAACTTCCTCTTCGCGAAGGCGATCACCTGGCACGTAGGTTCCCGCTCGTAGCGCATCCAATAAGGCCGAGTAAGCAGCCTGACCGCGAGATTCGGGATTGTTTGACATAGGGCTTGCGTTTTGTGTCCGACTGGATACAAAATGCTAATGGGAGTTCTCACAGATGTCAATAGACGACCTCGGCATACCTAACCCTGAAGTTCTCGTGGTGGGTGGCGGAAACGCGGCCATGACCGCAGCCCTAACCGCACGGTCGGCTGGGGCGCGGGTTACGGTACTCGAAGCAGCACCGGCCGTCTTCCGCGGCGGAAATTCACGCCATACCCGAAATTTTCGATGTCAACATTCAAAAATACTCGGTGTCATGGACGGCGTTTATGAAGAAGACGAGTTTCTAAACGATCTATTGGAGGTCACAAACGGACGTACCGACAAGGAACTCGCATTGGTTACAATCCGTTCATCGGCCGCGTCTTATCATTGGATGGAGGCGCACGGGGTTCACTTTCAGCCAGCATTGTCGGGAACTCTGTCGCTGTCACGCACAAATGCCTTTTTCCTTGGTGGGGGAAAGGCCTTGCTCAATGCTCTTTATGCACGGGCGGAAGACATGGATATTGAGATTTATTACAACGCCCATGTTGATCACATCGAAATCACTGACAATAAGGTTCAAGGTGTCGAAGTAACAATGGGTGCAGAGATTAAGAGGTTCGCGCCCAAGGCCGTTGTTGTCGCATCAGGAGGGTTCCAAGCTGACCTCGAATGGCTGTCTCGCGCTTGGGGTCAGTCAGCGAAGAATTTCTTGATCCGAGGCACGCCATACAATCGGGGCGCGGTGCTTGAGAACCTATTGGAGCAAGGTATCGTTGCGGTCGGCGATCCTACGCAGTGTCATGCTGTCGCGATTGACGGACGATCTCCCAAGTTTGATGGCGGCATTGTCACACGAATTGACTGCGTGCCGTTTTCAGTTGTTGTGAATTGCAACGGCGAACGATTTTATGATGAGGGAGAAGATATTTGGCCCAAGCGTTACGCGATTTGGGGGCGATTGCTGGCAGAGCAACCGAATCAAAAGGCCTTCGCAATCATCGATTCAAAAAGCAAAGATCTCTTTATGCCCTCAGTTTTTCCGACAATTGAGGCAGACAGCATTGATGAATTAGCGGCGAAACTCAATTTGCCAGCCGATAAACTAAACACAACGCTTGAGCGATTCAATTCTGCTTGCCAAACGGGGGATTTTACGCCGCAAGAACTTGATGGACTCAAGACCACTGGCATCATTCCGCCAAAGTCAAATTGGGCTCGTAAGATCAATGAGCCGCCATTCTATGGCTATCCGCTGGGAGTAGGTGTCACCTTTACCTATCTGGGCTTGAAGGTTGATGCGAAAGCGCGAACGGAGGGCAAGAACGGAATGATGGAAAATTTATGGGCAGCTGGAGAAATCATGGCCGGGTCAATCTTAGGGCAGGGCTACTTGGCCGGAATTGGCATGACGATCGGTTCGGTATTCGGGAAGATTGCTGGCCGGGAGGCTGCGAATTATGTGCGATAATCCGTACGCAGAAGCCCAACGGCAAATCCAGATCTGCAATTCCTGCCGGTACTGCGAGGGTTATTGCTCGGCCTTTTCATCAATTACCCAGAATTTGGCCTTCGCAGACGGCGATATTACCCAGATTTCGCATCTTTGTCATAACTGTCGGAGTTGCTATTATGCCTGCCAATATGTTGATCCGCACGAATTTGCGATCAACTTGCCGCAGGCGCTCGATGAAGTCCGCGGCAAGAATTACGAAGCCTATGCTTGGCCATCATCGCTAGCAGTTTATTTTCATCGGCGTTCCGAATTTGTTGTGAGCAGCATTCTTTTGGGTATCGTCGTTGTTGCGTTGGTATCTTGGTTGCTGACGCCAACGGCTGGTGTTGGTTTTTATTCTGTGATGTCGCACGCAACGATGCTGGCTCTATTCTTGCCGGTATTCATCATCCCTTGTCTTAGTCTTACAATTGGAGTGCGTGCTTATTGGTGTGATGTTGGCGGAGAACGCGTGGCACTGCGCCACGTTTGGGCGGCCGTCAAGCACATGGTCAGTCTTCGAAATCTCAGGGGTGGGCATGGCGATGGATGCAACTTTGAACGTCGCGAACGATTTACCATGCGACGGCGATACGCCCATCAGGCTATCTTCTTTGGATTCTTGTTGTGTTTTGCGGCGACGGCGAGCGGCACAGTTTTGCACTATGTGTTTGATCGAGCGGCGCCGTATCCACTGATTTCTGTCCCGAAGCTCTTCGGAATTACTGGCGGAGTCTTGCTGGTTTTTGGCTGTGCGTGGATGCTCAAACTAAAGGCATTCGCGGCAAAAGAATTGTCAGATCCGCGGCACTTAGGTGCTGATAATGCCGTTATCTGGCTGCTGGGGCTGACCAGCTTAAGCGGGCTCGCTTTATACGCTCTTGGCAATACGACTATTATGCCGGTCCTTTTGATAGTGCATCTTGGTTTGGTCATGGGTTTTTTTGTGATTACGGCCTACAGCAAGATGAGCCACGGTCTCTTGCGAGGTGCAGCGTTGTTAAGAGATGCCCAATGTAGAGATAGCGACAGGAACGGCGCCCGTTTTCCCTGATTCGACTTCTGGTCGCATTTTGTGAGTACATGTTTTGATTTACAAACTGCTTTGGACAGTGCGTTGAGGTCCAAAACGTTAAGAAGTGTGACTGTTGCCACTTGGTCGATCTTGGAAAGACCCTTCAAGACTAACACATATTTGCAGAATTGCGGCGCAAATTCCGTGAAATATCCCTAACTCATGCCTGACCTCCCTCGGGTTTTGGAATAA
>JAPORY010000002.1:1610-4912 GCA_026709985.1 Aestuariivita sp. | reverse complement strand
TCGAAGAAGCCGACAAAAAGCTGCCAGACTACGAACGCTTCCGGCAAGTTTTGCTACGTGCCCGCGAAAGGGGGCTGCTAGACGCATTCGAGGCTGAAATTCAAACCGCCCAGTCGAGCGCTGAAACAATGAATAAAAAGGATTGATGTGTTGAAGGAACTCTCACTTTCAGACTGTTACGGTTACGCAGGCCTGACGCCCGATGCAGCCAATATCTCTCTGCGTCTTGAGCCATTCCAAGCAATTGCCAAGGAACTCGACACAGACAAAATTCTGGATCTTGTACGTTTCTATTTCGGGCTAACGGTCACCGCCGATACAAAGTGGTTTTCCACGCCCATCATTGAAGCAGACCCAGCCTTTTCGATGGTCACAAACGAGCGAGAGGTTGCCATCATCGCCATGGCGCTCTTGGCGCGCGAAATCAACGTGGAGGAAAACTCAAAGGCGGCGCTTGCAATACTTGTGGCTCATGCCTGCGGCCTCCGTGATCCGGTTGTCTGGCCTCAGTTCGTGGAAAATGTCTCCGCAGCCGCGCGTGACATGGCCATAGATGACAGGCGCGCGGGAAAGCCGAAACAAATTACTGCCCGTAAGCTTAGCGAAGAGCTTGGAGGATCTGACGAAGACCTTGTCACTGCCATGAACCCAGCGGAACTCAGCGCACTCTGCAAACAGTTGAATGTCGACAGTCAGGAGATGGACAAGTTCCTGGCATCACAGGTTACTGCGGCCCTCAAACCGATACGGGACGAGATCGCGAATCTGCGTGAAGAAAAAGACATGCTGTGGTGGCTCATCGGCGGGCAGAGCTACCTCTTCCACCAGCCCTATGCGTCCATGAAAGAGGGGCAGGCTGCGTTGCTCATAGGGATGGAGCTTGCCGAACTGTGTCGTACACCCTTAGGCCCCCATGCGAGCGAGTTTTTGATCAAGAAAGCCTTGAGCGAGAGGCGCACTGATAAATCCGCAAAGGTAAAGATCGACGGACTTCCTAAATTGTTTGACACGAGCCAGTTGGAGAGGGTCGCAAGCACTATAAAGGTCGATGACGTCCGAGATCTTTGCTGCCTAGCCAATGCGATAAGCAGAGCGAACGATCTTGGACTTCCGACAGCCTGGAAGAAGAAATACGGCGAGGATGGCGGGCTTCCAGACAAGACCATTTTCGATGCAGAAGAGATTGCTCTGCAGAGTTTTCGGGAAACGCTACTCCTCAAGACGCTGTCTGCGTAGCTGAGGTAATCGCATTGAACGAGTCGCTGACCTGTAGCAACCCCGACTGCGAGATCGCCGCGAATGGATCATGCCTGGAAGGACATGATCCTGTTCAGTCATGCCCACATTTTGGCAAGCCTGTCGTTGAACGGACGTCGGCAGAAGAAGCTGTGACCGACGTGGCGGTTGAAGCCGAGACAACTCTGGAAATCCCAAAAGCAAAAGTTCCACAAGGCGACCCGCTTTCACAACTCGAGGTCGACGCCCAACAATTGCAGCGCGCAGGCCGTCTTGTCGCGGTCATCGGAGACACATCAAGCGGGAAATCTACACTGCTCTGCGCTCTATACGACAGATACTTGCGGGGAGAATTCGGTGAAAGAAGTTTCGTTGGAAGCTCAACGTTGGGCGGATTCGAGAAGCTTGCTCACCATTCCCGCGCCGCTTCGGGCGCACAGATACCCGACACCGAGCGCACTTTTGTTTCAGAAGGCCTCCAGTACTACCATCTGGCGCTGGCCAATGAGTCTGGACACAGAGTGGATCTGTTCGTCTCAGATCGTGCCGGAGAGACCTATCGATCCGCTATGGATCGGCCTGACGAGTTTCGTCAGCTACCCGAGCTTTCCGTTGCGCGCGTTGTGACAGTTCTTGTCGATGGCGCGCGATTGGCGCGACCGGAAGAACTCCATGATGCACTTGGAGCGACCCGCCGCATGGTACGCGCAATGATCGATTCAGAAGTGGTTGATAGCAGACAACATCTTCAGATTGTTCAGACCAAACAAGATGAAGTTGAGCGGTCCGGGCGCAGTGAGTCCATCACATCGCAATTAGAAGAGCTTGTCCAACGTCTGAAGAGAGATTTCGGCTCTAAGCTCGCAACGATAGAACTGTTTGCGATAGCAGCCCGGGACCCGAGGGGCGATTTTGTGCCGGCTTATGGATGCGACGATTTACTGACGGCCTGGTGCGATGCCGCTGAACCGTCGGTTTTCCCAGTCCGACATGACATGGCACCAGCCACACAGTTTGACCGGCTCGCCCGAGTGCGATCGGGGAGGACTCCAAAATGACCACCCGACGCCACATCATCCTTGGTTATCCTGAGTCTGGCAAGACAACCTATCTCGCCGCGCTTTGGCATGTAATTGACGCTGGGCTTGTTGGCACTTCGTTGGTTTTAGAGAAAACTTCCGGCGATGCGGAATATCTCAACAAGATCGTTGAAGCCTGGCTTAGATGCGAGGAAGTGCCGCGAACCTACATCTCCAACGAGGAACATGTTGCCCTACATGTTCGTGACACAAGAACGCAAGCGACCATGGTTCTGACGCTTCCGGATTTTTCCGGAGAGACGTTTCAAGAGATTTTCGCCGATCGCCAATGTGCAGAAGAGTTCGTAGAAAACGCTAACGCCACTGGAGGCATCCTCTTTTTCGTAAATGCTGATCGTGCCGATGACATGACTTCGGTGCTCGACCACGTCTTCGAGGATGACGAAGATGCCGGGGGCGGCAATGACACCGGCTCGGAAGAACCCACGGAATATGATGCTCGCAAGACGCCTGAACAAACGCGCATTGTTGAATTGCTTCAGATATTGCAAGTTCGCCCCTTTGATCGTCGGCATCGTCGATTGGTAATCGCGATCTCAGCGTGGGACGTCGTCCAAGACGACGGCGTATCGCCTGCAGAATGGATTGCGCGCGAGATGCCGCTTTTAGAACAGTTCCTCCGCAACAACTCCGAAATCTATGACGTCCGGTTTTGTGGTATTTCAGCCCAGGGCGGTATGTTGAACGGTGATTCCCGGTCGTCGCTTCTGGAGAAGAAGCCCGCCGAACGAGTGATCTGTCACTGGCAGGGAAAATTAGGCCCAGATATCACACAGCCTCTCCGATGGTTGGGTGCCGATGACGAATAGCGGTAATGTAAATTCGCCCAATGTACGGTTGCAGCAAATGCTCTTCGGTTATGACCGCGGTCACGGGCTTCTTGCTTCAAGCCCCGGCGCTTCGAAATCGCTTGCATCGAAAACTTTGCCGGAACCCGCCTGGGACCCAAGAGGATCTTCAAAATCC
>JAPORY010000002.1:0-1600 GCA_026709985.1 Aestuariivita sp. | reverse complement strand
CAAGGTTACGTTTCTGCGCGCCCGGTGCAGGGCGAAAAGACTTTTGTGTTGATGAGAACCTGGCGCGCGCACGAAATGCCGCGTCCCGGTTGTGTATGGACTCATGTATTGGCGATAGCCGAAGCGGACTTATCACGCATTCCAAATCTACAGCATTTGGACCAGCATTTCGAGCGGCCTACGAAGCGAAACTCGTTTGAAAGCTACTCAGCTGAGCTTGTGTTTGATCCCCACACTCTGAAGGCACCGGCCGAACCTTTGGATGAACGCATTGTCCGCGATCTCATCGATCTCGTCTATTTTGGCAGATTTGATCGAAACACCGTTGAAAACGAGGAAGATGTCAAAGGCGCCCTTTTCGCGATATGGTCACAGCAATGGCCCGCTCTCAGACGACAATTCTCTTTCAGAAGTGCGTCACTGTCCGGCACCAAGCAAACGCGACACAGCGATTTTGAAGTAGAACTAAAAGAACGGATTTCACCTGACTTGGTCGAAGTCCCCAGGCTATCGTCCGATGTGCTAGATTTCGTCGTCCGCGATGTCGTGACCGGGGGTTCATCTGAGTTTCGCCGTTTCCTGTGGCGCTATGGGGCAGACGCCGGGGCCACTCGGCAAAACCTCTTGTTTCTGTCCGGGGTCTATCACGACCTTCATCAATCAGAGCCAGGTAAGACGAATATACCGCAGCTGATTGCTGAAATTGGAGAAACGTTTCGGAGTCAATCAACTGCGCTACTGCTGAAAAAAGACCTCACGCAGCCCTCCAACGCAGATTTTTCAATGTTGCCTGATGTTGATCCGTTTGACGTGGTGATCGGCGTGCAGTCGTCTTCTCACCCTGAGGCATTTCCAGAGCTCGGCGCTTTGGACAAAAAGACTATCAAGAGCTGGATCAGCAGCCGTCAGTTGGAACTTTCCGAATTGCTTGTGCGCAGCGCCGATGATCTTAGCGAGTTCGCGGACAGCCTTTTCGCGGGCGTAGCATTCTCGAAAGATGCGGATTTCAACTGGACGCTCATTGATCAGTCTGAAACCGCGTTCCGCAGGATTGCGCGTTTGTCGATAGCGTTTTTGAACGATGATCGCGTCGAAAAGGTTGGCGATGAGTTGCTGTTGGAAATCATTCGAGAATCCAATTCACCCGGTGACAAGTCGCTGGTCAAGCTGGTTCCTAGATTGCTGGCGCGAAGCAGCACAGATCTCATCGCAGCGATATATGCCGCAGCGCCCAACGCAGTTACCAAAGCGATTACCCGCCAATTCGCAGCTGAGATCAAGAATGATCAGATAGGCAGTTCGGTGCACACCAACTGGCTAGAATGTGTGAAGGATAACCCGGAGGCCATCATAGAATTTGCTGAAAAAGAAGTTGAATCGCGTAGTCAGTTACTCGCGTGTCGCTTCATGTTGAACGCGGATTCAAAAAAAGTGCCGCTCACTGTTTGGACCACTCGATTAAACGAGATAACAGATGACTTGCATGGATATACTGGCACGGAGTTTCGCGTTTTCCTGATAATCCAGGCATTAAGTCAGCCCTCCGGGACAGCGCCCATAATCTTTCAAGACGCTTTCGATCACGTCCACGATGCCTTAG
>JAPORY010000100.1 GCA_026709985.1 Aestuariivita sp. | reverse complement strand
TCGAGCGACGCTCGCCGCCGCGCTCGCGGCAACACTGATCGCCGCGCCGGTGGCCGCGCAGGTGAACACGGTTAGCCTTATGGGCGGCCCGAACGCAGTCATACGGGAGGAACTCGGCTGCCTGACAATGGGCATCAGCCTGACCTCAACCACGTCCATACCAATGGGTACCCAGGTGCGCTATCACGTCTCCACGACCGGGGGCTTCAACCATTTCCGCAACCACGGCGTTCTGACCTATCTGGCCGACGGCGAAACCCTTGCTGACATTCCATCCAACGTGATCACGGCGAACACGGCCACTGCCGGAACGTCCGTTCTCTTGCCGGGCCTGTGCGTGGCGGATGACCGGATCGATCCGAGACCCGACAATAACACAGACGGCAGTACAAACGTGGCAATCACAATTCGCCTGATGAGCGTCGCGGGGTTCACGATTGACCGAAACATGAATAGCGCGACGGCGTTTGTCAGGGGGAATGACAGATGTCATCAGCCGGACAGCAATTCATTGAACGGTGGCGTCGTCTACAAGTTCCGAAACGGCAACATGAACGACTCGTGCGTGTGTATGTCGAAGAGTTCCGTCGTCGCGGCGGGCATCGCCGACGGGGAAAGTGAATCATACGCCACGACCGCCCTCAAATGGCGCACCGACAGCACGGACTACTGCAAGGATTCGCCTTACCAAAGGCCGGGAGGCTGACACACACGGGGCGGTCTTCGGATCGCCCCTTTTCGAAAAAGGCAAAGGCCCAAGACCACTCATTCCGAAGAATTTTCGAACTCACCAAGAGACTGCGAGTCTGGAACGCAATTGACTGGAACCCGATTCCCACGGCCGGTATCAGATTCCGGCTCTGAAATCAAGATGCCGGATCAAGATTGTTTAGTAAAAGAAGTAATCCCCAAATCTTTGGATCAGGTCTCACGATTTGCTTGTTCATTCTTTATTAATAAGAAGAGCGCGATCAGGGTAATGACAACCCCGCCCAATACAATGGTTTGTGGTACCTCTTTACCAAGCACCAGCTCCCAAAGAATCACCCAAGAAGGAACAAGATAAGTGTAGGCCAAGACTTTTGCGGCTGGAAGACGCAGGGAGGCATACTGCATAAGTAAGAATGTCAACGCGCTCGCAAAGACCGAAATATACCCCAGAGTGATCCAGACCACCATTGGTAAATTGAGCCAGTCAGTGGCCAAGATATCCTGCCACCCCAAGGCCGTTAACAGCAGACTACCAGCTATCAGTGTCGCAAACGTAAAAGCTAATGCTGATTCGCCACGGTTGAGTAGCACAAGCACCGGCGGATAGGTTGCGTGGGCGACGCACCCCCAGAAATAAATTAATTCGCCGCGACCAATGCGGAGTTGCAGTAGCGCAGTTATATCTGCGCGAAAAATAACCCAAAGTGCGCCAGTCGCGCCAAATGTTAGTGCCACCGCCATACGAACAGTCGTAATCTGGCGCAAAAGTAGATAGCCGATGATGGCAGCCATGATGGGCGTGAGAGTGAATACCGCAGCTGCGCTCACAGGCGGCGCCGTTTTCAATCCTTCAAACATCAATACGAAGTATATTGCTAACAAACACCCCAAGATCAGATAGCGCCAAGGCGCAAAAAAATCAGTGCGCGAAAAGCGACGCAATGCGACCATCGCGATACCAAGTATAATTGCAGAAATGAGAAAACGAGCCGTCGTAATTGCTATTGGTGCGATCTCATTTGCGGCGAGAGAGCCGAGCGAAAAAGACCCCGCAACCAAAGCAGAAAAACACAGCATGGCGGCATGACCCCTGAGATTTGTGCCATGTTTGACGTTTGCCATTCACCATAACTTCCAAAAGAAGCAGATATTGCCTCAATGCAATAAGCAATCAAGCAACGCTCAGGAGAGCTCTACAGCGCATTCGATGCGTTCGCTATCGGTGGTACACTCTAAGGGCAATAAGTTAAACACTTCGGGAAAACGACTGTCTGCGTAAGTGTAATCAATATCAATACTCAAGTCGGAACCTCAAAGTCCGTCAAGGCTTTTTGGTTTTCAATTCAGCAACTTGGACTTTAGGCAGATCGACGATTCGATGACAGTTTTGACAATGCAAAAAAAATGGTGCCGCGCCTCGGAAGTAGAAAAAAGGAACCTACTATTCTAAATCAGCAGCGAGTTATTTTTGGGAATGAAGTCGCAAAAGAAGCAGCTGGCAACAATAAGACTGTCGATGCCTGCAAGGTAATTACCGCTGCTATAACCGCTCTGGTTCCAAAAAAAGGCGTTCGTCCCTTCTTGCCTTGGTTAAAGCCGTTTGGCTATCGAAATCACTCGCATCAAGTGTACTTGATATCCATGATCTCGTAAGACTTGCTCCCCCTAGGAGTCTGAACCTCAACACTATCGCCAACATCTCTGCCTATCAGCGCCCGTGCGAGCGGTGATCTTATGCTGATGAGACGCTGCTCAACATCGGCTTCGTACTCACCGACGATTTTCCAAGTGCTTTCTTCATCAGAATCTTCGTCAATAACAGAAACCGTCGCCCCAAATTTTATGGCGCCACTGAGTTTAGACGGATCAATCACATTCGCACGCCCGATCGCAGCATCAAGTTCCTTTATTCGCCCTTCAATAAAGGATTGTTTCTCTTTGGCCGAATGATATTCAGCATTTTCACTCAAGTCCCCATGAGCACGAGCTTCCGCAATGGCAGCAATAATCGCCGGGCGCTCAATCGTCTTTAATGTCTTGAGCTCAATTTCTAAGGCTGCATAACCCTGCGGAGTAAATGGGATTTTTTCCATTGCGCAACTCCAAAAGATTAGCTTCTCAAGTATCAGTTCCAAGAACAGCCGACAATCATCACAAACCAACATAAATCGTGCAGTGTTTTACCCGAAGCATGAAATTATTTCATTCTTCCGATCACCGGCTTTATTCAAGAAGGTGGTAGATAGGTAAGTGTGGCCGTTTTTCTTATTGGTGAGAAAATTCAGTTTCGCGAGCTCAAACTGGTTTGAGACCGGGCGGTTTCGTACCCCCAACTACCCTCAACCACTTGGTTGTGAACGCTCATCAAATTGAGAGCTGTTCGCACAAGTAAGTGGTCAAAGTATCGCCCGGTCTCACCATCCCCACATAAACTCAATTTACGTGGGTACTCATGTATGGATGATTCTTTACCCGTTGTCCACCCCTGAGCGGCGGGGTTAGACATTTACAAGAGGGCAATCACGGCGGCGACCTGGATTGTCGATCAAGCGGGCCCGCCGCAAACGCAAACCTTTGAGTTTTGGGCCTTACCTTTGGGTATTGCCGAAATGGCGAGTTGGTTCAATCGCAACGGTTTGACGCCGCCTTGATGGCGGGAACGGCCATTTATTCGGAGACGGCTTTTGACGCCCGCGCTGCGGCAGGGATTGAACCGACCCTAATGAATGTCCAACCGGTCAAACAAAAAGTTTTTATGTCACCTAAATGCTAGCGGCAAATCAAACGGCCTCAATTTAATTTGTCGCTAGTTTTAACGGCTCTTGCAACCGCCCAGTCATTTCTGGTGGCTGGCGATGCGGACACAAAGTTCTTGATGACCGTCCGCGTCTGAAGTGGCGTTTCCCCGGCAGTCTGGGGGTTTGGAGGGGTTTACGGACGGCTCGGACGCGAAAATTCCGAATAACCTTGGGAAAAGAAAGTGATACCGCCTAGGGGATCTTGTAGGGATCGGCGTCCTCGAACGGGATCGGTTCGGGCAGGTCGGATGGCTGTAAGTCTTCTTGCGGTTCAGGGTCGATTCCACCGCGCTGCATAACATAAGTCGCGAACGAAGGGGTGGGGCACGTGACCACACTGTTTATTTCTCCGGTGGTAAATTTTTGCAAGAGACCACGGTGGATCATGTGATTGACATATTCACTGGCATTCATTTCTTCAGGAAGGGAAGCGCTTCTCAAGGCGGGATCGTGCGGTGCTTGTTGATCCAGTGCGAGGACAATGGATTCCACCTCGTCAATTCCACATGGATGCGCCGTCACCTGCTGCATCACTTTCGCGACCAAGTGTTTTGTCTTGTCAATCGTCTCGGATATCCGCCAGCTATAAGCTTCATTGCGAAAGGCGCGTTCTATATTGGACACGTTCGTGAGAGAGACGTTACGCAGGACACCATTCACATCAGGACGAGTGAGGTCTTTGGCGAGGGCACGCATGCCATTATGCAGATGTTGTGGCCAACGATCAGAACATTCGGCAAGGATTGCCGGCCAGTCGTCGTCGACATTCGTACAGTCCACATCGAACGCCTTGAGCATGGTTGATACGCATTTCTGAGCGTCGTCTTTGGCAAGCGCCCCGACACTATGAACATAGCTGCTAACAGGTCGTGAGACACCATGGCTCATCAACATGTTCAACGAGTTCCCTAAACCCGCATATATCGGGATGATCGGCAGACCATGGTTGCCCTGATGCAGTAGACCGAGCATTTCGTCAGCGGCAGGTTTAATATTCTGAATTTCGTCCACGCAAAGCAGGATAGGTGGTTGATGTTGCGCGGCGTTATAGAGCGCTTTGAGATGACTGAAAGTGACTTCAGGAGGATTGAGAATTTGACTTGTTTGAATTGATCCTTTAAGAATGTTCAGAATATTCATTCCCATGCCGACTTGTTCTTGCTCAATGGTTCGAAAAACTTCGGCCTTATCTAAATGCTGCGCAATTTCGATGATAAGGTCTTTCTCGCTGTTCAGCCGAGCATGGTGAACATTGATCGCATACGGTTTGGGAGTCCCAAGTTCCCCGCACCGTGCGCGCTTTTCAAACTCATGTAACAACGAAGTTTTGCCAGCGCCAGGAGCCCCGTAAAACAGACGGGTTTCCGATGTGATGCATTCACCTTGATGCAGACTCTCAACGGCAGCGCAAGCCATCTTTATATCATCAAAATACAGATCTCGACCAACAAAAAAGGGAGATCTATCCCGCTCTTTGAGATGTGAAAACCGTTTCAATCCCTCAATATCCGCCACAAGCGCACCCTTTCGTAAATCTCTGCCCAACGGTTATATACATCGCTACAAATTCTATTAATATGACCTTTAGGTACGTCCCCCAACAGCATTAATTTTGCGTAGATTGAGATCTACAGCCAAAAAATCAGCAGCAGTAGACTCCTAAGGCGCTGACAATCTGTATTTTATCCGATTTGCTACTTTCTTGCTGCCGACTCAATTTCTTGCTTAACTTGAACAAAGGTTGCCGCTAACTGTCTCCAAGACTGGTCCGAGGAGACGCAACCATGACCGTTAACGCCAAAACCTTCAAGTCGCTCACCTTTTTTGGCAAGCGTTTTGCCGCCCAGCATATCCAAGCGATCCAAGAGATCATCAATGATGGCGCCGGCATCAGTCGAACAAAATTGGCGATGCGGGTGGCAAACGCCCTGAAATGGCGCAATCCAGATAGCGGGCAGAAGTATCGACCCTGTCTCGCCGCGCTCGAAATCCTCGAACAGCAGGGCGTCTTAACGCTGCCGTTCAAACCGCCAAAATCGATCATGCCCTGGCACTTCGAAAGACCAAAGTCGAAGGCCCCCTGTCAGATTTCGAACCGATCACACTCAAACCGGTCGAAGACCCGGAAGACGTAAAGATCTAGAACGCCTCGGTCGACTATCATCACTACCTCGGCTACAAACACCCGTTCGCTTGGCAACTGAAGTACTTCATTGTTGACGGTCAGCAACGCCTACTCGGCGGCCTCTTGTTTGAAAGCATTATCCGCAATCTAAGCTGCCGTGATCAAGCCATTGGTTGGAGCCAGGCGCAAAAGAATAAGACCCGGCATTTGGTGGTGGTCAATTCCTGCTTCGTGATCTTCGATGGGGTCAAGATCCGCAATCTGGCCTCAATGGCGTTAGCCATGGCGGCCCGCCGCTTAGCCGACGATCGGCAGCAGAAGTATGATTTCCGCCCGCTGCTCCTGGAGACCTTTGTTGATACCAGCCGGTTTACCGGTAGTTGCTACCGCGCCGCCGGCTGGCAACGGATTGGTCAAACCAAACCGCGGCAGGGCAAGACCCAAAAGGACGTCTACTGGAAGCCGTTGGTGCCGGACTTTAAGCGCCTTCTCTGCCGCCAACCACGGCACCCAGCCCCTAATCAAGCGCGCCAGGAACTGCGACAAGGCGCCGCGATTGACCCTCAAATCGTCCAGACTTGGCAACCGGTGATTGCCACCACCACCATCGCGGCGGCCTATGATGCGAAATGGCAAGGCCGCCGGCGGGCGATCAACAGCTTGCTGATTATCCTGTTTGTCTTTCGGCTGGTCATCGCCCCGAACCGCCAAGGCTACGCCATCACCCTATCGCAACTCTGGCGCCAATGTCAGACCTATCGGGTACCCTTATACCAACCGCAACCGGTATCAGCCGCCGCCGTCGATGGCAGCAAGTTCAACTGACCAAAAGTGTTACAACCCGAGGGCTATAAACGCCCGTCGGCGAATGCCGCCTAGCCGCCGGGATTAGTGAGTTGCCGCTATCGCTTAGCCGATCAAGTTCCCTATGACGTTGACCTGTCACTGGGCGGTAATGCGCGAGCGGCGGCGGTGCGCCATAGCCGTCTGCTGCAGGCCAACGATGTTATCGTCTATGATCGAGGCTACTTCTCACGGGCCTTGCTGGCGCATCACCTTGACAAGGATCTGCATCCGTTGTTCCGATTGAAAAACCAGGCCACTACCGAAGTTGCGGCGTTTGTCCAGAGTCTGGCGCAAGACCGCGTGCTCAGCTTGCCGCCGCGGCCAGCCGATCCAAAGCCCCGCAGCGCGAATGGATCTTGGCGACAACCCTGTTCGATACGAAGCAGTATCCGCCGTCGGCGTTGGCCGACTTATTTCAGCAACGCTGGAGAGTTGCGGAACTCTACAAAACGATTAAACAGGACCTATCGCTGGGGACGTTCCATGCGCAAACCTAGCGGGCATTCAACAAGAACTAACCGCTGGTATCACCGTCGTCGCTTTCGGTCGGTTAAGGGCAAACGATTGTGAGACGTTGGTTAACGGCGCTGATCGTCTGACGAAAAGAGGTGGGCTATTAGCCAACCAGAAGAATGTGATACAAGCGGCCTATGACGGTTTTGAGGAGATAGTCCTCGGCTTTAGCAAGAGTTGTGCGAACTTTGTCAATACGACCATGGCCCGCATTGCCGACTGTATGCAGTATGATCGCGTTAAGTACGCGCATCATCGCTATTTGCAAAAGTCGATCGGTAAATGGAAAGTGCCTAAATAACGACTAAAAAATAGCGCCATTCATAGGACCAGCTAAGTTAACACCATCAATCCTAAAGTTAATGCTATTGGCGGCAAAGGCGAGAGAAATATATTGACGAACCAATTGCGCTCAAAAACGACCCATTTTGCTGAAAAATGGGTAGCCAGTCAGGATTACGCCCTTTGCCAAATTACGAGCGTTGGCGCCTATAAGCTTGCCACCGGAAAATTCTTGCCTCGAAAACAAAACCTCGTCATATATTGCAGTCTTTGTGCTTGATCTTGTAAAGACGCATCTAAGTTAATTGAGGGCAGTGCCGGCCCAGCAAGGCTCAGGGAGTACCATAATGGCGCAGAGCGAACGCGAGTCAATCGAATATGACGTCGTTATTGTCGGGGCCGGACCGGCCGGTCTCAGTGCGGCCATCCATCTCAAGCAACTCGAGCCAGAACTCAACGTCGTCATTTTGGAAAAAGGTTCTGAAGTTGGTGCCCATATTCTCTCTGGTGCCGTTCTGGATACGAGCGGATTAGATGCCCTGTTACCAGATTGGCGAGACAACGATGCGCCGATTACCATCCCCGTTACGAGTGATAATTTCTATCTGCTCGGCGAGGCGGGCAAAATCCGCATTCCCAATTTTGTCATGCCGCCGCTGATGAGTAACCACGGCAACTATATTGTGTCGATGGGAAATGTTTGCCGATGGTTGGCCAAACAGGCAGAGGAACTGGGCATTGAAATATTTGTTGGCATGGCCTGCTCAGAACTTATTTATGATCAACAAGGCAGCGTTCGGGGCGTTGTGGCAGGCGTTTTTGGATTAAATAAAGACGGAACCGCTAATGATCAAACCGAGCCTGGGATGGAAGTCCTCGGCAAGTATGTCTTTCTCGCCGAGGGAGTGCGCGGGTCGCTAGCGAAAGAAGTTATTACAAAGTTCGGATTAGCAACCAACAAAGAACCACAAAAATATGGCCTCGGTATGAAGGAAATCTGGGAGGTTAGCCCAGAAAAACACCGTCAAGGTAGCGTAACCCATACCATGGGATGGCCACTAGGTTCCAATGCCGGAGGTGGTTCCTTCATCTATCATCTGGAAGACAATCAGGTCTATGTCGGATTTGTCGTCCACTTGAACTACAAAAATCCGTATCTCTTTCCCTACATGGAATTCCAACGGTTCAAACATCACCCCATGGTCACGCAGCTGTTGTCAGGCGGCAAGCGAATCGCCTATGGTGCTCGTGCCATCTCAGAAGGTGGCTTCCAATCAATGCCAAAAATGTGTGCCCCCGGTGTCGCCTTACTTGGTTGTTCGGTCGGACTCGTGAACCTCCCCCGCATCAAAGGCAACCATAATGCAATGTATTCGGGTATGGCGGCCGCACAGGCTGCCGTTAAGGCCCTGCAAGCAGGACGCCAACAAGACGAACTTACTGATTACGAGACCGAGGTTCGAAAGGGCCCCATCGGTAAAGACCTGCGACGCGTGCGCAATGTAAAGCCCCTATGGTCAAAATATGGGCTATTCGGTGCACTCGTGGGGGGCGGCTTTGATATGTGGACGAACACCCTAGGACTGTCAGTCTTCGGGACGCTCCGCCATGGGAAATCTGATGCCGAGGCAACCGAAGAAACAACACAACATCGGCCCATTGATTATCCGAAACCAGACGGAAGTTTGAGTTTTGATCGACTGACCAATGTCGCGTTTTCAATGACTAATCATGACGAGAACCAACCTGTGCACCTGCAACTTGCAGATGCGACCATTCCGATCCGAGTAAATCTGACAAAGTATGCCGAGCCAGCCCAGCGCTATTGCCCTGCAGGTGTCTACGAGGTCGTGCACGAAGAAGGGAAAAAGCCCTGGTTCCAAATCAACTTCCAGAACTGCGTACACTGCAAGACCTGTGACATAAAAGACCCTAGTCAAAATATAAACTGGGTTACGCCACAAGGTGGCGACGGACCCAATTATCCAAATATGTAAAGCAGGACCGGTTCACGGATTTCGTTTAAGGTGACTTTTTTCATGTTGCGTCGCAGTAAAACAGTATCTACGCTCTGGCGTTCTGGATTCGCGGGTTGATGATCATGCGCGTGTTGCATCGATCACTGACGATAATGCTTGTGGTTTGGTTTGCTAGCGGCAACCCGATGGCGTCAGCAGACGTGAGTTATGGCTCCTATTTGGCAGGACGCAGTGCTCTCCAAAATAGCGATTATACTGCGGCGGCGCACTACTTCGGTCAGGCGCTTGAGACTGATCCAAACAATCACGAACTCTTACAAAGTATGGTATTCGCTCTCTTGGCGATCGGCGAGGTTGATCGTGCGTTACCAATTGCTGAGAGACTTGAAGACCAAGGAGCACAAAGCGGTATTGCCGACCTCGTTATTCTATCGGGAATGGCAAAGACTGGAGAGTTTGCTTCAATCCTAAACCACCAAGCTACGAACTCAGGTCTTGTGGGCGCCGCAGAGGAACTTATCGTCGCCTGGGCTCATAAGGGAGCGGGGTCGGTCATCAAATCACTAGATTCTTTCGATCAATTAGCAGCCCGAGACAATATTTTTGGCATCGGAAAGTATCACAAAGGCTTAGCACTTGCCTTGGTCGGAGACTTTGAGCGGGCAGAGGCCATTCTTGCCGAAGATATGGGCGGTGGGCTTAGTATTGGACGACGCGGTGTGATCGCTCGAATCGAAATCCTTTCGCAGCTGGATCGAAACGCCGATGCCTTACAGGTGCTGGGACAGTTTTTTGGTAAGGATTTTGATCTCAGCCTTTCGCAGAAAGCCGCCATATTAAGGTCAGGCGATACTCTACCCTTTGATCATGTGACCTCAGTACAAGAGGGAATTGCAGAAGTGTTTTTCTCACTTGCCGCAATTTATGATGAAGCTGATCAAGAAGTGGCACCGATTCATAGCTTAATCTATGGACGGTTAGCCGCTGATCTCCGCCCGACCCACGTCGACGCAATTTTGCTCGTTGCCCAAATTCTAGATGAGTTAGAGCAATTTGAGTTGGCTATTGATACCTACAAATTGGTTCCGAAAACTAGTCCAGACTTCGTAGTGGCTGAGCAGGGACGGGCATCGACCCTTAATGGCGCCGACAAGTCAGATGCGGCCATAGAGGTGCTCAATCGACTGATTGTGGATTATCCTAATTTACCGTCGGTTTATTCTGCACTCGGTGGACTCTATCGAGAAGGAAAGGATTACAAGCGAGCGGTGGCGGTATATGATCGTGCAATCGAACTGACGGCCGAAGGCTCAAGATCCGAATGGTATCTCTACTTCGTACGCGGAATTAGCCATGAGCGCCTCGGACAATGGGAACAAGCAGAGTCCGATTTTCGGAGAACACTCGCCATTCGGCCGCAAGAACCGGGAGTATTGAATTACCTCGGTTATTCGATGGTCGAAAAGGGAATCAATCTTGACGAAGCACTTGACATGATCCAGAGCGCCGTGGCCGCGCGACCGAACAGCGGCCATATCGTTGATAGCCTCGGCTGGGTTTTGTACCGACTTGGTCGGTACGACGAAGCCGTTGAACACCTAGAGCGAGCCGTAGAACTTGAGCCTACCGATCCAGTGATCAACGATCATCTGGGTGATGCCTACTGGGCAGAAGGCAGAATTCGCGAGGCAGAATTCCAGTGGAAACGGGCACTGTCATATGTCGACGAGTCAAGCGCGGATGTCAATCAAGAACGAATTCGCCGCAAGATTGACATCGGTCTTGATTCCCTCCTTGCAGAAGAAGGGGCACCACCGCTATCAATGGCTGGTGATGACCTTTGAAGAACTTGCACCAGCGAAGGTGAATTTAACACTACACGTAGTCGGACAACGCGTTGATGGATACCATCTGCTTGATAGCCTCGTTCTTTTTGCTAAGGTCGGTGACCGCCTAAGCTATTCTGAAGATTCTCAGCGGCTGGAATTACGGGTCTTCGGCCGTGAATCCGGTGATGTGCCGACAGGAGAGGATAATCTCGTTCTTCAGGCGGCCCGCCTCGCTGGTTTGCAATCAGGCCGATTTCTCCTCGAAAAAAATATACCATCGGCGGCAGGGATTGGCGGCGGCTCTTCGGACGCGGCTGCGGTCTTGCGGGGCACGGGAAAAGGCACGAGTTCACGGAGTCAGTCGCTCGGAGCAGATGTATCAGTATGTCTAGTCGGACGTGCGGCTCGGATGCGTGGCATTGGTGATGAAGTCACACCCGTCGATAATTTGCCCGAACTATTTGCTGTACTCGTCAATCCGCGACGTCCGGTCTTAACCGAAGCCGTCTTTAAGAAACTCGCCTGCAAAGACGGACAGCCAATGTCCGAAGCGCCGAACAGCAATTGCTATAGAGATTTTATCAGTTGGCTGGCACAGCAACGCAATGATCTCCAACAAGCCGCGATCGCCCTTGAACCGGAAATCGCCGCTGTACTTGAGAAATTGGCTAGAACCAACGCCGACTTGGTGCGAATGAGTGGCTCTGGGGCAACCTGCTTTGGATTATATCCAGACCTAGTCGCAGCGCACGACGCTTCACGACAAATCGCTATGAGCCGTCCAGATTGGTGGGTCGTGCCGACGCAGTTAACATGAACTATTTGGCACGGTTCACGATGTAGCCAGCAAGATCGTATAATAGATCGCGGATTTCACATTCCGGTAGAGTTTCAATGGCGTCGCAGGCCCGCTCTGCCCAGGTGAGTGCCTCTGCCCGGGTTGACGCTAATGTGTCGTATTTCTTCATCAGACGCAAAGCTTCGTCGAGGTCACCGGCTTGCTGCTGGTTGTGACTAATTGTTCGCTGCCAGAACGCTAATTCTGGCTCGGTCGCTTGTGATACAGCCTTGATAATCGGTAGGGTCATTTTGCCCTCCCGAAAGTCGTCTCCCGAATTCTTGCCCGTCGTGTCATCCTTGCCGGTGTAGTCCAAGAGGTCGTCGGCAATTTGGAAAGCAATTCCTAACGCGTCGCCATACGTAAATAGAGCGCTCAAAGCGGCTTCGTCCGCTTGCGAAATAATGCCACCCACCTTAGCGGCAGCGGAAAATAATGCGGCAGTCTTTCCCCGCGTGATCGTGAGATAGACACTCTCGGTTGTTGTAATGTCTTGGGAGGCCGTTAACTGTAAAATCTCTCCCTCAGCGATTGTTGCCGAGGCGTCTGCCAAGAGAGATAACACCTCTAGGTCGTTGGTTTCTGTCATTAATTGAAAGGATCTTGCGAACAGAAAATCGCCAACCAGGACCGCTGACTTGTTATCCCAAAGGAGATTACTCGTTGGCCGCCCACGGCGCTGCTTGCTCTCGTCAACGACGTCATCGTGCAACAGGGTAGCAGTGTGAATGAATTCAACCGTAGCGGCCAAGCGGATATGGTCGTAACCGCTGTAATTAAATAGGGCCGCACTCGCTAAGGTGAGAATGGGTCGTAACTTTTTGCCGCCGGCATCCATTAAATGCTGAGTGATGTCGGGAATGCGCGGCGCATTTTCCGACGTCATTCGCGAGCGAATAAGGGAGTCTACTTCTTGCAATTCCGGAGCCAAGAGTCCAGAAAGACGTTGAAGCGGTTGCTGTACGACTGCGATATCCATCACACCCCTGACCGGTAACTCGACAAGTGTCAACTATAGCGTTAATTTGACAATATGAAAGAACTCTTGCGCAGCACAGATCCCACGGTGATCGCCTTCGCGACAGCACTTCTTAATGGTGAGGATATAAGTTTTTTTGAGGCGGATTCAAACATGAGCATTCTTGAAGGCAGTGTTGGGATATTTCCGCGTCGCATTTTGGTTCGAGAAGCCGATTATCGACGCGCTGTGATCATTATGCGTGACAATGAAATTGAACTAAGTTGAAGCGTGACCATCTTACCCGTGACGCATTCTTGGGCGGACGATTGCATCTTTGGCAGCCGCAGAACGGATTCCGTGCGGGCATTGATTCGGTCTTACTCGCAGCGGCCGTTACAGCACTGGAGGGACAATCAGTATTGGACTTAGGGTGTGGCGTTGGAGCCGTCTCATTCTGTTTGGCTACGCGGGTTCGTAGTCTATCGTTAACCGGGATCGAACGCCAGTCTGCGTATGCCGAGTTGGCAAGACGCAATGCACGGGATTTGAATTTTAGCATGGATGTCATCGGCGCCGACATTGCCAACCTTCCGCAAAATTTGCAACGCCAGAAGTTCGATCATGTGATTGCTAATCCGCCATATTTCGATCCAAGGACACGTAAAGCGTCCAAAAACACCGAACGCGAAGCCGCCTTGAGCGGCCAGACGCCGCTTGATGTGTGGATTGAAATTGCGATGCAACAGCTGGTGCCGAAGGGTCACTTCTTCGTGATTTATCCGGCCGCACGTCTTTCGGAGTTATTGAATGCGCTGAAAGGTCGATTGGGAACTCTGGCGGTTCTACCAATTGCCGCACGCTCCAATCAGGCAGCCCGTCTCGTGCTCGTCCGGGCTCGAAAAGACACTGATAGAGGGCTTCGGTTGCTCTCGCCGCTCATACTGCACACGGGTACCCGGCACATGAAGGATGCCGAAAGCTATCGCCCCGAGGTTAATTGTATTCTGCGTGAGGGATCAGAATTGACTTGGCATTAGTGCCACAAGGTCTGTTGGAGGAAGTCAAATTCTGTTTGAACCTACTCAAGGCTCACACAAGGCTCGCACCAAAGGTGGGCGCATTACGAACGGTGACAAGGGGCACGAATTTGTTTATGATGGGACACTATTTACCAAGGGGGATTTTCTATGAGCCTAAATTCGCATTTGATGGAGCTAAAACGAAAGCATCAACTTCTTGATCAACAAGTAGAAGAAGCGCAGCGATCCCCGGGATCTGATGGTCTTCAAATTGCGAAACTAAAAAAGCAGAAGCTAAAACTCAAGGAGGAAATTGAGCGTTTGTCGGGTTAGGCCGGAGAGAATCGCTGCTTTGCGGTCAATTGCGAACGTCGAAAGAATAAATTTCAGGACAGCGCATCAATCGAGTGTGTTTGGGATCGGCTGGAAGAAATGGGAACGACCTATCATGGGTGTTCCAAACGGTCGCGAACGCGTCGTTGAGTTGTGACCACGCGGTCGACGATTGGCATTCTAAACCTTACGAGGCACGAAGAAGGCTGCGGGTCCGGGTCAGCCCTTAGGAAAGTGAAGTCTAAATATGATGAATGCGGCGGCTGCAAGAACACAGGAGAAGGCCTTCAATTATGCTCTAGGGGAGAAATTGCGATCGCTCCATCCGCAGTGGCCAGATCGCATTGATGTTGAACGTACGGGGATATTTGCCGAAAATGCACGACTTTGCCCCGACATCGTTATTCGACATCCGGGGGGCTTACCCGTCGTTATTGAAACTGAGTTTGCGCCCGCCGCCACAGTCGAAACTGACGCCCGCGAACGTCTGGGCTTGACGCTAAATCACAGTAATTCAGTTATTGAACAAAGTATAGCGCTGCGCATCCCGGACGAGCTAGCAACGGTGAATCAAGCGGCGTTGCCCGACCATCTATCACATGTACAATTAGATTTCTGCGTCCTCTCCTCGGGCCCTGGTCAACTGCAAAGATGGCCTGAGAGCGGGTGGATGCGAGATGGCATTCGGGCACTTGCGACCTTCATTGAACTTACATCTTTATCAGAGGATAAGGTAGCACGCGGCATGCAAGTTTTAGAACTTGGAATTACCCAAGCAACCAATATTTTGTATGATGAATGTGCCCGCGATGCACCATATGTGCTAGCGCCGATCGCGAAGGTTATGCATCAAACTGAAGGCGAGCAAACCACTCGAATGGCCATGGCGATAATCGCCAATGCTATGACGTTCCATCTCACTATCGCGCGGATGTATGATATTGGCTCATTCGATGATTTGCGCGGGATCACCCAATATGTCGAGCCGAGCAAACTCCTGAAAGTCTGGCGTCGCATTTTGACCGAGATCAACTATTGGCCAATTTTCCGCTTAGCGTCAGATATTCTCTCGCCTATTCCATACCGCGCTGCTCGGCCGCTGCTCAATACTCTAGCGGGGGTCGCAATCAAACTCGAAGCGCTTGGTGCAACGAGTCAGCACGATCTGTGTGGCCGCATGTTTCAGCGACTGATCACGGATCGTAAGTTTCTTGCGACCTTCTACACTTTACCGAGTTCCGCAGCCTTTCTGGCCGAACTTGCGGTTGAGCGACTTGATATTGATTGGAATGATACTGACGCGGTCACCGCGCTACGCATCGGCGATTTTGCTTGCGGTACCGGAGCCCTACTCCGTGCGACATATGCTGCGGTGATGAGCCGGTATCGTCGTGCGGGGGGCAATGACGAAGCGATTCACACCAAAATGATGGAAGAATCGTTGATTGGAACTGATATTATGCCGGCTGCCACGCATCTGACCGCGACCGTTTTGTCGAGTGGCTATCCACGCATGACGTTCGAAAAGACCGCAATTCTAACCTTGCCTTACGGCGAGCAACCGCCAGAAAGCGGTCGTGAATTAGCGCTTGGGGCTCTTGACTTGATTGCCGACGAGAAACTCAGGCCGTTATTCGGCACGGGCCATGATCGTATGCGCGGAATCGAATCCGAAGGACAAGAGCAGCTTGACTTGCCCCATGGCGGCTTTGATCTCGTTATCATGAACCCGCCCTTCACGCGACCAACCAATCACGAGGCAACCGCCGCTGTTGTCCCATCATTTGCCGGCTTTGCTACGGCGGCAGATGAACAACGAGCAATGTCGCAGAAGCTAAAGCAGCTAAAGCAGCCTGACATGGCCGGTCATGGTAATGCGGGGCTTGCGTCGAATTTCATTGATGTCGCTCATGCAAAGGTCAAGTGCGGGGGTGTTATTGCGCTTGTACTTCCCGCCGCCTTTTTACAAGGCCGATCATGGCAAGCCGCTCGCCGCTTGCTTGATCGCTACTATCAAAAAATCGTCATTGTTAGTATTGCGGCGGTTGGCTCAACCGAACGCGCCTTCTCAGCCGACACGGGCATGGCGGAGGTTCTCGTCATCGCGACTCGATCACTGCAAGAAACGCCATCAGAGTTGGTGACATTTGTCACTCTAGGCAAACGACCGACGACCATTTTGGATGCAACGGCAGCGGCGGAAGCCTTAAGCAAGGCCAACTCAACCGAGGATACGGGTTCCATAACAGTTGGAACTAACGCCGAAATCGGGCGCTACCGACGGCGTCCCATGGCAGAGGCAGGGGTTGGCATTGTCTCTCGAGATGACGTTGTTTCCGCAGCAACGTATATACCAAAGGGTTATTTGAAATTACCCAGGGTAGATAAAGTCGCACTTCCGATAACACGGTTGGCCGAATTAGGTAATCGGGGGTTGCTACATCGTGATATCAGCGGCAAAGAAATCGCTCGAAATGGCATGCCCCGTGGCCCTTTTGATGTAATTCCCATTCAGTCAGATTGGCGCGCGAGTACGTGGCCACTGCTCTGGAGCCATCACGCACCGAGAGAAACGCGGCTTGTCGTGTTACCAGACCGAGAGGGGCGTGTTCGAAGCAATTGCGACAAGCTGGCGCAGGAAGCATGGGAGAAGAGCGCGTCGCGACTACATTTCAGCCTTGATTTTCAATTGAATTCTCAACCTCTAGCGGCATGCTTAACCCCAGCACCAACCCTTGGTGGAACCGCATGGCCTAATTTTGTGTGTCACGACCCAAAATGGGAAGTTCCCCTAGCTCTCTGGTCCAATACAACGCTAGGGTTGATTGCATTCTGGTGGCTCGGTACTAATCAACAGCAAGGGCGAGCGAGACTAACGATCTCCCGATTGCCCGACCTTCCGGTCATTGATCCCCGCAAGTTATCTTCGCGACAACTCAATCAGGCGCAGAAGCTATTCGCTAGCTTAAAGGATCAAGAACTACGACCAGCAAACGAAGCCTACCGGGATAAAACGCGTGCAGCACTTGATGCGGCGGTCCTCGTCGATCTTCTCAAGATCTCGTCTAACATGATGGAGCCGCTAGTCTTGTTGAGACGACAATGGTGCTCAGAAACATCGGTTCACGGCGGCAAGAGAAATTCACCTAATTCAGAATCTGACCAACCGCCGTTGTTTTTTCGTGGAACGGCAGCGCAAACAACCAAGATAGAAGGCACCTCTCTACGGAAGTGACCGGCGATTGTCTCGGTAAAGCAATGAGGTCAGGCAGCTAATCTGCTCCGTTTGTTCGGCCGCAGACGGTTGAGCTTCGTGCCCAACTCAAAGTTGATTACATGTCGTTCAATTACAGGCTGCCCGCGTCGACAATTTTCAGCTTGCTCGACACATGCGTCAGCTTATCAATTTCCTGTAACATCCACGTAAGAAAGGCTTTCACCTGCGGTCGATCTTGCGCACCTTCCAAGCATACGAAACGTAAATGAGCTCGCGGGGTTAAAGCCACACCGTAGGGCGCAACAAGACGGCCCTCCGAAATATCCTTAACCACTAGTGCCCGCCGCCCTAACGTTATTCCAACACCGGCAAGCGCAGCATCGACGGCATGATCGGCTTGCGAAAAACGAGGCCCATGCTCTGGCTGAAAATCCATACCGACTGCCCGAAACCATGCTGGCCAGTCGCAGGGTGGATCAAGAATGTCGAGGGATTGATCAAAAATTAACGGTGCCTGCTGCAGACTCTCGGGGGTTGGGAAGCGCTCTGCCACCTCCGGGGTTGTGACAGGGGTAACCCATTCGGTCGCTAAGACTTTCGAAAAGCAGTCTTCGTCGTCCCCGTGACCGTATCGGATCGCAACATCAATATCGTCACGCCGCAAGTCAATCACCCGCAGCGTCGCATAAAACCTCAGGTCAATTTCGGAATGGGTCTGGGCGAATTGATAAATTCTTGGCGCTAACCACTTGGCGGTAAAGGACGGACCAGCGGTCACACTCAGCGTCGAATTGGATTGCACACGGCACGCCGCTCGCCATGATGTGAGCATGGTCGCAAAGGCGTCCTTCAGTCCAGGAGCGAGAATACGACCAGCTTCAGTGAGGCTAACGGCACGGTTGTGGCGATGAAACAACGGCTGCCCCAGATGTTCCTCAAGTGTCTTGATCTGGAACGACAAGGCGGACGTTGTCACATTCAATTCGTTAGCAGCATTCGAAAATGACATATGACGCGCAGCAGCATCAAAGGCACGAAGTGCCGTCAGCGGGGGTAATCGATGAACCATCGTGAGTTAAGAAAAACTAAACTGACAGTTTTGAAAGTCTCGTTTGTAAAGTCGTTAGGAACAACAGATATTGATAGTATACAAACACGGAGAATTGTTATGTTTGAAGTCTCAATGAACCCTCAAGCGAGAGTTGCTTTCCAACGAGCCCATCAAGAACGGGCTCGCGTCATTAAAGCGGGACTGGATTGGCTCTTTGGATTAAAATTCTTGTATACACAGCGACGAGGGGTCAGCTGTTAGAGCTCACAATCGCGGTTGTCCTGCCGAACGCAAAGGCCAGCAGCGGTGTGATTTGTAAGGGGAGGATAGCAACAACCAAAGACGTCCTAACCCGCGATAACGATCAGAGCATAAACACTCAAGCCAACTGCCGTTGACTATCTCTAGGAAAAATACTGTGCCCCGTTCGCTGAGATCGTCGCTCCACTAATAAAGCCGGCATCTGCCGACGCGAGAAATGAAACGCAGCGAGCGACTTCCTCAGGTTCACCTAATCGACCGACAGGGATTTGGGGGATGATTTTTGAATTCAAGACATCTTCCGGGATCGCACGCACCATTTCAGTGCCGATATAACCAGGACATACGGCATTGGCGGTAATTCCAAGCCGTGCTCCTTCTTGCGCGAGGGACTTAATGATCCCTAGATCACCAGCTTTGGTCGCGGCGTAGTTGACTTGTCCAGCTTGTCCCTTCTGGCCGTTGATTGAAGAAATCACGATGATTCGACCATATTTACGCTCCCGCATGCTTGGCCAAATTGGATGCACGGTGTTGAAGACGCCAGTAAGGTTGGTATCAATCACTTCCTGCCATTGTTCGGGAGTCATTCGGTGGAACATCGCGTCGCGGGTAATGCCCGCGTTGGCAACTACTACATCAATCGGGCCTAAGGCCTCGGTGACCGTGCTTATTCCCTCCACCGAAGCTTGATAGTCAGCTACATTCCACTTGAATGTCTTGATGTCAGTCTCTTTCGTGAAGGCCGCCGCCTTTTCATCATTTCCAGCGTAGGTCGCCGCGACCAGATATCCTTCGGATTTGAGTTGCTTGGAAATGGCCTCACCAATTCCACGGCTCCCGCCAGTCACTAGTGCTACATGTGGCATGATTATATCTCCCAGATTGATTTCAGTTTTGGTAGTGTGAGTGCTACACCAATCCTATCCGATTGCTAAGTTCTCTCCGCACGAAGAGGGTTCGTGTGAGTTGTCGGAATCGAATGAAACGGACAGCTTGTGCTTAACCATAGATTGAATTTAGGCGTGAAAGATTAATCGCGCTCAACACAGAGTGCGACCCCCATTCCGCCACCAATACATAGGGTCGCAAGCCCCTTTTTCGCATCTCGACGCTGCATTTCGAATAGCAAGGTATTGAGGACCCTTGCCCCGCTCGCACCGATCGGATGCCCAATAGCAATAGCTCCCCCGTTTACATTAACGATTTCAGGATCCCAACCCATATCTTGATTCACGGCGCAGGCTTGCGCAGCGAAGGCTTCGTTGGCCTCAACGAGATCAAGGTCGCTTACCTGCCAGTTCGCTTTTTCCAAGGCTTTTCGAGAGGCGTACACCGGACCAACACCCATGATTGCCGGATCAAGTCCTGCCGTCGCATATGATACAATGCGAGCAAGCGGTTCTATTTGGCGTCGTTCCGCATTCTCGTTTGTCATCAAGAGCACCGCCGCCGCGCCGTCATTCAGGCCAGAGGCGTTTGCGGCCGTAACGGACCCGTCTTTCGCAAACGCGGGGCGTAGCTTTGTCATTGACTCGATACTAGCGCCGTGACGAATGTACTCGTCGGAATCCATAACAACGTCTCCCTTACGGGTTTTGATTGTGAAGGGGACGATTTCGTCTTTGAACTTACCTGCCTTTTGCGCCGCCTCAGCTTTATTTTGAGAGGCCACAGCAAAGTCGTCTTGAGTTTGGCGAGAAATCTGCCATTTTTCTGCGACATTCTCGGCGGTTTGGCCCATATGATAACCGTTAAACGCATCCCACAGACCGTCACGAATCATGGTATCGACGTATTTCAGATCGCCCATCTTGTGCCCAACCCGCAGATTAGCCGCGTGAGGGGAGAGGCTCATATTTTCCTGCCCGCCCGCGACGACAATTTCAGCATCTCCGAGCTGGATGTGTTGCGCTCCTAAAGCCACTGCTCGTAATCCCGAGCCGCATACTTGATTGATTCCCCACGCCGAACTTTCCTGCGGGAAGCCAGCGTTGACATGCGCTTGTCGTGCGGGGTTCTGCCCTTGCCCAGCCGTTAAGACCTGCCCAAGAATGGTTTCGGTTACCTCTGACTTATCAACCTGCGCTCGTTCAGCAACAGCCGCTAAGACGGTGGCGCCCAATTCATGTGCAGGCGTATTTGCGAATGAACCACCGAAGCTGCCGACACCGGTACGAGCGGCAGATGCGATTACTACATTGGTCATAGGTTTTCTCCGTTGCGGTCTTTGACGTTTTTGGCACGATGATAGGGTCTAACCTATCTGTTCGAGATTGAATTTGGCTATGGTATAGGGATGTTTATCGGGTGCTGCAACCGCTGGCAGGAGAAATAGAAGCACAAGAGATTACACTGAAGTCATCAATTTTACTTTCCTACAATCGCGGAACCATGATGTACAAGGTCATTGAATCTTCGGAGACCGTCATATTGGCCAGCAGTCGTTGGTAAGAGATCGCGTTCATTGACCACTCTAGCACGCGTTGGCCATCCCTAGATGCCGCTGAGGTTGCTGGCACAGTTCGGTGTGGCTTGAGCAAAAGGGGACCGAGTTTGGGATCAAGAGGGTGATCGAAAGACGCGAAGCGGGGATAGTTCTCACGGTCATAAAGCTGCGCCCGCGGTCAGGTTTGCCTTGACTGCTCGTTAAAGCGCCGTTGAGCATCACTGCAAGCAAAATCTTTGATCGAAAGCGACGGTCTGCGTTCAAGTTCGAAGTCTCTCGCTCGTCGTGCAAAATCATTCAAGAATACGTGGGTATTCACCGGTGCCGTTACGTCTTGGAAGAATTCTTAGGATCGAATTTATCGTTCGGCGATAGGGTAAAGATTTCAACCCCGTCCTCGGTTACGCCGACAGAATGTTCAAATTGAGCCGATAAGGACTTATCGCGGGTGACGACCGTCCAAGCGTCACTCAGTAACTTTGTTTGCGGTTTTCCGAGATTCAGCATTGGTTCAATTGTGAAAAACATACCAGTCTCGAGAACGGGTCCCGAGTTGGGTGGCCCGAAGTGCAAAACGTTTGGTTTGCCATGAAAGATTCGCCCCAAGCCGTGGCCACAATACTCGCGGACTACGCTTACCCGTTCGGCTTCGGCATGCGCTTGTATCGCATGGCCAATATCCCCGAAGGTTTTTCCGGGTTTGACAACTTCAATGCCTTTCATGAGTGCATCGTGGGTAATTTGGATCAGACGCTCTGCTTTTCGGCTCGGATTTCCGGCAACATACATTCTCGAAGTATCACCGTACCAACCGTCGACAATCACGGTGACATCAATGTTGAGTATGTCACCGGGTCGAAGAATTTTTTCACTTGGAATTCCGTGGCAAATCACGTGATTAACGCTGATACAGCTAGCGTGCTGATATCCTCGATATCCGATCGTGGCTGGGGTTGCTCCGGCCGCCCGAATCATACGATCAATCTGACGGTCGATTTCGCTCGTGGTTTGGCCGACAAATATATAGTCACCGACGGCATCTAAGATGTTAGCGGCTAGCACCCCTGCTTTCCGCATACCCGCAAAGTCCTCAAGACGATGGATGAAGATACCGTCTTGCGTCTGGCGAACATAACAGTCTTGGTCCAATGCTCACTCCTGAGTATATTGTCATACGTAAGGCTATAAATGACGCGCCTATAAAGTTATGTATCAAAGGGTATCCGTTTAGAAAGCTCAATACCGCTCAGAGTGATATGGGTTCCGTATGCCAAAATCTCAACACCAGCGAGTCGTGCCTGTTCAAGTGCTGCAGCATAGAGTGGATCAATGTCGGTCGCAACGGTCACGCGAGAACAGTCGGTACGTTGCATTAGGAAGAAAATTACCGCCCGATCGCCGGACTTCGCAATGGTCGTCAATTCGTTGAGATGGCGAGTACCACGTGCGGTCACGGCATCGGGAAACTCTGCGACGGTGGCAGAGCGTGAGAGCGTAACGCTCTTTATCTCAACATATGCATCGCGGTGACTCGGATGCGTCAATAAGAAGTCGATGCGGCTATGGTCGCCAAAACGAACTTCCGGTTTTACGATACTGTATTGGGCAAGTTCTGAGACCTGCCGTGCCTCGAATGCGTGTCGCAAAATTCGGTTTGGTACGGAAGTATCAACGCCAACCAGATGATCACCCAGTTGGGTCAACCGCCAGCCAAACTTCAATTTTTTCTTGGGATTTTCGTTTGGTTCAAGCCAGACTTGCGTACCTGGGTCTGTGAGATTCATCATTGAGCCGGGATTCGCACAATGAGCAGTTACGTGTTCCCCATTAGCAAGTTCACAGTCAGCCAAGAAACGCTTATAGCGTCGGATAAGGCGAGCTGAGATGAGAGGACGTTCGAACCGCATCGGTAGTGCGTAATCAGTGCCACAAGAAAACACAAGGACGAACAATGTCAAATCCAACAGCAGCTATGGTCGTAATAGGGGATGAGATTCTCTCGGGTCGCACCAAGGACACGAACGTGTCTTTCCTCGCAGCGGAGTTAACGCAGCGCGGGATAGATTTAAGAGAAGTCCGTATTATTCCAGATGAGCGCGAAGCAATAATTGGTACGCTGAAAGTGCTGGCGACCGACTTCGACCATGTTTTTACGAGCGGGGGTATTGGTCCGACCCATGACGACATAACGGCTGACTGTGTCGCGGCGGCTTTTGACCGTCCAATCAGCGTACGGGCGGACGCACGGCTCTTATTAGAACGACATTATCAGAATTCGGGGCTTGAACTCAATGAAGCGCGCCTGCGAATGGCTCGCATACCAGAGGCCGCCGTCTTAATTGCCAATCCGGTGTCAACGGCACCCGGATTTTCATTGGAAAACGTACATGTCATGGCTGGAGTGCCAGCCGTGTTTAAGGCGATGGTGACAAGCTTATTGCCCACACTTCGATGTGGCAAACCAGTACTTCAAGAAACTCTACGAGTGATGCGGCCGGAAGGGGACCTGGCGCCAATATTGGAAAGCCTAGCTCGCAAGTATTGGGACTTAAGCATTGGATGTTATCCTTTCCAATCGGGGAAAAAATACGGTGCGAATGTAGTTATTCGCGGGGCGAGCGAGGATCGCATCAAGGCTGCCCTGACAAATTTGGTCAAGGAGATCGCTTCATGATTGATAAAATAGCAACAGCGTTTATTTTCCCAAAACCTAGTCCCCTCATGGAAATAATTTCTGTTGATCCGTAGCCAGTCTAAAGCAGGAATGGAGAGCGCCTGATTGTGAACCCGTGTGGCAAAGACTCGGTCGGAGAAGCTGAAATTGCCGCCGGTGACCCACAAATCTGAGAGGTTGGTAAATCGCCATTGCTTCAATTGTATCGCCGGGGCGCAACAGTTTGACGTCCGCCCCGAAGCATGAGAGAGCCGAAATTAAGGCTTTATCTGTGTTCGGTGGTAGACTTAATCACTTGCCCTATACTGAGGTTAAAGGTCGTACCGTCAGAGTTGTCTTCGTTGCAATCCATAAAGGCCGCAATGTTCCCTGCTATTGTGGTAATGGCGCGATTTTGGCGTGGGCGCTCAAAGATTTGGATGATTTGAGCGGATGCTATGTGGGAACAACAACAATATTAAGCTTTTTCAATCAGCACAGGTCATGGTGCTGAACTACGAGGCAGAAAATTACACTGTCCTTGCGCTTTGGATGTCATTCGAACTTACCCAGATTGGACCGGATCACTCTCGTCGCAAAGCAGGATTTCGAGACCATTTGAAGTCAAGTCGGACTGAGACTTCCTGATCGTCGGCTACGAACTAACGATTTTTTACCCCAGTTGAGAAAACCAGCATGAGATTTTGGCTTTTGTTGCGTTAATTTAGCGGCGGCGCAGGAATCGCGCTTCGTCAAAGTCTCCAAGACATGGCTGGGTGACCATGATACAAATTTGCGAAACTGTCAAAAGGAAGTGAGTGCTATAGTTTGTCTTTGAAGCGCCAAAGGACATCATGCGCTGCCGATACTATGGTAAGATTTGCCGGCACACACACGATTATACAGGCTTGCCTTGATGATTGATTACGGTTCTGCCGCACCCTAATACGGGTGACCAACTTACGCGTTTGCAAAAATGCCCGGTTTCAGCTGTGCTGCTTTTCTTCTTCTCGGCTTTGGATAGCAAGCAACTCACAAGCGATTGCCACGGGTAGGATTACGATCAAGCGACCATGTTCGTTAGGGTGAACGTGTCGATTTTGGCAGTGCAGGTGGCAGCGCTGACGCGTCGATTAAATTGGGAGAGCGGTAAAATGAAGAGTTGGTTACTGATCGGGGTATTTCTACTCAGTGCAAGTATTGCCGAGGCGATTGCTCTGGAAATGCCTCCCTCCGCTGAATTACAGGCAAGTACCAGCCTCGGGTACCATACCTATGATTTTCCAGTTGGCGCATGGAATCAAGGTCGTATACCCGTAAAGGCATTGAGAGGGGAAGTCGTTTGGCAAAGCTGGCGCATCGACTTATCAACAGCCACAACACTGCAAGTTCTCGAAACGCTTGAAAAGCAGATTAAGGCGGCGGGATATCGGGTAATTTTTGCGTGCGATTGGCGTGAGTGCGGTGGCTTTGATTTCCGCTACGCGCTTCGAGTTATGTCAGCCCCTAGTATGTATGTTAACGTTCGTGACTATCGTTATCTTGCCGCGGAAAACGATGACGGAGCGGTTAACGTCTTAGTCAGTCGCGGTCGAACGGGGGGCTATGTTCAAGTTACGCGTATCGGGACGGGATCATCGCCCACATCGGAAAACGATGTCCCGGCGATATCGGCGGTAGTGGCGGAGAAAAGCTTACCACCCGAATCAGTCGACATAATTGCAGAAATCGTTGAGTTTGGGTATGCTGTGGTGTCAAACCTGAATTTTGAGACGGGCACTGATGAACTTGCAGCCGGAGGTAATGACGATCTTGCGCAAATTGCCACCTTTATGCGTCGCTATCCTGATGCCGAAATTGTCTTGGTTGGCCATACTGACTTTGAGGGAACGCTTGAGATCAACGTCGCATTATCCAAGCGTCGGGCCGAAGCGGTTCGCGATCGCCTCGTGTCGCATTACGGCGTTAGCGGTGATCGAATTGGAATCAATGGTGTTGGCTATCTCTCACCCGAGGCGTCCAACTTGACCGAGAAGGGGAGAGAGCAGAACCGACGCGTCGAAGCGGTATTGCTTAAATTAAAGTGACGGGAAGATGGAGTGCGGCGGGCGCAAACCAACAGTCGCGCCCGCAGAAAGTTGAGTTTTCGTTATTCCCAGCCGATCTCATCATAAATCCGTTGCGCGAGGGGCACATTTTTGGCGACGAGCGAGAGGTCTACGGTATCGGCGCGAAAAAATCCGAGTTGGGCAACGCTTGGAGAAAGCGCGACGCCGGGCACTGCCGGATATTCGTCATTGCCGGCACTGAAATACTGCTGCGCTTGGTCGCTGACTAAATACTCCAGAAAGCGTATCGCATTTTCGCGATTAGGTGCGTTGCGAGCAACCCCGCCCCCAGAAAGATTCATATGCGCCCCGTTCCCATCTTGATCCGGAAAGATCCAGCCAACCTTATTGATCTGTTCTGATAATCCGCTCACGTCCTTGCGGATTGCACGAGCAAAATAATAGGTGTTTGACATCGCGATATCACACTCGCCCGAGACGATGCCACGAAGTTGATCGGTATCACCGCCTTGCGGGTCTCGAGCAAAATTCTTGACGACAGAGGCTGCCCATGCCTTGGCGGCGGCTTCCCCCAGATGTTCGATTATGGCCGCTAGAATTGTTTGAGAGTAGACATTGGTCGACGAGCGGATGCAAATCTTGCCATTATATTTTGCATCGGCAAGACTGGCATAGGTTAGGGGCGGGTCAGTTACGTCGGCGCGGTCATAAAATAGGATGCGGGCCCGTTGACTAAAGCCAAACCATTGGTTGTCGCGGTCTTGTAAAGCGTCAGGAATACGATTTTCAAGGACATTGCTGTTGATACTTTGCAACAAGTCCAAATTCTTAGCGCGTTCAAGCCGCGACGTGTCAACAGTGAGGAGCACATCAGCTGGGCTATTAGCGCCCTCGGCTTGCATCCGGGCAATGATCTCGTCGGCCTTGCCCTCAATTCTGTTGATCTGGATCCCCGTCTGTTTTTCAAACTCAGAGTAGAGGCGTTCGTCGGTGTCGTAATGGCGCGAAGAGTATAGATTAACAACTTCTTGCCCAAGCGCTGCAGTTACAACAAAACTCGCAAGCATGGTGGTAATAAGGGTTGGTATTTTCATATTGTTCTCCAAAATCTTTATTCTTGATTAATTTTATCAACTATAAGGTTTTGAGAACGGAGTAAAGCAAAAACTGACAATTTTAGTAAGTTTTTTTTGCGAAGTGATTTATGCGAGTTTCTAATAGAAAAACCGCGCCACAATCTGTGACGCGGTCGGTTACCTCTGAAGGAAATTAGCCTTGGCGAGCTTTAAATCTTCGCTGTGTTTTATTGATGACATAAACGCGTCCTTTTCGACGGACGACGCGACAGTCGCGATGCCGATTCTTTAAGGATCGAAGTGAATTACGCACTTTCATGGCTAGTTCCTCTTCATTGATCTCGCGACATTCGGTAATATGCGAGTGCTGACCGCTTGTCATATTCGGATGGTGGGCGATACTGGGATCGAACCAGTGACCCCTACGATGTCAACGTAGTGCTCTACCGCTGAGCTAACCGCCCCAGAAAGACTTGTCACTCCACTGATATGAGAGCGGAGTTCTTAAAACTGGAACTGGACTTATTGTAAAAAAAGAACACATTCAAGAGGTTTTGATCATCGTGTAACTTACGATATTACTCAATCGACTAGAGGATGGAAAATGCCGGTCGTTCCTTTCGAAATCAAGCGTCCTTCGGTTCAAACTTCTTGTGTTGTGTTTGCATCACCACACAGTGGACGAGACTATCCAGAGTCGTTCTTGGCACAGACAGTTCTTGACCGACATGTGATCAGATCTTCAGAAGATGCGTTTGTCGATCAGTTGTTCGCTTGTGCACCAACTTTTGGTGCGCCGCTGATGTCGGCATGTATCGGCCGTGCTTATATTGATTTTAACCGAGACTGCAGCGAGTTGGACCCGGCTCTGATCAAGGGGATTCACAGCTCTATTCACAATCCAAGGGTAATTTCAGGCCTTGGAGTGGTGCCCCGAGTCGTCGCAAAAGGTCAGGCGATTTACTCTGGAAAACTAAGTTCTTTGGAAGTTAACGAGCGTATCGCGACATGTTGGACACCCTATCATCAGGCCTTGCGCGGACTACTTGATCAGACTCACCGACAATTCGGATGTGCGATTTTAGCAGATTGCCATTCCATGCCGCATTCGGCGATGGTGGATCAGGCGCTGGTGCCAACGGATATCATTATCGGCGATCGATTTGGGGCAGCGGCAAATCCCGATCTTGTCGCTCAAATCGAAGCCGCGTTTGAGGCGGTGGGTTTGGAGGTGCGACGAAATACTCCTTTTGCCGGCGCTTTCTCGACTCAAACTTATGGTCGTCCAAGGGAAAATCAGCACGCGGTTCAGATTGAGATTGATCGCAGTCTGTACATGGATGAAGAACGAATTATTCCAAATTCTAATTTTGCGGTGCTCCAGAAAACCTTGAGCACGATAATCGCTAAAATTGCGCAGATCAATATACGGCCGTTATCATTAGCGGCAGAATAAGCTATCGTAATGCTCTACCTTTAATAACAGCATTACTGCCAAACTTTGCTCGAATTTGGTCAGTGGCTCTTTCGAGGTCTTTGCGCTTGTTCGAGTTGGTCTCAAAAAAACCGTCACAAACATCAGCATCGTGTGCAGAACATAAATCGCTTAAGCCACACCCAAGCAAACGGTAAGGCCCTTTTCCTTCAAGTTGAACCAAGAGAGCACGGGCTTGCCGATAAATCCGATCAGCCAGCTGCGTTGCGCCGCTTAAGGTAATTTGTCGCGTTAACGACTTATGATTGGAGCGTTTGAGCTTTATGAAGACCACGCGACCTGCCAGATCATGAAACTTTGCACGGTCAGCGACTTTTTCTGCCAGCCGCCAGAGATGGCCATCAAGAACTTCGAGGTTATCCGTATCGTGGTTAAATGTGATCTCGTTCGAGATTGACTTCCGTTGCGTTCTTGGGTCGACCTTTCGGGGATCTTCACCCCGCGCCAGGTACCACAGCCGCAAGCCTACGCTACCGAAGCGGGTGACAAGGTCCTTTTGTTCCCAACGCAATAGATCTGAAAAGGTTTGTACCCCAGCGGCTTCAAGGGTGCGCTGTGTTGCCTCGCCAACGCCCCACATCAAGCGAGTCGGCTTATCTCGGAGAAAGTCAGCGGTCTCTTCTTTACCGATCACAAAAAAGCCATGTGGTTTATCGAAGTCGGAAGCGACCTTTGCGAGAAACTTGTTGTGGCTAAGTCCAATGGAGGCAACGAGGCCGAGTTCGTCATGAATTTTTCGAACCAGTTGTGCTAGCTTTATGGCTGGAGGGGCGCCATGTAATCTTTCAGTGCCTGTGAGGTCAAGGAATGCCTCGTCAAGTGACAGGGGTTGGACGGCCGGGGTGAGTTCGAACATCAAGTTTCGTATTTTTTTTGCCTCAGAGGCGTAGACCTGCATTCTCGGCTTGATAACGATGGCATCGGGACAGAGTTTCAGTGCCTTAAACATTGGCATCGCGGAATGAATACCGTGAGCACGCGCAATGTAGCAGGCTGTTGCAACCACGCCACGGCGTCCCCCACCGACGATGATAGGTTTGTCTATGAGGGTTGGATTATCCCGCTTTTCCACGGAGGCATAAAATGCGTCACAATCAATGTGGGCAATGGATAAATCGAACATTTCGCGATGCGAAACACAGCGCGGGCTGCGACAGACTGGGCAGCGTTGAAAGCCGTGGTCACAGACAAATAGGCAGTCACGACAGAGGGATATCATCAAGGACGCTGGATTGATTGTTGGGTCTGCGGGCACTACTCTCCGAAGCAGAAACGATTCAATACTTCGAACTATGATTCAGATGAAAGTTCGGCGATTGCTCCGATTATATTTTGGCGGACTCTGAACTTGGGACAACGAACGCGGTCACGACACTGACTTGCCTTATTATGTCGTCATGAATTCGTAATTGAAAGCACTTTCTTTGGGATAAATCTCTGTCGGTACCCGCCAATTGAAGTGAGAAGCGGGGAAGAATCAATAACTCCCAATTGCGACATTAATGAGTAGTGCCGAGGTTAATTTTCCTTCACTTGGTAAACACCGATTGCCGGTAACGTATTCCTAATACAACGCAGTATCGCTGGCAAGAAATTTGGATGTATACCCAATATATTCATGGTAGCAGTTTCTTGCTAAGTGGAGTCGTATGCTTTGCAAGGCTCTCGGCTACGGCTCAGTCTCGAAAAGCCACAAAACCGCTACAGATGCTGAATTCAAAAGGTGAGTGACGAAGATTGGAGCAGAGAATGTCGGCTGCAGATTTTACCTTTTCGGAGGATCAGGAGAAAGCGTTTGCGCAAATTGCTGCCTTGCTCAAGAAAACTGGAATTGATCTAAAACAGGGCTGCATCAACAAAAAAACGAAGTTCAGTATTGGTGTCACTGCGTTGCTCGGCAAAGCGGGGTCGGGTAAGACAATGTTCTTGTCGTCGGTGCATACGGCTCTCATGGAGGCTGGCGTTGTTGAAATTACGAGTGATGCCGAGTTTGAGTCAAATTCAAAGAAGCGCAGTGTTGCGGTGCTCGCGCCCACAAACAAGGCTGCGAGCGTACTGCGATTAAAGAAAGTGCCGGCGACGACCATTCATCGAATTATGTATTCGCCGATTTACAACCCAGAGCTCGAACGTGTTGTAAAATGGTTGCAGGGCGACGCAAAAAGACCAAGCGTGCAGGAATTTACCGAAGAAGCTCTTAATGCGGCTCAAGCCTTCTACAAGACTAACAGGTCAATTCCGGGCGCACTTGCGGCGTCAGGGATGCGGGGAAGCGACTTTATCGTGGGCTGGAGTCGGCGTGAAGAGCCACTTGATATTGGCTTGATTGACGAAGCATCAATGCTCAACACATCGCAGTTCGAGGATTTACAAGAAGTATTCCCGAATTTGTTCTTGTTCGGAGATCCGGCCCAACTCGCGCCTGTTTCTGGCACTGGTGTTATGGTTTTTGACAATCTAAAAAAAGAGCAGAAGCTTGAATTGCGGCGTATTCACCGCCAAACCAAGGATAATCCGATTCTGGACCTCGCGCATTCCCTCGCACGACCAGACTTAGAATTCTCGGATTTTCAAGAAATATTATCGGAGACTGCCGCGAGGGATGAACGGGTGGTGCAAAGTAGTCGCGTTGATGTCGATTTAGCCGCTCGATCACCAGTGTTAGTATGGAGAAATGCGACGCGCGTTCGCTTGATCCATGCCTTTCGCACGGTCCATGTGGCGCCGGAAGACAAGTTGATTCCGGGGGAGCCATTGATCTGCGACGGGATTGAATTCCCGCAGAAGTTCTTACAGCGGCGTCAAGAATTTGAATCGAGGGGCCTCGTTAAGGGGGCCTTTGCGGTCTATTTGGGCCCGATACGGCGACGAGGTTATTCGCAGCTGCACTTGATGGGGGCTGAAAAGCCAAAGATGGAAGTTGAAACAATCATTAGGATTGAGAGACCTGACGAGACAGAGCCATTGATTCCGGTCGCGGCACGTATGGGTGCTCTATTCTTGCACGGGTGTGCCGTCACAATACATAAGTCGCAGGGCAGTCAGTGGGAAACTGTTCAGATTTTTGCTCCCGACATTCAGGTCGCGTCAAAGACTGGGCTGGAAGAGGTTGGTCAGGCTCTTTGGAAACGATTAGCCTATGTCGCCATTACTCGTGCAACCAAGCGTCTGATTTGGGTCGTTGAGAGTCGGATTTCTAAGCCGACCGAACCTCTGGGGGTGCACAACCTTAATGCATCTTGAATGGGTAGGTAATTTCCCCCAAAAGGGCGCGATTGATTCCTGATCAGGGTTGTGGGCAGCGAGTAGACGCAAAATTCTGATGGTCTCTGCGCAATTTCGGACCGGCTACTGCGCCCAAGCCGCCGGTCGTATCTTAAGCGACTTGAGTTTTTGATACTCTCGGCCAAAATCCCCGCCATCGAGGTCGCAACCCCGAGAAACGCCGCCCACCGGGCAACGAAAACGGTGAAGAATCCAATGCCTCAACTCGAGGTTGTTTTGAATACCAAAGCGGTCTAATGCGTACGTGCGGTTGTTCGCCGAGAACCGCTATTAATCAAGTTGTATTGCCAAAGCATTACGACATTTGATTTACTCAGTCTCTTGATACCAACTGTATGCAAAGTTATGCCAACGGGTCGTGTATGACCGACAAATTTAATGGGCGGCCCACGGGCGGTCGAATGGCGGGAGTAGCAAGTATGACAAAGACTGAGAATAAAGTCGAA
>JAPORY010000053.1 GCA_026709985.1 Aestuariivita sp. | reverse complement strand
CGAAATGCCCAAGATGATTGCCAAACAAACTGGCGCGGATTGCTTGTTGCTTGTTATTTGTTGGTTCTAAGGTCTATACCACGACGAAACAAAAGTCGATCACAAAAGAACCCGCCGTTTGCAGTGAACTGGATACCAGTATCCCGCAATTTGACATTTTCGGGATACTAGTCGCCATACTGAATACTGCGCACCAGGCGGGCAACCTCATCGGAATCGGAGTCGCGGTGGTCAATTTTGGGGATTTTTGCAATCAGGTTTTGTACAAACTGCAACATGGCAATGAATTTCGCTGGGAATTTCTTCCGTAGATGGGTGGCAAAAACTTTTGTCGGTAGTGCGATTACATTTCTGGTCGCCTGTGGTGGAACGATGGACGGTGTGGTGAGGGGCGAGGGTACGCCTGTAACGATCCAGTACGCACAAGGTATGGTGCGTGACTTCTATGAGATGACTGTCGATGGCGAGAATTTCAAGGGTCAGGCAGTCCCTGCTGATGCCAGAACCGGTGTAGGTGTCGGTTGGGCCGCCGGAACGACGGTTTCAGTCGTTACATCATCCACCAGCGGTAATGTCGTGGCAGTCATGTTTGGCGACCAGGGAGCCACGTTGCGCTGCAACATGAACTATGCGGAAAGTTCCGGTTTTACTGCATTCGGTGGAGTCGGTATTTGTCAGCATAGCGACGGTCGTATGATCGATATAATGTGGTGAGATTGTTAAAGGCGCGATGTTTAGCCATACTAAACCACTAGTGTCTGATTGAGTCGGAGCATTTTTGGGAAAGGAGTTTGCGGTTAGAGCCTCGTGCAAAACTCCGCGTTTTAGCAGGTTGTTCTCCCGGAACGAGGCTTTTCCTGACAGCCTGAATCTGGAGGCGCCTCTCCAGCATGAGCAGTTTGTTATACCAGCGGGCATGATTTAGAATTCTTTGGCGTATTTTTGAGTTCCGAGGGCGTCGGTGCGCTCGGGCTGTGCGACGAAGTCGTTCCAAGCTTGGCAGCAGTGATCAAGAATATCGTCGTCGATTTTAAAGACCCGGTTGGAAAGCCAGTTATCAAGCATCAGCGAAGAAAATGAGTTCACCATGTCAAACTTCCGTGCCCCTGTCCCAACGCCTGACAAGGCCGAGGACGCCAAAATAAACCCTTGCGTTAACCCCGTCTGACGAGAAGACCCTCGCCAGCGCCAGCAAGTCGCCATACACCGGGCCTACCGGATGGCGTGGAATCAGTTCGCGGACTGGTGCAAATCGCAATCAATTAATCCCCTCTAGGCTCATGTTGAAACTACTGCGGTTTATTTCGCGCACCTCGTGCCGAGCGGCAAGGGGGCTATCCGCGGTTTAGGAGTGCGCACGGCAAGCAAGCGCTATCCGACCCGCAGCGCGTGAAAGTCGTTGATGGCAATGCCTTGTATTTGCCTAAAGTTGGTACGGTCCGAGCGGTGTTGCATTGTGCTCTTGTTGGCAGGATCAAGACGGTGACTGTCACCCGCACGCCAACGGGGAAATACTATACCTCGGTCCGGTGTATGCGACTATAATCTTCGACTGGAGGGCAAATTAGTCGGCATAGAGGCTGCACACATCCAGGCAGTCTACGCAAACGGACCTGATGCGGTGCAAAATGGGCTTTCCCTGTGTGTGATGTACCATCGAGCTTTTGATCAAGGCGCCTTAATGATACAAGACGACGGACGAAAAATACAGTGCACACAGCAGCTATCGGGTACGTCACGGTTAGAATGGCTGACGGATTTTGACGGCAAGAAAATTTTCAGCCATCCGGCATCAATGATCGTCCAAAAGAAAATCACCTTGCGTGGCATCGCAAAAACGTGTTCCGTGCCTAATTTCAGATTAGAGAAATAGGAAACTTTTGGGCTCAATTAGAGCAAGTCTAATATGTCTGCCGCAGTTCCGCTAATTTATTGGCTTGACTACGATGGCGGGCCGTCGCAAGGGCCGTGGGAAAATGCCGTTGTGAATTTACACTTCGTGCCATCTACTCCGGTCCTCACCACTTCAATTTTAATTGCATCCACAATGTTTCAATCCGCGCTCAATTGGTGCCAATATCATACATGCCAAGGTGCGCCCCTGACCGTACATGAATGACTTTCTCATTACGGCTAAGCTCGAACTCGACATCATCAACGAAGCCCAAGAGCGAGCGGCATTCCGCATGAAGATAAGTGTCAAGCTCGGTAATGATCCGTGTACGCTCAAGACGTAGCAAAATTGACTTTAATCTTTCAAAGACTTTGTCTGGATCCTAAACAAATCGAAAAGGAGCAATCCGATTATACTCCGCGGTTCCAGGCTTACTGCTGACACAGTTCCAATATTTGCAGGGTGCAAGTTTGTTTCGAATCGTTCTTCCCCTTGTTCAATCGTGCCATGCTCAAAATTCTTATCTGCCCGTCTAATAACGCAGCATCAACAATTGTCCAAAGTGTTTTTCATAGCAAAACCGGATTATTGGTTACTCACGTGCGAACGCTTCGAACCTTCCACAAGAAACGATTGACGATCATTGCTGAACGCTCAAACTCTCTCTGCCAACAGAAAAGAGTGCAATCATAAAGGGCCATTTCGATTGGGTAATTGGCATTCTTAGCGTCGTGTGGATCGCTAGTTGGGGTCCTTAAAGGGTCGACTATGCGATAATGATGGAACCCTCGTGCGAGCATCGTCAATTTCCGCATCGTCCCAAGAAAACAAATAACTGCCAATCTCTACCCCCGCATCAAGAACAACCTCACCCCACGGCGAAACCACCATACTGTGGCCATGAGTCGTACGGGACCGACGGCCCGTCTTTGAAGCATGTAGGCCAGTTTGCGCCGGTGCAAAAACATAACAGCCAGTTTCAATCGCCCGACAACGTAAGATTGCCTCCCAATGAGCAGCACCCGTCACCGGCGAAAAGGCAGCCGGGATGACAAGAATTCGAGCGCCAGCAATCGCTAACTTGCGGTACAGCAACGGAAACCGGAGGTCGTAACAAATCGATAAGCCAACCAAGCCAAACGCCGTGTGTGCTATCACAGCTTGATCACCAGGCCGAAATGTTGCAGATTCCCGATACTGTTCCTCGGCGTTAATCTGAACATCAAACATGTGAATTTTGTCATAGCGTGAAACGATGTTTCCCTCAGGATTAATCAGGAAGGATCGGTTTGCAAATCTGCCGTTGGGATCATCGGTCTTGAGCGCAAGAGAGCCAATCAAAAGCCAAATGCTCAGATCGTTTGCCAAGTCACAAAGAGATGCGAGCGTTGGATCATTTGCCTCTAAGGACAAAACTGTGTTCTGATGCGAACGACTGGTCGAAACGCAGTTTGTGACTTCCGGTGTGAGGATAAACTCGGCGCCAGCGCTCGCTGCGGCAGTAACATGTTCGCGAGTAATCTCAAGGTTTGCGAGAGGATCATCAGACGACGATAATTGGATAAGTGCACCTTGCGGCATAGCTAAAGATCCCGATGGCTAATGATGCTCGTGCTCGCCGATCTGATATGAATAGTTGTAACTGCTGTTAGAGATTCAGAACACATCATTCGGCAAACCCAAGTTTTTTTGAAGGACCGCAAATAGCGCATATGAAGAGGTTTCGTTATGAGTTCCAATGACCGCGAACAGCAAAGGTGGCACTGGCGACATCCTTTGCTTCGTGTGGGCAAAATTTCGCGGTTCTACCCACCTTAAATTTCAATCAAGCCAACAAAACTTTAGTGGGAAGTCCGCCACGGAGTCAATTTTCAAAACCGTGAATACAGTCGTCTGAATTTTTCAAAATATCCTGTACGATGCAAAACACCAGAAAAATCATTGACCGAGCGGCACTAAAACGGAATCGCAAACGGGCGGACGCTTCCAAACTATTTTTGTATGAGATAGCTTTGGCGGAGACCCAATCTCGCCTAAAGATGATCAATCGCCCATTCGACGAGATCACGGTTATTACGCCATTTCCCGCTATATGGACGAAGGCTTTCCCGAAGGCGCAAATTCTGTTAGATAGTGATATCTTGCCGCTGAAACCCGAGTTTAATGATCTTATTGTGCACGCCATGTGCATGCACTGGACAAATGACCTTGTCGGTCAGCTTATACAATGTCGTCGAGGTCTGAAGCCAGACGGCCTGTGCCTTGTTGTGATGCTCGGCGGGGAGACGCTTGCAGAACTCCGGTTCGCGTTGAGAAACGCTGAGTCAGATACGGTTGGAAGATTATCGCCGCGGGTCTTGCCGATGAGCCAGATTAAGGATTTAGGGGCACTGCTGCAGCGAGCTGGCTTTGCTCTTCCAGTTGTTGACAGTTTAGTTCAGACGGCCGAGTACCAAGATCTGTACCACCTAATGCGAGACTTACGTTTGATGGGAGAAAACAACGCACTCATTGATCGGATTCGACAAACAAGCCGCCGAGACTTGTTTTTGCGCGCACAGTCAATTTATGCTGAAAAGTTCGCCACCGAGTCAGGAAATCTAAAGGCGACCTTTGAAATCATGTCGTTGACCGGTTGGGCGCCTTCTGAAAGTCAACCAAAACCACTCCGACCCGGCAGTGCCTCAGCAAGACTGGCTGATGCGCTTTCAACAACGGAATCTATTCTGCCAACATGATATCGCCATTGACCAGTGAGTAAATCTGATTACGTCAATAAGGGCGTGGTCAAGATGGACGCCGAAATGTTTGATGCCGTGATGAATGCAGTGCGACCTGCGCAAGCCCCCGTGGATCATGTGGAGCTCCCGCCTACGCGAATCGGCGTGCTATTGGCGAACCTCGGTACCCCGGATGGCTTCACCTACTGGCCAATGCGACGATATCTCAACGAGTTTTTGTCTGACAAACGAGTCATTGATTACTCATCATGGATCTGGCAGCCGTTGCTACAATTGCTGATCCTATCACGGAGGCCCTTTAGTTCGGGCGCAGCTTATAAGTCGATTTGGAACTTTGAAGCTGACGAAAGCCCGCTGATGACCATAACCAAACAGCAGACTGACAAAATTCGCTCTGAGCTAACAGCGAAGTTCGGTGATCAAGTAATGGTCGAGTTCTGCATGCGATATGGCAATCCTTCAACCCAATCAAAACTGCGGTCCTTAAGCGCTGCGGGATGCTCTAAAGTTTTGTTCTTCCCGCTATATCCGCAATACGCGGGCGCAACTGTGGCCACAGCAAATGATCAGTTTTTTCGAGCTTTGATGCAAGAAAAGTGGCAAGCAGCCTCCCGCACGGTGCCGCCCTATTTTGATCGTCCCGAATATATTGATGTGTTAGCCAAGTCCGTTGAGCGTGCCTATACGGGGTTAGAAGAACGCCCCGATGTATTGGTTTGTTCTTATCACGGTCTACCAAAACGCTACCTAATGGAGGGTGACCCGTATCACTGTCAATGTCAGAAGACCACACGATTACTGCGTGAACGACTAGGCTGGCGAGAGGAGGAGATTACGACGACCTTTCAATCCCGCTTCGGGCCAGAAGAATGGTTGCAGCCCTACACAGTGGACGCTGTGGCGGAACTGGCAAAGGCGGGCAAAAAAAACATTGCCGTCTGCGCCCCAGCGTTTTCTGCCGATTGCATAGAGACCTTAGAGGAAATAAACGAAGAAATTAAAGAGAGCTTTCTCGTTGCTGGCGGAAAATCATTTACCTATATACCCTGTCTCAATGACGATGATGCGCACATCGCGGCACTGGTTTCAATTATCGTTGATAATCTACAGGGGTGGATACAGTAATCATTGACCGATGGGAAAATTTTTGGAATTGTATCGAAAAGTAACATTTTCCCCTTGAGGACCTCTCTTGATGTTAATTCTACTGACGTTCATGGGGGAGGTTGACGCCACACTTGATAGTATCCACTCGGATATTAAGCGCATCTTCAAGAAGTTTCCGTCTGTCACTGTGGCAAGTAGCTGTCCCGACGCCTTTGAATCAGCAAGCAGGAAAATGGAATAAAATGGAGATGGACAATGCCTTCGGTATTTGATGTCGCGGAAGGCATCCTTGAGTTGCTGCCTGAGAATTTCACCACAACTTGGAAACTGCAGAAGCTGGTGTATTATGCCCAAGCCTGGCATTTGGTCTGGGATGCGGAGCCGCTTTTCAACAAGCCAATTCACGCTTGGGCGCATGGTCCGGTATGTCCCGAACTCTATAAAAGACACAGGGGAAAATTCAACGTGTCAACGGTGCGCGGGGACGCCAGAACTCTCAATGAAAGCCAGCGCGAAACCGTGGAAATCGTTGTTGACCACTACGGCTTGCTTTCAGGGCAGCAGTTGCGCGATCAGACGCATGTAGAACCGCCGTGGCAAGATGCCCGAAGGGGGCTTTCCCCGCGTGACCGCGGAGAAAGTGAAATCACCCATGATGCGATGGTGGAGTATTTCGGTGCCTTGAGTGGCTAAGCGTAAAAGGAAGATACACCATGAAATCCTGTAGACGAGCGCGGAACCGAACAGACGAAAGAGAATTCCCGACGCGCATAAGGCAGCCGCAACCGATGACCACACCCTATGCTGGCAGTTCAGCATAGTGGGACAGGGACAGCCTTTGGGGGATTGACGCATTGGCGGGTGTGGGTTCGATTGATCTACTAACCGGAATTCTCGCCAATCTGGATTCCATGACGTGGGCAGAGATATACCGCAGTTCCGGTGATCGAAGCCGCGGCAACAACAGTCATCCGGTCAAGGTGCAGAAGTTATCAAAAATTGCCAAAGAGCGCTTGAAGGAAATCAGAATGATGGATTTGGAAGACCTTATTTCCCTTCGTGTCAACAGCACGACCCGACTCTACGGCATTCGCGAAGGACGCGTTTTTCAGTTTCTTTGGTACGACCCATGGCATGACGATCCACAGACGGCGGTTTATCCGACCTGCCGAAAAGGTGGCTAGTCTGCCCATTCCTGCACGTGAAATTTCAAAGTGACCCACTATTGGCAAGCGGCGGGGACTCGGGCTCACAACAAAAGGTTACTATTCGATATAATTTCCATAATAATAGGGATTTTGATGTTTGCGCCCAAGTATAATTTGACTTGTTTGTTTAAGCGAGAACGCTTCGGCTACTCGCCTCGACAGGTGATCTTGAGTTCGCAAAATGATAGGTTACGATTATTGCGCTCGACCGTCATCCTCGCGGTGGTGTGCGCCGCCCTTTCTGGATGTGAAGTACCGCTTGAGCGGCCAGCACTGGGCCCAGACGGTCTCCCGCTGCCAGCAATTTATCGCATTAATGATCAAGACATCGCCAAGATTCAATTTCGAATGCTTGACTCCGTCAATGCCCTGCGTACCGCCGCTGGGCGCCAAGCGGTCACGCTAAACAACAAACTTACAGCAGCAGCAGCAACTCACGCGCTAGACATGTCGGTGCAAAACCGGCCGTGGCACTTTGGTTCCGACGGTTCCTCGCCGGTAGATCGTGTTCAACGAGTAAGCTACGCGGGAACGCTGATCGGTGAAGTAATCTCCGAGACCTATGAGACCGAACTGCAAACGCTAAAAGTTTGGATTGAGGAAGACGGGCCGAGATCTGTCATTCTTGATCCGATGGCAACGGAATTAGGCTTTGCTTGGCATCAAGAAGCGAGCGGCAAAATTTGGTGGACATTGGTCATGGGATTTGACCAGAATACTACGCGCGAATTGTGATGGGCGTTCCCTTTCGAACCATCCAGTAGATTTCATCCATTTCGTGATTTTCGACCGCAATGCACCCCCATGTCCAGTCATCGGCGGTAACATCGTAGGTGTTTGGTTGCCCGTGGATGAAAATATCACCGCCAGCGCCTTTGCCGAGAGCTCTTGCCCGTTTAACGTCTTTTTCGTTCGGATACGAAATACCGAGCGACTTATGAAATTTGCTGTTGGGATTGTGACGGTCAATATAGTACGTCCCCTCCGGCGTCTTGCCATCACCCTCAACTCGCTTTGCTCCGACTGGCGAAAACCCAAGCGCAATATCATATTCCTTGAGAACACGCCGACGATGAAAGAGGAACATTTTGCGAGACCGTTTATTGACGTGAATGGAAGTGACTTCTGGTCCCGAATACTCCCTTGACCGTAGTCCGCAGTTTGACAGCCCGAAGAGTGCTGTAGCGAACAACAGAAGGGTAAAGGATCGGCGAATCACGGGACGAACCGCCAACAATAACGGGACACGGGAGTCGCACTTCGTCTCATGACGAACTTGAGAGATGGTCCGCTGCTCATCGTTCCTGCCTCAAGGCCTGCTTCTGATTGCGAGTTATAGACAATTTTTTTAATTTTGCGAATCAATTTTTTGTTCGATGGCGTCAAGTCTGCGAAGTACTTGATCGCGGTAGCTGTCAGTAGCGGCGTCGCTTTCCTCTGCGTGCGCATCTTGCATAGAGTTGACGATAAGGCCGACCAGCAAGTTTACGACAGCAAATGTCGTCACCATGATGAAGGGCACAAAAAACATCCATGCGTACGGATAAACGTCCATCACCGGCCTAACGATCCCCATAGACCAGCTTTCTAGGGTCATAATTTGAAACAGCGAATAAGCGCTTAGACCCAGCGTGCCGAACCAATCTGGGAATACGCTTCCAAACAATTTAGTCGCCATGACCGAGCCGATGTAGAAAATAATTGCCATCAGCAGAAAAACCGACCCCATTCCCGGCAGCGCAATTACAAAGCCCTCAACGACACGTCGTAGTCGTGGGGCGACCGAAAGTACCCGCAGCACCCGCAGTATCCGCATCGCCCGCAATACCGAGAGTCCCTGTCCCGACGGCACCAGAGCGATACCGACAATAATGAAGTCAAAAATGTTCCACCCACTGCGAAAGAAGCTACCCCCGAAGGCAACAAGTTTGAGAAGAATCTCAATGACAAAAATCGACAGACAGATTCGATCAATGGCGAGAATAAAACTTCCTGCCACCTGCATCATGGTGTCAGAGGTTTCCATGCCAAGCGTGATGGCATTGACGATAATGACGACAAAAACAAAATTACTGACGAGCGGCTTCTCGATCCAGTCGGCAAGTTTTTCTCTAACTATCATTTACCCGTCACTATAAGATGAATTTTGAGGAGTGGTCTGTGGCTTGGTCATGCGGGCCGAAAGAAATCGGTTCTTGGCACCGTCGCCCGATAGCAAGCGGCGGTATTTTCAGATCTTGCACAGAGTAGTGAGTGTCTCACCCCAATTAGAATAGTGGGTTCTGTTGCGGTAGACTTTTATTGATATTTGTATAAACGTAACACCCATGAGCAACAAGCCTTCTGCGCGATTTTTGCAGTAGCCGCAGGCACTTTCTTGCGCAACAGATATTCGAGGGGGCAGAGGTGAGCATATTCAGGCGCGACGACAGACGGAAAGAAACTCGAACCCCACTTGTGGTGCTTTCTGAAAAATCTGCGAAATACGACTTCAAGGACGTTCATAACGGTATGGTTAATTTGTTTGAGACTTGGCGCCGCTCTACAGTCCCACTTACGGCTTTGTCATCCAGAAAAAGTTTTAGTCCGAAAATAATTACCTAAGGGGAGTTGTCTCACTTTTTTCTCTATTTAACCGATACGCCTGATTTTATTGAGAGACTTGCTGCAGATTTTGTTTAACCCAATATTGGACGGAAAATGAAGACACTACGGCTTAATGTTTTTACGTCGACAGGATATAGAAAATCTGTCATTCTAGAAAAATCCTTTCTTGAGTGCTTAGAGACCGCACATATAGAAGGACGGGAAACTCGCGATTCAATCGGCTGTAATAGCTGTGTCAATCACATTATCAGATAAAACGTGGGAAGTGTGCGGGATATAAAACGGTGTGATGTACTAGATGTGGTGGTTGATGAATAAGCGTAGTCGCTTGCATTTCGTGTATGCTTATCTTTTATTTGTCGTTTAATTGGAGGATTTGTCGTGACTGAGATTCTTACAATGGATCAGATTGCTGAAATTGGTGAAAAGATTTATGCAGAGACACTTCAAGAAAAATACGAAAACGACCATGCCAATCAATTTTTGGCAATTGATGTCACAACCCAAGATGGTTATGTGGGTCAATACCCAGAAGATGCCCTTTCTCTTGCAGAAAAAACAAATCCAGATGGTCAGTTTTATTTAAAGCGCATAGGTTCTTCTGCGACCTTCCATGTGAGTTATACAGGAGAAATGAATGTGGAAGGGATTTTACCAGCAACATAGAGCTTGTTTGATGATACGAATTCCGGTTCGGAATCAGAACGGGGGTTATCTTATACCAACAATCATTGATACGGGTTTTGATGGGTTTGTTCAAATTAGCTTACAGCTTGCACATGCCTTAGGCTGGTTGGGACAAACGCTAAAAGTCAGTAATAGTATGGTTGCGGATGGACAAACAATAAATGTTGCTTTGTTTGAATCTTAAATAGAGATTGAATCTAAAAAAGTGACCGGTATTTGCCAATTTCCCTTAACGGGTGCAAATGCGCCATGTCTTGTAGGTTTAGATCTTCTCCGCCGTTCAGAACGTGTTTTGGTCATGTCAAAAGACAAAATTCTTCTGCCTGAAGAAAGTCGTGTTGACCTTAGCGATGCGTAATTAGTGTCCGTAAAAAACCCATATTTTCGCTGGTACCAAGAGGCCGCGCCGGATTAGTTTCTAAAAGCGATAACGTGAGCCAAAAAAGAAAAAAGATCGCCCGCAAATCGGCTCACGTTGGCATGAACAGCGCAAAATCGGCGCGGCAGCGACAGGGCGGACGGAGTCCGCCGGTCGGTGGGCATCGGGAGTGGTGAAAAAGCGACTAAGCGGCGCGACGCTGGTCCCGGCGTTCTCGCTCTAGCTCGTAGTCGCGAAGGATGCGTCCGAAACGCACGAGGTTAGCCGCAATAATCAAGATGCCAACCATTCGCGAAAAACCATCAGCGCCGTAGGATAGGACCCGTTGCAGACCATGGTGCTCCAGCATATTGATCGCCGACTCAAGGGCCGGACGGCATCGTTCTTCTTTGCTCGTCCCGATGCGTCTTGGGAGCGCAGTCGGACCGAACATACGAATGGTTTGATCCGTGGGTACTTTCCGATCGGCACTGATTTCCGGGCGGTGACGGCGGTCAACGTGCGGCGCGTGCCGGAGGCGTTGAACGCGCGACCACGCAAGGTCTTGGGGCATCGCACGCGGAAGGAGGTGATGATCGCGGCCGGCGCTTGAGGCCGCGACCTGCGCTGTTCACTCCACCGGAAGAGCCCATCATCCACCCTCACTTGCGCTTCGCCGGAGGCTGATGCTAGACTCTCTCTATGAGACGCTGACCGATGTTAACCTCTGACAACAGGGCAAACCGTCTTCTACCATCCAGCTTATCCTCACCCCATCAGCAAGACACTGAGGTCCGATGAGAAAGGCTCGGAGGAGCACTTCGCTGTTGAATCGGTGGTATGTAATTCCCTAAAATGACCCGTTCCAAATTCTATTGAGAAAAGTTGCCCTCCGCCAAGAAGCGCTCGGCTTCAAGGGCGGCCATACATCCCATTCCGGCACTGGTGACGGCTTGGCGATACCGATGGTCCGTTAAGTCACCCGCCGCAAACACACCCGGTATCGAGGTTTCGGTGCTATCGGGTTTGGTCACCACATAGCCACCGAGATGGGTTTCCAGCGAGTCAATCACAAGTTCATTTGCTGGGGAATGTCCAATTGCAATAAATACGCCTTTAGCTGGGCGTTGGCTCATCTCACCGGTTTCGATATTTCGTAGCGCAACCGCCTCGACTCCGCGAGGGTTATCGGAGCCCAAAACTTGTTCGAGCGTGTGAAACCAAAGGCACTCGATTTTGGGATGGGCGAACAATCGCTCTTGTAGGACTTTTTCGGCTCGTAGGCTGTCGCGACGATGAACCAAGGTGACTTTAGACGCGAAATTCGTCAAGAACAACGCTTCCTCGACGGCGGTATTACCACCGCCAATGACGACGATCTCTTGATCGCGGAAAAAGAACCCATCGCAAGTGGCGCAGGCCGATACGCCAAAACCTTTGAACTTTTCCTCCGACTCGAGGCCAAGCCATTTCGCCCGAGCACCCGTTGCGAGGATGATTGCTGGGGCTGTATACAGGGTTCCACTGTCACCGTGGGCGACAAACGGCCGATTACCTAACTCAAGGCGTGTTACCTGATCCTGTATGATCTCGCATCCCATTGCACGCGCGTGCGACTCCATACGAACCATCAGGTCAGGCCCTTGCACAGACGTATCGCCTGGCCAGTTTTCCACCTCTGTTGTGGTGGTCAATTGGCCACCTGGTTCGATTCCTTGCAGCAAAATGGGTTGCAACATTGCGCGGCTAGCATAAACGCCAGCGGAGTAGCCAGCAGGCCCTGATCCAATGATGAGTACCTTGGTTGTTCGATGGCCTGACATCACGGACAAGTCTCCGCTGAATTCAACAGGACGCTTTTCATCTTCGGCAAATAGACAATGGACATCGCAACCTCATGAGGTGAACAGAGCGGCTATTCTTTGCAAAGGCGTTGTGACAGTGTCAACCGAAATGGCAGTGAGACCGAACTTTGATCCGACAAGCGAGCGATTTGGCATTAATTTTAGAGCCGAATCACGGAGATTTGACGCCCGTAGTCCGAATGACCATCGTGCTGGCTGCGACGATAGGAGAAAAATCTATCTTTGTCGCAATAAGTGCACTGTCCGAGGTTTTCGACTTGTCCCACACCGGCTCGTTGCAACCGCATTTGAGCATAGGCTGGTAGGTTAAAGAGATATCGACCATTTTCGCCCTTATAAAAAAAGTGCTCACTGTTGATATCGGTATTGAGAAAGTTTTCGTAGAACTCAGGCCCGACCTCATAGGCTGGCTGGCTGATCGCCGGGCCAATGGCTACCGCTATTCTCGCTCTTTTGGCGTGAAGTTCTTCCATAGCGGTCAGCGTAGCTTCCAAGATTCCGCTTAGAGCGCCTCGCCAACCGGCATGAGCGGCACCGATGACGCTTTCTTGTGCGTCATGAAAGAGGACGGGCAGACAATCGGCGGTCAGGACGCTGAGACCAAAACCGACTTGGTTCGTGACCAATGCGTCCGCTTCTTGATCACCACTTGCAGCGTCGTTCACGATAACCGCCCTTGACGAGTGGATTTGTGTTAATCCAATCAAGTTGGCGGTTTTGATTTGCAAAATTTTAGCAACGCCTTTACGATTGCGACGAACACAGTCAGGGTTATCAGCCGAGCCTCTACCACAATTTAATTCGGCGTAGATACCCTTCGAGCACCCGCCCTTTCGAGTGAAAAAACCGTGACGCGCAGCGCCGAGGCAGTCAGAGGAAAGAAGCTCGGCCTGCATCAGTCCAATCCCAGTGGAGAAGCTTCGCCGTGGGGAAATAGCCCTAGGACCTTGAAGTGTGTACCAAGCTGATCGTGATGAGTTAGTCGGTGCAGTGCTTGTTTTACCTCTGTCGCTTGTGCGATTGTCGCACTTTGGGTTAGTTTGCGAGCACGATCAACAATACCAAGTCGCTGCAAAAAAAGTCCTTGGGGGACGAGCTTGCTGTGCTGGCAAACTGCCGCCCGTACCAAGGCCCCAAAGTCGACATGAGCAGTCAAGTCAACTCGTCCCGGAGTTGATAATGGCGGCACCATTTTATGATTCTGTACTGCCTGCAGGGTATCACCTAAAGATCTCCAATTCCCATAGTCGACAATTAATGCAGCACCACCATATTGCGCAATACGGCCGCTGACGTTGTGGATCACCGGCAGGGCCGCCGGGCAAACTTCGACGATATCACCATCGACGGTAGCATTGATACGGTGGTCAAGGAGTGGCTGGACGGTCGGGACGTCAGGTTCAAAGAAAAACTGATTCTCGGCAAAATTTACGCGTCTTTCTCGCCAGTAATCAGCCTGTCGCTGAAATTGACGGATTGGCAAAGCGTCGAAAAACTCATTGGCAAGGAAGAAAAGCGGTTGTTGCGGTAATTCGTCAGTGGCTGAGATCCATTGCGGCGTGTAGTCGCGCAGTGTTTGGGCTTGGATATTCCGCAACCTCTCGGAGGTCTCAATCAGAAAAAGTTTCAATGCGGTATGAAATTCGGGGATAATTTGGGTGGCACGAAGGGCATCGGCCATCAATGTGCCTCGTCCCGGACCGGCTTCGGCTAGCGTAATAGATTTGGGTTTGCCCTGATCAATCCAGCATTGTGCCAAGCACAGTCCCAGAAGTTCGCCGAACATTTGGCTGATTTCGGGCGCGGTGATAAAGTCGCCGGATACACCAAAAGGCTCTTGCGTGGCATAGTAGCCGTATTGCGGATTGGAGAGGCATTCTGCCATGTAGTCCGCAATTGATAGAGGACCGTCACTCAAGATGCGTTGGGATAGCAAGTCCGATAGCGTCATGCTGACTTGCGCGCTTGCTTTAGAAACCAGATGCCGACTAGTAGCATAGGGACGCACAATACCTGCCCCATCGTGACACCATAACCTGAGATATGAAGGGCAAAACCTAGCGGATTAGCGGCACTGATGAATTGCGGATCTGGTTGTCGAACAAACTCGACTGCGAAACGAGAGAGTCCATAGCCAAGAAAGAACACCGCCGCAATGAAGCCCGGACGATGGAAGGCACCGCGTCGCCATGCGAGCCAAACGAGGATACCGCCAAGAATCAAACCCTCTAACAGAGCTTCGTAAATCTGGGACGGATGGCGGGCGCACAGTTCGGTTGCGGTCGCACAACTCTGGGCGGCGTCACCGGGAAATACCACTCCCCAAGGGAGTTGTGTTGGGCGGCCCCATAATTCTGCATTGATGAAGTTCGCAAGACGCCCGAATAATAAACCCGGTGGGACACATAGGGTTATGAGGTCAGCAGCACTTAAGCGGTTGAGTTTGTAGCGACCAGTGTAGAGCCAGGCGGCGCAAATGACGCCGATGAGCCCGCCGTGAAACGACATGCCGCCCCGCCAAATTGCGAGAATTTGCTCTGGGTTCTGCAGGTACTGGCTGGGTTGATAGAAAAACACGTAGCCTAGTCGGCCGCCGAGAATAACGGCGATGACTACCCAAAGGATAAAGTCGTCAACGTTTTCTCGGCTCATGGCGGCTTGCCCATTGCGCCATAATTTAGGTTGGGTGACGGCTTGGCGTGCGAGAAACCAGCCGAGCAAAATTCCGGCGATGTAGGCGAGCGCGTACCACCGCAGCGCAATGTTAATTCCCCCGACTGTTAGGGAGAAAATCTCTGGGGCAATATTTGGAAAAAGTATAGACGCCTGCATATAAACGGGTTGACCTTACGAGCCAGAGTAGTCAATGTTGACTTAGGTGACCATCGACCTATCTTACAATCGCAACGACTAGCAAGACATTGAAGATGCAGAGCCGCAATAAGATATTTGACGACATCGCACAATTGATGAGTAATGCGATGGGAGTCGCGCAAGGAGCGCGAGAAGAATTTGAAACTGCCGTCCATTCAATGATTGATCGGTGGCTGGCGGATCGCGACTTCGTGAGTCGGGACGAATTTGAATCTGTGCGGTTGATGGCGCAGCGAGCGCGTGAGGAAAACGCCGCGCTTGAAGCACGCCTGGCGGAATTAGAGAAATCCAAGAAAGAATAACTTGCCCTCAAGAGATTGGTTGCACGTAGCCTCACAACGAAAAGATCTAGTATTCCAAAATCGTTAAATTGCGGGGTATAGTGACTTTAATTTGATTCGTGCCTTCTCGGTTGTGAACCGCCAGTCGACGGATTTTTCTGCCTTGTTCCGCCTTTCCTGCCAAGCTTTCACCTCGCGGACCATCGTCTCTCGATCCGGTATCCGACGAGCCAGCCATGGTTTCGAGAGTACATTAATTTCGATCTCAGCGATGTTCAGTCATGACCCGTTTTTGGCGTGTAGTGCACCTCAATTTGCCGTGCAATGCGGGCCGCCTCGGCGGGCTCATCCATACCGACCAGAACCGTGTCGGTGGCAAACTCCCGTTGGTCAACCGACAGCATATCCGCCATCGCATCGACGAAATCCGCATTAGCCTTGGGCGGCAGGCACCAAATCTGCTTCAACCACGGTTTGATGCCGTTTTTTAACGTGCGCCGGACGGTTTCCTTCGAAATCGTGTCGACCACTTTGCGTTCCACCAACCGGTCGCCAAGCAGCTCCAGCGTCCAACTAGCCTGCCCCGCCAGCGGTGGCGAACACGCCAACATTGTTAGTGTGGCCTCGCCTTCCCCATCCAGCAATCGTCGCGGCGGCTTCGGTTGCGGCTTGCGGTTCAACGCGGCTTCGAGCCCCGCCATCACACAGGGCTTGCGAACCCGCTCCACCGCTCCACCGTCGTAAAACATTAACGCCCAGCATGTCTGCAATGTCGGTATCAATGCGACCACCACGGTCACGACCGACATCGGCAATAAAATATGCGCTCGCTTGCGACGTTCCTTGCAGCCCTTGCCACCAACAACGAGAGCTTGCAGTTGCGCCCGTTCGTCGTCTGTCAGGGTAACCTGGTAAAGCTTTCTGCCAACTGCCGTCAGGCCATAATATCCTCATATCTGTCCCGCAGATCTAAAATTGAATTGACCGCAATGATCGCCAATACGGCACGGATTACTTATTGCTTGTTGGCTTGTTGTTTATTGCTCGGAAGTCTATGCCACGACGAAACAAAAGTCGATCACAACCGAACCCGCCGTTTTCAGTGAACGCGATACGAATAACCGGCAATTTGATATTTTCGGGATACTAGATTGAAGCAATAATCAGGTGATCGCGGTTTCGCAGGTACCTTTTCTCCATACTATGAAAGACTCTTGGGGGTGCCAATATGGCTCTGATTGCGCTCGTTAGGAGCAGATTTACCCGACTTTGACGGCAGCCGCTAACCCGCCGACCATTCTCTCAGTACTATAGCCCCGATGCAAACTATCGCGAGAATTGTCAGAACCAAACGTGTTCACGCCGGGCTGTTTTCTAGTCGTGCTTAGCCACCTCTTCTCGAAGCTCGGCGTTAGCCTTTTCTATGTAGATTATGCGCTTAACTAGCCAGAACTATAAAGACAGTGAAAAATGACCATCTGGGCCATTGTAAATTAAAACGGCAGACTGCAACAAATCACGACCAATCAAAGCAACTAAATTGTTTCCTTGAGCAGATAAGTTTGCTCCCATTCCTTCTTCTACATTGATGTTAAATGTTGGACAGACAACTGTTCCTGCAAATGTTGGAACGGTTTGATTGGAGTGAGTAGCCGACGTCATTTTTGAAACGCTGATTTGTGGCAACCTAGCTTTTTGTGCTGCATCAACGTCAAAGCATGTGACACTGGCACCAGTATCAATCAAGGCAAATCCGTTGACGGGCTCTGGCGGCGTTTCGCCACGATCTGAGTAAGCTTGCTGAACTTCTTCGGCAACAGTAATCACTACTGGAATCGATGGGCCGACTTCAATTAACGTTTCAGGGGTAGCAACAATGTCACCTGATGCGTTTCTCGCTTCCATTCTAAAATTCAAGATTGGCATAGCAAACCCAACGCCAAAACAGGCACGGTAAATGTTGGGGTGTCTTCTCCTGATAATCTAATAAGAAACGGTTCATTGCCAAACTGGCGAACGCCTTGACCAATCGCTTGTTTCTTAGCAGCAAATGTCCCGACAAGGGTACTCCCTTTAATAAGAAGGTAACGATTTGTGTACTTGTGTAAAAAATCTTCTTTGTTTTCTTGGTAAAATCTCAATTCTTCAGAAAGAAGATTATCATGTTGCCGTGGCATTTGCATTCCTCCCTTTAGGACCGAAATCTTATCAGTTTAAGCTTGATTGGCCTAAATCTCTGTATAATTTTTCGTTTTTGGCTTGTAAATACTGCTTAGGAAAAATTGGCCAATTAACCGTATAATTCCCTAAAATTTCCTGCCCGCTAAAGAACCGCCCACCAGGCCTATTCAAGAAGATTACGGATTATTCGACATGTTCGGCCAAACAGGCCGACAAATGACTCAGATTATTTTGAGGTATTGGGACAAAGTGCAGTTAATCATCAAAAGAGCGCTCTCCATCAATTATAGACGATCGGTACAGGTGCAATTTCTCGTGCCTTTGGTTCCTTGATCACTCATAGGCAAATTCTTGTTTTGGGCTAAAACCGATGTGAGCTGTTACCAAAATTGCATAAGTCTAGGGGGTTTCCGGAAAAACCGAACAAAGTTGAAAAAGGACTTGCAAATCTCCAGCGAAAGTTGGACTATATATGGATACAAATTGTCACTTCCGTCAACAAGTAGATTATGTATCAATAAATAGTATAAGTTACGGTGTTTTGCCAGAAATATCGGAAATGCAATGATTTTTTCGGAAGACAAGGGAGTCGACGATCTTCATCCCATTGATGTCGTAGAGCAACTGGCTGTTTGCGAGGCGTGGAGTTTTGATCGTCTTTCAAACAACAGAATCTCCGTAACGATTTGCGGAAAGTGGCGCAGCTATTACCTGACACTAGTTTGGAGTAGCGTTGAAGAAGCTATACAACTCAACTGCTCGTTCGAATTAAAGCCGGCGGCAGAAAAATTGCCGAGTTTGTTCGAACTGATAAATGCGATCAATGATCTGTGCGAGGTCGGGGCGTTCACCTACTGGATTGAGCCCAAACTGATCTCGTATCAATATAGCTTGCTATTACTCCCCGAGCAACTACCGAGCAGGTCGCAGATCAATCGGGTCATTCAAGCTGCTGTCGGTAGTTCGGAGCGCTTCTACCCAGCTCTGCAACTCTTGGTTTGGGGTGAAAGAACGCCGAGTCAGGCATTAGAGGTAGCGTTTGGAGTTCCTCATACGAGCACTGAGTATCATTAGATTCTAAAGACCTTTACGACAAACGGAAAAGACCGTTATAGACCGGACATATCGCATGTTCCGCTTCACTTTTTCAGTTCAAAATTTACGAAAGTCGGGTAAAGATGATGCGATTCAATGAACTGCCTAAAGATGGCCTTGTGCTTCTTGGTTGTGGCAAAATGGGTTCAGCGCTGCTGTCAGGCTGGCTAGCAAACGGTCTCAGAACTGATTCTATTTGGATCAAAGAACCTAATCCTTCCGACTGGCTTAGAAGTCAGAATATTCGCCTCAACACAGCGATACCCGCGCCACCCTCAGTCGTCGTGTTAGCAGTCAAGCCGCAGATCTTGAATGCGGCATTAGCAGAATTTGAGAACTTAGCTGTTGGCTCAACTTTGATTATTTCGATTGCTGCAGGTCGGACTTTAGAGAGTTTGGAAACGATTCTGGGTGCGTCGATGCCGGTAATCCGAGCGATGCCCAACACGCCCGCGTCTGTCAATCGTGGGATGACGGCGTTGATTGCGAATCAAAATGTTCAAGCAGTACATCGTGAGATAGCCGAACTGTTTTTCAATGCCGTGGGACGAGTGGTTTGGTTAGAGCGAGAGGCGGATATTGATGCCGTTACTGGTGTCAGTGGCTCCGGACCTGCTTACGTCTTTCATCTTGTGGAGGCACTTGCGGCAGCTGGTGAGGCAAACGGCTTGTCATCATTATTAGCGAAAGAACTAGCGAAAGAAACAGTCGTTGGCGCAGCTGAACTAATCCGGCTTTCTGAAGATTCCCCGTCAACTCTGCGCGAGAACGTCACCAGTTCAAAAGGCACGACGGCGGCAGCACTACAAGTGTTGATGGACTCAAAAAGCGGTCTTGCGCCGCTCCTAGCAAAAGCAGTAGAAGCGGCGACTAAACGATCAAAGGAGCTCTCTGAGGGCTAAAGAATCGAGAAAAATACATTTCCAAGATTGAGAGATTGAACTATCGGCACTGTTGAAATGTGAGATGATAAATCCCGATGCGACAACTCATACACAATGCCGCAAGATCCCGTGTTATTGATCGCAAATCCGCAATGACGACGGTATTGGTTTCTCAAGCCTTTTGGAAATTCGTTTGAATTGTGGACGAGTTTTTGACTGCATATGGTTGAAAAACCAATTATAAGGTTGATCGGAGATGAGCAAACCACGCCAAATTTTCGGAGCTTTCGGGGCAGCCTGTTGCCGAGAAAACTCCTGCCTTGTGCACAAAGCCAACAGCTATTGACAGCACGCACAAGCTATTGCTGGCATGTAGCGTAGTTTTACAGCTATTATGATACTGAGACGATACAATGCCCACTAACGCTGCCCCAGAAATCCAATTCGAAGATTTTTTAGCGATCGATATCCGCGTAGGTACCGTGCTGCGCGCCGAGCCATTTCCCGAAGCGCGAGTTCCCGCGATCAAACTATGGGTCGATTTTGGCGGCGACATTGGTGAAAAAAAATCGTCGGCACAGATTACAGCCCACTATAGTCCCGAAGGGTTGGTCGGTCGGCAAGTGTTCGGCGTCGTTAATTTTCCGCCGCGGCAGTTCGGGCGATTTATGTCCGAGGTGTTGATCCTAGGGTGCCACGATGAAAATGGCGGTATCGTATTAATTGGCCCTGATACACCAGTTCCAGATGGGGGTCGGCTTTGTTGAAGCGCCTGCTGTTGTCTCGACCGCTGCCAAAAACAGTAGAAGAACGCGCTCGATCTGAATTTGATACCGAGGTGCGAGGGAGTAATGACCCGCTCTCAGTTAATGAGATGAAGGCCGCCCTTACTGATTTCGATATGATTATGCCTTCACTTGGCGACGCCTTCAATGCAGGGATATTTTCCGCTGTCGCCGAACCACGATGTCGGCTACTTGCCAACTTCGGTGCTGGGTACAATCATATTGATGTTCAAGCAGCCCGCGATCATGGAATTGCGGTTACCAACACGCCGGGAGCCGTCACCGATGCAACTGCCGATGTTGCGTTGCTATTAATGCTCATGACCGCAAGACGGGCCGGTGAAGGAGAGCGATTAGTGCGAGCTGGTTTGTGGGCGGGATGGAATCCAACGCAGTTGCTCGGCCTGCATATCACCGGTCGATGCATCGGAGTTGTGGGTTTAGGGCGGGTCGGCCTTGCAATCGCACGGCGAGCGCACTTCGGCTTCGACATGGAGATTCGATATACATCTCGAACCCAAAAGACGCTCAACTTCCCCGCGACACATCATGAGAATCTTGTCGAGTTAGCCGCTGCAAGCGATGTACTCGTGATCGCAGTGCCGGGATCTGCCGAAACCCATCATCTGATCGGATACGAAGTGCTCCAAGCGATGCCGTCGCACGCTATTTTGGTCAACGTTGCTCGCGGCGATGTCGTCAATGAACAAGAACTCATCAATGCCCTAAAGGCAAATAGGATTGCTGGGGCTGGCTTAGACGTGTACGAGCATGAACCACGCGTATCGCCGGAACTTATCGCGATGGAGAATGTTACTTTGCTTCCGCATCTTGGAACAGCGGCACTTGAGGTGCGAACCAATATGGGAATGATGGTGATTGAGAACTGTATCGCTTTTGCCGATGACAAACCATTGATCAATCCGGTTTGATGCAACGAGCCGAATACTCCCTAACCCAAGTAGGATTACAGTTGGTGAGATAAATTTTGATTATGGTGGTAGGAGATCAAAACGAGGTCAATGAGAAGTTGTTTATTGCGGGAATATAGAGGGAGCCATTGCGATAAAATCCTCCGTATCGACAGACCGCGGGTTTTTGCAGTGTAGTCTCGTAAGCGGCGTCAGCGACAATTTCCAAGTTTATTCTCGCTCCAGGCGTCTAGCTGTGATACGAATTTAAGTTCCAATGCCGATTGCTGAAAGGCAAACGGAGGGCGCAAGTACCTCTCTTTGATCACGCCCCGAGATCCATCCAGAATCGGTGATCCCATAGCGGTGCAAGACGCCCGCCTGTGAGTAACATTTGGTTTGGTGAACCAAGCGGCAGCAGCGCGGAGCCGCAGTGCTCGCTCAAGTCACCCATCTAACGATCTGAGGTCTGTCGGAGAATTGAGCGAGGCAACTTTCATTCTAGCGGCGGCGATGACTGTTGACGCCTGTTTTGGCGAACCCCGATGGCTGTGGTCACGGGTGCCTCATCCCGTCGTTTTGGCCGGCCGTATGATATCACGCTGCGAGCAAAGATGGCGCCCCTCGTCTTCACCTAGATGGGGTGGCATGCTGACTCTCATACTGCTCTTGCTTGTTTCGGTTGGTTCTGGCTGGTTACTATCGTACGGTGGAATCGTAATCGAAATTGCGATAGTTTCTTTCCTGATTGCGCAACGGTCGCTCGTTGATCATGTTGCAGCGGTGGCAAGCGCCTTGCGACTCTCGGTCGCAGAGGGACGCTGGGTCGTTGCAAGAATAGTCGGCCGAGATACGAGCCAAATGGATGCGGCAAGTATCGCGAGAGCCGCCATTGAGAGTGCGGCGGAAAATCTATCTGATGCCGTTATCGCACCCGCTTTTTGGTTCCTATTGGCGGGACTTCCGGGCATCGTCGCTTATAAATTTGTCAATACGGCTGACAGCATGATTGGTCATCACTCAGACCGCTATCTCGAATTTGGTTGGGCGACAGCGCGTTTTGATGATTTAATGAACTTTGTTCCGGCGCGACTTACCGCTTTGTTGGTCTTGATAAGCTCGTGGTCCCTTGATCGGTGGCGTTCCTTAAGACATGACGCGGTAAAACACAAGTCACCTAACGCTGGATGGCCAGAGGCCGCCGTCGCGCAGGTTCTCGGAGTAGCGCTCTCGGGTCCGCGCCAATACGACGGGAAACATCAAGATTTTCCGTTTGTTTTTGCTCAAGGTGTCAAAGATATCGGGGCCAACGAAATCAAAGCCGCAGTCGCCCTTCTGTGGAAGACTTGGTGGACCTTGCTGGCCATTTTATTGATGATGACGCTGATCTTCTCTTTGCTATGGTAAACCGATTATATGTTGGGGTGCGAGCACTTCACGGCGACGCGTAGCGCAAACAAAAAATTGGTCGAAGCTCTGCAAGATCAGTCCCGCAGCGAATTGCCATGAATTGTCACGCTGGAATAATGGCCGTGAATGCGCGGACAGTTAGGCAATCAGCCGCTCGGCTCTCTCAAGATCAACCGAGACGATTTGTGACACACCCTGTTCCGCCATGGTAACGCCAAACAATCGATGCATACGGCTCATCGTTATTGCGTGATGGGTGATAATCATAAAACGAGTCTTAGTCTGCCCGCACATTTGATCAAGCAGGTCACAGAACCTCGCAATATTGGCATCATCCAATGGCGCATCGACTTCATCAAGCACACAAATCGGAGACGGATTCGCTAGAAAAACCGCAAAAATCATGGCCAGAGCCGTAAGGGTCTGCTCGCCGCCCGATAGCAGCGATAAGGTGGTGAGCTTCTTGCCTGGTGGCTGGCAATAAACTTCCAATCCGGCAGCGAGAGGGTCGTCGCTTTCGACCATCTCTAACCTCGCTTCACCGCCGCCAAAGAGATGTTTAAACAAGTCTGAAAAATTCGTGCTGACTTGCTCGAAAGCGGTCAACAGCCGCTCCTGTCCCTCCTGGTTCAGACTCGAGATCCCGGCACGCAGCTTTTTAATGGCTTCCTCAAGATCACTTTTCTCGCCGCTGAGGCTATCAAATTCCTCCTGCACCGCAAGCGCGTCCTCTTCAGCCCGAAGATTCACCGCCCCTAAGGCATCCCGCTGTCGCTTCAAACTGTTGATCTCAATTTCAAGTTCATTTGCAGCCTTTAAGGCCACATCTTCGTCCGTAAATCGATCGCGAAGTTGGTTCGGCGTCATTTGTAAGTTCTCTGAAATGCGGTCTGTCGCTGCAGCCACCATTTCCGCTGCCGCCTGCCTTCGAGCTTGAATCGCCGCCCGCGACTCGCGCACCTCAGAGGCGCGACGTTCGGCGACCCGCTCCTCCTGCATGGCCGTTTGTCTTTCAGACTCGGCTGACGATAGTTGATCCGTCGCCTCGGCCTTTTCAGCTTCTGCTTGTTGTATCAGCACCGAGAGTTTCTGCTGCTGTTCTACTAACTCATCTGGGGTTGCTTTGGCACTCGCTAGGTCAGCTTCTGTCTTGATTAAACGCTGCGATAGCTCATGAGCGCGTTGCTCCGCCGTATCACGGCGTTTCTTCCAATCCCCTATCTCTGCGATAACATCTTGCTGACGTTTACGACGCGTCTTGCCCTCGCGTTGCAGTTCATCATGATTGGATCGCTTGCGGATCATATTGAGACGCGCAGACTCGACTTCGCGCTGAAATTCCTCGGCCTTGGAACGCGCCGCCACCAAGTCATCTAGTTCGGCCGCTGCCCGTTCGGCTTCTTCAAGTTGAGTTTTAACAGCAACCGTTGCATCGTGGTGGCGCTTAGCAGCCAATGTTGCGGCTTCATGGCGAGCCCTAGCCAAATTGTGATTAGCTTCCGCTTGGCTAAGGCGCCGTGCGGCTTCAATGGAGAGTTGATCCGTCTCGCGTCTGATTTTTCTTGCGTTATCATCCTCGGCGACCAATTCTTGCAGCCTTTGATTTAGGTTGTCATGAGCAAGCCGAGTTGCCTCTACCTGTTCGCTTATGGTCTCGAGTTCTTGTCTTGATACCTCTAGACGGTTGATTTGTTCTAAACGCAGGGAGGATTCGTTCGAGGTATCCTCGGCCCAAGCGCGATAGCCGTCCCAACGCCATAAATCTCCCTCAACAGATACAATTCTTTGACCCCTCTGCAGTTGCGCTTGAACCGTGGAACCTAAGTCCGAGTCTATGACGCCGGTCTGCGACATCCTGCGCGAAAGCGCGGGCGGTACGGTCACATGATTTGCCAGTGGAGTAACTCCGCTCGGAAGTTCCTGAACTTCTGTTAGTTCCGGTAATTCGGACCACCCGCTTGGTCCGTCAGCATCAACCACCGGTGATCTAATCTCATCGGCCAGTGCAGCACCAACGGCCTTCTCAAACCCATGAGCAACCTCTATGAGATCAATGACCTGCTCTTCTTCGGATGCTTCTCGCTGCAGAAGTTTTTCGAGCGCAACAACTTCGGCCTGAATTGCACCGCATTCTCCCTCTGCTTGTGACCTCTGCGCTCGCGCTTCGGCTTCGCGAGCATACAACTCGGTGCAAGCCTGATCCGTCTCAGCACATGCGGCTTCCGCTGCTGCTGAAGCCTTTCGCGCTGCGTCATTGGCGGAAAGTGCGTCTTTATGTTCGGCCTCGGCAGCTTTCTCCATAGTGGCTGCCGTCACCACGGCTTCATTGGCCCTTTCTTCTTCCTTGGCGGATTGCTCGGAGATCACGCGATGGTCTTGGATGAGCCTTTGTGCAGATTGATGACGCGCCGCTAAGCGGGCTGTATCCTCGGTGACTTGCGATAATTCAGTCTCTTTATGCTGTAGCGCGATTGCTGCTTCGTGAGCTTCTTTGGCTGCAATTGAGAGTCGCTTTTCATGACCCTCTTCGGCTCTCAAGAGGGCTTGAGACTCCTCCTCTAAGCGCTGAGTTGTTTTCTTCGCGTCTCGCTCAAGGTCGTGCTCTCTTTGGATGTCGTGAGATAGTTGATCCCGCCGTGCCGAAAGCGCTTCGATCGCACGCGTCGAGCGTTCTTTGGCATCCTTGATTCCGTCGCGTTGAACGAGGAGCCTTTGCACCTTCGCCGCAGCAACGGCCTCGGCTTCCCGCAGGGGTGGCAAAGCAGCCTCAAGAGAATTCCGGTGCTTTGCTTTTTGTTGTGCCTCAACTTCTGCTCGGCCCGCGTTCAGGGTGACTTGTACGAGTTCTTGTTCGCAGATGTTTAGAGCATCCTCAGCTTCCCGCCAGCGCCGATAGAGCAATCTACCTTCAGCAGAACGAAGGCTCTCTGAGATTTTGCGGTACCGAGCGGCCTGCTTTGCCTGCCTTTCCAATTGTTGCAATTGAGCTTGAAGTTGAGCGATGACATCAGCAACACGCTCCAGATTAGTCTCAGCACCGCGCAGCTTTAGTTCGGCCTCGTGGCGCCTTTGATATAAGCCGGAAATACCGGCGGCCTCTTCTAAGATATGGCGACGCGCTTTCGGCTTAGCATTGATGATTTCTGCGATTTGCCCTTGGCGCACCAAGGACGGAGAATGGGCACCGGTTGAGGCGTCAGCAAAGAGCATCTGGATATCGCGCGCGCGAACATCTTTGCCATTGGTCTTGTATGCAGAGCCGACGTCACGAGTAATGCGTCTTGTAACTTCTAAGGTGTCGTCGTCTTCGATATCGAACTCGAACGAGGTGACGGGATTGTCAGTTTCGATAGAAAGTGTGACTTCAGCAAAGTTGCGTGCTGGTCGTGTCACAGACCCAGCGAATATCACGTCGTCCATGCCTTCGCCACGCATAGAAGACGGACGATTTTCGCCCATTACCCAGCGAATCGCTTCGAGCAGGTTGGATTTGCCGCAGCCATTAGGACCTACTACGCCCGTTAGACCGTCGGCAATCGTGAGGTCAGCCGGATCAACAAAACTCTTAAATCCGATAAGCCTCAGTCTTGAAAATCTCACACTGCGATGTCTCCATAATCTGCCTGACAGACAGAGATTTTGCGTCGATCCTAACTCCGATTTCAGTTACGAAACGCGACTTAACAGTTCTTTTCACACACAAAGTGCCGGCAAGCAATGCCGATATAGAAGACTTGTGATCGGCTTCCTACTCTGTCCAAACAATCCATGAAAATTTGAATTAAAAACCCACTCGCCGACATGGATGTCGCATCAGAATTTTCAGCGCGGGAGATATCACAAGCAACTACCGTCTCATGGAAGTGTAGCAATCCTGAAGGTTTGAGATCAATGTTTTGAAGGGAATTTGTCGGATTCGCTACCGTCCCGCCCAATTTTGAAAGGCGGAAGAACGATAATGCGTAGGCGGTATTTGCGGCGTTAATCAAACGAGATGTTGTTCGACTTCGGCTATGGAACTGTCAATCCGACCGCTGGTTTCTATGTCGGTTAACTCCGCAGCAATTACTTCCCTCGCAACGCTGACAGCAATACGAACGGCTTCATTTTTCATGTCGCGTATTACGGCGGCTTCCGCCGCCGAAATCTGCTCCTCTACTACGGCTAATCGTCGTATGATTGACGACTGAATATCCTCCTTCCCTTGCGCAAGCACGTCAGCAGCTTCACGTTGGGCCGCCTCGACGATTTTTTTTGCTTGCTCCTGTACTTCCCCCTGTCGACGCTCAAGGGTTGCCAAAACTTGTTTTGCATCTTCTCGAACGAGCCTTGCCGCATCTAATTCATCTTGAATGGTCTCTGCCCGCTTGTCGAGCATACCGAGGATTAAGTTCGGAACTTTGAAATATATCAGCACGCCAATAAATAAGACGAAGGCGATTAATACGACGAAGTCAGTATTGCTAAGAGAAAGAAACGGACCTTTCGCCGCCAGTGCCGGGCTACTCATAAAGAAGAATGCCAGAATTGCCCAAATGCCCCGCATCGGATTACCCTTTCACCCGCGCATCAACGGCCTTCTGGAGTTTGTTTTGATCAACGCGTCCGAGAATCTTATCGACAATCTGGGTTGCAGCGTCAGTCGCAATATCCTTCACGCTCTCATTGGCAGAGGTGCGAATGTCTTCGATTCTCTTCTCGGATTCTTGCGTCTTGGTCACCATCTCCGCATCCATCTTTGCCATTTCGGCCTTCAGTTCGTTTTGAATTTTAGCGCGAGTTTCCGCGGCAATATTCTGGGCTTCCGATTTAGCCCCGGCCAAGGCAGTCTCGTAGGCTTCTTCAGCTTGCTGCGCACGGACCTTGAGTTCTTCAGCTTGGGCAAGATCAGCCGCGATTGTTCCACGTCGATTGGCAAGAATTGAGGCAATACGTGGCAGTGCAAACCGAGATAGAGTTAGATAAATCAGCGCGAGCGCAACCAACAACCAAAGAATTTGGTTTGGAAAAGTGGCCACATCCAGCTGTGGCATGCCTACAGCTTCTACTGGGTTATCATGTGTTTCGGCAGCCATGCTTACCTCGCTACTGGGACTTCATTGCGATAGGAGTTCGCAACAAATGTGAACGGCGCTCCAATTGAAAAAAGAGAAGGGCGAGGTAATCAAACGGCAAACATCAAGAGTAGTGCAACCAAGAATGAGAATATTCCCAAGGCTTCTGCGAACGCGATGCCAATAAACAGGGTCGCGGTCTGTGAAGCTGCCGCTGACGGATTTCTTAGGGCACCAGCCAAGAAATTACCGGCGACATGACCAACTCCAATTGCAGCGGCTCCTGATCCGATGGCCGCTAGACCAGCGCCAACAAACTGACCGAGATCTGCGATGTTACCTTCCATTATTTCGTCTCCTGATTTTTTCTGTAAAGCGAAGATTAGTAGTGATGATATCTTGACCTAGTGATGCGGATGTAAGGCGTCCTTTAGATATACGCACGTCAAGATTGTAAAGACATAAGCTTGGATCGCTGAAACCAGCACTTCTAGGCCGTAAACCGCCATGACTCCCAAAATAGCGAAGGGTGCGATTGCGGTCACTTGCGCGAAGCCAGCGAAGACTTTGAGCACGGCATGTCCAGCCATCATGTTGCCAGCCAATCGGATTGAGTGGCTTACCGGTCGAACCATATATGATATGAGTTCAATTATTGCCAAGATTGGGCGCAATGGCAGCGGTGCTGCGGACACCCAAAATAGACCTAGGAAAGATGCACCGTTCTTCACAAACCCAAGAATCGTAACTGCAAAAAAAACCCCGAATCCCAGCACGGCCGTTACCGCAATGTGACTCGTCGTTGTAAACGACGTTGGGATCAAGCCGAGAAAATTGGCACTAAGAATAAATAAGAAAAGCGTCATTATGTAGGGAAAGTATCGCAGCCCATCCTTTCCTGCGACATCCTCTACCATTTTGTAAACAAACCCGTACACTAACTCGGCGATTGATTGACTGCGTGAGGGTACGATGGTGCGTCTAGCGGTTGCGAGCATCATAAATCCAAAGATCACGACGACTGATATGAATAACCAAAGTGTCGCATTTGTTGGGATGTACCAAGTGCTCCAAGTGACGGGCGCGTCACCAAAAAGAGGCGTGACGGCGAACTGATCCATAGGGTGAAACTCAAGTCCACCATCGGGCTCCTTTGTTGCCACTTTCTAACTCCTCTTATCCTTTTCAGCCTCTTGGGTGCTCAGGTCTTGTTTCATTTCTACTTCTTTTGCGCTGCGCATCATTGTTTGGATGCCTGCTGCAAATCCAAAAAAAAGAAATAGGATCATTAGCCACGGCGATGTACCGAAGAAGTAATCCAACCCATACCCAATTCCAGTTCCAATTCCCAGACCAGCGACCAGCTCGATGACCATACGCCATGCCAACTGCGCCTGCGAATAATGCTCATCTTGTCTAGGCTTAGGCGCTTGCGCGGCCTTGATGGCATTAATTCGCTTTTCAAGTTGTTTGATCTCGCTTGATGAGTTGGCTCCGGGCATTGGGTTATCTGCCATCTGTTTAGACCATCGTCAACTAAGTCTCTGAACTAATCGCGTCAAGACCGCAACCGGCTTCGATTTGAACCACAAAGCCGACCAGCCCAAAAGGATCTACCCTAGGCAAATTCGCGGCTAAAGCTTTGTTGCGCTGCGGTTAGAAGTCCATAATTCGCATCACGGTCTGGGCGAGGTATTCGGAAATGAATTTAACAGAAGATGATAGTTGCAAGTCAATACAGCCATCCTTGAGTGCCCATGTGCGGCCCTAAAGCAAGAACCCAATCAGATTTGCGGAGGACTACGTGAATTCGGACATGAGATCGGAACCTCCGCGCGGTTCAGACATGTTGACATCGTGCACAACGATAAATTCACCTAATCGAAAAAAGTCAATAAAAATAAGGACTTTCGCCATTATGGGCAAACAATTCGCAGCTTCTTTTCACTAAAATTTTGGTTGATGCCTAACTGGCGGCAAGAAATCCGTTGAACTTCCAATCAGTCTCGTTCCCATTGCAAAAAAGCAGGTGACCCGGCCTCATTTTGAGGCAAGAAAAAGGGCCCCATGTCAACATGTCTGCGGTTAGGTTTTATGTGCCGTTGGGTGCTGATGACGGTAAATTTGGCTGAGCAACGCGACGGACAATCTGCGACTTGCGGAGACATCCGACGGCTCTGAGTCACTTCAGAGGCGGAAAACGATAGCGTTCGGCGGCAACGGTCCAGTCCAAATGATTCCGAACGTATTGCTCAGAGGCGATGACAGGCGGGTTATAATCCCAATGTTCTTGCGGCACATTATCCATTGAGGCCTGAAGTTTCAGACGGCTTTGTTGGCTCGACATCACGGCGTTTCGCAGGGCACTACTATCCCAGCGTTTTGCGACGTCGCGCGCAAATTCCCGAAGCTGTTTTTCATAGGATTTAGTATTACTTAAGTTCACCAGTTCCAAGGGATCATTTGCGAGATCATAGAGTTGGGGCGGATCAATTTCACAGTGAATATACTTCAGAGAGCCGCGGCGAATCATGAACACTGGCCACGGCGTCATTTCAGCGCAGTATTCACCGATGGCTTCATCGATCGGGTCATGATCTCCTCGCGCTAGTGGCAGCAGCGAACGACCGGCGATGGGTTCACCATAGATATCATTGCGACCACCGCCGATATCGACGAGGGTCGGGAGTATATCGACGAGGGAGCAGGCATTGGCAACAGTACCATGGGAAATTTCTGGGCCCACCATGATGAGTGGAACGCGTGCCGAATGTTCGAAGAACGTCATTTTGTACCACAACCCGCGCTCCCCAAGCATATCGCCGTGATCTGAAGTCACGATGATAATTGTTTGATCAAATTCGTCGATGTCCTTGAGGGTTTGAACGAGGGCACCCACTTTACTATCAAAATAGCTGACGTTAGCATAGTATGCATGCCGCGCTGCTCGAACTTCATCTTCCGTCAATGGCACACTGGAGGCTTGAATACCGTCCATTACACGCCGCGACATTGGGTCTTGTTGTTCGGATTTTAGGACTGTTTGTGGTAGGTCAATCTCGTCATGACCATACAGATTCCACCATTCGGGTTTTGCGACATAGGGATCATGCGGGTGGATAAAGCTCGCAATCAGACAGAATGGGGAACTGTCACCACCCGTGCGGTCTCGCCCACGATCAATCAGCCATCGTCGTGCGGCAAATTCGACTTCATCGTCAAAATCTGTTTGATAGGTCGCAATCGCGGTGCCGCTTTCTTTGACGGTTTGCATGTTATGGTACCACTTATCGATTCGAATATCTGCCTCTTCCCAATTTGGTGTCCAAGCGAAATCTGACGGGTAGATGTCGGTTGTGACACGGTCTTGAAGGCCGTGTTTTTGGTCTGGTCCGACGAAGTGCATTTTACCGGCAAGGCAGGTGCGATAGTTGAGTCCGTTGAGATAGTGGGCGAAGGTGGGGACTGACGCTCGAAGCTCGCTGGCATTATCGAATGCGTCAATTTGGCTGATGAACTGACCGGTCATGAAGGCAAAGCGGGACGGGGCGCATAGCGGTGAGTTGCAATAGGCGGCATCGAATCGTCGTCCGATCTGCGCGAGTTCGTCAATGTGCGGAGTTTTGACAACGGGATGCCCGTACGTCCCCAGAAAATGCGGTGGCAACTGATCTGCCATAATGATTAGAATATTGGGTTGGGTCATTTTGATGGATCCACGCAACTGAGGGTCAGGATTGTTAATGGTCTTTAGAGAGGTTAGGCCGAATTACGCTAGCCTTTTCATGGAGCATATCATAGCGGCAACGTAACTGCTTGCCCCCTAATTTTGGGCTATGATCTGTTTTGAGTGAGGTCGATTGAAGATATTGTCGGCATTTTCTTGTAAGGCGATGAGCGGATTATTCCCCAGAGCTTCCATGGATATCAGGTGGTTTCAAATCTTCAGATCCAGCCCCAATAGGTTGTATTGTGTTCTGTCGGAAAGCACCGTGGCACAGTTTGTTTGACCTTTGCCATTCTCACGATTTGCTCTGTGGCGTTATCGGTGAAGCCGACATCGGGGTCCCTGCTGAATCGGAGCACTGGAATTTCACTGTAAAACGACATTGCACATACAACCAAGCGGCCATTGCTAGTGTTTGGCGATGACAGTGAAGAAGTGTCAGATCAGGTCTCCTTTTTCAAGCCTTGAGTTGTATTTTGAAATCATTTTGTACTCTTTTGCTATTGGCTTGCCGCAACGCCTCATTTTCGAAGTTATGCGGCGATTTTACCGCGACATTGGCACTTCGTCTGCGAGAGCTTTCGACATTTATTTCGAAGGGGATTACTTCTTTTACTAAACAATCTTGATCCGGCCTCTTGACTTCAGAGTCGGAATCTGATTCGGGAATCAGGAAGGCATTCAGTATCGGAGGACCTTGCCATGATTACGCTTGACCACACTCTTGGGGGGGGGGGGGGGGGGGGGGGGGGGGGGGGGGGGGGGGGGGGGGGGGG
>JAPORY010000054.1 GCA_026709985.1 Aestuariivita sp. | reverse complement strand
AAAAAAAATCGCTTGTTTTCAGGAAAAAATCGCTCGCCAGATGAATTTTGCAAGAGGCTCTATAGCCTGTCGATTTCACGCTCCAAATCGACTGGCAGAATGCGGCTATATCACAATTGCCTCATACCAGTGCCGCGGGCGTAAAAAACCTAAAGTGGCAGCATTGTCGTTGACTTGATCTCCTCCATTGAGAGTAGGGCTGTGACATTATAGATCTGAACATCAGAAATGAGTGCCTGGTAGAATTCATCGTAAGATCGAGCATTCGGCACCCGTACCTTCAAGACGTAGTCAATCTCCCCGGCTAACCGGTGCGCTTCTTGCACCTCCGGGCGAGCCTTGATCGCATTGAGAAATTTGCGTTGCCATTCAGCATCATGTTGCGAAGTTCGAATCAACACAAAGAAACAAGCCTCAAATCCTAATGCCTCTGGATTTAACAAAACCATCTGTTGGCCAATCACACCAGCCGCCCGAAGTTTGCGAATCCGATTCCATACTGGGGTTTTTGAAGACCCAACCTCCTTCGCAATCTCATCTAATGAACGACTAGCGTCTCGCTGCAATACTGCGAGAATTTTTCGATCAGTTGCATCTATCCGTATCGACATTTCCATCAGTCCTTCAATTAAGCTTTTTGTTTTATTTTTGTTGGTAATGTAGGAAAATTTTTCCTATTTTAGAATTTTTGGAAATAAAATATAGAAAATTTTTCTTTTTTCTGGCATGAAATGCAATGCGTTGCTGAAATAGTCAATTAAATTCGCACCTTGAGGGAGGGAAGCATTCTTAACGTCGTGCTCAGAGCGGATGCTGCTGATACTTGCGCTTTTTTCGCGTGGCGAAATTGTCGGTCACAACTAACGAAACCCTCATTGACCGCCCTATTCATCAACACCGCCATCTAACCAATTATCGACGCATAAACCGATCATCTTGCAATAGGTTACAGAGGAGGCGGTAACCTTACCATGTTAAGCCGTTTTTCGCCAAAAGTCATAACCGCGCACAATCGTGCCGACGGAGAAATTATTTTTTTAGCTGAGGATGACACTTGGGTCAGCGATATCGACGACGCAGAAGTCTTAACGGACGAAGCCGACGCACAATTGCGGCTTCTTTATGCTGAGCAGCAGGAGCGAACAGTCACCCGTGCCTCACTGGCTGAAGTATCTATCACTTTTTCCAAGATAACGCTCGACGAGCCCCGTGCGCAATCGGGTTAGGGAACATTCGCTGAGCACCGTAAACCGCTTCTCAGCGGTTTCTTTCTGATCACGCAGCTATCGCTGTGAGCCTAAACTTGCTGTTCATCTTATCATTTCGGTTTTTTTCTCCACAAACTGTCACGGATGGGGCATACAAAGGAGTCACTTGCAGGGTTCGAAAACGACTTCTTACTGGTCGAATGCCAAACAGCATTCGAAATTCTCTTCACTTATTGGGACATAAAAATTTTCTACCATTGCATTCAACCGCTTTTCATTCTTAAAGCGACTCTCTAAATAGAACTGCTAGTGGAAGCAGAGAATCTATCACATGAATGAAGTAATTGTCGAGGATGGTACCGCCCCAAAAGGGATGACTCTCCTGCCCGACGCTCAGATTATTAAAGCCGTCAAGCATTGGACGCCGCGACTCTTCTCATTCCGCTGCACCCGATCTGTTAATTTCCGCTTTCGCTCCGGAGAGTTTGTGATGCTCGGATTGATGGGGGACGCTGATCCAAAGACTGGAAAAAGTAAGGCGTTACTTCGGGCCTACTCAATCGCGTCCCCAGCATGGGACGACGAACTTGAGTTTTACTCGATCAAGGTTCCCGACGGACCTCTGACGTCAAAATTACAATTCATTCAACCTGACGATCAAATTATCTTGCGACCTAAGCCCGTCGGAACACTCGTGCATGATGCGCTTCTACCCGGTAAGCGAATTTGGTTCTTCGCGACGGGAACGGGCTTTGCTCCTTTCGCTTCATTGTTGCGCGACCCGCAGACCTACGAAGATTACGAGGAAGTCATCATCACGCATACCTGCCGTGAAGTCGGCGAACTTGCATATGGTCGATCTATTGTTGACAAAATTCGCCAAGATGAAATGCTCGAAGAACTCATTGGCGAAGGCTTTCACCACCGACTAAAGTATTATCCAACGACAACCCGTGAAGACAGCCCCAAGATGGGACGCATCACTGATCTTATCCGATCGGGTGATGTCTACTCAGATTTGGATACCCAACCAATCAATCCGAACCAAGATCGAGCAATGATCTGTGGCAACCTTGCCTTTAATCTTGAGTTAAAGGCCATGCTCGAAGAATTTGGGCTTGAGGAAGGTGCCAACTCACAGCCACGGCATTATGTGGTGGAGAAAGCCTTCTTGGACTAACCGACGATAAACAGATTTCTTTCTGCAAGCTTGAGAAAATGGATGTCCACTCCAGCAACCCAACGAACAAAAGGCTCAATACAATTTGCTCAACGGATCGTTTGTCTTGAACTTATGAACCGGACTCTGTTTAATAATTTCGTTAATCAACAATTATAAAAGGAAGACAGAAATCGCCCGCAGACCTCACAACGCGCCACCACAGCGCGAAACTGGCCCTCGAGTTAACGATAAAATCATTGCGGATGAAATACGCTTGATTGGCGCTCGTGGCGAAAATATTGGAATTGTCTCGCCGCAGAAGGCTCTGGACTTGTCCGAACAAGAAGAACTTGATCTTGTAGAAATCTCGCCGAATGCGAACCCACCAGTTTGCAAGATCATGGATTACGGAAAATACAAATACGAACAACAAAAACGCGAGAGTGAAGCGCGAAAGAAGCAAAAGACAATTGATGTCAAGGAAGTTAAGTTTCGTCCCAACACGGATGTGCACGATTACGAGGTAAAGATGCGGAACGTCGCCCGATTTTTGGAAAATGGCGACAAGGTCAAGGTCACATTGAGATTTCGAGGCCGCGAGATGGCGCACCAAGATCTCGGGCAAGAATTATTGGAGCGCGTTGCTGCAGATGTACAGCTGATTGGGAAAGTTGAGAATATGCCGAAAATGGAGGGTCGGCAAATGATCATGATGATTGGTCCGCTTCCACAACGCGGTTGATTCGACGAGGGGTAATATCTACCATCTGCCGAAACACCCAGCCTTGCCGCTCAACCACCCGATCTCCCTATGTCGCCACCGGCGCCTCGCTTGATACCGCACGAGACATAACGTGCGACCGAAGATGAAAAGCGGTGATTAGCCTTTCTATTCGGTAGGATTAGCATACGTAAGAAAATGTCTAGAGGTCTCCTTCGCTCTTGAAGCAAAGGAAAAATAGGCTCTTGTCACCCCGGCCTTGGTCCGATGAAGTGCAGAACAAAAGACGCGCCGACGACAGATTTGAGTCGATATTATTTTGTTTTTGGGTAAGGGAAATTGGGTCGCTCCTCATTATAATCTGCTGAAAGATAATCTAGTATTGCCACTTTCTCTTGATCATCAAGTCCTGACATTCCTTGTTTCTCAATCATCCAATCAAGCAATTCATCCCAACTCTTGCGGGACAGACCTTATTGAGCAATAGTCCGTTCGGGATGGCAGGCAATGCAGGTGTAATACGTAATCTCAATCCCGGGTGCATTCACTAGTAAACCGAATTCGTAATCCTCGGCGTCTTCTGATGCAGTGCCGGTGCTCTGTTCCGATGCCGACGTACCGGCCAGAATCACAACATTAGCATCAACAATCTGTTTGTAGTGCCCTTCCTTTAGTGTAGAAACGCGGTCAGACCTATTCACCGACGTTTTGTTACGCTGCGGTCGCTCTGGCCAGCCACCGTTGTCATTGCCGTCATGGAATCGCGCAGTAAGATCGTCTTGAGCGCATGGCCGTGAGATACGGGTTGCGTTTGACGGCACGAGGGTCTGGACAGCTCTGATTCAACCCCAAACGCGGTCGCGCTTAATCCGCGATAAAAAATAGGGAAAGAAAAAGATGACGCATCATCGTGCGCAAATCATGTCATAAAGATAGGGCGGTACCCTCGCGCCGCCCTTATCTGATTAACTCGCGCGAACACCGACGCGATGCATTGTATTATTTCGGTATCCTTTCGGGTTCCAATCAATCGTGAATGGTTGCATTATCCCTTCATTATCGGTCGCACGTGCCCAAACTTCATATTAGCCAGCTTGTGGGAACCAAACTTTGGCTCTCCAATTCTGCCAAGCACCCGAATTAACTGGCCCGTTGAGTTCTACCTGCATCCAAGGGGCACCAAAACCAATTGAGATCTCCACTTTTTCGACAGTTCAATCACCAGACCAAGGGTGACCGCGAACATCTGACTGCAATCCAACGTCAGCATCATTTGCTGGAAAGGTCACCAGAGACTTAACCGGCATTCGTTCGATAATCTCGAAATCTTCTCCCGGAACATCCTGACCCGGAGCGACCTTGTAAGCGGGAACCCTGTAGGCGGTTCCGGTCATTTAAGGCAGAGTGGAACTCCGTTCATTGGATGAAGTGCGTCACCATTCATTTCGAAGGCGATCAAGACATTATCTGTCATTGTGTTCGCAATTGTAATGCCTCGTGAGATCGGTGGTTTTTCTGGATCACCAGATAGGTGACCATCAGCACCGTAATGAGCGGTGCAAACGACGTTCAACTGAACCCCAGCCCTTTCGAGGACATCTTTCAGTCGAACGACATGACTGACCAGCACAATGTACACAGACAAATCCCCAATCGTGTCAGACGGCCCAAAGCGTCCGAAGCTTGATCAGGCCTTAAATTCGGGTCAGCGACAGGCATGGGGGAACGCCTATGAGCAAGTGTACTTCCCAGCTTCGGTGGTTACCGGTGGATCAGCACAAAATAGTTGCAGACAACAGGTTACACGAAAGATGACAACGGTAGAAGCTAGGATCAATAAGACACCGGTACCCGCCGTCGTGCACTAACTAACTTGCGGCAACCACCGCACGCTTGGTCAGTGTCTTCACAAGGCTAGCGCGATACTCGGGACTACCATGCAAATCGCTAATCATGCTATCAGGAGACACATGAGCGCCATCTAATGCCACTGGCGAGAAGTCGGCAGATAGTAGGGATTCGGCTTCGCTCCAACGATACACTCCGTCTTCAGAAGCTCCAGTCACCGCGACCCTAACCGACGAGTTGAACTTAGCGACAAACACTCCCGTCAGCGCAAAGCGGGAAGCTGGCTGCAGGAACTTTTGGTAATTTGCCGCCACTGGAATCGGAAACTTGACCGTTGTGATGATCTCGCCTTCTTCGAGGACGGTCGCAAACATGCCGTCAAAGAACTCGTCTGCGGCAATCTCGCGCTGCGATGTAACAATTGTGGCATCTGAAGCCAAAACCGCAGCCGGATAACAAGCCGAAGGATCATTATTGGCAAGTGAGCCGCCGATAGTCCCCCGACTTCGCACCGCCGGGTCACCAATATGACCCGCTAAATCTGCTAATGCCGGATAATGCTGAACGGCTTGCTTTGCAACCGTTTCGTGCGTTGTTGCACCGCCAACACGGATGGTATTGAGGCCATCAAGGCGCACTCCCTGTAAATCGGAAATGGCCGTTAAGGAAACCAACTTTGACGGTGAATTCAATCGCTGCTTCAGCGTCGGGATGAGAGTTTGGCCACCACCAAGCGGCATCGCGCCTTCTGATTGCAACGAAGTAACAGCGTCGGTGACCGATTCGGGCCGTTCAAATTCAAAGTCGTACATTTTTGTCTACCTTTAAAATTTATGAACCGAGTAAAGATATTCGGAATTTGAAAGTAAACGCGAAACGCAATAACTCGCGTCGCGAAACCGGTAGTTATCCCTGCATCGCTTCCCAAACCCGAGCAGGTGTGACGGGCATATCAATATGTTTCACTCCATGGTTTGCCGAATGTAAGCCGTCAATAACGGCGTTTACAACCGCTGGCGGTGACCCAATCGCCCCCGCCTCACCGCACCCTTTAACCCCAAGAGGATTGTGGGTGCAGGGTGTCTGACTAGAGTGATCGACTGCATAGAATGGCACATCGTCGGCTCTCGGCATGGCGTAATCCATAAAGGAGCCGCTCACGAGTTGGCCATCTTGATCATAAGCACAATTCTCCAGCAGCGCTTGACCAATCCCCTGCCCTATGCCGCCGTGAACCTGACCATCGACGATCATGGGGTTCACAATGTTACCAAAATCGTCAGCGGCGCAGAAACGTTCAATCGAAACCTGACCCGTCTCTGGATCAACTTCAACCTCACAAGCGTACGCACCAGCGGGGAAAGTAAAATTCGCCGGGTCATAGAAGGAGGTCTCCTCAAGACCCGGTTCTAAATCCTCTAACGGAAAGTTATGTGGAACATAGGCTGTTAGCGTCACATCGCCCCAAGCGACCGACTTATCAGTCCCTGCCACTGAAAACACGCCATCCTTCAGTTCAATGTCGGCCTCAGATGCTTCCAACAGGTGCGCCGCAATTTTCTTCGCTTTGTTAATGATTTTTTCCGTTGCTCGAACCATCGCCGAGCCGCAGACTGCTAACGAGCGAGAGCCGTAGGTTCCCATTCCAAATGGGATCTTAGCACTATCACCGTGAACAATTTCGACCTGTGACTCATCAATGCCAATCATATCCGCAACCACTTGCGGAAACACCGTTTCATGTCCTTGGCCGTGGGAGTGGGCTCCTACGAGAACGGAAATTGACCCCGTGGCATTGACCCGCACCGTTGCCGCATCATACAATCCAGCCCGTGCGCCTAACATACCGACGATGTTTGACGGCGCAATTCCGCAAGCCTCAATGTAACAATTGATTCCCAAGCCACGCAGCTTGCCGCTTGCTTCACTCGCAGCCCGTCGCGCCGCGAAACCACCGATGTCAGCAACGGCCTCAAGGCGATCCATTGTGCCGTGATAGTTGCCCGTATCGTACTCAAGGGCAACAGGCGTGGCATAAGGAAACTCAGTAATGAAGTTCTGCCGACGAAGGGTGATCGGATCGAGTCCAAGTTCTCTGGCTGCGGTGTCAATCGCCCGCTCCAGCTGAAACGTCGCTTCTGGGCGGCCAGCACCACGGTAAGCATCAACCGGGACGGTATTGGTAAATACCGCCTTAACATTGACTTGAATGACCGGAGTTTTGTAGTTGCCAGCCATTAGGGTACCATGTAGCCAAGTCGGAACCGATGACGAGAATGTCGACAGGTAGGCACCCAGATTGGCAAGCGTGTTGGTTCTGATCGCCGTAAAATTGTTTGACGAATCCAGTGCCAATTCAATTTTTGTGACGTGATCACGACCCTGCGCATCCGAAAGGAATGATTCAGTTCGACTCGCAGTCCACTTTACCGGTCGGTTGCACTCTTTGGCGGCAAAGGTGCAAAAAGCTTCCTCCGCATAATGGAAGATCTTGGTGCCGAAACCTCCGCCCACGTCGGGAGCGACTACACGCACCTTATGTTCGGGCAAACCCAACACAAAGGCGCACATTAATAGTCGAATCACGTGCGGGTTTTGACTCGTAGTATAGAGCGTATGCTCGTCACTAGCGCGATTGTAATCCCCGACCGCGACTCGGGGTTCCATTGGATTGGCAACTAATCGTTGATTGACCAATTCGAGCGTCGTGACATGGGCCGCTTCATCAAAAGCGGCTTGTACTTTAGCGTCATCGGTTTCGCCGAGGCACCAGTCAAAACAAAGATTTGATGTTAAATCATCATGGACTTTGTCCGAACCTTCGGCCAGAGCCGATTGCATGTTTACGATTGCGGGCAATTCAGTGATGTCGACTTTGATAGCCTCTGCTGCATCGCGAGCCTGTTCGTAGGTCTCGGCAACAACCGCGGCAATTGGATCACCGACGTGACGCACTTTTGCTTGCGCCAAAATCGGATGGGGAGGTTCTTGCATCGGGTTGTTGTCTCGATCTGTGACCTGCCAACCGCAGGGTAATCCGCCGACGCCTTCGAAATCGGCACCGGTGAACACTCTTACAACGCCGGCCATTGCGGCGGCGGCTGAAGTATCAATGCCGTCAATGCGCCCGTGCGCAACTTCGGAACGAAGAAAGTGCACATGGGTCTGCCCCCGTACATTGATATCATCGGTATAGTTTCCGGCGCCGGTGAGAAATCTTACATCTTCGCGTCGTTTTTGGCTGACGCCAATTCCGCTATCTTTCGGCATTATTGCCTCCCTAAATCTTTGTCTTTAGTTGTTATTCAGCCGCAATTGCATCGACCGATTGTCCCGATGCGGCGAGGATGGCCTTCACAATGTTGTGGTAACCAGTACATCGGCAAAGGTTACCCTCCAGATACTTTCGGATCACGGCCTCGCTTGGCCTCGGGTTATCTTTGAGCAGCGCGGCCGCACTCATAACCATCCCTGGAGTACAAAAGCCGCATTGCAACCCGTGATGGTCTTGGAATGCTTGTTGGATGACATTGAGTGAGCCATCGGCGTTGGCCTGTCCCTCAATTGTCGCAACATCGGCTCCTTCCGCCTCAACTGCCAGCATTGTGCAAGCTTTAACGGCGGCACCATCAACATGTATAACGCAAGCCCCGCACTGCGAGGTATCGCAACCAATGTGCGTACCGGTCAAACCTAGCGAGTCCCGCAAGAAGGTCGAAAGCAGGGTACGGTTTTCAACCTGCCCGGACACTGATTTGCCGTTAACTCTCATTGTGACTTCTGACATCGCGATCCTCCCATTGTCGCTTCCATCGTCATTCAAGATAAAACAAAGATGAACCGCTCTCTATCAGAAAGAGATTCGAAGAACAAGAATTTATCGTTATCTTTTGTCGGTAACTTTTCCAAAAAATAAACCACCGCAATTGCCGATCTGAATTAGGGAAACCGGGAGCCTGCTCATAGTTGCGCCCGCGTTTGTCGCCGCGGTTGCGGTCGTGTTGGAATTTCCTTTAACAGCCCCCCGACGCCCATCTTTGCGATGTCGTCGCTCGTAACATCAATACCGCAGACGATACGAGATAGCACCCAGTCGGCGCCATTCAAGGCAGGCGACCGCGCACAACCGGGTAAGCCAATGACAAAGCGCTTTCCGATGCTAGCCAAGAACAGGAGATTACCAGGGTCCACTGGCATCCCGAACCGCTCGACGTTTCCACCGGCGGCGCGAACAGCTGACGGCGCAACATCATGGCTGTCTGAGGTTGCTGACGCTGTCAGTATCAAAACCAAGTCACCTTGCACGGATTTTAGGGCAGCGGCGATTTCTGCTTCAGAATGCTGTGTGCGTGTAACGTCAACGAGGTCAAGACCGAGTTGATTGAGCCGCTTCGCGATCACCCTTTCGCCCTTACCGGTCGCTAGTTTTTGATCAATTTCACTGATGATTAAACTCGCGCTACTAAGTACGGGCGGAATCACACGAATTGGCTCGTCTACGAAACTTGCCGCAGTCGCGACACTTTCTGCCGAGACGCCGTAAGAAATGATTTTGATGGTTGCCACCATATCGCCGGGCGACACTTGTTGGAATGGCGGTAGCGTGGCAATGCTAACCATTGGGTCGACGGAATTAAACCGCGATAATGATTCTTCATCTAAAGTAACAACACCCGCGCTCGCGGCGAGAAAGTTGACTCGTCCGTTGAAGGCCGGGGTAATTGACATATGTGCTGCGGTCGGCGTCGGCACGAGCACTGCGGCTAGTCGTCTTGCTGCGGTATCTTCATGCAAATCACTGGTTTCCAAGCGGGCCGCAACAACATCGATAATACCGTGGGCTTCAATTTGGTTTAGGTCTTGAGTTGTGAGTACAATTCCTTTTCGCAGGCGCCTATTACCAAGTGCCAGTGAATGGGCGAGAATAGCCCCTTCAGCTTCAGCCAACGGCACGCGCCCAAACTTCATGTTTTACTCCCCGCTCGCGGCCGTAGGCCGTTTTGCCTAATTGGGTGCAACCTGAGCAACTCTGCACTATTGTTCGCAAGATCTGATCAGGCCGTTATCCCCGCATCGTATCGGCCAATCTGCGCCTCCCGTTTAGATCATACCACTCAATGCATTCTTCGCTTAATTCCTGACATAGAGATCATTTCTATCCGGCGGTAGGCAATCGGATCCAATCTTATGCCGATTTGCTCAGCGCGACAACTGAGGAGATGAACGCAAACAAATTCAAGAGCGTTTTTCATGAATTTACTACAAATTTATATGGAATTCATTCACCGGAAGTGTTTTTCGTGCAATGATTGAAAATATATGCGATATTCACACGCTGTCAGCGTTTTGAAGGAGAGTTCCCATCAATCAGCAATTTCCTAAGCGCGTCAGTGTTTTTCACGAAAGTTGGCTGCCAGAGCTAGCTTTGCCCGTCGGTTATGCCGCCCTAATTGACGCGTATCGGTTGGCGGTGCCGATGCCACGCCTACTCTGTGCAATCGGCCGCCGGCACAAAGTCTACGAGGTCGACGGTTGGCGCCTTTATACTCCGCGCCACGAACCCAAAGCGACACTGGAAGGTCACCTTGTTTTTGCCCTCAAATATGAAGGGCTTGATTTATGTGCCTTGAAGCATTTGTTTCAGGCGGTCGATGCCGATGCGCTCGCCGCGCTTGTCCGCACTAAACCCTCCGGCGCCTATATGCGGCGGATTTGGTTTTTGTACGAGTGGTTATTGGATAGACGGCTTGCTGTTCCTGACGCAAAATCTGGTAAATATTATGACGTCGTTCACCCCGAACGACAATGGGCAATCAAGGGAACAACTTCAGCCCGCCATCGCGTGCGCAACAATTTGCCTGGCACCCCCGCTTTTTGTCCGATGGTTTTTCGAACCCCTGCGCTTGACGCTTTCGTTGCGGCTCGGTGGGATCAACGAGCAAGCGCTATGCTGGGTCCGATATCAGCTGCAATCATAGCCCGTACTACCGCATTTCTATTACTCAAAGACACCCAATCAAGTTATGCGATTGAGGGTGAGGCTCCCTCGCAGCAGCAGCTTCAGCGGTGGGGGACAGCGATTGGGGAAGCCGGAAAAAACCCACTCAATATCAATGAATACTTGCGACTACAGCAAATCATAATCGGCGATGACCGCTTTGTCAGATTGGGTTTGCGTCGCGAAGGTGGTTTTGTTGGTACCCATGATCGCCCCAGCCGCAGGCCGCTTCCCGATCATATCAGTGCTCGGCAGGAGGATTTACCGAGCCTGCTGCAGGGTCTGATTGATTTCGAACAGCAATATGCCGCAGAGATTGATCCCGTTATTGCGGCGTCCGTACTCGCCTTTGGCTTTGTGTATATTCACCCTTTCGAGGACGGAAACGGGCGTTTGCACCGCTATCTCATTCATCATGTTTTGAGTGCGTGCAGGTTTAATCCACCAGACATCATTCTGCCGGTTTCAGCCGTCATCTTGAAACGAATCGACGCCTATCGCCGCGTTCTAGAGAGCTATTCCAAGCGGCTCTTGCCGCTCGTACGCTGGGAGCCGACCGAGGAAAGAAATGTCCGTGTTTTGAATGACACGTCGGATTACTATCGTTACTTCGATGCGACTCCTCACGCTGAATTCCTTTTCGAATGCGCGGCTCAAACGATAGAGCACGATCTTCCAACGGAAGCTACATTTCTAGAGCAATACGATATCTTTAAGGCCGCGGTTGAGGCCACAGTCGAGATGCCAGCTTCAACAATCAACCTACTCTTTTCCTTCCTAAGGCAGAATGATGGGACGCTTTCCAAACGTGCACGCAAGCGCGAGTTTTCAGCCCTCAGCGATGAGGAAATCGTCAGTTTTGAAGCTTTGTACCATAAGGTCTTTCGCAAAGAGGCCAAATGATGGCAACACCGGACAATGTGCTCAAACAGATTTTAGCAAAGTACCGCGGGCATAGAGGGTACATTTTTCACGCAATGAGAAGTTTTCGCCAAGAATATTATTAACGTGGTAGCAACTGGAAAGAGACCGTTCGTAGGGTTTGCGGTCGCCGTAAACAATCTTCATGCGGTCAAAGAACTTTGGCAAGTAATCGGGCGGAAATGAAGGCATGTCGACAGCGGGAAGGGTTCAAAAGAGCGGCGTCAGCGAGCGCATATTCTATTACTTGCCGACGAAGATCGTGTGGGTGGTGGGCGTACACATACCGACATTGCCAACATTTTTGAAATTGGCGTCTCAACGGTAAAGCAAGTCTACAAAGATTGTGTGATGGACGGTCTGGAAGCGGCATTGGAAACCAAGTGCGAATCGACACCGAAGATAGGACTAAGCGGCACTCAAAGCGACGAAAAACTGACAGTTTTGGCGAGTTCAGAAACGATAGCCGGCGATGTGAATTGGACGTTGGAGTTGGGTGGTGACGGGAAGGTGAAACTCAAGGGCACATCCCTGCTGCAATTCCACCGGATAGTCGCACGTAAAGGTCGCAATCGCCCGCGCATCCCGATCAATGCCAATCGACCGCATTGCCGGCGGCTTGCGCTTTAAGATCGCCCCACCGCCGAGGAAACACTCAATTTAGACATCGTGCGGCGGCATACTGGCGATAATCGCCTGAAACAGTCCATTGGTCGCCTTCGAACCAAACCACGCCGCCATGTCTAGAACCTCATCGAAGCATTCGTGGGGTCAGGATACGAAAGTTACTGTATCAGAAAGTCTTTGATAATGAGCGCAAGTACTAGCAACACTGTAAGCTATTTCGCACAAATCGTTGCAGCGTACCCCGCAAATAAAGGGTACGGAGGCTAAGCAAAGAGAGTTTCCGAACCCAGACCCCTGATGGCGTCAAACAAAGTCCAATTTAAGTTGCTTGGGATTTTGGTTTCTGTGGGGAAGTCATAGGGTTTTGGTATTACATCCAAAGCAAAGTATTTTCCGGTACTTTCGTATTGCTCCGCCTCAGAAAACCAGCGTTTTCTATTCTCGTTACGGCTCTAGTTCCTGATCTTCAACTACAATCTGCTCTTAAAACCAATACGCCGAGTTTTTGATCAACTCAGTTTAAACCGCATACATCAAAATCGACAAATTCTTTCTAGCAATTTACCAGGCTTCAAATTCAGATCATCCTTCCTTTACGAATTTGGAATTAGTTCCCAAACTACCCACAGACAGTCTGTATCGGCATAATATTGGTGCCACGGATAAATGAAATTCATGTCGTCATCGACATACGGAAATGGTACGTTTGTCTCTCCCGGCGCTAAGCGATACTCTTCGTACAGTCCTGGACCAAATGCACTATCGTTCGAACTTATACCTGGAACAGCATAATAGCTGGCGGACGGTACAGGATTATTCGTCCCCAATGGATAAGTTCCAGCCTTTGAACAATCGGTCACACGAGAGGTCTGATCATTGAATTTCTGCATTCGTCCCAGTCCGAGGAGCTGTGTATGCACTTCAATAAAATTCTTGTAGTGACAATGATGTACGGCTGCGTCCGACATTGATGGCAACCACCAGATATTCGAATTAACAGAAAAGTTAGCGTTACCTTTGCCATCGGGGGTTGCTTGATTAGCAGCGGTCCACGGATTGAACGAAAGGTTTAGGTTTGTCATTTCCGCTCGCGTAGACATCCAGAGTGGATAGGGCCCAACTCCGGAAGGCCAACAACCCGCTTTAGTATAGGACTGCCAACGGTCGGAATCGGCTAGTGCATTTGCAATGTTTCTTGGCGATGCGGTCCTGATAAAAGCAAGGTGCACTGGACCATCTGTCGACCCACCGGCTGGAGTTTCGTCAACGGTCGCTTTTCGCACAGCCGTACTTGCTCGTATGACTGTAGCTTGTCGCGGAGGAATAGATTTGGAAATACCCTCAGCTTGGTAAGTTGGATCAAATACAGTTGCATAGGATGAGCCAAGACTCGTGACAATTGTGTCATTATCCGCGAGAGTTTTTCCGTCGTCAAATATATCCTTCAGCGCGATGCCAGTGTTGCTAACGTTGAACACGATCTTGGCTTGAATATATACGCCGTCACCATACGGTAGAGCAACAACTTGGTCTGAACTTCCCGACGCAGAAATTGTCGTTGAGGTCGGCCAATTACACGCCTCTTTCTCGCTTATCAGATGTGCAATTGATGGCGAGAATAACCCTTCTGCACCGATTGCTAGCGGGGATGTCGCTAAGCCTGACATCACTTGCCGACGGTTTGGCAAGAATTCTGATTTCTTTAGCATTTTCTTTGATTTTCTTTCACTTCGATTGGAGTTAAAAATTTATGGGCCGTCAAGCCTCGTTTCTTTCCCTGTTATTCACGGGCTTAGATCGATCGATCGTATCAGAGCACACGATAGCAACAAGGAATTGATTTGCTGTTAATTCAATCGGCGCAAAACCGACCCAAACAGAACCCGAATTTTTATCAATCCAGTAGCCGCTATTGTCTGTGGGAACCTTTGAGAAGAAATCAAATTTGTTGCTTGCCGAAATCTCCTGAGCAGAGTTGCCATCAGTTGATACCGACGACACTGTCCCTACTGCGCGCAGTCGCAAAAAAATATTTCCCTGAAATTTAAAACTACGAGGAAAATCATCATCGTAACTAATTGAATAATTGACTGTTGTCCCAGAAAGTAAAACCTGCTTGCATGTCATTACTGACCAAATAGAGGAATCTTCGGCGTTCGTGGTAACGCCACCGTCATCCAAATAAACGACACCTTGGTTTTGAGATTTTACTGCCGCAAAAATATCAAAAACAAGCGGATCTGAAAAACCGTAAGAATTAATTGGCCTCACGCTGCCATCAGAAGGGTAACGAGTGGGCAAAATTGCACCGCGCTGCACGAAGACAGGTGTAGTCGAATAGTCTGACGCAGCAGTAATATCCTGTCCACCTGGATAGTAATTGGTGATATTCATATCGTCGTAAGAAGGATCAAAGCGAAACCAGCCCGACACTGCCTTTGGTAAATATACCTTTCTTTGCGTCTGATTTTCTGTCAGAATTGGGGACGCCAAGATCTGAAAGCCATCACTTCCTCCGAGCATAAATTGGGAGTTTAATTCTGGCCTCGAATCAAAATCGATGTTGGCATCATATTCCCACATACACATTCCCTTTATCATCGGCGATCCGCGATAAGCGTAATCCCATGCAGCTGTGTAAAGAACCTCTTGCCAACGATAGCGCAATTCGATCGCTTCTTTCATCGCCTGCTGAAATGTTTTTGAACCCGAAGCGGTTTGACTATACGCATCATTGTAAATTTCTTGATAAGGCTTCCCGTGGAGTTTCTGTGCCCATGAAGAACACGTTTCAGAGGAAGACGGATCAACACTGATCCAACGATCATAATGATTGCGAAACCACGGCAACAAAAACCCAGCTTGGACCCATCGCGTCAACAATTCTGGCTCAGCAGGATAGCCTTCATTGACAGACTCATCTTTTGCATGGTCACCCTGCGCAAAACCGCCGATATCAGCCCCACAGACACTTAGCCCCGACATACCCATGCTTACGATTTGTGGAATAAGTAAATTCAAGTGATCCCAACCACGTTGCGATTCTTGGGTGTCTGTCTGATTGTCACCAATCCAGAGGCCTCCAAAATGGTGAGACCCAATTTGTCCGCCACGGGCAATTATATAGCTCCGTTTAAACTTAGTGCGGTATTGGCTAGTTTTCAGAATACCCTCCCTGTAGGTTGCGCTACACAGACTGTAGGCGTGGAGATTTCTTAACTCTGCAAATGATCGCATAACCTGATCACCGTAACGAGGATCGGTCAACTGCGCTTGCATGTGATATGATCGCCAATTGAAGGCCTCGGCGGCCGCCTTATTGTCATCACTTGGCGACTTAGAATTCGCGCAATCCGTCGCTTCAAAGATCGCATTTGACGGCCAAGTTACGTCTGTTACATCATTTCCGATCGTATGCGTTTGGGTCGAGGGTGTCGTCATGTCCTGCCATACAAAGTCGAGGCCAATATCGAACAATTTATTGTAATTTGGGCCCCACCATTCGGCAGTCGCTGATTTGCCCCAGTCTGGGAAGATCGCCGTAATGTTTGCGTTCGCCCCATAGCTCAACTGTCCGCAATACGCATCGTCTGGACCGTGCCCGTCTGTGCGAAATGTACCTCCATCGGCACGTTTGTTTGTTGTATAGAGATCCGCCTTAACCAGATTAGGATATGCATCCCCAACTGGATTTTCATCCTTGATGAAACAAGTCACATTTGTCTGAGTAACTAAGTTGTTATCATGAGCCCATTCAAAAATTGACTTTCCCGACATGTCACCATTTACCCAAAAACGTGAGTTTGTCGTAAATACATTATAGGTATCTTGCACATCAATATCGACCGCAAAACCCTCTAGCGGCACACCAAGTTGCTGGTATCCTTTGAAAATCTCATCAAAGAAATTCCCATTTGTTGGAACAGAGCAACTCTCTTTGTAGGCGTCACTACTTTGTCCGATTGCTCCGTACACACCTTGAAAGTAACCGAATATGTATTTCGGCGGCAAAGCAGCAAAACCGAAAAAGTCTTTAGAATTTTCTGTTTGGATTTGTGTAAGATATGCCAGACCTTCGGTGACTGGGACAACTCCAGAGATACGGTTCAATATGCTTCCGAAAACAAAATAGTAGTCAAGTTCACCATATTGCGCACCGAGGTAAAAGCGATCTGACTGCCCTACGTTAGAGCCGTAAATCGTATCGCCTGAATTCACGTAGGACTGCGATGGATTATCCAAATATATCCCATAGGAATACTGATCTGATGTGCCCGCCTTTCCTAGCGCAATAATCCAGGGAGCGGAAAAATACATCGGAAAAAAGTAATCCGGGATTAATACATTCTGATCATACCCTATTGGGGCAAGTTCTTGATGGACGTAACTAATTTGATCGTAATTGAAGTTTGTCATTGATACGCCTGTCTTACCCAAGACATAGTACCCGCCATCCGCAACAGACCTGCCTGCATTTGTAACATTCACCTCGCCCTGACCGTAGAATCGCTCCTTAATTGATGAATCGTCTTTGGCATTATTCTTTACAGTAGCAACCGCTTTGCCTATTGATGGGTCTACAAATGTGGCTCCTAGACCAAGACCCGTGATCGAACTTTCCGCGTCTGAGTGGATAATGACATCTTTGAATTTGACTGTGATTTTAAACGAAGAATCAATTGCAATTTCCAAATCCTTGGTTCGGAAACTCAGTGCATTGTTCGCAAAGTCAAATAAACCTGAATCTGGTGCGCCATTTTTTATTTCATTCGATCTTATTGCTGATAAGTTAGATTGGGTAACTGGTCCGAAAATCTTGTCTTGATAGTTTCCAGTGCCAACTGAAGGGTCAAATCGAATTCTAAATATATTTTGATCATAGGACACAATCTGGACTCCAACTTTGTAAGATCCAGATGATTGTTTTGTGCTTCGATTTACAGCGGTAACCGTCAACCAATACTGCCACGCATTGGAACCATCTAATGTTCCGCTCTCAACATGCCCTAGAAGCATCCAGTTCAAATCTGCAAGCGGGGCGAACTGATTGACTGGAACATAACGATAAACGTTTTTTGTTTCAGCATAGTTTTGATCTGGGTCTTTTTCGGCCGTTTTAAGTGTGGAATTTTTCATTGAATGTTCCCTGATTTGAGGAAGTTGGGATGAAGCCTCAATTCCAGACGCGGTATACAAGGCATTGACTTCGTTACGAATAATGTCGGCAGGTAATCGGCTCGGGTGAGGCAAATTTGCTAAAAGCAAAGCGATTTCTTATTGATTAGTTGACTAATCGACTATGAAGGCGTTGGTGCTTCCTCTCGAAGTAGACGTTTGCTTTTTAATTCAAGCCAAAATTCCGAGGGAATAGAGTGTGAGAACCAGTCCAAATTTTGCTCAAGTTGCTGAACTGTTCGCGTTCCAGCCATGAATGTCGGAATAGCTGGATGTGCGACAACAAATTGGAGTGCTGCGGCCGGAAGCGGAACTTCATAATCTGAGCAAACAGCTTCGATTTTCTTGACCTTTTCCATGACCTCTTGCGGGGCCGGTCCGTAATTGTATTTTGCACCTGCTACCGCGCCCGTCGCCAAAATACCGGAGTTAAAACCACCGCCAACAACAACTGCCGCGCCGCGCTCTTCACACAGCGGCAAAAATGCATAAAGCGCATCTTGTTCCAAGAGCGTATATCTCCCCGCCAACAGGAAACAATCAAAGTCCCTCTGCTTGAGCGCCGAGTGACAAACTTCCCATTCATTGCATCCGACACCAATCGCCTTAACCACGCCCTCACTCCTAAGCTTCTCCAACGCTCTCCATGACCCGTCCATCGCTTGTTTGAATGCCTCTGGCTGTTCCTTACCGCGAGTGAAAACGTCAATGTCGTGAATGAAGCAAATATCAACGCTTTCAAGGGCAAGTCTTTGCAAGCTATCTTCAAAAGATCGCATCGTTGCATCATAACTGTAGTCAAAGTGCATCGTGAACGGAGCCGCATTGGTCCATGGCGCAAAATCAATATCTTGTCTCCGAGCTGGCTGTAGAATACGACCAACTTTTGTCGATAACAGAAACTCCTCGCGGTTTTTCCACCGCAGTCCTTGCCCGGTCCGAAGTTCTGAGAGCCCGTGACCGTACATCGGTGCGGTATCAAAATATCGAACTCCTGCGTCCCATGCCCGCTCAATCATCGCACCGGCTGTCTGTTCATTGATTTCGCGAAAAATGTTTCCTATCGGCGCAGTGCCAAACCCAAAGGCGGTAACCTCAATATCGACCCGTCCAAATTTTACCTTCTGATCTGGCTTCATTGCATTCCCCCATCAGTAACTAAATAGTTATTTATAATCATCCAACACTTCTTGCAAGAAAAAACTATATGACGAATTTTCTTGACCAATTAATTCCTATATCTTAAGTGAGTAACTAGATAGTTACAAGAGAATTAAATGAATCTAACTGAAGAAATTACTCAGGTTCGCGAAATGACTCGGCAATTTGCCGAGAACGTCATTCGTCCTGAAGCTGAAATGCTTGATCGCGAGTCGCGATTTCCGACTGAAATATACAAAAAAATGGCGGAACTAGGATTATTTGGAATTACCGTTCCTGAGCGCCTAAACGGCCCCGGATTTAATACGCTCACATACGCAATTGTTATGGAAGAACTGTCACGCGGCTATGCATCTGTCGCTGATCAATGCGGACTTGTCGAGCTTATTTCCACACTCCTTGTTTCGTACGGAACCGACACACAACAATCACAATGGCTTGTAGATATCCTATCCGCCGAAAAATGGGCCGCTTACTGCATTACTGAACCTGAAGCTGGAACGGATGTTTCGAATATTCGCACCACGGCAACAGCGAACGAAAATGGTTGGCTATTGAATGGACAGAAGATATGGATTCACAATGCCCCGATTGCCGATGTTGGATTTGTACTCGCTAGAACCGACCCGGAAGCTGGACATCGGGGGATGTCTATCTTCATTGTTGATCTCAATCTAAAGGGCGTCACGCGTGGGCCCAAAGAAGACAAGATGGGACAAAGAGCAAGCCAAGTGGGTTCCTTGACCTTTGATAATGTCGAATTACCGGCCGATACGCTCTTAGGTTCCCCTGGTCGCGGCTTTCATATGATGATGAGCGTACTGGACAAAGGCCGTGTCGGTATCGGTGCGCTAGCCGTTGGAGTTACGCAAGCTGGCCTTGAAGCCGCGACGGAATACGCCAAACAAAGGAAACAGTTCAATAAGGCAATTTCAGAGTTTCAGGGTGTGCAGTGGTTGCTCGCAGACATTGCTACAGATGTTGAAGCCGCACGATTACTTGTGCATTCTGCGGCCCACAAAATTGACGACAAAACGAATGCAACAAAAGCCTGTTCCATGGCCAAATGTTTTGCAAGTGACGTAGCGGTCGCACGTACTGCAGACGCCGTGCAAGTATTTGGCGGTTCCGGGTATATCCGTGGATTTGAAGTTGAGCGATTATACCGCGACGCAAAAATTACCCAAATCTACGAAGGCACAAACCAAATCCAACGGACAATCATTGCTCGTGAATTGTTACGGTATGGTGCACATCAATGAGCAAGCAAGTTGCGCTAATTACGGGGTCAAGCCGAGGCATTGGACTTGCAACCGCAATTCAACTCGCAAAGGCAGGATTTAATATTGCGTTGAACGCTCGCGCCGTCAGCAGAGAATTGGACGATGCGGCTCAAGCTGTTCAAGCCCACGGCGTCAAGGCTTGTAAAGTTGCATTCGATGTTCGCAAAGTTAGTCAATATGACGCGATCTTAGACATAATTGAAACCGATATCGGGCAAATAACGACCTTGATAAATAACGCAGGCGTTAGCGTCCTAAACCGTGGCGACCCGTTGGAAGTAACAGAAGAAAGTTACGACCGATGCTTTGATGTCAATACAAAAGCCTTATTCTTTTTGTCACAAAATGTCGTAAAACGCTGGCTATCTTCTCAAAGAGACCCCAGCTTACATTATTCCATAATTAATGTGACATCAGCAAACGCCGCAGCCGTTGCCGTTGCTCGATCGGAATATTGCGCATCAAAAGCCGCGTCGGCAATGATCTCCAAGACTTTTGCGGTTCGATTAGGGACAGAAAATATTCCCGTTTTTGACGTACAACCCGGTCTCATAGCAACCGAAATGACAAAAGTAGTCATAAAGGAATATCAAAAACGAGCCGAGGAAGGTCTTTGTCTGTTTCCCCGCGTCGGGCGACCCGAAGAACTTGGTACCGTCATTGCGTCTCTTGCAACCGATCGTATTCCGTACACTACGGGCCAAGTGATTTCAGTCGACGGCGGCATGCTTGTCACGCGATTCTAAGGACGGCCTATGAAAATACAATTGCCAGACGCTTGTGGCAGCCTCGCGAACTATAATCTGATCGGATCGCCGCTCAAGCCAACCAACTTAACTCAAAACTCAGCACGGGTTTTTTATGCAGCGGCTCATGTCGTCCCCGATCCTTTAAGTCGAGATGACCCGACCGAAGCAGCATCAATTGATTGGGAAAGCACCCTTACATTTCGTCGTTACTTGGCGGAACTAGGCTTGGGCATAGCCGAGGCAATGGATACCGCACAACGCGGGATGGGCCTTGATTGGGAGAACGCACTAAGACTAATTCGCCATACAAGAGAAGACTTACCCAATGCTTTGGTGGCAAACGGTTGCGGTACTGATCACCTTAATCCTTCCGAAACCCAGACTCTTGAAAATGTACAGCGGGCTTACCTAGACCAAGTCGAGGCCGTTCAAAAAATCGGTGGACGCGTTATTCTTATGGCATCTCGCGCTCTGTGTCGTGTCGCGAAACATAGAGACGATTACATTTCTCTTTATCGCAATGTCTTGTCTTCCTGTGACAGCCCCGTCATCTTGCATTGGTTAGGCGATATGTTTGACCCACAGCTTGCCGGCTATTGGGGATCGCGTCAATTTGAACTGGCACTCGAAACGTGTCTCGCGATCATTTCAGAAAATGTCTCCAAGATTGATGGTATCAAATTATCTCTCCTCGATTCGAAAAAAGAGATTGTCATGCGCCGCCGCTTACCAGAGACGGTAAAGATGTATACTGGGGATGATTTTAATTTTCCCGAACTTATTGCGGGTGACGAGTTCGGTTTCTCGCACGCGCTCCTCGGAATATTTGATCCCTTGGCTAGTGTTGCCGTTCACGCAGCGAACAAACTTTCAGCGGGAGATAATCATGGATTTCGCGAGATTCTGGATCCCACAGTACCGCTGGCACGCCATATTTTTTGTGCGCCGACACAGCATTATAAAACGGGTGTTGTCTTTCTTGCTTGGCTGAATGGCTTTCAAAATCACTTCATCATGGTTAACGGTGCCCAATCGTCGCGTTCACTTCCCTATTTTATTGATTGCTTCAAGTTATCTGATCAATGCGGGCTCTTTCGCGATCCCGACTTGGCGATAGATCGGATGCGACATCTATTGAAAATCTACGGATTATGAACTTTGCGCGACTTCTCGAACGATCATTCAATGCTGGCATTAAACACGGCAACGCTTGGTCATAACTTGGACGGTCACGGCGCCGGCTGGACTCCCGAAGAAGTAATTGATGTATGCGCGGCCCTTGGTTATGGCGGTATTACCTTTTGGCGGCGAGAGCTTGGCAGGCGCGCACAGCAGATTGGTGAAAGAACTCGAGCGGCTGGGCTTGAGGTGGTTGGACTTTGCCGCACCCCGTTCTTAACGGGACCGCTCGCGTTACCCTCTGAGCGCGAAATAATGGACGATTTGCACCGATCTATTGATCAAGCTGCGGCCTTGGGAACCAATGTCTTGACGATTGTAAGCGGGGGACCAGAACCTGGAACCAAGGGTGTCGTTGAGAGTCAGAAAATTGTCGCTGATCGCGTGGCTAGGGTTGCTGAATTTGCCGCTTCGCGGAATGTAAATCTCGCTCTGGAGCCGCTTAATCCTGCAATGGCGGGGAATCGGACCTGCCTAATGACGGCGGCCGAAGCACTTACCTTATGCGATCAGATCGGTGTTCAAAACGTTGGTATCGCAATTGATGTTTACCATGTCTGGTGGGATACGACACTTCACGATACTCTAAAGGCTCAAGCAAAAGGACGGATCTTGGGTTATCACTTATGTGATTGGCTTGCGGACACTTCGGATATGTTGTTGGACCGTGGAATGATGGGGGACGGAGTGGCCGACCTTCGATCAATCCGTTGCGCAGTCGAGAACGCTGGCTATACAGGTTATTGTGAAGCCGAAATATTTTCGGCTGAAAACTGGTGGAAACGTGATCCCCACGAAGTCCTTAAGACAATCGTTAAGCGTTTCAGGAAATTCTGTTAGATCAAGCCACTTTAGTGCGTTACTAATTAAGTGGCTTATTTATTCAAACAACCAATTGAGGATATCCAAAATGCAACCTATTCTCGCACTAAAAGCTACCGTGCTTGCGGCGAGCTTGATTTTGACGCCGTCACTCAATCATGCCGAAGAACTGATAGCAGCCATTGTCGGACCAATTGAAACTGCGCAAGGGCAAGGTTTACAATATTTTGGCGAACGCTTGTCGGAACTCACAAACGGTGAAATGACGCTTAAAATCTTCCCTGACGCACAACTCGGGAACGGGTCCGAACTCCTCGAGCAAGTTGCTGGTGGGCAGGTCGACATATTCCCCGCAGTTCCCGGTAACATGGCCGATTGGGTACCTGAAATTCAAGTTCTTTCAGTCCCTTTTCTGTTTCGTGATTTCAATCATTGGAAATCCGTCCTTGACGGCGAAATCGGTGTCACCCTCTCGCAGAAAATGGCGGACAACAGTGATGTGATGATCGTAGGGTTCTTTGGCGGATCCGTTCGAAACCTCGTTTCAAAGCCCAATGTTGCTGATCCAACAAATCTAGATAACTTGAAAATGCGTCTTCATGCTAATCCGCTACTTGTAGAATCGTGGCGAGCGATCGGGGCAGCACCAACTGTGCTGGCGTATGGCGAAATCTATAACGCACTCCAACTTAACGTCCTTGACGCGCTGGAAAACGAGCCAGAGTGGGTACTCCGTATGAAATTCCATGAACAAGCTTCAAACTACGTTTTGACCGAGCACGAAATTGTGACCCGCCCTCTGGTCTTCTCCAAGTCGCGTTTTGAGGGATTTAACGGAGCGCAACAAGCCGCAGTTCTTCAGGCTGCAAGGGAAGCTGCCGAATTTCAACGTGAACTTGAGCATAGTCTTGACGCTGAGAGCCGCACGATCCTCAAGGAGAAACACGGTATGAATTTTGTTAACGTAGATAAAGCTGCAATCGTTGAATTAGTGGCTCCGGCGGCGGCAGCCGTAATCGAAGAGCTCGGCTTGACGCAAATTGTAACGGAAATTCGTTCGAACTGAATGCAAGTCTGATTGGCTTCAGTCGTGCCATTCCCCCGCATGCTCCGCATAGGGATCGGGCTATGTTGTGCTGTGATCTTGCTCGCTCTCGGGGGAATGGTTTTCTACCAAGCCATCTCAAGATATGTTGATCTTCTGCCACCCATTCTTTGGACCGAGGAGGTTTCGAGAGGACTTCTGATATGGCTGGTTATGATAGGGGCCGGCTGGGCAGCTTTCGAGAACACACACTTTCGACTTAGTATTTTTGAAAACCTGTTGGGTCGCACCTTCCACATGATCGGTTGCTTGGCTACGGTCGCGAGCGGTTCTTACATTACATACTCAGGACTACTCTTTGCCGAAAGGGGAATGTCTCGCATATCGCAGGTGTCTGGATTACCAGCCGTATGGGTATATTCGGCGATCTTGATAGCTGGGGTATTCGTACTCTGCGGCGGAATCTATCAGACTTGGAGGTTGATTATCAGATCCACCTCTGGAAAATACTAATGGAGCCCGTAATCTTGATGTTCGTTGTCTTTGGCACAACGCTCATACTCGGGGTACCAATAGCGTTTTGCCTCATCCTAGCGTCCTTACCTCCTATTGTTATTGAACCGAGATTGACGGAGGTTTTGCTAGCCCAGCGAATGTATAATTCTCTCGACAGTTTCGTACTACTTGCTGTCCCATTCTTTTTACTGGCTGGAAACTTGATGAATGCGTCGGGCGTGACAGAGCGGTTAATTCGATACGCTGACACACGCGTCGGCCATATCCGCGGAGGTATCGCTCACATTAACGTCTTTGTTAGCATGCTTTTCGCTGGTGTATCTGGTTCCTCTACCGCCGATACAGCAGGGGTGGGATCAGTGCTAATTCCTGCGATGCAGTCCAAAGGGTTCCCTGGCTCTTTTTCTGTCGCGCTCACTGCTGCATCCTCAGTGATGGGAACAATTATTCCGCCTAGCATCACACTCGTTGTTTGGGGGGCTTTGACAAATACATCGGTCGCACAGCTTTTTGCGGCGGGAATCTTGCCGGGCATAATGATTGCGGTTGTACAGTTCACTTACATCTGGCTGTGGTGCAAACGGAACGGTATTAAAGCCTTCGGTCAGCGTGCTTCAACCGCAGAAAGGCGCTTAGCCTTTCGCCGAGCGGCACCAGGAATGTTATTGCCACTGATACTCTTGGGTAGCATAATGTTTGGGCTAGCAACCCCAACCGAAGCTTCGATCCTTGCTGTTGCGTACGCGCTATTCATAGGGTTCTTCGTCTACCGACAACTGTCTCTTGAGGAATTCTGGGAACAACTAATTAACAGTTCAAAACTCGTATCGCTATCGCTGTTCTGCCTTGCATCTGCAGGTTTGTTCGCTTGGCTTCTGACCTATTATGGCATCCCGCAATCTATCGCAAGCATTTTGCAGGACGTTTCCAATCCAGCGATCCTACTCTTTGGGGTCGCACTAATTTGCATCTTTCTGGGCCTGTTTCTGGACGCACTTGTGGTTATTGTCATAATTGGACCTCTCTTCTTGCCATCAATATTGGCTGTGGGAGCTGACCCAGTTCAATATGGAATCGTCGCATGCGTTACACTTTCTCTCGGACTGGTAACTCCACCGTATGGCCTTTGCCTACTGATTGCCTCAGCCATTGCAAAAATTGGAATGCACGAAGCCTTTAGTGAAACTTTGAAACTCTTCGGGATGATGCTAGCAGTAGTATTACTCCTTATATTGATCCCGCAAATCACGACATTTCCCGCGTCGCTGATCAGATAGTCAGTTTTGAATAGCTGACAATTCGCCAGGAGAAGCGGTGTGACGAGCCAGCAGGTTGACGTAATTAAAGGGCCAAATCAAGTGATCGGCGAGTCTTCCGATCCCTCTGCCTGTTTTGCAAAAAAGCGCTGTCCGTGGAAAAGGACAGCGCTAAATCATGATCTGTTCCAAGTGAGGAGAAATGGAAAAGACCAAAGTGACCCGTGGTACGTGGGAGGAAAACGCCCCACAAGTAACTATCTAGTTATATATTACGGAAGCTATGAGATGCAAGGGGTTTCCGCACCGAAACAATACTTTTTGTCGCATCTAGGTAATTGCGATAATGAAGAAGTTGTTTGCGCTCAAACAGGTCGGGAATGGGGAAGAATCATCAGAAGTTTTAAGTAAGTGTACCCATTCCTAACTGCTCCAGCGATGACTTCAGAGCCATCAAGGCCGGCAGCGTGAACTGAAAACCATTGATCAGATTGCCGTCTGGATAAGCTTATCAAACGGTGTAGCAAAAATTCGAGCTCACGCAATAAATTGGAATTCTGTCTCGCGCAGCAGGAAACGGAACAGTCTATTATATCTCAATGTCGCACACAAAGATACCATTGAGGCCGCCATTTAACTTTTCGACGATGCGTTCACCAATTTCTTTATGAACTCTATTCTCAAGATAGGCGTCTCGAACATTTTCGTCACGAAAATCAAACCAAAACATATCCAAGAAGTCTCTAACCAAATGCGTTTCGACCGAGATATTCTTGCGAAACTGAAAATCGAGAATACCGTCGACTTCTCCACGTAAATCACTCAATTCGCAAAAGAGCCCGTCTTTCTGCGCATCGGTGACTTCAGCGTCAAACCGAAGATGAACAATGTGACGAATCATCAAGTCTCCCCCGTTGGCTCGGTCCAATAATCAGCCATCTCTTTATTCTCAAACGCTTTCAAACCAGTTTTAAGTTCGGGATGCAGCGCTGCAAGCCTACCCGCCATTGCTTCGTGAACGCGTTCTCGTTCTTCCCCTTCGGCAGCATTGATTAACATTTTTGTAAGTTCCGTGGCGATTGTGCCGCGATTTTTCATTTTTTTGGCCAAAGCCGTAGCCGCAGCAAGCCCTTCCCCTTGCGGAACAACCGTGTCAACAAGCCCCAGCCTCAACGCTTCTTCGGCGGTAAATTTTTCGCCAAAGATTGCCATGCGTCGCACGAGTTTCGGTCCAAACCGTCGCACCGCTCGTTGCGTTCCTGACCAACCAGGAATGATACCTAGAGCAGTTTCTGGCTGACCGATCCGAATATGAGCTTCCGCGATTCGATAATCGGCGCACGCGGCCAACTCAAAACCACCACCGAGCACATGTCCGTTCAATGCCGCAATTAACGGTTGGCGAAGGCGCGCCAATGCATCAAGAGCTTGATGCCCTTCACGAATCCATTGCCGTCCAAACTCCTGCGCATCTAGCTTTGACCATGAATCGATATCTCCACCTGCACAAAATGCAGAACCTTCCCCGATGAGAACCACAGCGTGGACATTTTCGTGATTCTCAATATCGCGACAAATCGACAGTAAATCTCGCATCATCTGATGGTCGATTGCATTAAGTCGCTCTGAACGCAAAATCGTTAAGGTCGAAACACCTTCTGCCACAGATAGTTTAAGGTTAGACATTACTTTGCCTCTAACGCCAAACCCATTGGTTTGGGATCAAACAGACTCTTATCCATAACCTTGCAGTCTGTTGCAACGCGTAACTCTGTCGCCGCCTGATCCAGGATATCCTGCTTGATATCCACTCCCGGGGCTACCTCGGTCACCAGCAAACCCTGTTTCGTCAGCTTAATGACACAACGCTCAGTAATATAGGTTACGTCTTGGCCTTGTTCGCAACCACGTTTGCCCGAAAATGAAATCTGATTGACCTCATCAACAAACTTTTGAATTTTTCCCTCTTGGTCTATTTTTAAAGTGCCGCCATCGATTCTCATTTTGGCTCCCGCATTGAAATTTCCTGAAAAAACAATTTTCTTTGCCCGCGCAGTTATATCGACAAAGCCGCCGGCCCCCGCAGTTCGATGGGGAATCGTTGGTAATCGCGAGACGTTAACCGACCCAGTTTTGTCCACCTCAAGAAATGACAACAGGGTTGCGTCAAATCCACCCGCCTGGAAGTAATTGAATTGATGAGGGGAGGCGACAAAAGCCTCGGCGTTCGCCGAGCACCCAAACTTAAAGTCAAGTAGCGGAATGCCACCGACTGCACCTTGCTCAATCATCCAAGTCACAGTCCCATGCAGCCCCTCTTCAACCAATATACGCGGGACATTCGCCGAAATACCAAACCCAATATTGACCGCCCAACCACTCTTTAACTCCTGCGCAACACGTCGAGCAATAACCTTTCCGATACCAAATTCGGTATTTCGGAAGCTATTTGCAGGTCGGATCAGCTCTCCTGAAATTGCTGGGTCATAAGGGGTCGCTGTTGTTTGCAATTGCTCAGGCGCAGTGACAACGACATCAACAAGAATACTAGGAACGCGAACACTTTGGGGATGAATCGATCCGTTAGCAGCTACTCGCTTTACCTGTGCTATGACAATTCCACCGTTATTGTGAGCGGCCAATGCCATTTCCGTTGCTCCGAGGTATGCGCCCTCATGTTCGAAGCTGAGATTTCCTCTTTCATCCGCTGTCGTTGCCCGAATAATTGCTACATTCGGAGCGATCGCTTTAAAAAATAGCCACATATCCTTTTCGAATTCCACCCGCCTCACGATTGGTGCTAAACGAGCGGGGCTATTCATCGCACACCCTTCAATGTTCGGGTCGACAAAGGTATCCATGCCTACTTTAGTCAGAACGCCAGGGCGCTTTGCCGCCCCCTCTCTCAGCATATCGAAAAGAATACCTGACGGGACGTTATAGGCACGAATTCTATCCGATGTGATGAGTTGCCAAATTAAAGGCGGAGCAGAATTGGTGGGTCCTGATGGATATGACCCGCCAATAACACAGGACAAGCACCCTTCCTTCGCAATATGATCAATACCTTTGGTTCCAAAAAAATCACCCGCGGCAATTGGATGAACCATCGTAAGATCTCGTGGATGCTCGGATTCCTCGAAACGCTTGCCAAGGGCTTCTAGAATAGCGTCTGGACAACATAATCCACTTGAAGAATTAACGGCAACAGTCGCTCCGTCACTGATCAAATTCACCGCCTCTTGCACCGCTAATATCTTTGCCATTGACTTCCACTCCCTAATCAGTCTAGATAATAAGTAACTATATAGTTCATTGCACCTACCTGCAATGAAGACTTTTCAACCGCAATCGCAGGCAATCAGAAGATTGCGTAACCGTAAACACAATTATTCGATAGGCAGATGAACATTTATTTCCAAAAGAACAATCAACGCGCTTTCGGAACCTTTCCCCTCACCGAACATCAATGCCGAGAGGCTGTCCTAACAGCTATTGAAGTCGGCTATCGGGCATTTGATACGGCACAGATGTATGGCAACGAAGCAGAAACGGGAGCCGCACTAAAAGAAAGCGGTCTTCCGCGAGATGAACTATGCGTCACGACCAAAGTTGACATCTCCAATTTTGATCAGAGTCACTTTCTAAACTCTGTTGAGGCCAGTTTGAAATCATTACAACTTGATTACGTTGATGTCTTGCTTCTCCATTGGCCACCAGCCGACTTTAACATTACGGAATCCGTCAAATTATTAGAAGACGCGTCCAAACGAAATCTCACGAAGTATATCGGCGTATCCAATTACACCGCCGACATGATGCGCAAGGCCGCAAAAATAATCGCAACTCCGCTCATTACCAATCAAGTCGAATTTCACCCTTTGCTCAATCAAGATGTCTTGCTTTCGGCGGCGCAAGAAACTGGAATTCCGTTATCATCGTACTGTTCAGTCGCTAGGGGTGAAGTTTTCAAACATGCAATCTTTGGCGAAATCGGCGTCTGTTACGGCAAGACTGCAGGGCAAGTCGTTTTGAGGTGGATTTTACAAAAGGGCGTCAGCATCAATACGATGTCAACAAAACGCAGTCACATTGAAGCAAATTACAATGTCATGGACTTCACTTTATCATCAATTGATATGGCGCGTATTGATGCGATGACCCACAACAATTATCGGATCGTGAACAAAGAACTGGTCCCCTATGCTCCCGACTTTGACTAAAGGACTAAATTCTCGTTTAGACGCGAAATTTGATCACGACATCCAAAGGGATGATAAGCTTACGTTTTGCGGCGGGAGATGATCAATCAACCACTTTGAAGTCGTCTTCACTCAGTGATTGCCGCGAATTAAGTCAGACGCCTTTTCGCCAATCATTATCGTTGCCGCATTCGTATTTGAGCCGATCAGTGAAGGCATCACTGAACTATCACATATGCGCAAACCCGTCACTCCCTTTACGCGAAGTTGCGGATCAACGACAGCCATCTTATCATCCTCGTCGCCCATCTTGCACGTGCAAGTCGGATGATAAGATGTCCGCCCGTACTGTCGTGCGTAAGCTTCATAATCAGCTTTAGTTTTTACGTTTTCATCTGGAAAACGAATCATCCGAATATACTTCCTAAGGCTAGATTGAGAGAATATCTCTCGGCTAATTTTTATACCTTCAACTGCCGTCTCTAGATCAGCAGGATGCCCGAGAAAATTTGGATCAATTATTGGTGCGGCGTTTGGGTCTGCTGATCGAAGGCGCACAGTCCCACGGGCTTTTGGCCTAAGCGCATAACTATTGAGTGTAATTCCGGAAGATCCGGTTGGAACGGACGGCACACCCGCCTCGGCGCCAGCCCCCGCCAAGAAGTGAAACTGTAAATCCGGGATCGCAATGCCATCTTTTGAATACCAGAAAGCTCCACCTTCAACGACATTTGAAGCAACTGGGCCAGTCTTGAATGCAAAATATTCAATTCCAGCCCAAGCGGACCAGTGGATTTTCTTATATTTGTCTAAACTTGAATGACTGCGTAATTCCGCTACTATATCTATTCCAAAGTGATCATTTAAGTTCGACCCAACCCCCGGAAGGTCGTGCACAACATTGATATCATACTGGCGTAAGTGCTCAGCCGGACCTATGCCAGATAGCATCATGACTTTCGGTGTCCCAATTGCCCCCGCAGATAATAGAATTTCTCGCTCGACGTAAATTCGTCTCACACCGCCTTTCTGCGCAAGGACTTCGACGCCTTTGGCGCGACCAGCTTCGAACAAAATTCTGCGCACCATCGCGTTCGTCATTACGTGAAGGTTTTTTTGCTTCATTGCTGGGTGAAGATATCCTCTCGCTGCCGAACACCGACGGGCATCGGATATTGTTGTCTGGTAGACGCCCGAGCCAGCTTGATTCGCACCATTGAAGTCTGGATTATAGGGGATTCCAAGTTGTTGGCATGATTGCACAAACGCCAAGGTCATTGCTTGCGGTGACAAGTTCGAAACGCCAATTGGGCCTTCTGTTCCATGCCATTCATCGGCAAATACTGAGTTACCTTCAGACCGTAGGAAGTATTTCTGAATATCTTTGAAAGCCCAACCTTGACATCCTTCATTTTGTTCCCATCTGTCATAGTCGCTTGGATGGCCTCGGGTGAAAACCTCGGCGTTTATTGACGAACCACCGCCAATAACACGCGCTTGCGCGTATGGAATTTCGCGATTGTTGGCGTGTTTTTGCGGTGCGGTAACGAAACCCCATGTATGAGGTCCGTCTGTCATTTTGGCGAATCCCACTGGCATGTGGATCAGAGGATGTCGGTCACTCTTTCCCGCTTCAAGCAATAAAACTCGAACCGACGGATCTTCTGAGAGTCTCTTTGCAAGGACACATCCGGCCGAGCCGCCGCCAACGATTATGAAATCGTAGTTTGTTGACATTTTAGGTAATCCACAGGTTCCTTTTCCCGAGTTCCAAATGGGTAGATTTTACTTGTGTGTATTCTTCAACCCCCATCATTCCAGCCTCCCGACCCCAACCAGATTGCTTGAAACCACCAAGCGGCAGTTCTGGACCCCCGGAAAGGGTCGTATTAATCCAAAAGCGTCCGGCTTTTACACGGCGCATAACCGTGAGGGCCTTATCAATATTCTTGGACCAAACCGATGCCGCAAGGCCATAAACTGTGTCATTTGCAATCGCTATCGCCTCTTCAACTGTTTCAAAACTTTGTACCGTGAGTACAGGCCCAAATATTTCATCTCTTGCAATCGCCATATCGCTGGTAACATCCGAAAAAAGTGTGGGCGCAATATACTGGCCTTTACCAAGATCAAGTTGGGTTCCCCCACAGATCAGTCGTGCGCCTTCTTCTTGGCCTTTGGTAATATATGCCAAAATAGTTTGCGTCTGAGCGGCGGTAGTGATCGCTCCAACTTGCGTATTCTCATCAAGCGGATCACCAACGCTAACCTTGGTGAACTTTGCTTTGACCATCTCGGTGAATTCGGCAGCCACCGACTTTTCTACGATCAAGCGTGATCCCGAAACACAACACTGACCAGTATTGAAAGCGGCGCCGAAGGCAACACCGTCCGTAGCGTCTTCGAGGTCTGCATCAGCAAAAACGATCTGCGGGTTCTTACCGCCGAGTTCAAGTCCGAGTTTTTTGAAATTTGATCGACCAGCAGCTTCGACGCAGGAACGGCCGACTTCTGTAGATCCAGTGAACGACAACATATCAATATCCAGATGTTCCGTCATTGCTTGACCGACAGTTCGACCTGATCCAGTGACGACGTTTATTACGCCGTCTGGAAGACCGGCCTCACAGAGTATTTTCGCAAGAAGCAAGGTTGTTACACTTGTCATTTCTGAGGGCTTGACCACCAGTGTGCATCCAGAAGCCAAAATATAAGGCACCCGCTCACACAGAATCAGGAAGGGGAAATTCCACGGGGTAATGAGCCCGACAACACCGACGGGCTCACGGGTCACCAAACCGAATATATTATCGCCCAAATTATTGAAACTATCGCCGTGTAATATTCGAGCCAAACCACTGGCATATTCAAACATTCCGACACAACCACCGACTTCCGCACGGGCTTGGGAAATTGGTTTGCCGTTTTCAAGCGTTTCCCATAACGCAATTTCATCTTGATTTTGTCGAATGAGATCAGCTGTTTTCAGCAATACGGCCGACCGATCATGACCGGATAATCCGGACCAGCGACGGTCTTCAAAGGCCTGCCGTGCTGACGAGACCGCTGAGTCAACATCTGCTTTCGTGCATTTTGGAATACGCGACACGGGCAATTCATGAGCCGGGGAGTACCGCTCAAATATTTCACGGCTTCCCGCGGGAACCGAATTTCCGTCTACAAAAAAGCCAAATTCTTTGGGAGAAGTTGGTGGCTCGAGGCGCTTTTGTTGTTTCGCCATGATCTGATCCAATTGCAAATTAAAAATAAGAAGTCTTAATAGTAACGAACTAGTTATATATTTTCACGACATAGCTAATATCTCATCCGTTATTGATTACAATTTGTGTCTTTAAATCGTCGATTCGGCGTTCGTGAGAATCAAATGCCGATTGAATTTCACCTAAAGGAAAGTCTGTCCCCATAAGGGGTTCAGGATTGATACGTTCATGGACCAAGAGAGTAAGCGCGTCATGCATGTCTTGACCCATTCCTGCTACCGAGCCCTTAATGGAATTTTCTTCCAGAATTGTTCTCAGAATATTGAGCGGGAGAAGGGCTTCAGCTTCGGTGAGACCGAAAGCCGCCAAGTGCCCGCCTTTGCGAATCAATTGCATAGCCGTTTGATAGAGTTGCGGAAGTCCAACACACTCCACCACGACGTCTGCACCACGACCTGCGGTAACTTCCAAGACGACGCTTTGCAGTTCTTGCAGGTCAGATACACCGATGTCGGCTCCAAATTGACACGCACAAGAAACTCGACTTTCATTGAGATCATAGGCGACGATGGGCGCCGCGCCAATTGCGCGTACCAGTTGCACGTGCAAATGACCAATGGGACCAACTCCCAGAACAACAACCGATTGACCGAAACCTATTTTTGCTTTTCGCGCTGCCCGAATTACACAAGCTAACGGTTCCGTCAGTGCTAGAACATCAAATGGCATCTGTTTTGGGGCCGGAATCACCAGGCGCGCCGGTACAACAATATACTCAGCGAAGGCACCATCAACTGTGATCCCTAGCTGAGCCCTCTCGGGACAATTCAAAACCTCATTACGACGACACCAGAAGCACAAACCGCAACCGATGTTCATGTCGACAACAACTTTGTCGTCAACGCGTAAGCCTCGAACATCTTTTCCAAGAACTGCAATTGTCCCGGACAATTCATGCCCGATCACCATTGGGAGATTATCACGCGCATAATTTCCTTTGAAAATATGCAGATCTGTGCCGCAGACCCCGACCCGTGCCAAGCGAATCAAAACCTCGTTCGGCTGCGGTACCGGAACCGGGCGATCTTCAAATCGGAACTGATTTGGTTCAACTAAGACCGCTGCACGCATCATTTAACGATACGAATTTTAGAGCGGTCAATTGTTAGAGCTATCGCAACAATCAAGATGACACCGAACACCATCTGCTGCATGATTGCATTGATTTCAAGGTAAATCATTGCCGAACGGATTACGACAACAATTAGCGTACCCGCTAGGGTATTCATCATCCCACCGACCCCTCCAGTCAACGGGGTACCGCCAACCAAAACGGCAACAATCGCAAGAATCAGAAATCCATTTGCTAGATTGGCATCACCGCCTGATAATTTTGCTGAGAACATCAGACCGGCAACTGCGGCCATCGTACCAGACAAGGCAAATGCCAATATCTTAATTCGATCCACGTTCAGACCAGAGGCTACAGCGGCAAGTTCTCCCGCCCCGACCGCCTTAAGCGCACGACCGAAGGTTGTATGATTTTGCAAAAACCAGACGAGCAACAGTAATGTAGCTGCAATAATGAGTTCGTTCGGAACCCCAACTGTACGTTCGAAAATCCAACCAAATGTTGCGTCACGCGCTTCCGCGTTCATCGACAAAGCCCTCTCACCTGAGAGAAATCGAGCAAGCGACAACGCAATAAATCCCATCGCCAGGGTCGCAACAAAAGACGGCACATATTGTTTTGTCGTAATCCAACCGGAAATCGCCCCGATTACGAAACCCGTGATAATACAGAGTACAGCGACAAAAATTCCGAACTGCAAAAGGAAAACGGTAGCAATGACTGTCACAAAATTTGCGATTTGTTGCACCGAGAGATCAATTCCTCCAATATAAATTGCGAAAGTCATTCCTAATGCCATGATAAAAAGTGGAACAATGTCCGCAATGAGTACGATTAGGCTATTGGGCTTCAAGAAAGCTGGATTGAGCAAACCAACAACCGAGACGAGGATAACAAGCGTAATCCAAGGAAAATAGGGCTTTAGGGATTGGACGGTCATTGTCGCTGTAGCCATTAAATCATGTAATGTACAAGATCATAGAGAGATGGTTTGTCGCCTGTGGACCCGTCAAAACATTTTTGAAATCGGCCGTCTTTCAATACATAAATGGTATGGCTCAACCCGATGGCTTCTTCCAACGTATCTGCAACGAGGATAATTCCAGCACCGTCTTCACACATGTCACGAACCATTTCATAGACATCCTCTTTTGCCCCGATGTCTAGGCCCCGCGTCGGGTGATCAAGCAAAATCACATCCGAACCACCTGAACGCCATTTAGCTAATACAACCTTTTGTTGGTTTCCGCCCGATAAACCGCCACAGTCCTTTTCAACACTCGGGGTTTTTATTGAGAGTTTTTCGACCCAGTTCTCTGCAAGTCGCTTTTCTTCCCCAACGCGAAGAATGCCTTTGTTGGAGTAACTGCTTAGCTGACTGAGCGTCATATTCTCATATACGTTCATGCCATTTACGATACCTTCAACTTTCCGTTCACGCGGAACGTATCCAATTCCGCGTTGCACGGCTTCACGAACAGTGCCGGTACTGTAAGGGCTATCTTTAACTAGAAATTGACCGCCAGTCGGATTATTCAAACCGAAAACCGTGCGAAGAATGGCCTCACGGCCCGATCCTTCCGTGCCCACGAAACTCACAACCTCGCCAGCACGCAAATCAAAAGAAATGTCATAAAATTGTTCGGCAACACTTACGGCGTTAAATGACACAAGTTTTTTCGACTGATCATATGATTTTTGCCGATATTCGCGGTAGTATTCCTTATCGATATCGCGTCCGACCATTTTACGCTGAATATCATCAATGTCGGCTTTATCACCTTTTACCGTGTCGACGACTTCTCCGTCCTTCATAACGTAAATTCGGTCTGATAATTCGAGCACTTCATCAAGGCGATGGCTCACAAAAATAAAAGACACTCGATTGGTCAATTGCCTTACAAGTTCGAATAGTAACTGAACTTCTTCTTGGGCAAGAACAGAGGTCGGCTCATCAAGCAAGATAACGAGATCACCGTCGATTCGTTCTTCCAGTGTCAACACTTTTGCGAGTTCCACCAACTGTCGCTGCGCAAAAGATAGCCTAGAGGTTACTGTGGACGGGTCGATGTTAAGATTGACCTTTTTCAACTGATATTGAGCGGCCTTTGCCATAGACTTCCAGTTGATCACGCCGAAATTTGAAAATTGAAGTTCAAAACCTAAAAAAATATTCTCCATTACAGTGAGATTCGTAATGAGGGACTGTTCTTGAAATAACATCCCGATACCGTAATCCATCGCTTGCCGAGAATTCTGAAATCGTATTGTCTTGCCATCAATTTCAATAGTTCCGGTATCGGGCTGATGGGCACCGTAGATGATTTTCATCAAGGTGGATTTCCCAGCGCCATTCTCACCCACGAGACCGACAATTTCGCCCCGACCAATAAAGAAGTCGACGTTTTTGAGCGCGTGAACCCCTGGAAACTTCTTATTTACCTTTGTGAGTTGATACATTGAGGCTTTTCTACTTCACAAAACTAATAGACTTACGATCTGTGGACAAAATGACCGCTATAATTACGAGCAGACCAAGAACTCCATCTTGGGTGTAACCAGGTAGCCCGATGACAACCATGCCATTTCCGATAACAAATACGACCAAAACCCCGACAAGGGTATTCCATACCCCACCTATCCCTCCCCACAACGCCGTACCGCCGACAACGACGGCAGTAATCGAAAGAAACATAAAATTATTGCCAGTTGCGGTTTCCGCAATCCCTATACGCCCCACGGCCAAAAGAGCGCCAACGGAAAAAAAGATGCCAGCCAGCATAAAGCCCATGATGCGCACACGATCAACATCAACCCCAGAGGCTATCGCCAACTCTTCTCCACCGCCGACAGCGTAAAAGTTGCGGCCTAGAATTGTGTAAGATTGAATGACCCACGCAACGAGCAGAAACAGGACTGCGACATAAACCATTAACGGGAAGTTCAGTATTCTTTCGGTCAGAAGTCCGCGGAAAAATTCGTCTTCAATCCTAATACGATCTCCGCCAGTCATGACCATCGCAAGCCCAGTTCCAACAAAACCCATAGCAAGTGATGCCATGAAAGATGGAATCTTTAGCTTTACGTGGATGAGCCCGTTCAAAGCGCCCATGATAGCACCAATGACTAGCGCAAAAGGCAAAGATAACCATGCCCAACTCGCAAGGGTTCCGCCTAACGCCATAAAACAAAATGCGAACGATACGGCGCAAACAGAAATTGTACCTTCCATCGACAGATCAATGGATCCCATAATGATGATAAAAGTAACGCCTACTGCCACCATTAAACTTGGCGAAGCAGCAGTAAAAATACGCGCAAAGTTACGAACAGAAAAAAAACGAGGCTCAATAAGTGAAAAAAAAGCAATCAAGACGACCAAAACCAGTAAAGGCGCCCACTTTATCAGAGTGTTGCGCCTAGAAAGCTTTAGAGATGAGATAATTCCCCCCGAAGCTTCGGTTATGGCCATTAACTCTCCTCCCAGTTCGAGCCAAATTTCGTTGAGTCAACAAACCTATCGAAATTAGGTTTGGCCTAGAATTCTCTAGGCCAAACCTCTCTAGAATTCCTCACTTATAAACAATGGGACCACTCGACGGACCCCAGAAGTCTGTCCAATCATATTTTGGAACGCTATCAAGATAATTGGCTTTGAACTCAAGAGCATCTTCGGGGGTCACAAAAATCGTCGGACCATTAAATTCACGATGCTCCTTCGGTTCATCCGACGGCTTGAAATAGCCTGTCGCCGCGTAATAAGCGAGCGCCGCCGTGATGCCGCCGCCCCAATGAGGATTGGTAAATACCGTTGCCAGTAGCTTGCGGTCGGCCACAAGTTGAACCGCCTGCGGATTCCCGTCATAAGCGGTCACCGGCATATCCTCAATACCCTCGGCGCGCAGTGCCTCTAGGACACCGTAGGCAATGGTATCATTGGCACAATGAACGCCCGAAATCTCGTCGCCATAGCGCGTTATGAATGCTGACATCACTTGATTAGCCTTTTGGGTATCCCAATCGGCCGGCTCTGCATCAAGTAATTCGACGTCTGGGTAATCTTTCAAGGCGTTTTTCAACCCATTTAGTCGTTCAATCGCCGGATTGTTCGACGCAATGCCACCAAGGTGTACGACGCCACCTTTGCCGCCAATGGCTTCCAGCAGTATACGCGCCGTTCGCTCAGCTGGGCCTTCGTCAGACCACGACATATGACTAACGTAATTGTCACCAAAATCCCACGGATGGAGATCGTCCGTTTTATTCCAGAGCGTTGAAACATAGGCGTTAGCGTCGACGCACGCCTCGACAACGGGACGCGCATTAGGTGCATCATTCGTATCAATCGCAAGCGCAAGTTCACCATTGGTTTTGGCAAGTAGCGCTTTAACGTCTGCGAGTGATTTTTCTGAAGACCCTTCGTTGATTAAATGGGTTAAGAAATCTTTCGATTTCCCAAGACTCTCCACGAAGGCCTCTCCGCCGGAAACAATTTCATTCCAATACGGATTAGTTCGATTACGATAGCTCCAAGCAATGGTTGGATCGCTGTAAGTTGCTGCCATTGACGGCGAAGGACCGAACATTTGAAGCGCGGTCGCACCCGAAATACCATAGGCAGATGCCATCAGAAAGTTCCGACGGCTAACCGTCTCGCTCTCGATAAACTTCTTGATAAACGACATTTTCTCCCCCTTTCAAACAGGTTCTAAGAATTTCTAGGAGTTCCCTAAATTTTTCTAACACTATCGCGTTATATAACTATCTAGTTACTTCATACAAGAATAGTTTGTCAAGACCTTTTTCTCACCAATTTTCGCTATTTCATTTCCTGACGATTTGTGTAGAATTTTCGCTTGGAACGAGGCGGGAGTTTGGCGCAGGCAAGACATTCATCAGATCGGAGTTCTCATGCGAACTTGCGAATATTGTCGGTTGAGCGGGAGGGTGTCGTGCGCTTACAAGCGAAGGAAGGAAATGCCTTGCGGGCTCCTTCAGTTCCATTTCGTTTCCCAGTAAGGCAAGCATATCGTCCTACCGAAAAACTATCCGATTAGAACGGAGACAAGTCTGCAGAACATAGCATTAGGAGAGGCTAAGTGTCAGATAGTCGCCCAAACCCGATTGAGAAAGTTTGTCTTGCGGCCGGCACAAAGATTGATTGAGATTCTGAGTTGGCAGAGTATTACAGAGACAACTGCCAGACCCTTTTGCCCTCGTCGTACCCAAACGGTCGCCTGTTCGGGCAAGCAGATAGCAGAGTTTCTGCGAAGCATTCGGATTTAACAGACATTTTTCGCGCAGTTAGAATTAGGTAGATTCTTGATTCGTGACTCATAAACTTGGATTTTACTTAGCGCGGGATCGGATTTGGACGTGAGGACTAGCGCCTCTACGACGGATACTTGGTATTGAAATTCAGAGGGATAAGCGGTGGGTTAGGAAGCAAACGCTATAACAACCCATGCCAAAGTATTTTCAGAAAAATCCCGCTTGTTTAACTCTATAATCTTGATGTATGACGACTATAGAAGTCGACATTCGCTTAAGATCGTCCTAAGCTAAAAATTCAATTAATTTTGCTAAAGAAAGAGCAATAAGTTGTCGTCGCCACCAAGAGCAAGAAAACGAAACGCTGAGGCAACCAAAGCGAGACTTCTCTCTGCGGCGAAAAGGGAATTTTCTAAACATGGCTTGGCTGGAGCGCGCGTCGATGAAATCGCACGGTCGGCAAAGGCAAACAAGCGAATGCTGTACCACTATTTTGGGAGCAAAGAGAGCCTTTTTACACGCGTTCTTGAAGAAGCGTATCTAGATATCCGTAGAGCAGAGCAAAAACTCAATCTAAAGGATCTCGAGCCATTGGAGGCGCTCGCGTCGCTTGTTCGATTCACTTGGAATTATTATCTAAAAAATCCAGAATTCATTAACTTAGTAAACAGTGAGAACTTGCATAAGGCGCGACATATCTCGTCCTTGTCTAGTCTTTCAATTGCCATGCGTGGTCTCATTGATATTGTTGAAGATATCTTGCAGCGCGGACAGCAAACTGGCGTAATTCGGCACGGAATTGACGCCACGCAACTCAACATTACGATTGCGGCGATCGGATTCTACTACTTAACAAACCGATATACGGGGTCGTTTTTGTTTGAACGCGACTTAATGGATAAATCGGCTCTGGAACAACGACTTTTGTTCAATATCGAAACAATTCTTCGCTTGGTAAGAAACTAAGTTCCGCCCGCACCCATATCGCACCAATTCAAGTTTGCGGCGCCTACCAAAGAACAACACCCCTTGGTCCGATGATTCGCGGTTCTTTAACTCTCAAACTTGGCTCGTGCTTAATTTCCTCAGGAGACCGATTAATAGCAGAGCATCTGTTGCCCACGGTTCACTTCGCTTAGATTTACGAACTTATATTTGCTTGAATACGAATTCCTTCAACGGGATCAAAAATAACTGCTTTGTCCATATTTATTGCAAATGGGAATACCTGATCTGGTTTGACGTCAATGTCCGACTTCATTCGGGCAACGATACTCTTCCCGCCAGCCTGCATCGAAATAAAGGTATCAGATCCAGCGGGTTCTGTAACCTCGATTCTATTTTTAATTCGTGCGATATTCTGAGATTTACGATCGGCACTCTCTTCGTCCGTAATCATCTCTGGCCGCAATCCAAGCAATATCTCTCGTCCGTCCCAAGAATTCATATCTGCGCGACCAAACGGTAAGTGCTCTAAGGAACCATCATACAATGAAATTTCAGCGACCGTACCGTCATCCAACGCTCGCACTATTGCTGGGATTAAATTCATCGCTGGCGAGCCCATAAACGTCGCAACAAAAATATTTTGTGGATTATCATAGATCTCCTTCGGCGTTCCAAGTTGCTGCACATAGCCGTCATTCATCACCGCAATTCGACTTGATAGGGTCATTGCTTCAATCTGATCATGGGTAACATAAACTATCGTTGTCCCGAGATTTTGATGAAGTTTCTTTATTTCCGTTCTCATGTCGACACGCAGTTTCGCATCTAAGTTTGATAACGGTTCGTCGAACAAAAAAACGTCCGGGTTTCGAACTAAAGCGCGCCCCATTGCAACGCGTTGCCTTTGTCCACCCGACAATTGTTTTGGTTTGCGATGCAATAGATTCTCAATTCGCAGGAGTTTAGCGACTTCATCCAAGGCGATCTTACGCTCTTTTTTTGAAACCCCATGCATTTCCAAACCGAACGTGATGTTCTGGCCAACGGTCATGTTGGGATAAAGCGCGTATGATTGAAAAACCATCGCAATATTTCTTTCCGATGGATGAACGCCATTAATAACTCGATCCCTTATTAAGATTTCTCCATCGGTAATATCTTCAAGACCTGCGATCAAATTCAATAAAGTCGATTTTCCACATCCAGAAGGGCCGACAAGCACCAGGAACTCCCCTTCTTCAACCTCGATATCAATTCCATGCAACACCTTGAGTGAACCATAGGACTTGGAAACTCCATTAATGTTTAAGAAACCCATTTCTTAACCTTTCACGGAACCCGCCATCAATCCACGCACAAAATAACGACCGGCGATAATATATACTAACAGTGTTGGTCCTGCAGCCAAAATTGCGCCGGCAAAATGAACATTATATTCTCTTACGCCGGTCGAGGAATTTACGAGATTGTTGAGCGAAACCGTCATTGGTGCAGCACTCCCGCTGGCAAAAGAGGCACCGAACAAGAAATCATTCCAGATGTTGGTGAATTGCCAAATACAGCAAACAGCCAATATCGGCCCAGAAGAAGGCAACATAATCCGCCAAAAAATTCTAAAGAAACCCGCCCCATCAATTTGGGCCGCACGGACCAACTCATTCGGAAATGCCGCGTAAAAATTCCGAAAAAAGAGTGTTGAAAATCCTAACCCATAAACGACATGAACTAATATAAGTCCGTATGTTGTCCCGGCGATATTCAGAACCCCGAGCACTCGTGCCATCGGAATGAGCACGATTTGGAATGGTATAAAGCAAGAAAACAGGAGTAACCCGAATATCAGCGTCGCGCCTCTGAATTGCCATTTGGTAAGAATGTAACCGTTAATGGCTCCCAATGCCGTCGATATCGCGACCGCTGGGAGTGCCATGACAATAGAATTCACAAAGTACGGTCGCAAACCAGTTGGCTCAACACCGATTTGTGCCGTTGACCACGCCGATAACCAAGGATCGATTGTCCATTCGCGTGGCAAGGCAATCATATTGCCTTCCGTAATTTCAATTAACGGTTTAACTGAGTTGATCACCATAATGCCAAACGGCAACAAATAAAAAAGCGCGAATACGATTAACGCCAGATAAATTCCAACCCGCACTGATTGAGACGTACGGACAATGTTTTCTTGCGCAGCAACGGTCATCGTTTTTTCTCATTCAATTCTGCATACAGGTAAGGGACCATAATTGCAGAAATCGTCAGCAGCATTATGACCGCCGATGCAGAGCCAATCCCCATTTGATTCCGTGTGAAGGAATAGGAATACATAAATGTAGCGGGCAGTGCCGTCGCATTGCCAGGCCCACCGCCAGTCAGGGCAATAACTAAGTCGTATGACTTAATCGCCAAATGGCCAAGAATGACGAATGCTGAAAGAAAAGCTGGGCGTAACTGCGGTAAAATTATGCGTCGGTAGAGATTGAAATTTGATGCGCCGTCAATCTGGGCAGCTTTGAGTAGTTCATCATCAATTCCTCGCAAACCGGCCAAGAACATTGCCATCACAAATCCTGAAGACTGCCAAACTGCGGCAATGACGATGGCATATATCGCCATATCTCGGTCCTTGATCCAATCAAAGGAGAAACTTTGCCATCCCCATAAGTGAAAGGTATTTTCGATGCCGATCGCTGGGTCCAAAAACCATTTCCAAGCGGTGCCCGTAACAATAAAGGACAGCGCCATCGGATACAGAAAAATGGGGCGCAGTACCCCTTCTCCGCGAATTTTCTGGTCTAGAAAAACGGCTAGAATCAAGCCAATTACGGTACAAATAGATATGTAGAGAATGGCAAAAATAACGAGATTATTTAAGGCAATATCCCATTCCCGAATTTGGAATAATCGCTCATAGTTTTGCCATCCCACCCATTCGTAGGACGGTAACATTCGACTGTTGGTAAAGCTGAGATACAGCGTAAACGCAATAAATCCGTAAACAAAAAAAACAACAAGACCAAACGACGGGGCAAGAACTATTTTTGGCAACCAATTCTGTAACCGTGTCTTTAAGTCCTGATCTGTCGTCGTAAGGTTCATCGACATTAAATCTCTGACCTGCAAGCCAGTTGCCACAAATTAATGATCAGTATTGAGAAAACTGGCCCCGTCAGGGGCCAGTAATGCAAACTTCTCTATTTGGCCAATTCAACGGCGGTCACAAGCTCGGCAGCAGCAGTTGCTGCATCATACTCACCGTTAAAATGCGCAGTAATCACATCGTACATCGCATTTTGAATCGACGGCGTATTGGCATGACCATGCGCCATTGACCCGAAGAGGTTGCCACTCGCGGCGGCTTGAGCGAGTTGTGCCATTCCGAGTTTACCGCAAGCGTCAAATTCCTCGTCAGAAATATCCGTCCGCGCGGGTACGGAACCTTTCACAATATTGAAGGCCACCTGGAATTCTGGGCTCATCACGGCAGATGCCATAGCCAGTTGCGCTTCGGCTGCACTGCCTTCAACTTTGAACATAGCAAACTGATCAGAGTTAAAGGTCACGGTACCATCGCTGCCAGGCACGCGAAAGCATTTAAATTCTTCACCAGCAGTTTGTCCAGCATTTACAAATTCACCTTTGGCCCAATCACCCATAATTTGGAACAGTGCTTCACCATTAATGACCATTGCAGTTGCTAAATTCCAGTCGCGGCCGGAAAAATTCTCATCGACAAAGCCACGTAAGGTTTCCATTCGTTCGAATGCTTCGACCATTTGTGCGCCGCCGAGAGCATCTGAATCTAAATCAATAAAAGCCGCCTTGTAGAAAGCTGGGCCACCGACGCCCATGGCGACAGAATCAAAAACTGTCGCTTCTTGCCATGCCTGACCGCCATGCGCTAATGCGGTGTAGCCAGCATCCTTCGCGGCTTGCATTGCCGCTATAAAGCTTTCCCACGACGTTGGCTGCTCAATGCCGAGTTCGGCCATTATTTTGGAATTAGCCCAAACCCAATTTGTTGAATGGACGTTAACCGGTGCCGCAACCCAATTTGCTGAATAAGTCGAGAACGCCTGTAGAGCCGACGGCACAACTGTCGACCAGTTTTGCTCGTTTGCTAAGTCGTTGAGGTTGGACAGTGCCCCTTCTTTAGCCCAATCTTGGATAGCAAATCCGAGCATTTGCACTGCAGTTGGGGGATTTCCGGCTGTTACGCGCGCCCGCAATACGGTCATCGCATCGGAGCCGCCGCCGCCTGCAACTGGCATATCGACCCAGCCATATCCACTTTCAGAGAGATCTTCTCTTAGAACGCTTAACGCTGCGGCTTCCCCTCCTGAAGTCCACCAGTGCAAGACTTCAACGTCTTGGGCAGAAGCGGTTGAGGTAGAAATACAAGTTGCCAAGACGGCTGCCGCCTTGACAGAAAGAATTGAACGCATTTTCATGCCCTCCTCTGGTTTCAATAAATTAGACACTTAAGTGAGCCACTTGCAAGAATTAGTTTGCGAGTGGCTCTTCCCGTTTCCAAGCAGTTTTTCTTAGAAAAGGGCGGCACGTGGCACTTCATAGGAAAAAAAACACAAGACATACAGGTACACAACATTTGAAGCAGATAGCCACAAGCCTTTATCCAGCAAGACTTTCGATATCGAATGTCTAGCAGAGATTTCAATGGGATTTTTGTAACCCCTCTCGCGGGAATTCGATCCCTTGACCGAAGAGCATCACTGCTTCGCGAGCGATCTTGGATTCTGAAGTTAGTCAATGCGTTTATTACTTTCCTTCTTATGACCGAAGTTGCTCCCTCAAGAATTGCCATCACTGAAGTCGCAGTTGAGGATATTCTGATTAGCCGTCCACCTGCTTCTGCCGCGCTGTAGGATAGTAAATCGGCCGTTCTCGTGGGTTTAGGCATTCTCCAGTTGGAAACATCGGTTTCGAATCGATAAAATTGAGTGGTTGGAAAGCAAACAAAGACGGTTTTGACGTTATTTCGGGGCAGATAGTCTCTTCTCGAACGGGTACCTGGGGATGGGAAGATAGTCATTCCAAAAGAAAAACTTCGCCCTAATTTCTCGTTCCAATAGTAACTCTTGAGTCTTTGGTTCATTTAACCTTTGCCTACTGCTTGATACAAAACGACCTCACTAACTTGCGCCCACAAAATATTGTTCTGAATTACAAGAGCCTGCACTGGATCACTTTTTCACAAATATAAGTCATAAGTTCCGATGAAATTGGCACCGCAAGTCCTCCCATTTAAGTTTCATCTACCATTAACCTTAGCCAATCAAAAACAACAAAAGGTTCGCCGATTGTGCGGTTTTGAATATTTTCATAAACAGATGTGGGATTCTCAGGTGAGGCCTTTGCGATCAGTCCTTCGAGATTTATTCGACTTTCACCAAGCCAATGCATTGCACGCTGAAATCCCCCGAAGGTGTTATGGGGTGAATTATTGTATCCTTCAAGCAATTCCTCCCAAACAAAATCCCGCGACAAAACCGGAATTTCCCATTCCCACCCGCTTCGCAACTCCACAAAATTAAAAAAGACAGCATTTAGCACGTCATGTGCGAGTAGATTAGTCTGTGCTCTCCAAGGCACACCAACCAAAACCACCTCACCTTTCTTGCGTACAATCTTGCAGCCATCAACAACGGCAGCCTCATTACCGGAGCAATCAAGCACAATCGACACTTTGCCGAGATACTCTGGATCATCCAGAGGCATCGACGGTAAACTCTTTGGAATACCGGACTGTTCCGCCTGTTTTCTTCTTAAGTCATCTGGTTCCACAATCAAAACATCGTAACCACCGATCAGGAAATTATGCGCAGCCAGTAGCCCAACAGGACCCGCGCCGCAGACAACAACTTTATCACCCGTCCTTGCTTTTGTCGTCATCAAGGTTGTCATTGAAACACCCATAAGGCGGATTAGCACAGCAACCTCTGGCTTAATTTTACTCGGAATCTTTAGCGTGTAGGCAACGCTGCATTGTTGCGTTTGTCGGTGATGACCCATGCAAAAGAGAATCTCACCAATCTCAACGTCAGTCACATCAGTGCCAACTTCTTCGACCTTGAATACTGCCGCATAGCCGGGTCGAATGGGAAACTCGGCACCTTGAACCCAACCAAACTCCGTTCCTGGACTGATAAGCGACGCAATAGTCGGCCCACGCACTTCATCGGGCTGCAGAGTTCGATCTTCGTATTCCAAACACGCAAATTTTCCTTTGGAAGGAAACACAATTTCTCTTGGCATCTCGCTATCTCTCAATGAAGTGATCGACCTGAGGTCACGTCAAAAAAGTGTAATGCATCACTGTTGATGTTGAAAAAGAAATCCGATCCAGAAACTAGGCCTTGTGCGGCAGGTACCTCAGCAACGCATCCGTGGCTTCCCAACCGAAGATTCAATTGCGTTTGACCACCGAGGAATTCGATAAACTCAATACGAGCTTTGTGAAAATTGCTCCCATCACTTTGATAGGGGATAATGTCACTTGGTCGAAAACCAATCACGATTTCTTGTTCTTCGCCAACCGTATCTGAAAGATGACTTGGAATAGGCAATTCAAAACCGTCCGCCAAAATCCTGCCCTTCCTCACCAAACCTTTGAACACATTCATAGAAGGGTTTCCGACAAAGGTGGCGACAAAAACACTTTTGGGAGTGGCATAGATCTCTTCGGGACTTCCTATCTGTTCAACGTAACCATCGCGCATGATCACGATTTTATCGGCTAGAGTCATCGCTTCGATCTGATCATGTGTAACATAAAGAACGGTAGATTTGAGGCGTTTATGAAGCCTGCTAATTTCTTTGCGCATTTGCGTTCTTAGTTTTGCATCCAAATTTGACAGTGGTTCATCAAATAAGAAAACGCTTGGCGTTCGCACCATTGCTCTTCCCATAGCAACTCTCTGTCTTTGTCCGCCAGATAGCTGAGCTGGTTTGCGGTGCATTAGATCCGAGATTTCCAGAATAGCAGAAGTCTCATTAACTCGCCGATCCCTTTGTTCCGAACTAAGCTTGAGCGGTCGTAGAGCAAATTCCATATTTTGGCGCACTGTCATATGGGGATATAGGGCGTAGTTTTGAAACACCATCGCCACTCCCCTATCTTTAGGAGCAACATCATTTACGACGATATCGCCGATCTTCAGTTCTCCATCGCTCACGTCTTCCAAACCCGCAACCATTCGCAAGGTAGTCGTTTTTCCGCAACCAGAGGGGCCCAATAAAACCACGAATTCCCCTTGCTCAATTTCAAGATTAACTCCGTGAACAGCTTCAACGTCCCCGTATCGCTTTGCGACATCTTTTAAGGTAATTTGGGGCAATGATTCACCTTCACTTAATGGCGCCCAAAGTTAAGCCGCGTACCAGCCATCTTTGACAAGTCAGAACAAATATCACGCCTGGAATAAGAATAACGAAGGAACCCGCCATAATGCGACCCCATTGAACGGCATCAGATGACCAAAAGGACATGACTGCCACAGTCGCAGTTTGTGCTTGTGAACCGGTTAACATCAGCGCAAAAATAAATTCGTTCCATGAAAAGATGAAACAAAAAACTGCTGATACAGCTAACCCCGGCGCAGCCAACGGTAGCGTTACTCGCCAGAATATCCCAAGAAGCCCATGCCCGTCCAATGCGGCCGCTTCTTCCAAAGAACGCGGAACTTCATCGAAGAAACCCTTCATCAACCAGACTGTTAGGGGGATATTTGCAGTGGAATAGATAATTATCAGTGCAATTGGAGTATCCAACAAGCCAGCAGCCTTGAAAATAATATAATACGGCACGACGACTGCGATCGGGGGGAACATACGCATCGACAAAATCCAAAACGCAACGTCATTCATTCTCTTATGCCGAATTCGGCTCAACGCATAGGCAGCAAGAGAACCGAATGTCAGACTAAAGGCAGTTGATCCAAGAGCAACGATCAGTGAATTTGTAATGAACTTTAAGAACGGTCGCTCGGAGAAGAGTGCGACATAGTGATCCCATGTTGGCGAAAACACAAAAGCCGGTGGTTTTTGGAACATTATTGGCGATGGTTTGATTGAGGAAGACACAATAATGTAAATTGGTGTCATGAACACAATCAGCACAATCACGAGACAGAGATAAACAAAGAATGTCTTCTGCGAACTCGGCTTAATCACTGCTATACCCTTAAGATATTCTTCGACTATGATTTAGTGACTTAAAGAAAAGCATGATCAATAAAATGATGACAACTAAGGAAACAAAACTCGCTGCTGCTCCTGTTCCCATTCGCCAAAAGGTAAAAGATTGACGATAGATAAACATCGACAAGACTTCTGTTGCGTCGCCTGGTCCGCCCTTTGTTAGAACGAAGATAATGTCGTAAATCCGAAACGCATCAATTGCCCTCAGAAACATAAGAGAAATCAAAACAGGCTTAATCTGAGGGAGTGTTACCCGTGTAAAAATATCCCAAGTCGAATTCCCGTCGATTTGAGCCGCTTCATATGGTTCAGGGGATAGATTTGTCAGCGCTGCGGCTGTTCCCATCATAATGAATGGAGTCCACTGCCATATATCCGCAATCGCAATTGCCCACAAAGCCCATTCTGTAGAAGTAATCCAAGCAATTGGATTAATGCCCAAAAAACTTAAGAAGTAATTCAGATATCCTAACTCCGGGAAATATAGGAATAACCAAACAAGGCCAACGATTACTGGTGATATCATCATTGGTATCAAAAGTGCGGTACGAGCTATGCCCATGCCAGGCAAGCGCTGTGTCACAAGAAGCCCCATTCCGACACCCAAAACCAGTTGCACCGAGAGTGTCATGACCATTAATTTCAGAGTAATCCAAAGCGTATGAAAAAACTCTGAAGAAGTCAGAACTTCTTTATAGTTTGACCAACCCACGAAAATTCTGGGAACAAATGGCTTTGCCAGATCATAAGAGCGAAAACTCAAATACCCCGCGTACAGCATTGGGTAGATCGTGGTAAGAAACAGAACCAAAATCGCTGGAAGTAGGAAAATTAAAAAAATATTCCGATTTCGTTTCTTGGAGTATGCCATCAAATCAAGTCAAACGAATTGTTCTACTCTGTCAACAGAACAAAGTAGAACAAATTTAGACACCAGATCACTCAAATATGCTCGCCGGCACATCATTGATCCAACGCAGACGAAGCTCCTCAGGAAACACTCTCAATCGCGTATCAATCTTGGTACATGCGTTTGTTAAAGCTTCCGCAGCCGTTTCGGTCTCCCCTGCCATATACTTATTCAATTCAACGCCAAAAATCTCTTCGACGTCTGCATAAAACGGATGGAAAATTCGACGTTTGGCATCTCCAGGTTCATCTTGAGTTTCTAAGAGGACTTTATAATACGGATACCTTTCCTGAAGTTTTGGATCAGATAAAATGGACCTATGGAACATTGACACTCCATTTCCCTCTTCGGCAAATCGACGCATTATATCGCGTGATGTTCCCCATTTAATAAAAGCCCACGCAGCCTCTTTCTCGGCATCGGTTGCCTTTGAGTTGATCCCAAAACTTAACGCTCCCGTCATTGTTTCTATTGGGCCGCCGTCCCCGGTTGGACTCGGCGCGTAACCCGCTTCTCCGATGGTGGGAAGCACTGCTTCGTTTGGATTTGTCAGCCGAACTGTTCGCACAGACCAATATCCAGATTGAGCAACTTCGCCGCGCTCCATGTAGCCCGTTCGAATATCCCACATCAAACCGAGGTAGTCAGGAGGATTAAAAGGAACTAGACGCTTCATTACATCTGCGGCTGCCAGTCCAGCATCAGAGTTGATCCCACAGAGTCCGGTATCTGCATCCCAATAGTCGCCGCCAAAACTACGAAAAATGGGGAAAAAATCGTGTGTAATTGCCCCAGCAACTCGACTGTATGCCTGCGCATTACCATAGAAATCCTTCTCTAGTATTTCTCCTCCAAGCGTCTCACCAGCTGTACGCGTGAAAAACTCCGCAATGTCGATAAATTCTTCCCAAGTCTTGGCCGGAGCTAACGGATATCCATATTTCTGTTCAAATGCTGCTTGTTCGTCAGCATTTTCAAATAGATCTTTGCGATAGTTTTGATGCCAAATCATACCCGACGCCGGAAAAGCCAAGAGTCGCCCCTGCCAAGTATTTTCTTGGAGTTGAATTGGAAGAATATCGTTTAGGTTAATTTCTTCTGCGTCTCGCTTTACCAAATCTGTGAGATCTTCAAGCGCTCCTGACTCACCCAATACACCAACCCACGGACTATCCACCCACATAAGCTGATAACTAGGAGAATTTGCACTTGCTTCGATTACGATTTTGTCAATTAAACCAGGATAGGGAAACATATCAATCTGCACCTTAGCACCGGTTAGTTCTTCAAATTCATCAACAATCGGCGCGAGACGCGTTACCGAGGTATCGCCAATTGCAAGCATCTTGAGTTCAATTCCATCAAATTCGGCCGCACCTGAGCTACCTCCGAATCCAAAAGAGAGGGTAGCGCATATCCAAGCGGTTAAGAATAAATTCTTCATTTTCTTTTCTCCTAAAAATCAGTCCAAGTTCAAAGCGTTGTTTTGGACATTCTCACCTACATATCTGATCGGCAGTGCCACCATGGCAGCAACCTAATTTCCAGAAGACGGCGTCCAGAGTTTTGGTCCTTGGTTGTCTTCGTAGCCCAATGGTCCTTTGGCACTCACTATTTCAAGGTACTGCCCCCAAGGACTCCTTAAATATAGCCAGACGAGATTATTCATGGGGCCACCCTGAATAAGTGTTGGCCCGTCCAAGACGTCTACACCCTGGCTCTTCATTCTTTCGGCGACCTCAAAGGCGTCATTGACCTCAAAAGCAATATGCATAGCGCCAACTTCACCATTGTGTTTGATTGCTTGCGCACCCGTGACACCAGAATATTCAAACAACTCAAGCGAGCCACCTCGTCCAATCTGAACTACACGCTGATCTGCAATTTTAGCGCCTTGAGGAACTCCCAAGTGCTTTGCCATGAAAGCGTCATCGACTTCGACCGATCCGCACTCCATGATAGTGATGGCTCCAAAAACATCGGCAAAAAAGGCAACCGCTTGTTCCATATCGGGAACAGTGAAACCGATATGGTGTAGCCCCAAGATTGAATTCGCCGCAGCCATTCTTTGTGCCTTCCTTTACTAGGCGTTGATTCCCTTTGGTTTCGTTTTCAAGACGATGCCTCCCGTCTCCCTGAACTAATTCTATTATCTGGAAGATTAGCTGCTGGGAGCGGATTGCGATTGCGCAACAGATCGGCGCCTTTTTCGGCAATCATAATTGTCGGAGCGTTGGTGTTTGACGAAGTTATTTGCGGCATGACGGACGAGTCACATACCCGTAAGCCATCTAATCCGATAACCTTCAATTTTGGGTCAACGACAGACAGTTCATCTCGACCCATCTTGCAGGTTCCGACCGGATGATGATCAGTTTTTGCCATTTTACAGAGGTAACCGAATAGCTGTTCACGTGAACTCAGATCCGACCCCGGCAGGACTTCCCTTTTCACATACTTCTTTAGTGCAGGTTGTGCTAAAATTTCCCGCGCAATTTCTAAACCACGATAAGCCATTTCGAGATCATGATCGTCCGACCAATAATTTGGATCAATCAACGGTACAAAATGATTACTCTTGTTTAGACGAACCGTCCCTCTTGAACGGGGACGCACGTGTGCACTGTTCAATGTTATTCCGGCGCCATTAATGCGAGTGATACCCTTTTCTAATCCAGATCCCTGCCCCAAGTGAAACTGAATATTGGGCTGAGTTTGCTCCTTGTTCGAAAACCAAAAACCACCCGTTTCAAAAAGCGAGGAGGCAACTGGGCCAGATTTTAGGAACAAGTATTGCAGGGCAGCGAACGTTGACTTTGGGAACGTATCCCAGCCATCATAACTGTAATTTCCGCTCAGTTCTGCGATCGCGCAAACATCAATATGATCTTGAAGATTTAAACCAACGCCAGCTAAGTCGTGTTTTACTTCGATACCAACTTCGGTCAAATGTTGCGCCGGTCCTATGCCAGACAGCAGCAACAGATTTGGTGATCCAATCGCCCCTGAGGTCAAGACGATTTCTCGAGTAGTTTCTGAGAGTCGCTGCCGACCTTTATGAAGATATTCAACTCCAACCGCACGCCCTTTTTTCAGGACAATGCGTGTCGCCTTTGCTTGCGTAATGACCCTCAAGTTACGGCGCTTTTCCGCCGATTTGAGGAATGCAACCGAAGTTGAACTACGCTTGGCGTTTTTTTGTGTCAGTTGATAGTAGCCGACACCAGCTTGTTGCGAACCATTGAAATCTGGATTATGAGGAATCCCGAATTCCTTGGCCGCTTCAATAAATGCGTCGCAAATTGGAAGTGTTGCTCTTGGCATTGACACCCCAAGATCACCTTCCCTGCCATGAAAAGTATTTTCGAAACACTCGTTAAATTCAGAACGCTTGAAATAGGGCAAAACTTCGCAGTAACTCCAACCGTCACAGCCATAATTTTCTGCCCAGTTATCGTAATCTGCTTGATTGCCACGCGTGTAGACCTGTGCATTTATTGACGATCCACCGCCAATGACTTTTGCTTGGGTAAACCAAACTTCCCGTCCCATCATGTGTTCTTGAGGAACCGTCGACCACCCCCAGCTGGCTATGCCTTTGGTCATCTTTGCAAACCCAGCAGGCCAATGAAACAAAAAATTATTATCTCGACCGCCAGCTTCCAATAGCAGCACGGAGACATCTGGATCCTCACTTAAGCGAGCTGCGAGCACACATCCTGCAGATCCCCCGCCTACAATAATGTAATCAAATGCTTCGCTCATTATATAAATAACCAGATAGTTATTTGATTGCCGTAGCGCAGTTCAGCTCACGCAGCAAGAAAAAAATTACACTTATCTTGCGGTCACTCACAATAGAAATTGAATAGACCTAATTCAACATATCTGAAACCACTCTCGCGACCGCTTTGCCGATTGCCGCATGGCTTTCGGGTGACATATGTAGTCCATCAATTCCGTCAATCTTAGCCACGCTACCCGCATCAAAAAATCCAAAACCAGCAGCCCTGGTCATTGGCTCTAGCACTGACGCTAATTGTTTGGATTTTTCGACGGAGTTTCTACTATACGACTCAGCCAACCACTCTACTGATATCTCGCCGATGGGTGGCGGAACGACAATTAACACTCTTGACGGCTCATATTTTGTAAATACACCAGTATTTTGACTCGCCTCTGATCCAAGCTTCATAATGTTTAAGCCGATATCTAACGGGGTCAAACCATGCTCTTCTTTAGCGTCGTTTGTACCAAGCATAATGATAATCACATCTAACGGGAAATGGCTCGCGATCGCCGCCGGCAAGTATGAACTGCCATTCATTCCCGCCCCATCTCCTTCGATACCAGAACCTGAAATTGGAACCCCTTGATCATCACGTGATGCGTTGCGTCCTGGTAGCGTTTCTTCAATAACCTCGTAGCTGTCTCCAAGAGTGTCACGCATAACACCCGGCCAGCGGATGTCGGGAGGGTAACGGGTGGTCGGTGCAACTTCCGGCACTGGCACCCATCCCCACGAGTTTGAATCTCCGAATACCATTATTCGTTTGGTATTCGCATGTGCTGCGGATATTCCTAACGCAAAGGAAATCAAAATTGCTAAAGCAACTCTGAAGCAACTGACGCACATATTGCTTCCAATCAAATAATTTGTAACTAGCTATTTAGATACATTAAGTCAACACTACAAGAAAATTCTTTCGAGGTAATTTTCGACCGCCCGTCGCCATCGGTCAATAATTTACTCTTATGCAATTCGAGCAAATTAGATTGTTTGTATGTATCCCTTACAATTGGAGCAAGGTTGGCACCTATCCCCTTCCCGTCAGACCCAACTGAAAGCATTTGGTAATTTCAACCGTGTCTTCTGCAGATTCGGCAAGAGCAAAAACAATTCCTATTACTTCCTACCCCTGAAAATAGTGAGTTCGGTTGCGATAGTCTCTTATCAAATATTTGCGTACTATCGCGCAAACTAACAACAGGTATTCCGTAGTTTCTTTGAGTAACCGCTAACGCATAACGTGGTTAAGATTACTCGGGAGGCGGCAGGGAGAAAAAAGGGGATTCGACAGCAGCAAGGGTTCGAGAGAGCTTCATTAGCGAGCGCATATTTTATTACTACCGATGAAGATCGTATTGGTGGTGGGCGCAAGCATGGCGACATTGCTACCATTTTCGAAATTAGCGTCTCAAGGGTAAAGCAGGTCTGCAAGGATTGTGTAATCGACGGCCTAGAAGCTGCGCTGGAAACCAAGCACGAATCGACGCCTAAGGCGCGACTAAGCGGCAGTGAAAGCGACGAAAAACTGACAGTTCTAGCAAGATTAGAAGCGCCAGCAGGCGATGCGGACTGGACGTTGCAGTTTGGCGGCGACAGGAAGATGAAACTCGAGATTCGCGGCTAGATTTCCATCCCAATCAGAATCGTGGGTTCTATCGTGATCGCGTCTTTAGCGTATTTCAATTGCGCCGAAACAACAAGAAAGTGTTGCAGCGATTCGTTTGGTTGTTTCACCTTACAACCCTCGTAATCTCGCCGTCATTTGCGCCAAGATCGCGAGGGCAATCTCCTCAGGACTAGCGGCGCCAATATCAAGACCAATCGGACCATGGATTCGTTCAAGCGATTGCTCATCAAAACCGTTTTTTCGCAGTCGATCTAGGCGACTCGCATGCGTCCGAATTGATCCCAAAGCACCAATATAAAAAGCCTCTGAGTTCAACGCGAACTCCAAAGACGGATCATCAAGCTTTGGATCATGGGTGAGTGAGACTAAGGCAGTGCGCACATCCAAACCAAGCGTCGCTAGCGCCTCATCAGGCCAGTCAATCACAATCGTATCATCGGGAAACCTCTCTGAGGTCGCAAAAGACTCGCGAGGATCAATCACGATTGAATCGTACCCAACGATACGAGACATCGGCAGCAATGCTTGAGCGATATGGACCGCGCCAACTGCCACAAGTCGAAGCGGTGCGTTATGTAGAGTGACAAACTCCCTCTGATTTTCAAAACCAGATCGATCCATCCTCACGCGTTCCTCAAAACCATCGTATGCTAATCGTCGGTCGCCAGTGACGAGATTAACCACGTACGCCACAGCCTTGCGCCTCTGCCGTGCATCGACCAACTCCCGCAGTAATTCGACGGGTAGCACGGTTCCCACTGGCTCTACCAAGATTTTGATTTGACCACCGCAAGCAAGACCAACTGCGAAAGCCTCTTCTTCGGCCACGCCAAACTCCAAGACGCGGTGTTGCTTTTCCTGCAAGGCTTCAAGCGCTTCATGAACAACAGCCCCTTCAACGCAACCGCCTGAGACTGAACCCTCAATCTCAGAGTCACCCGAAACAACGAGTTGCGCTCCGACGCGCCGCGGCGCACTACCCCACGTTTCGATGACCGTTGCGACTACGGCACCTTTGCCTGCTTGATACCATGCCAATGCGGTTTCGGGAATTTGGTTAAGTTCGCCAATTTTTGCCAGTTTTGTCATGGGTGCAGCTTTCATCGAATTCTATCTGTTATTGGGTAAACTTCAGAAGGCTGGACTTGAAGCATTCCATTGAAACGGCCTAAGTTCGCTCCTAGAGCGCACGCACGAGGCGTCGTTTTTCGCCAAGATCGTCGAACGAGGACAGGTTTTTCGCCAAGTCCTCTATCGACTCGATAGAATGACCAGAGCGGACGCTGTCAACGTGCGACAGCATCGCTCGTGCACCACGAGCCTTCGGCGTAAAACCGTCCCATCGCAAAAGCGGGTTTAACCAAATCAAATGCTTTGATGATAAGTGTAACTGCTCCATTTCCGCCTCTAAGAGTTCTGGATCGTCACGCTCTAATCCATCACTAATCAATAACACCACAGCAGATCGCCCTAGAACTCGACGAGCCCAGTCGCGATTAAAGGAGCGTAGACAAGAACCTATCCGCGTTCCGCCTTCCCAATCTTTTGCTTCGTTCCCGGCAGCTGTCAAAGCTTCATCAATATCTCGATGCATCAACTGTCGAGTGATGTTCGTAAGACGGGTACCAAATGTAAAAGCGTGTACCTTCGACCAACCAGCCTTTCGGGCATTCACTACAGTATGCATAAAATGCAAGACGACACGCGAGTATTGGCTCATTGATCCCGAAATGTCACAGATTACTACAAGATTGGGCCATTGCGGTCGCAACCGCCGCTTGGCCAAGTGGCAAATTTCGCCGCCCTGCCGCATGGTATTGCGAAATGTTCGTCGCCAATCAAGCTTTTGTCCCGATGCAACGGGTTCATTGCGGCGAGAGGGGATCATCGTGACGGGTAAATCGAGATTCTTGACTGCGCGTTTCGCGGCACTCAACTCCGCGGTTGTCATTTGTTCGAAATCAAGGGTTCGCAACCGCTCCGCTGCTGATACTGTCATTTTGGCGTCGACTTCGATAGCGTTTGGCGTCTGATCCGACGCCGGGGCCGTGTTATGTTGTTCTGATCCTGCGAGTAGAGCTTCTGCTGCTCGTCTCGCGCCAGCATCGGCCTTTTGATCTTCCTGCACCCCCCGAATTGATGGGAGCATCAGTGACATCAGGCGTTCAAGATATCGTGGATCTCGCCAGTAAAGGTGAAAGATTTGCGAAAATATCGTGTGCTGTTGTGGACTATAGACCAAACAGGCATGGAGCGCCCAAAAAAAGTCATCTTTGCGGGTAAAGCCAGATGCCTCAACGGCTCGTATTGCTTGAATGATTTGTCCCGAACCAAGTGGCAGACCCGCATTGCGCAAGGCACGACAAAAGTGCGCGATGTTGTGCACCAGTTTTGGGTTTTGCGGCAGAGTCGACGGTATTACTTCAGTCATCGCGCCTCAGCAAAATTCATATAATCGAATGAGACTCGAAAACTCAATCTTTTACGATGAGTTGACCCTTGATTGTTTGGCGTCATAAAGCAACTGCCCTAAATCAGAATTCCCCAAATTTGCGATATCGTCTTGATATTTCAAAACTGCTCCTAGGGTATTAGCGATAACTTCCGGGGACAATGTCACAACATCGAGGGCTAAAAGACACTTTGCCCAATCAATTGTTTCTGCGACCCCTGGTTTTTTGAACAAATCCTCGGTTCGCAACCGTTGAACAAACGCAACAATCTCTTGACTAAGGCGTTCTGACGCGCCTGCGGCTCGCGCCCGCAAGATATCCATTTCTGTCTCGAAATCAGGATAATTTACCCAATGATAGAGGCATCGGCGCTTGAGCGCGTCGTGCACCTCTCGGGTTCTATTCGAGGTCAGTATGACAATGGGCGGTTCTGGTGCCTTAATCGTACCAAGTTCCGGAATCGTGACCTGGAAATCACTTAATGCTTCTAGCAAAAAGGCTTCAAAAGGTTCGTCGGTGCGATCCAGTTCATCAATTAACAGCACCGGTGGACCCTTTTCGTCTGGCTTCATGGCCTGCAGCAATGGTCTTGCGAGTAAAAACCGTTCGCTAAAGAGTTCTGTTTCGATATCTTCTTGATTACTCTTGCCGACGGCTTCAGCCGCTCTCAAGGCAATCATCTGCGCTTGAAAATTCCACTCATAAACGGCGTTAGCAACATCCAGACCTTCGTAACATTGAAGTCTGATCAATCGACGGTCCAAAGCGCTCGCAATCGCCTTGGCGATTTCCGTTTTTCCGACTCCCGCTTCGCCTTCAAGAAACAATGGTTGTTTTAGGCTGAGCGAAAGAAATACCACCGTCGCAAGCGCCCGATTACAAACGTAGTCTTGAGAGGCCAATAGAGCCTCAACCTCCTCGATTGACTCAATCTTGATTATCAATTGACTCTCCGCTCAATCCGTCAATAGCTTTGTCGGCCCTTAGTTTTAAGCAAGCGACTCGTATATCCTGCCCTCGGCAGGTTCCGTCGATGGTCGTCTATCGGAATACAACCTGAACTCACAAGGGCTTACTCAATTGTGACACACAGGCAATAGACAACCCGCTTGCAATGATTGGTATCCTGCCCTAATGGTTTTGTCTATCGGAGGGACAGGACAAGCTCTATGTCGGATGCCCAGACTCAGGCGTTGGGAGAAATCTGGATTGACCCGAATAAGCGTAGCGTGCAAGTCTCTGTGCCATCAAATATCCCAACTCTAGCACCCGGGTTGTACTTGGTCGCAACGCCCATCGGCTCAGCTCGAGATATTACCCTGCGCGCTTTAGATGTCCTCACGGCTGCCAATATTTTGGTCGCCGAAGATACACGATCACTTCGTCGACTTTTAAGCATCCATAGTATCGGGGTCGGCAATCGACCGATTATAGCCTATCATGATCATAGTACTGAGGATTTGCGGCGGCGACTCATTCAATCAATATCTGAAGGAAAATCTGTTGCCTACACTGCCGATGCAGGAATGCCGTTGATTGCCGATCCAGGGTTTGACTTAGTGCAAACGACCACCGCAGCAGAGCACTTGGTGACGGTGGTTCCGGGAGCCTCTGCCTCGTTATCAGCTTTAGTGCTCTCTGGCCTGCCAAGCGACTCTTTTTTCTTCGGTGGTTTTTTACCCAAGCAGCAAGCTGCTAGAAGAGCTAGGCTTGAAACCCTAACCAATGTTCCTGGCACACTAATCTTTTTTGAATCGGCCAAACGTGTCCAATCTACGATCACTGACGCGAGAGGCGTGTTTGGCGGTGCGCGTAAGGCCGCAATTTCGAGAGAAATTACTAAGAAATATGAGGAGGTCCTGCGCGGAAGTTTGTTGCAACTGGAGTCGCAACTGACGCAAAGGACATTGCGGGGTGAATTAGCGTTGTTGATTGACCGTGCACCAGCATCAGAGGATGGCGATGATGCCGAACTTATCGCGTCTCTACAAACGGCCTTGAAGACGCTATCGGTGAGAGACGCAGCAGAAGTAGTCGCCGAAGCAGCGTCAGTTCCCCGCCGTCGCGTATATCGACTTGCATTAGATCTATTGGATCGCACTGATAATTCTTAAGGCCTTTTCATCGCTCATACATACATTCTCTTCCTACTATCAATAACAGTCGAACAATGTATCGCCCGATCATCTTACGAAAGACTGCAACGGGATTTATAATGTTCGAAACTGTACCCAGTCGAGACCGTAGTCAGCCGTTCTTGTCGAGCGAGAGAATTGGGGATCAATGTTGCACATTATTTCGCTACTAAGAATGTCTTGAGGCTGTGTTGGCGAGTCGCACATTGTAGCGAATTTTCAGTCAGAAGGAATTGAACCGTGCAAATAGCGTTTCAGATGGATCCAATTGGCGAAGTCGACATCGCCGCCGATAGTTCCTTTCGCCTAGCAGAAGAAGCTCAAAATCGCGGACATAATTTGTTTTTTTATGGGCCGGATCAGCTCGCCTACCAAGACGGACGCATTACCGCACGTGGGCAAGATTTTAAGGTCCAACGGGTGATGGGTAATGCCGCGAAACTTGGCGAAATACGCGAGGTGGACTTGCTTACGTTTGACGTCATATGGTTGCGTCAAGATCCCCCATTTGATATGAACTACATTACCTCCACCCATTTGCTTGATCGGATTAAAGAGGACGTCCTCGTCGTCAATGATCCTTTCTGGGTGCGTAATTTCCCCGAAAAGTTACTCGTACTCGACTTGGAAGAGTTTATCCCTCCGACAGCCATCTCTCGTGATCTGCACATATTGCAAACCTTTAAGGCCAGATACGAGGATATTATTGTAAAGCCACTTTACGGCAATGGTGGAGCTGGGGTTCTGCGGCTATCTGCGGCTGACCGAAATCTGGCAGCTATTCATGAAATGTTCACGACTTTCTCTCGTGAGCCGCTAATCGTGCAGAAGTTCTTGCCCGAAGTCGCGAGAGGCGACAAGCGAATTATCCTTGTCGACGGATTAGCCGTTGGTGCCATCAATCGCGTCCCTGATGCGGGTGAAACGCGTTCTAACCTGCATGTTGGCGGACGCGCCGAGAAGGTAGAATTGACTGATAGAGATCACGAGATTTGTGAAGCGCTCAGCCCGTTGCTACAGCAACGCGGACAAATCTTTGTCGGCATAGATGTGATTGGAGACTACCTGACCGAAATTAACATCACATCGCCTACCGGTATTCAGGAACTTGAGCGCTTTAATCACATCAACGTGGCTGGAATGATTTGGGATCGTATTGAAGACAAAGTAAAGTATTGAGGTGCAGAATCTTCCGTAGAGCCCTTTAAGACGTCGAGAAAGATTTCCGTTTCTAGCGGAAGCCGACTCTCTCCCCAGACGCGCAATATTTTGACTGCTATCCTCGGTGTAAAGCGATGATAAACGCCCGAGGGCGTTACGGCCTGAGCGCAGAAAAAGTTATAACATTTCGTTTGGACATGATATGGTGAACTTTCACTCTATACCAAAGGCGCATCAGCGACCCGCTCGGCGAAAAAATTTCTCTATTCGAAACCTGTAGTAGCGATTTGCATAAATTCGTCACTACGTGCATAGTAGTGGACTTTTTGTAACTGCGCTGGATTTAACTCCCGACTGTATTCTCAGTCAATTGGTTAATCGCCAGCAAGGACCTATGTAGAGTTGTACAGGCAGGTTCTCGCAAATGCAGGATCTTATAGCACCGCACATTATAGATACAGTTTCAAAATTCGCGCAGCCGTGCAGCATTGACCGCTTTGAAACCGAAAAAAGATTCTATGGGCAACTTCCCACTCCCCGCAATGCGCCGAGTAACCTCGAATCAGAACGGATGCACCTGTGAGTACGAACGAGGATAAGCCCATTAGAAAAACTGGAGCCGATCTCCCCGCGCATGATGAACTGTTTCGGGTTCTCGTGACCAATCCAAAGCGTACTGGAACTATCATGCGCGATCATTTCCCAGAAGAAATTGCCGCTCACATGATTGGCGACCCCCGATTAATTGATGGTAGCTTTGTGGATGAAGCTCTGCGTGGGAGTCAGGTTGATCGCCTCTTTGAGGTGCCACTGAAGTTCGACAAGAAGTTTCTTCTATACACATTGCTTGAGCACAAGAGTACGCCAGATCCGAGAACCCCGTTTCAGATTGCTCGATACATGGTCAATATCTGGGAGCGCTATGCCAATGAGCATCGGAACCGTAGGAAAAAATTGCCTGCAATTTTGCCTTTGGTGTTCTATCATGGGGAAAGGAAGTGGAACGTTCCCTTCTCAGTGTTCGACATGATTGAGGATAATGAACTCTTACGTCCCTTCACGCGGTCGTTCACATATTTGTTACGCGACCTTCGTGACATGTCTCCCGAGCAACTCTCCTCCACTCCTGATATTCGAGCCGCATTTCAGGTCATGAATATCTCTGGGCTCGACTCAATTGACGGCGAATTTCTGATTGACATACTTTCTCGTCTCGTTGACGATACAGACTTGGAAACGGCCGTGCTAAACTATATAGTCAGAACGAAAGGTGAAATGCCTATTACGCTTGAAGCAGCTCTGCAACAGGCCAAACCGGAGAGATGGAGGAATATAATGGGTACAATTGCCGAAGGTTGGATTAAAGTGGGTGAGGCTAAAGGTAAGGCCGAAGGTGAGGCTAAAGGTAAGGCCGAAGGTGAGGCTAAAGGCAAGGCCGAAGGTGAGGCTAAAGGTAAGGCCGAAACCTTCCTGCGTCAGGCTCGCCTGAAATTCGGCAAGCTTCCTCAACAGCGAGTCAAAGCAGTGCAAAACGCCTCTATAACTCAACTTGATCACTGGCTAGAAGCGTTGATCACCGCCGAGAATCTTGAGAGCATCTTTAAGGCATCATGATCCCCCGACAGCGGTGTGCTGTTCATTAATTTGGTCTCCGACTGTCGAGCACCAGTCGTGGTTTCACAACTCCGCTCCCGATATTTGAGTCGCGTTGAAAAACTTTGCGTTGCAGTCGCACTGCTGATCAGCCCACTATTACCATTTTTCCAGATGCTTCGTTGCGGCGGATATGGAAACCAAAGAAAAGAGACTAATTCTGAAATCTGCGTTTTTTGGTGCCCACGCGGTAGAACTCTATATGAAAGCAATATTGAGAATACTCTAATATTCGAAGGTTACCAGCACCTGAGGTATCTTGAAAGATGCCAAATTCATACTGTCATGAAAAGCGCATGATTGATGTGGAAAATCGCCCGTATGATAAACATCAGCCACACGACGATTTCACAGGAATTCAGGCACGGTAGCGGTGATCAGGGTTTGATCAAAACAATCGGCTCAAAGGGCATTTAGTCGACGAATGAGATGTTTACCAAGGTTCTGTAAATCCCATGATTGATTGTCTTGGCCCCAGTATTTCGAAACTCAGCCTCATTTCGGCTTACGACGACAAGACCACACGTTACTGCGACGGCTGCAATAAAGGCATCCGACACATGGTCGTCAAGCGGCTCGCCTTGACGGTGCTTGTTTTCCATTATGTACACACAAGCTTACGCATCTTCCAATGACCGTGCAACGATACGGTCTTCAAACAACTTCTCAAGAAGTTCCCGAAATCGGTCGCCAAGATTCGTTCGTCTTCGACCCACTTCGAGCCGTCCAATTCCATCCAATATTTCCCAAACGGTTATTGTGGAAATTCCAAATCCTTCGTCAGCAATAGAATTCAGAAAGGCTGCGACACGAGGCTCAGGCCGAGGGCGCATCTGAACGATCCTCTCATTCATCCGAGCTTAAAATTAAAAGCGGTCAATAGCCGCGACGGGTTGGAGAGGGAAGATCAACGCCATGCTCTTCTCCAAAATACTGTGCGAAGACATCAGACGGCTTGTTACAGTCTTCCTTAAATTTCTGATTTTTACGCTCTGAGGCTGTAATCATAGAATTTCGCAAACTGTCGTGCGAATGATTCGAGCGCGAAGCGTTCTGTTCCGCTCCTTCGGACAATGCCTCAAAGCACTGGACCGTCATCAATATGAATCTGGGCTTTCGGTGTTTCGTAATGACTGCCGGGGAATGGCCTGCAGTAGCGAGAACATCACCCGTTCGACGTGCGCGATCTGCCGCAGGAAATGCAATAGGGTCAACCATTTTTCTATCCTTTAGTTTTCGCAATCCATGCAATATACATATAATTCGAAAATACGAATAAAGATGCGTCGAACCTATTTCTGTTAATCGACTTCTTAAGTCAGACCCTCCTGCGAATTCAGATTTCCCCGAACGACGCTACCAATTGCGACATCATGATCTGGTTTTGTCCTGTGTAGAAAGAATCCCCAAAAGGATTTCATTAAGACTACACGTCGTTTTTCCCAAGAGATAAGAATTGACTGCGAATTTTCTGATCCCTGCTTTGCGTACTATGAGTGTTGCGGCAATATCGCCGTTTGGAAATGCTCTTCCGATCACAACTTCTTTTCTTCTCACCGCTGCGCTCGCAAAGCATGAACTATTGTTTTGGAGATCGCAGTTATCGAGCAACTGGTTTGCCCCAAAATCACAGAATCCATTGCCCCTCGGAGACAATTCACTTAGAGTCAACACATACCAAGATTGGGATAAGTGAGCATGTACCGCGTTTGGAATATCCTCATAAACAATTCGCTGCTGTTGATCCTCGGCGCACTGATCGCCCTCGTCTGGGCAAATCTGGATTTCATCTTTCCCGTCGCAGGAAACGCTCACTATTGGGCAGATACCTACCATCACATCATCGACTACACCCTATGGGACTATGCGCCAATCGGTCATGAGCACCACGGACACCGAACCCTCACGTTTCACTACTTGATTAATGATATGTTAATGGCCCTCTTCTTCGGCGTTGCCGCGAAAGAAGTCTGGGAAGCCGTTATCCTCAAAGATGGGTCGTTGCGCGGCAAACGCGCCGCAACGCCGCTATTTGCGACCGCCGGCGGAATGTTCGGACCGATCGCCGTATACCTTGGGCTTGCCGCATTTCTTGGTTCGGATACCTATAATGCCGTTGCGAACGGCTGGGCAATTCCGACCGCAACCGATATCGCCTTTTCATATCTCGTCGGGCGAATTGTTTTTGGTGCCGGCCATCCTGCCGTCCGATTTCTTCTCCTATTGGCAATTGCGGATGATGCCGCCGGGCTGATTATCCTCGCAGTTTTTTATCCGTCTGGTACGCTCGCACCAATTTGGCTGTTGTTCTCTTTCGCCGTCGCCGTCGGTGTATTCCTCCTCTTCAATTGGTTGCCACGCTACCTTGATAAGAACGATCCAACGCAAAAATATGCCAGTTGGGTGCGGAGAAAATTGAAATTCTGGCCCTATGTTCTGGCTGGAAGCGCAAGTTGGTATGGCTTCATGATGTCGGGACTGCATCCAGCCCTTGGTTTGCTGCCGATTGTGCCTGCAATTCCTCACGCCGACCACGACTTTGGACTATTTGCCCAAACCGAACAGTATGCTCATGATTTGCTAAACGAAATTGAACATGCCCTAAAGGTACCGGTTGAAATTGTTCTGTTTTGTTTTGGACTGTGTAACGCGGGTGTCCAATTCAGCGCCATCGGGGATGCAACTTGGCTGGTTCTTGCCGGGCTGATCGTAGGCAAACCGATAGGAATTTTCTTGTTTGGTTGGCTAGCCGCAGTGCCGTTGCGCCTAGGGATTCCCGACGGCATGCGGCTCGTTGATCTGGTTGTTATTGGCTTTGTCGCGGCGATTGGCTTCACTGTATCGCTGTTTGTCGCAACCGTAGCGTTCGAGGCTGGGCCGATTCAAGATGCAGCAAAAATGGGAGCTCTGTTCTCCTTCGGTGCCGCCATAATTAGTATACTTGCAGGAAAGATTTTCCGCGTTCAAAAGCAGACCAACTGAATTTTGTCCGATTATGGGTTGCTCTGTGTCATTGTGCATCGCGTATCCACGCCAAAGCAAAGATTGCATTGCCAACGAGTGAACCTCGGCCTTCAATTCCCTGTTCATTGCTTCCCGGCCAGATTGGCGCTCAAACAACTCACAGCGAACGATTTCAGAGGTAACATGCTTCTTGTGAACGTAGCGAATATCGGCCCTCTCCCGTTACCTCAAAACAACGCTGGTAACCGTCAATGACAGATGTCTTGATTGCTGACCTTAAAGTTGGAAACTCTCTACCGCTGACAATCATTGCGGGACCGTGCCAACTAGAAAGCGCCGATCACGCACAAATGATTGCCGGAAGAATGCAAGAAATTTGTCACGCTGCTGGTCTTTCTTATATCTTCAAGTCCAGTTATGATAAAGCCAACCGGACCTCTGGCGATAGTGCCCGCGGGCCCGGCATTGATGCCGGACTCAAAATCCTCGCGAGTGTTCGCGAGTCACTCGGCATCCCGGTACTCACGGATGTGCATTTGCCGCAAGACTGTGCCACCGCCGCATCAATCGTCGACGTTCTGCAGATTCCCGCTTTTCTGTGTCGTCAAACTGACCTGCTCGTTGCCGCCGGTGAGACTGGCTGTGCCCTTAATGTCAAAAAAGGACAGTTTCTCGCACCTTGGGACATGAAAAACGTTGTCGAAAAGATTAAAAGCACCGGCAACGAACGCATCCTTCTAACCGAGCGTGGAACTTGCTTTGGTTACAATAGTCTGATCGTCGACTTTCGATCTCTACCGCAGATGGCGCAATTTGGATTTCCTGTCGTGATGGATGTTACCCATTCGGTGCAACTGCCAGGCCAGAGAGGGACGTCCTCAGGCGGACAACGAGACTTTATCCCAACACTGGCAAGAGCCGCCGTCGCCACTGGCATCGCCGCACTGTTTTTTGAAACACACGAAAACCCTGATAGCGCACCGTGCGACGGGCCGAACATGATTCCACTCGAATCGGTGTCAGGCTTAGTTTCAACTCTGCTGGAACTCGACCAGCTCACGAAGTCTATTTCAAATTAACGAGGTCGCCATGTCGCAAGTCGCACCCGCCGTTGCACAAAATACTTGGGCTTTCATGCGAGACCCGATGATCGTTGCAACTGGCTTTCGAGAGTATGATGCTCGCTGGCGATTTCCAGAGGAAGTAAATCTACCGGGCCTTGTGGCTCTTGGCCTTGGCATCGGCACGCAATTACGCCGTCACAACAAAAAGCCCGTGATTGTGGTGGGGCAAGATTATCGCGAATATTCCCTTAGTGTAAAACAGGCGCTGGTCTTAGGTCTGTTACAAGCGGGCATTGAAGTTAAAGATATCGGCCCCTGCGTGAGCCCGATGGCGTATTTTGTGCAATTTCATCTTGACATACCAGCAGTCGCGATGGTGACAGCCTCACATAACCCAAATGGCTGGACCGGGGTCAAGATGGGTTTTGAACCACCGTTGACACACGGGCCCGATGAGATGAGTGAATTAAAGGAAATCGTTCTCTCGGGTAACGGACAAGCACATTCCGGCGGTGCCTATGAGTTTGTCGATGGGATCAAAGACGCTTATCTCAATGATATCATCGGTGACTTCCGTATGCAGCGATCCGTCAAAATCGTATGCGCTACGGGCAACGGCACGGCGTCCGTTTTTGCGCCGGAGCTATTGCGGCGGATTGGCGTCGAGGTAATCGAACGGCATTGTGACCTTGATTATCTCTTTCCCAACTATAATCCGAACCCTGAGTCGCTCGAAATGTTAGATGATATGGCAGCGATGGTGCGACAAACTGATGCCGACTTAGCATTAGGATTTGATGGCGATGGGGATCGTTGCGGGGTCGTGGATGATGAAGGCGAGGAAATCTTTGCTGACAAGGTTGGAGTGATCCTGGCGCGTGACCTGGCAAAGTATCATCCCAATCCAAAATTTGTCGTCGACATCAAATCAACAGGACTGTTTGTGTCAGATCCAGAACTGCAGACGCATAATGTTACGATCGATTATTGGAAAACTGGCCACTCCCATATGAAAAGACGGGTGAAAGAAATTGGGGCCTTAGCCGGTTTTGAAAAATCTGGTCACTATTTTCTAGCTGAACCTATAGGTCACGGTTACGACTGTGCACTCAGAGTCGCGATTGAGATTTGCAAACTACTGGATCGCAATCCTTCAAAGAGTATGTCGGAGTTGTATAAGGCATTGCCCCGAACTTATGCGAGTCCCACCATGTCACCCTATTGCGAGGATGCCGAAAAATATGAGGTCTCCGAGCGTTTGGTTGCTAAACTCCTTGCCAAAAAAGCGGCGAAGGAAACCTTCGCGGGTCGCGCAATCACTGATGTTATCACTGTCAACGGTGGTCGCGTCGTTCTTGATAACGGTGCCTGGGGTCTTATTCGTCCGTCCTCGAATACCCCCAATCTCGTTGTAGTGTGCGAGAGCCCTGACAGTGATGCTGAAATGCGTGAAATTTTTGCTGAAATTGACACATTAATTCAAGCAGAAGACCAGGTCGGCGAGTACGATCAAAAGCTGGACTGACGACAATCTCAGAACTCTCGCACGTCACTGCGTGACTGTGACCCAAAGGAGCCGATCAATTATCATTTGATTCGATTATCCGATAAGCACTCGGCGTATTCAAAACCAGTGATTGCCGCATCTACGACAAAGCGAGAGGGAGACCTGCCCAACGAGGACTGTGACATGGCAGAATTTAGAAAAGATAAGCTAAATGAGTTTATTTTGCAGAGGGCTAAATCTCATCCGCCGGTATTTGCCGGCAGACGAGAAATACTCAAAGAGATTGCTGAACTATCAAATTTGGCCTTTAGACAAAAAGCCGCCATTCCCGGTAACACTCACATAATCTACGGTGCGCCAGGCGCCGGAAAAAGTTCGATTTTGCGCGAATTGGAACTGCGCGGGCAAACAAACGATTGGCCAGGTACAATCTATTGCTCCAATGTCGAAATTGAAGATCATCTGCCCGATGTATTGAAATCAATCCTTTTGGCCGCCGAAGCGACCGAACAGAACTGGCAGGTGCTTGTGCAGAGATTCGGATCTAATCTCGGACAACGGATCGGTGAGATCCAAGCCTTCGGGTTCGGTATAGATGTGGAAAAAATGTTGCACCGAACTTGGCCGAACAATCTTCATGAATTGCGAGAAGTGACCCCCGCTACAAATTGGAAACGCCCCGTCATCATTGCCGTTGACGAGGCGCAAAGACTAGGCAATGAGGTCAACCCCTCAACCGCAAGATTCCTTCAAGCCATTCATGACGCCGAGTACTTGCGCTTGCCAATCACACTCGTTTTAGCAGGCTTGAGTGATACCAAAGAGTGCGCCCGCGAGATGGGGCTGACTAACACAGTTTATGATTGCTCAATCGGATGCTTTACGCCGAAAGAACAACGCGAGGTCATTGAAGGATTCTGTCGTCATTTTGGGATTGAGGTTGGGGCACAAGAAGAAAAGCTATACACCTATTTTGCGCCAACCGACGGATGGCCACGACATATGTATTGGGCACAAAAGGCCCTCGCAATGCAACTAATTCTTCCAGAAGTCGGCGGTTGTCTGAATCGTCTGTCAAATTGGCAGACAGTAGAGGATCTGAGAGATCAATATCGAATAAGATACTACAAAGATCGAACTTCCAATGAGATGAAAGAATCGCGAAAACTCCTAGGAGGCATACTGTCTTACGTATCGGAGGCTGAAAGAAAAAATGACAAACTGTTCATAGCGGACATTTACGATATTTTGGAAGAAATAACTCGAACAAACCAAGGAGCGGCTTGGAGGCTTCCCGAATCACATACCGCAAGATCCTACGTTAGTCATTTGATTCACCAAGGTGCCTTGCAAGAAGACTCGCAATCAGAAACTCTTGTTTGCCCGATACCAAACTTCCAAAGCCATTTGATTGCGCAGGCAAATTTTACCCCCGAAGAAAACCAGCAACTGCAACTTGTAGATTGAGGGGCTGAGCCGACACTACCAAGTTATTCGGCCAGGTTAATAGGCTCGTCGGCCACGAGTAGCATCCCATTTTGCAAACGTGCCGTGCGGCTCATTTTTCGGGTCAGTTCTGGATTGTGCGTCGCTATTAATGCCGTCAGGCCAATTGTTTCCGCTAATTCCAATAGGCAATCAAATACTTGACCAGCGGTTTGAGGATCAAGATTCCCGGTAGGTTCATCCGCCAACAGTATGCTTGGTTGGTTTGCGACGGCTCGACAAAATGCCACCCGTTGCTGCTCACCGCCAGAAAGTTGCGCCGGACGATGTTTTGCCCGCTGTGACAATCCAACACGATCGAGCAGCGTTTCGCTGCGCTGCTTTGCCGATTCATAGGAAGTCCCCAGCGCTAACTGCGGGAGTATCACATTCTCGACCGCGCTGAATTCGGGCAACAAATGGTGAAACTGATAGACAAATCCGACCTTCTCACGACGCATCTTGGTGCGATATTGATCTGAGAGCTGCCGTGTCGGCTCGCCGCTAATAATCACATCACCTGAGTCTGGCGAATCGAGCAAACCAGCAATTTGCAATAAAGTCGACTTTCCTGCACCCGACGGCGCGACCAAAGCAACGATTTCGCCTCTAACAATATCAATGGACGCCGCCGTCAATACCCGAACTTCGTTATCCAAACCGTGATTGAAGGATTTTGCCACATCAACGAGACTGATCGCAAAATCACTCATATCTCAATGCTTCGACTGGATCCATACGAGCGGCGCGTCGAGCCGGGAAAAGCGTAATGACAAATGATAAAACCAGCGAAAGCGTCACGGCCATCAAAATGTCCCATAGCCGCAATTGTGCTGGAACATGGTAAATCCCGCGAATTGCTGGATCCCATACGCCGTCACCCACAGCATAATTGACGAACGAAAAAATCGAATCAATGTAAATCGCAAACAAGCAACCCAACATGACCCCCAAGGCAGTACCAAGTAAACCAATGCCGGCCCCGCATAGAAAAAATACCCGCATTATGGTGCCACGGGTAAGCCCAAGGGTTCGAAGAATACCGATATCACGGCTCTTGTTCTTCACCAGCATAATCAATCCCGAAACGATGTTCATTGTCGCCACCAGAACCAGGACCGACATGAGGACGAACATGACATTATCCTCAATCTCCAAGGCCCTCAGAAATCCCGCCGAAGCATCCCGCCACGTCCAAACAAACGCACCCGCGCCGGCAACTTGCAGGAGTGTGTCTAGATATGCGTCAACTTCTTCGGGGTTAGAAACCATAACCTCCAATTCATCGACAACATTATCGCGATCAAAAAAACGCTGTGCCTCAACTAACGGCAAGTAAATGCGCGTACGGTCAATGTCGAAACGGCCAGTTCGAAAAATATAGACGACAGGAAATATACTCACACGCGGGCTTATACCAAAAGCCGTTCTCGCTCCAGACGGCGAGATGAGCCTGACCGAGTCGCCGACCGTCACGCCGAGTTCGCGAGCGACCCCAGAACCTAACGCAAGACCCTCGGCGAAATCTTCCATATAACCAAGGCTAAATTCTGGCGAGGATATCCGCGGAAGCGAATACAAGTCCTGCGGCGAAATACCATAAACCTCAACACCGGCATTTCGCTCATCTACGCTGGCCAGCACCTGCGCCCGAACGAGTGGTGCCGCCCGGGTTACCCCTTCCACCGCCGAAATTCGCTCGGCCAACGCTATATAGTTAGGTATTGTTCGAGCTACTTGCCCCGTTGATACATCGGTCGTGGACTGATAAATCGTAACGTGCGCGTTAACCCCCAGAATGATGCTAACGAACTCCGTGCGAAATCCAGAACGAACCGTTAGAGTCGCAATCAAGGCAAACACAGCGAGAGTCACCCCGATGACGCTAATCAGCGTCATCACGCTCACGCCGCCCTCAGCCCGTCGCGCTCGCAGATAGCGCCACGCAATCATCCATTCAAAGCGGGCAAAAGGAACTGGAGACTTAGGCATCAATTCCTGTCAATTGGGTCGTATTCAACAAACACCGATCCGAACTGAAAACAAGCATCAAGTTATCTGATGGCAGCGACATTGGTTTCTCTCATCGCGGTTTGCGGTGAGACTAAAATCACTGCCGACCATATCGAAATCAACTCATAAAAAGTCACACGTTATCGACCACGCTCAGTTGCTCTACGCCATAAATCTGTGCGATTCGCGGTGCTACCGCCTCAGCGAGCAGCTCTTGTCGTTCACCCGTTCGCCGAGACTCAAGTTCCACTAAACCGCTCTTTGCCCCTCGGGGACCAACCGTCACACGCCAAGGTAGTCCGATGATATCGGCCGTTGCAAACTTGGCACCCGCTCGCTCTTCTCGATCATCGTATAAGGCCTCTAATCCGAGACGATTGATGCCTTCATGAAGTTGATCACACAATCGATCCGTTTCAACATCGCCCTGTTTCACATTGATAATGCCACAATGAAATGGCGTGACTTCCTCTGGCCAAATTATACCCTTCTCATCGTGGCTGGCTTCAATAATTGCACCCACTAAACGACTGACTCCAATCCCATGGGAACCCATGTGCACCGGTACCATCTCACCATCAGCCGTTTGTACGAGCGCTCCCATCGGTTTGGAGTATTTCGTACCAAAGTAGAAAATCTGACCGACTTCAATCCCGCGGGCGCAGCGCTGTCGATCCTTCGGAACTTGGGCATACTTTTCTTCGTCGTGGGTTTCCTCAGTCCGTGCGTACACAGCCGTAAAATCTTGCGCAATTTTTTGACACTGCGCCACGTCGTCGTAATCAATTAAACGCTGATCAAGGCGAATATCGGTCACGGCGCTATCATAATAAACGATCGACTCGCCAGTATCTGCCAAAACCAGAAACTCGTGCGTGTCTTCCCCTCCGATCGGACCGCTTTCGGCACGCATTGGAATCGCCTGTAGTCCTAATCGCTCATAGGTTTGAAGGTAACTCACGAGATGACGATTGTAGGCGTGCATCGCATCCTTTCGCGTCAGATCAAAGCTGTAACCATCTTTCATAAAAAACTCACGACCGCGCATAACACCGAAACGCGGACGGATTTCGTCGCGGAATTTCCACTGAATGTGAAAGAGTGTCAGCGGGAGATTTTTGTAGCTCGTTACATGGGTGCGAAAGATATCCGTGATCATCTCTTCGTTGGTCGGACCGAACAGCAGTTCCCGATCATGCCGATCCTGAATTCGCAGCATCTCTGGCCCGTACGCATCATAGCGATCTGATTCCCGCCATAAATCTGCCGATTGTATCGTTGGCATCAGCATTGGAATATGCCCAGCTCGGATCTGTTCTTCACAAACTATTTGTTCGATCCGACGCAAAACCCGAAAACCCAGCGGTAACCAGGAATAAATTCCTGCGGCTTGTTGCTTGATCATTCCAGCACGGAGCATCAGCCTATGGCTAGCCACTCGCGCCTCAGCGGGTGTTTCCTTCAAAACGGGCAAGAAATAGCGCGACAGTCTCATGCAACCCCTGCGAGAAAAATAGTTTTTCCTAACGACCGATGCGAGCAATCTAGTTCGGTATCAATAGCCATACCGAAGCGCATTTCGAACGGTTAAAATCACAACGCAGCCAAATCAAGTCAAGGGGGCTTATTCCTTGTCGCTAAGCATCTTCAATAAGCGATGAATATCTCGGAAGCAAACCGTCACTGGCAGCAAAAACCCAGCGCCGTCGTCGGTCGACGGCATGATGCACCCGTAAAAATATCAACCGCAGGAAATAAACCACGCGATTGCAGTGCGCAACTTCAAAAATCTGGGGATTTTAATTCAAACACAGGGCAAGACACGATGCGTTAGACGCCGCAATCGCCGAGAAAGTTCGCAACGCACCGCATACTTACAAATGCTTTCCTAGATCGGCGACGTTACAGCCGCCAATCCACCACAATTTTGCTGTCATGTTATCCAAACATGTCGGCGGAAATCCCCGCATACCAACCTTCCGACTCCTCATAAGTTGCTTTGCGGATGTCGGGGGTTTCATCGGTGCTACTAATGAAGCCATCAACTTTAGCAATCTTTTCGTCGGTGGCTTCGTAGGTCGCCCCAACTTTAACACCGTCATTGGTCTCAATTAACGACCAGCATGTATTAGAGAACTTAGCAGGGAAAACGCGACTATCCGTCAGCGCACCGCGCACAGCATTTGCGCAAACTTTGGCTTGACTATTGGCGGAGAATGCTGATTTCGGCATATCGCCCTGTTTTGATGCATCGCCCAAGACATAGACATCGGGATCAACCTTGGTTGACATGTCAACTGCATTTACCGGCGCCCAATTGCCATCGGTTACCCCTGCTAATTCGGCAATGTGCCCCGCCTTTTGCGCCGGAATAACATTGCATACATCGACTTTCGTCGTCTCGCCATCAATGGTTAAGGTCATTGCTTCGGGATCAACCGATACCTTATCCCCGCCAAAATCGGGACCGTAGCGATCAACCATGCCAGGATAATGTCGATTCCACCCTTGTTCAAACAGGCTCTGCTTGGAGAACTTTTCTTTCGGATCGGCAACAATTATTTTAGCTGTCGGATTATTTTCCTTCAGATGATGAGCCACCATAGAAATACGCTCGTAGGGGCCCGGAGGGCACCGGAACGGGTTGGGCGGAGCCACCAAGGCAAAAACACCGCCTTCGGGCATGGAATTGAGTTGCGCTCTCAACAGTTGTGTTTGAGAACCAGCCTTGTAGGCATGGGGCATGCGATTTTGCGCCGACAATGACCAACCCTCGACTGAATCTTCCAAGAAATCGATTCCCGGCGAGAGTATCAGTTTGTCATAAGTAAGGGCACTACCACCGGCTAGCGACACTTGCTTTGCCGTTCTGTCAACCCCAACGGCCCAGTCATGTACGACATTAACACCGTAGTTGCCCGCTAGATTTCCATAGGTATGGCCGATGTCGTCGATTTCTTTGAAACCGCCCAAATATAGATTTGAGAAAAAGCAAGTGTAATATTTGCGAGTTGGTTCAACTAATATGACACTAATTTCACCATTGCTGTCATTGGCAATGTATCGCGCTACTGTTGCCCCACCGGCACCGCCGCCGACAACCACAACAATTGGTCTGCCGTGGTTCGACGCATGAACGATAGGCGCGGGCAACACCGACGCCGCGATTGCCGTGCTGAGGAATGATCTACGATTGAGTTTCATTGGTTTTCTCCTTTGCCTTTATTCCTCTATGATTTCGAAATATGCCGCTAACGCCGCGATTTCATCATTCGAAAGTCGACTGGCGACAAGCTGCATGACTTGATTTGGCCTTAGTTTTTCTTTGTACGCGTGCATTGCTGACACGAATTTTCCCTCGGGCCACCAAATAATTGAAGGAATACCGTTGCTTTCGCCGCTGGTTTGATGACAGGTTTTGCATTCTGCTGAAAGGTACTCACCATATTCGGCGTCGCCGACTACGGCTAATATTTCTGGTGTTAACGCAACAAAACTAGGGTTTGCTGTCGGAGCCGCCTCTGGAAAATCTGCGGGATCATCTGAGAATAGTCGTAGGTAGGCGATCAGGTCGTCTCGCTGTTGACCATCACTCACCCCCTTAAAACTCATTCGGGTGCCGGAGGCGATTGAATAAGGATTTTTTATGTACGCATCCAAAGTATCAGCCTGCCATTCCAATCCATTCGCACCGGCGCGAGTTAAACTATCCGAATAACGATAGTTGTCCAAGCTAGCAGCGGTCCGTCCAAACAATAGATTGAGATGCGGTCCAATTTCAACTCTCTCCTCAGCACCCATGCCGATAGCATGACATCCGCTGCACTCAACGAATAATTCTCTCCCGCGTTCGCTATCTCCTAGGCCAGACGCCGCCGCGATTTGCGCAGACAGGCCGACGACAGAAAGGACCAAACAACTTAAGAATGAGAGAGAGCGTTTCACACTCCGACCTACAAATCTCTGCGGATACTCACTTCAGAGGACGTCAAGAACTTAACGACTCTAGTTGCTAGAACAACTTCGCATTAACATTTCTGCCTCAAAGAGTAAATGAGTGTTTCATGCAGTCGCGAGCACCAGTGAGGATCGACGCGTTAGAATTTGTGCCGTCAGCCAGCCACTGCCAGCAATTGCGATTAAGGCCAGTAATGCTGCGATGCTCCCTGTTGAGACGCCGGCTAGACCTGCGCCAATTGTACACCCACCAGCAAGCGGGCCGCCGATTCCCATCAGTATACCGCCGACGAGATACTGAACGGTTTGTTTACCGCTTGTAAAGCCCTTTAGTTCCCACTCTTTGCGCACCAATGCACTCAGCAGACTGCCCAAGAGCACACCACCGACAAAACCAACACCAAAACCGGCGGGGATTGCCGTCGACGCAAGCACCCAAAATAAGCTGTCGGCCCAGGGAAGAGTAAAGGCAATGGCTTGCACGGGTTGCGGATCAAATTCGTCAAATAAAAGCGTACTTGTCACCATCCAACTGGTAACGGCGACAAGCCCGATTACAGCGCCTAGTACCAAGTGTGAGGGCCTTGCTTGGACGGCTCGCGTTAGGGCAAGAAGCGCAATCACAATTATTGCAACAACTATAGAAAATACGAGCGGCAGATCGCCAATGCGAGCAAACGGGAGATCAATTGTAAGACTCCCAAGGGAGGTTCGAACAGGTACCAGGACACCCTTCATCACAGCATGTGCCGTTATTGCAAACACAAGTAGGACGAGCATAGCGCGGGTGTTTCCCGTCCCCGCTAGTACCGTTAATCGCGATACGCAGCCGCGAGTCATGATCATCCCCGCACCAAACAGAGCACCGCCCGTGAGAATGGCGATGATTGGAATTGTGGAAGCGGTGAAGCGGTGATCTGTGAGCGAAATCAGGCCCGCATTTTGCGCGAAGGCAGCACCGATCAACCCTGTCGCCAAAGCACTCAACCAAATCGCGATAGCCGATCTTCGATTTTCTGGTTCACCAGCGACCGCCTGTCGTAAACAAAACCTTGAAATTTGTGCCGCGGCCCCAAAAACGAGCCCAAGTATCACGCCTACCAGTAGAAGCAACCTGCTTACGTCGCCGTCATATTCCAATAACTCAAGTAACATATATCAACTCCAAGCACGCTGTCGCAATTGGGACTTGTGTTCTAATCGCAGTATGGTCAAGGGCGTAAAGAAGAACGAAACTATTTTGCTTAACAAAAAATAGGGAAAATGTTCTGTTTTGGCGCTCGGTGCTATGCAAATTGTTGGGTTTCGGCGATCAAATGAACCAAATGTTCTTAATTCGCCAAAAGGAAAAAATATTGGTGAGAGCAGTTGTTGATCAACTTACTTGTCTCTCTACCGGTGCGGCACATACCGACGGGTGATGAAAATCGGACAGAGATTGCTGCAGGAGCGGACACCTTAATTCAAATTCAACACTGAACAGAGCAATTCTACCGACTAGCAGGGCGTCCTCTGGAATCAGCCTATAATCTCCTGCGTATCTGTAATCCTCAGCGGTCTTGAATATAGGTTGCTCCGAAAAAAGGTGCTGACTCAAAACCTCAAAGCCTGACATCAACCCATTTTCTCCTTTGGGTTGCCGCCATTAAAGTGCGTCATCTTCTGAAGGAAAACTTTATCGCAGCACTATTGAGCAGATCGTTTGAGAAATATTGCTTAAGTATGATCATAAATCTTCGGTCCTGAAGTAACTATAGCCTTCATACTCGGACCTGACGTCAGTACGCTTCATGGACTGGGAGAAGTTGTGAACTTGATTAGTTTACCCACCTGTGAACAAAACTTGCGACATTCTAAAGTTATTGCACAGAGCTAAAGGCCATTTCCGATGCAACTTCGTGATCACGATCAAGTGCAGGAGTTAGGTAGATTATTTCGCGGCGAAAACGCCCCGACTTCTACCGATCATACCGATTTGAGTCCCACGCAAATTGTCCAAGAAGGGGGCTGTTGACCGACATTCAGGGCTGCTTGCGTCTCGCCCTGCTTTCCGTCATAAGCACCAGTTCATTCATTTGGGAGAAGCAAAGAAATGCCCGTTGTCGTCGTAGAATCCCCTGCCAAAGCAAGAACAATCAACAAATATCTCGGCAACGATTATCAAGTATTGGCCTCATTCGGTCATGTCAGAGATCTGTCGCCGAAAGAAGGTTCGGTCGACCCCGACAACGAATTTTCAATGACATGGGAAGTCTCAACCGACAGTCACAAACATATAAAAGCAATTACTGACGCTCTCAATGCGGATCGCGAGTTAATCCTCGCGACCGATCCCGATCGTGAGGGCGAAGCAATAAGCTGGCACCTGCATGAAACCTTAAAGCAACGGCGTGCGATCCGAAAAGATACGGCCGTGCGGCGTGTTACTTTCAACGCGATCACAAAATCCGCTGTACAAGAAGCGATGACCAAACCTCGTGACGTCGATATGGCACTCGTGAGCGCTTACCTCGCTCGGCGTGCGCTTGACTATCTCGTTGGCTATACACTTTCTCCCGTTCTCTGGAGAAAACTTCCTGGAGCAAGATCTGCCGGCCGAGTTCAATCAGTCTGTGTGCGCCTGATCGTCGAACGAGAGATGGAAATCGAAATCTTCCAGCCGCAAGAATTCTGGTCAGTCATTACTCTCTTCACGACCCCCCGCGGACATCAATTCGAGGCTCGACTATCCCACATCAATGGCAAGAAAATCGGTCGCTATGATCTCAAGAACGAACAACAAGCTTTGAATGCCGTTAATATGATCAATGAGCGTGAGTTCGCTGTCCACGCTATCGAGTCTAAGCCGATAAAACGCAATCCAGCACCCCCGTTCATGACCTCAACGTTGCAACAGGAAGCCTCGCGCAAGCTCGGTCTGAGCGCAAAGCAAACGATGCGCACCGCACAACAGCTCTATGAAGCGGGACATATTACCTACATGCGAACCGACGGTATTGATATGGCACCAGAAGCTATCAATGAATCCCGTGACGTAATCCGGCAGCAGTTCGGTTCAAACTATGTGCCAAACTCTCCTCGAATGTATAAGAACAAGGCAAAGAATGCCCAAGAGGCCCATGAGTGTATTCGACCAACCGACCTTGCGAAGGAAAAACCCAATTTGATTGATGCGGATCAAATCAAGCTATACCGTTTGATTTGGAAGCGGACAATTGCGTGCCAGATGAGCTCGGCAACGCTTGAACGCACTACCATTGACCTCTGCGCAGGGGACGATGCAGTTCAGCTACGCGCCAACGGTCAAGTCACAATATTTGACGGGTTTCTGAAGGTTTATGAAGAGGGCAAAGATGATTCAAATAAAGAAGAAAAAATAGCGCAACTTCCTCAGATCAAGCAGAACGAGAACGTAAAAACCCTTGAGGTGAAGCCCGCTCAACATTTCACTCAGCCCCCTCCCCGCTATACGGAAGCAACCATTGTCAAGCGGATGGAAGAATTGGGAATTGGCAGGCCCTCGACCTATGCGAGTATCATCACCACTGTGCAAGACCGCGGCTATGTCCGTAAGGAAAAAGGGCGCCTTTCTCCACAAGATATGGGAAGGCTCGTTACCGCTTTCCTCACAAACTACTTCCAACGCTATGTTGAGTACAATTTCACGGCCTCAATGGAGGAAGAGCTTGACGATATTTCAGCCGGCAGCCGTGACTATCGTAAGGTACTCGAAAAATTCTGGAATCACTTTTCCGCAGTCGTCGACGGTACATCGGATTTACGAATCGGCGAAGTTCTTGATAAAATTAATGAGATCCTTGAGCCGCATCTGTTTCCGCCTAAAGATGATGGCACTGACCCGCGCGCGTGCCCTGCGTGTCAGACTGGTCGGCTAAGCCTTAGGACTGCGCGCGCAGGTGGGGCGTTTATCGGCTGTTCTAACTATCCAGAATGCCGCTATACGCGTTCTTTCGGACCGCCAGGAAGTGCAAGCGACGACATCACCAGTGATGGCAAGCTACTAGGTATAGATACTGGCGATGAAATCCGCCTTTTCAAGGGGCGATACGGGCCTTTTGTCCAGCGCGGCGCGGCGGGCGAAAATGGGACTAAACCGCCACGAATGTCTATTCCCAAGGGCTGGAACGCAGCAGATATTGACCTTGAGAATGCCGTCAAGCTGTTGAGTCTGCCACGCGATATCGGTCCACATCCGGAAGATGGTGAAATGATCGTCGTCAGCATCGGACGCTACGGTCCCTATGTGCGACACGGGAAAAGTTACGCTAATTTGAAAGAAGTGGAAGACGTCTTTACGATTGGATTAAATCGCGCTGTCGATGAACTCGCACGAAAAGCCGCAAGCTTCGGCGGCCGGGGGTCGACTGCAAAAGTGCTCAAGACCTTAGGGGAACATCCCGAGAATGGCCGGGTGATGAACGTCATGGACGGGCGCTATGGTCCCTATATCAAGTGGGAAAAAATAAATGCGACCCTACCGAAGGACTTGGCACCCAGTGATGTCACAGTCGAAGACGCAGTTCGGCTGCTGGAAGAAAAAGCAGCGAAAAGACGACCAGCACGCAAATCTCGAAAAAAGACAACGGCAAAGAAATGATTGGTTTTACCTCGTGTAGATCCACTCTCATTTGATCACTGTTCAGAAGACAGTAGGTTTTTGCGGAAATGCCGCCCCGCTTTGCAGATTCGTTATCCACCTGCATACCATGTCAATGATTGCGAACCGACCAAGGGCGATAGTACCACGGACACTCTCCATCGCCCTGAACCCGTTCTGACACAAGTACCGTAATCCAGTGATCGTATTGGTATTGAGCCCTATAACCGTATCCAAACCGACCAAAGTTTTCTCCGCTATCGAAAGTTTCTAAGCCCGTCTCCACCGTCCGTCCTGCTTGATCCTAAGGTCCGATTTTCAAGGATCTACGATTCGCTTAGAGCTTCAACAAAAGGCCGTGCAACGGTTTAGGGCAAAAACTAAGAAAAGTCTTACTATCTGGGATAGTAAGGTTGTAGCGAGATCATGGAAAATTCGCCTTGCTTAGAGACCAACTTGGTGATTTAGTACCAACAATGTTGAACGATAGACGCGAAAAGAATACGTGAAATTACTTTAGCAAATGGATAGACAGTGAATGAATAAAGTGTTTTCCGACGCCTCTTCCGCTTTAGATGGCCTATTGTTTGACGGAATGATGATTGCAGCTGGTGGCTTTGGCTTATGCGGTATACCGGAACTGCTTTTGCAAGCCATAAAAGAAAATGGCGCAAAGAAGCTCACTTTTGCCTCCAACAATGCTGGCGTTGATGATTTCGGCATTGGAATTCTGCTGCAGACGCGCCAAGTCGACAAAATGATCTCGTCATACGTCGGGGAGAACGCAGAATTTATGCGGCAATACCTTTCGGGTGAATTGTCACTTGAATTTACTCCGCAAGGAACTTTGGCAGAACGGATGCGAGCTGGCGGTTGTGGAATACCGGCATTTTATACCCAAACCGGTGTCGGGACGGTGATCGCCGAGGGCAAAGAACACAAGGACTTTGACGGTCGGACCTACATTATGGAAAACGCAATCGTCGCCGACCTCTCGATTGTCAAAGCTTGGAAAGCCGATCCAACGGGGAACGCGATATTTCGAAAAACCGCAAGAAATTTTAATCCGCCTGCGGCCATGTGCGGGAAGGTATGTGTTATGGAGGTTGAGCAAATTGTCGACCCCGATGAGTTATCGGGCGACTCGATCCACCTGCCAGGGATTTACGTTCATCGGCTTATTCAAGGCGAGCACGAAAAACGCATTGAGCAAAGGACCGTTCGTAATGCATAACTCTTTGCGTCACTCAGCAACCGAGAAATTCCCCTCTTGGGATTGGGAGGCACGTTGCCACCAAGATCCAGACTGCACTATCAACGCTATTTGGCCAAAACGATGAGACGAACCAGTATCGACGAGTGTGCGTCACGGATTAACCGAAGGCACCGCTTCGATTAAACACCGAATCTACAAACCTCTTAAAGTTGAACCAAAGCAAATTAGGCAAAGGCAATGGCTTGGAATCGTGATCAAATGGCGGCTCGCGCTGCCGGCGAACTACAAGATGGTTGGTATGTTAATCTTGGAATTGGAATACCAACTTTGGTATCTAACTATATCCCCGATGATATCGAAGTTACGCTGCAATCTGAAAACGGCATGCTGGGAATGGGACCATTTCCAACCGAAAACGAGATTGACGCCGACCTGATAAATGCTGGCAAGCAAACAATAACGGAACTAACTCACACCGCCTATTTCGACAGCGCGACGTCGTTTGGCATGATTCGGGGTGGAAAAATCGCCATGGCGATTCTGGGTGCGATGGAAGTATCCGAAAACGGCGATCTTGCGAATTGGATGATTCCGGGCAAACTGATCAAAGGAATGGGCGGCGCAATGGATCTTGTCGCCGGCGTTGGTCGTGTTGTCGTCGTCATGGATCATACCAATAAGCACGGCGACTCAAAAATTTTGAAGGAATGCACTCTCCCACTAACAGGCCGCCGAGTTGTCGACCGCATTATTTCGAATCTAGCAGTCCTTGATGTGACCGACAATGGTCTGAGAATTGAAGAGCTCGCGCCCGAAGTCTCGCGGCAGAGCGTAATTGATGCAACCGAGGCAAAGATCATTTGAAGCCGCCTTCATACGACTCAGACCACCTCGCAAAACACGAGTTTAAACCATCATCGGAATGGCGATTTTTTGGATTAAAGAATAATTTTCCAAGAGAGTTTAACCTCTGAGGAATCCCAAAAATGATCAGCTATCTGGACACAAAACCCCTGTGTAGATGTCATAAATTTCTCGGAAGTGATTTTTGCATTCTTGCACTTGATCATCATAGAAAAGTTCGGCATTGGACAACGTTCCGGGAAACGTCGCCGAAACTCTCCTAATCAGCGTTTCTCCCGTAATCTCACAGTTTCTTTCTAAATCTGCAAGTTCCTCTTGCAGGGATGGCAGATCGTATAGCCAATTTCCGGTCCCGATCTTTGGTTCTTCGACGATAATTGTTTCGTTCGCATTCGCCCATGATCCGAGGTCAAAAATACCAAATGTAACGCCGCCAAAAGTGCAAATGTCGGCGGAATCTGCTCGACTTATTGACCCGATTGCCCAAACGCCAAAGATAACGCATAGAAACAATTTTTTCATGTGTTGCCCCCTCTCTGAATTAATAGATAACGAACCGTTAACATAATGTTGTATGAGGTTCTTTCAACTCGCGAACGTCAAAGTCTTAAGGCGAGCATCCGTGCTGAACAGTCGAAAGTGTGAATTATACTCACAACAGTAGCACAAATTCGTGACCTATCTATCAATATCGCTTTATAAGTCAAGTCTTTTTTGCACCCAATGGTCTTAGACGAAGCGTCAGAGTTGACCGTCCGCCCGTAAAAGAGGGGGATTTTTGCTCCCGTGGAAAGTCTGGAACTTGGCCGACTTACCTTAAGCCTCAACAAGTACGCAGTTAAGACGGCAGTCGCTGTTGCCAACTCCAACTAAGTCCGCCTGTTTAACGGATTGGAGTTTTCCGGTCTGTCATCGACCTTTGAGTCGAAGATTATCGACCCGTCTGTTGGAATATTGATTGAAGATGTTTTTGGTGGGCAAGGGAATTTACCGAACATTCAGAGGCGTTCCTTAGCGCACCATACAAATAATTTCTTTGTGATGATGGATAGGTGATGACTATTCCAGAACCTGTTGCGTGGGACGGGTCCGCCGATTCTGTCTGGTTAAGTCATACCGAAAACCGAACGTATTGGTCAGCGATATATGGTGCGTCGCTGAGTGAGGTTCTATCCACATGTCGGCGATGTCGATCAACATCGCTCCGGTTCGTCGGGGGTCATGCAGATTCCCGTTAGACCCAAGGCCGCCCAGAACTTCTCGTAAGGCTCTGTCTGGCATCCAGTCAGTGCGAGAATCGATAAGAAGGCGAGGATAAAGCGTGGCCTGTTGCGGCTTGTCACCGGCTTCGTGATCATCGGTTTGGGACGATGGGTCATAATTTTCTCTCTTTTGTCATGACGTATATTCTTGGGGCTTTGCTTCAACCCAGATTATTGCGCCATAATTGACTGGGGAACGACGCCGTCGTTGAGCCAAGCTTCAAGGGGCGTTAACGGATCAAGAGCCGCTGCGTTGATACCTCCAGGCCCAGGCAGTATCCCGCAGTGGTCGAGACCCGGCACCATAAAGAGTGCGATATTTTCTTTGAGCACGTCCTCTCCGCCGGCAGCTTCGGAGGCTTGTTCGTACCAGTCGATGGTTTTGAATGGTGTCACAATAGCATCGGCCCAACCATGATAGACGAGCATTTTTCCGCCAGCTTCCCGAAAGGCTGAAATATCCGGATTGTCCCCGTTGTAGGCATCAGAAGACGCGCCCATGCGTGACGGATCGGTCTCGAAATCAAAGTCCATGGGAGTCCAATTTGGACCGGGATCCTCATCGAAAGCCATGTATTTTCCAAAATTGTTTACAAAAGCCGGAACGAGTTTACCGCCACCCTCTGCGTTCCCTGTCAGCCACAACCACCAAAACGATTCAGATCCTTCAGGGATACCACCCGGGTATAACTGCTCACCTGCGGCATTGCGCGGCCCTTTACGCCATTTTTTAAGCGTATCGAGTTGTCGGTTTGTCAATCCAAGCTCGGTATAGTCGATGTCACATTGGCTTGGGTTGGCAATTACGCCGTCCTCTGCCCCATCAACAGCATCGCATTGATCAATCACCGCTTTACCGATAACGGTTGCGTCGTCTGGACCAAGAATTTGCGACCCGTCTGCCGCTGTGTTTGCTTGAACGATCCATGACATGTGGGTTGCAACAAGACCGGGGTAGTCCATCGCTGGCGCACCCGAGATAATCCCGTCAAACATCTCTGGATACCGAAGTGATGCGACATGACCCATCCGTCCTCCAGTTGAGCAGCCTTGGAAGATCGCTTGTTCAGAGACGCTCCCATAAAAGGCCACAATCATCGTATTGGCAACGCGGTTTGTCTCGCCGATTGAACGCCAACCCCAATCTCGTTCGGCATGTGGATTGTTGTAAGCCCATCCCGCATCTAACACTGATAACGCGTGGTGACCACTGTCAGATGTTGCGGTTGCATACCCGCGTTCAAGCCCCGGTCGCATTGCATTAACCCAGCTTGAGCCGGCATCTGCACGGCCGAGAATACCACAAAACCCGCCGCAGCCAGCCTGGTAGAATTTGCCGTTCCACCCTTCCATCGGTAGGCGGACTTCAATCGAAATGGCGGGTAGAGCCGTGGCGCGGACTTCGCAATAGGCGGGAAGAGTGTTTGCGGCTGGAACGACACGAGAGGACGTTACGTGTCCACCGGCAATGACAATTTTGCTTAGTTTTGCGCAAGCATCAGAATTTTGTTGCGCGGTTGCGGACATTGCAGCGACGGCGAGGACAAAGCTTGTCAGCATTTTTTTCATTTTGATACCTCTCGGCACTGATAGGTGAGTCTTGTCATATTATGGTTGCGCGAAAACACATTCTCCAACAGGCGGTCGTTCGTCAATAAGATTATCCCAGAAAATTGGGAGCAACCAATGGATGTCTTATTAGCTATTGCCAGCGTAACATTAATCGGCGCTATATACAATTAACTTGCTTTGGCGATGGGAATTACAAATCTTGTTGACAAAATAGAAATCTGAGAAACGCGTCGGATTGCCGCGTTGAGCCTGCATCGGGTAGCTTGCCAATTATATCTTTTGCAGATAGAAGAAAGCAATCAAATCACGATTCGGATTGTACGATGGCTGAGCCGCACTTTGATACGCACAGAGAATTTGACAGATTTGTCGATGCTGGTTTTGAAACGAAACAGGCTGAGGCCATTGTACACTCTCTGCAAGCCGTATTGATTGGTGGCGTTGCGACCAAGGCCGACATTGAACGGCTTGAGGCGGTAAGCAAGGCCGACATTGAACGGCTTGAAGCGGCAACCAAAGCTGACATCGAACGATTTGAGGCGGCGACCAAGACTAGTTTTGAAGGACTTGAGGCAGCAAATAAGGCCGATATTGAACGGCTTGAGGCAGCAACCAAGGCTGGTTTTGAACGATTTGAGGCAGCAACCAAAGCCGACATTGAACGATTTGAGGCGGTAACCAAGACTAGTTTTGAAGGACTTGAGGCGGCAAATAAGGCCGATATTGAACGGCTTGAGGCAGCAACCAAGGCTGGTTTTGAACGATTTGAGGCTAAGGTCGAAGCCCGAATTGCGCAGAATGCAAACATGCATTTGAAGTGGCTTATCGGTACTGCGATCGCACTTGGCGGTGCGATCATTGGATACCTTCACTACTTTGGCGGCGTCGGCGCGGTTGGGTAAACGGGGTCGTTATCAATCCCCGTCCCTCACTAACCCGAACGGGCCGCGTTTGAAACATCTGGTTTCTCTCAAAACAGCTTTGCTCATGCGGCATAGATTGAGAGCAGATGCTTAGCGGCCGGCAGTAAGTAGTACACGACTAGCTTTTTTAACTGCGGCAAGGGATAAAACCCCTTCGCGGAAACTGTCCACGGTATTTTTACCGATTTCTGATCACTGTTGTGCAAAACCAAAGGGGATTATACGCTTGGATAACATTGGGGAATTATATACATGGCTTGCCAACCGTCTGGACCCACCGAAACCGCAATAGCATTAATTTTAGGAATCGGACCATTAACATAGTCCAGCGCAAAAAACAGTGCCGTTTCGGGCTTTATTCCAGAAGCTCTCCTCTTGCCAATCGGCTTTTGTGAATAGCGATGATGCCCGTGCTTAACGCGATTTTACTGCCAGCAGTCGACAACGCCGGCCATGGCCGTATTGACAAAGTTCGCACAACTCTTGCTAAAGTCGAGAATCATCTCTTCAAAACCGTCATAGACTGCTTGTATCACATTCTTCTGGTTGGCTAATAGCCCACCTCTTTTCGTCAGACGATCAGCGCCGTTAACCAACTTCTCACAATCTTTCGCCATTAACCGACCGAGAGCGACGACGGTGATACAAGCGTTTACTTCTTGTTGAATGCCCGCTAGGTTTTGCGCAGGGAACGCCTCCAGCGATAGGGTCTGCTTAATCGTCTTATACAGTTCCTCAACCGTCCAGCGTTGATGATATGATTTGGTCAACGGCGACGGGGGATACTGCTTCGTATCGAACAGGGTTGTCGCCAAGATCCATTTGCTCTGCGGGGCTTTGATCACCCGCACTTGCGAGGTTTTCGGCCGCGGCGCAATGAAGATAATGTGTCTTGTCTATCAAAAACAAATCAAGTGAGTTTTGTTGATAGGCTGGTGCGCTTTCGTTAGCCAATTTTTGCGAAAGGATGGCTGACAGTGATTACTCCCCACTCTACAGGACGGGGCTCCTTGCTTCTCAGGCCATGGCGGCAAAGTGTCATCTTATGTAGTCTCCACAAACAGAGACGGGTAGCCCCTCCGCATTGAGAACACACGGGCGGGATTTTCAAACGCTGGTCATGCGATAGTTAACCAAAAAACACAGCTTCCAAACGAAGATGTGTCACCAAAATCGGATCTACTTTCTAGCGATAAAGAAGGTTATTCTTTTTTGAGCACGAGGTGTCTCTACAGATTTATACCGGACCGAAAAGGTGGTTTCTCAAACGATTAAACTGAAATAGTAGGCAGTGGGAACAAGTTTTGTGGTTTGCGCCCTTATGTTCTGGATCGTTATTCAAACCTTGATCCACATCTTAGCCATAGGAAAACTCTTGTATTTGGACTCTGCAACGTTGGCAAAAATTAAATCGCCAACAACAGGTTGTGAACGACAAAATATTGCGTAATCTTAGCAACGAGTTATTGCTATACAATGTTGACACTTTAATCTTCATCAAGTGTCCCAACAGTCTAACATCAGTAAGGCGGAAGGAAAAAAATTGTCTGCGGAAAATTCCCACCCTCAAGCGCCCCACCGTCAATCCCTCTGGTTTGTAGCCGCGGCCCTCTGCGCAAGCGCCACCATGCTTGCGGCCATTACCCAAGCGAACGAGACTCAAGACACCGAACTCATTACCGCGCATGGCTATTCCTTTTATGGCAATCTGACATATCCAGCGGATTACAAACACTTTTCCTACGTAAACCCAAACGCGCCAAAGGGTGGAGAAATATCACTGGCGGCGCTCGGAACGTTCGACTCCATGAACCCCTACACAGTCAAGGGACGACGCGGCCAATTGAGTTGGATGATTTACGAATCACTGTTAGGGGATGGACCCGCAGATACCTACGGGGAAGGCTACGGCTTGTTGGCCCACAAGCTCGAATACCCAGACTCAAAAGAATGGGTGATCTTTCATCTAAGAGAGGAAGCGCATTTTTCAGACGGAACGCCCGTTACCGCCCACGACGTGTTGTTCTCGCACAACCTGTTACTCGAGCAAGGCCTACCCTCTTACGCGGCAGCCGTGAAAAAACGTATCCCAAATGCTGAGGTGTTAGACGACTATCGCATAAAGTTTTATTTTACACCAGGAATTTCTCGCCGGTCTCTCATCAATCAGGTCGGCGGCGTGCCCGTTTGGTCAAAAAAGTGGTTTGATGAAACGGGTGCCAGACTCGATGAAAGTCGACTTGAAACCCCTCCCGGTTCGGGCCCGTATATGGTTGACACAGTCGATGTAAATCGACGCATTATCTATCGACGAAATCCCGACTACTGGGGTTGGCATTTGCCCATAAATTCAGGACGTCACAACTTTGATCGCATCAGGGTCGAATATTTCGGTGACGACACCGCAGCCTTTGAGGCCTTTAAGGCAAGCGTGTACACCTTTCGTCAAGAAGGTGATTCAAAGAAATGGTCAGCAGCCTACGACTTTCCAAAAATAACAAATGGGGCTGTTGTTAAGGCGACACTCACGGATGGTACTCCACCAACGCCTTCGGGGATTGTCTTCAATTTAGGTCGTGAACCTTTGCAAGACCGACGTGTGCGGCAAGCGATCGCCCTTGGCTATAATTTTGAGTGGACGAATGAGAGCCTCCAATACGGGCTCTTCAAGCAGAGAAGTTCCTTTACACAAAACACGCACTTGATGGCTGTAGGCGTGCCCGAAGGTGCTGAATTGGCGCTGCTAGAGGATCTAGGTAATCTCGTTTCGCCAGAAATCATCACCGAAACCGCCCTTATGCCACATACCTCGAACGCCAGTCGACTAGCCGACCGCCGAAATCTACGGAAGGCTATGGCACTACTCGACGAAGCGGGATGGCAGGTCAGTTCCGACGGAAAACGTAGAAATGCTCAAGGTGAGTTGTTGAGTTTGACCTTCCTGTTCAATACCGCAAGTGAGGGCACCCTTAGTAACGTGATTGAGAACTTCATATCCAATCTGGATAAAATGGGAATCGTAGCGAAATTGGATAAAGTCGATCCGTCACAATATACCCTGCGTGAACGTAGCCGTGACTACGACCTCGTTTTTGATGCCTACTCAAGTTTCCTCGGCACAGGCACTGGGCTGATGCAAATGTACGGGTCGACTGACGCCGCTTTCTCTGTCTTTAACCCCGCAGGCCTCGCAAGCCCTCTCGTCGACGCTGTGATTCAAACGTCGTTAGACGCCACAAACCCGGATCAAGAACATACCGCTCTTAGAGCACTTGATCGTGTCTTGCGTTACGAATTTTTCATCATTCCAGTTTGGTATAAGGACAGCCACTGGGTAGCATATTATGACTTCTTTGAATATCCAGAACCGTTACCCCCCTACGCCCTCGGACACCTTGATTTCTGGTGGTACAATGCCGACAAGGCAGCAACACTCAAAGCCTCCGGAGATCTGAGATGAGCCTTTAGGCCGCAAACATGTACGCCTATATTCTGCGGCGATTGCTCCTCATCGTCCCGACGCTTTTCGGTATTATGGTTGTCAACTTCGCACTGACACAGTTTGTGCCAGGAGGACCGATTGAACAGGCCATCGCTCGAGCTCAAGGACAGGGCAACGTCTTTGGCTCCTTCACCAATACCGAGGGTGATGCCGGATTAGAGCAATCCGGTCCCATCAATGAACAATACATTGGCGCACGCGGATTGCCGCCTGAGTTCATCGAACAACTCGAAAAGGAATTCGGGTTCGACAAGCCCCCCCTAGAGCGCTTTTTCACAATGCTCGGTAACTACATTCGATTAGATTTCGGCGAGAGCTACTTCCGTTCAGAAACCGTACTCAATCTCGTCCTCGAAAAAATGCCCGTGTCGATCTCACTAGGGCTATGGTCAACCCTCATCGCCTATTTGATTTCAATCCCATTAGGGATTCGAAAAGCTGTCAACGATGGCTCTTCTTTCGATACCTGGACATCCGGCGCCATTATTCTTGCTTACGCAATACCCGGATTTCTGTTTGCAATCCTGTTACTCGTGCTGCTGGCTGGCGGTTCATATTTACAAATTTTCCCATTGCGCGGATTGAACTCAGATAATTGGGAAGAACTGACGCTCCTGCAACAAATTGGAGATTACTTTTGGCACATTACCTTGCCCGTTCTGGCTTCAACGATCTCCGCCTTCGCGACGCTCACACTGCTGACGAAAAACAGCTTTCTCGACGAGATAAAAAAACACTACGTTATGACGGCCCGCGCCAAAGGGTTGAGCGAGAGACGAGTTCTATACGGTCATGTTTTTCGTAATGCCATGCTAATCGTAATTGCTGGTTTTCCAGCGGTCTTTGTCGGGGTCTTCTTTACCGGGTCACTAATCATCGAAACAATTTTTTCACTCGACGGTCTCGGTCGACTCGGTTTCGAAGCCGCAGTCGCCCGCGACTATCCTGTCGTATTCGGGACCCTGTTTATCTTTGGCTTAATCGGCTTACTCGTCGGAATTATAAGCGACTTAATGTACGTGTTTGTCGATCCGCGCATCGACTTCGAACGGCGCGAGGGATAAAAATGCTCTCGACTTTGAATCAACGGCGATGGCGTAATTTTCGCAATAATCGGCGCGCACACTGGAGTTTATGGATCTTCGGCATTCTATTCGGCCTTTCGCTCTTTGCCGAGTTCCTCGCCTACGATAAGCCGATTCTTATCCGCTATAAAGACAGCTTCTACACGCCAATCTGGAATGACTATCCAGAAACCGAATTCGGCGGTGAATTTGAAACCGAAGCCGTATATCGCGATCCTGAAGTTAAATGCCTCATCGCCACTGGCGGGCTTGAGGGTTGTCTGGATGATCCCGAACAACTTATCGCTGACTCTCGTGACGGAATCGTTAACGGCGACCCCATTAACCGCGGTTGGGCATTGTGGCCGCTCATCCCCTACTCATTCGATACGCCGGTTGATCGCCCCGGCGCGGCGCCTCTGCCACCAAATTCCGAAAATTGGCTCGGCACTGATGATACAAAAAGAGATGTGTTAGCACGCGTTATCCATGGCTTTCGATTGTCCGTCGCCTTCACCCTGATTGTGACCGGTGCCGCATCACTCATCGGTATCGTTGCGGGCGCTATTCAAGGTTATTTCGGCGGTTGGCTTGATCTATTTTTTCAACGGTTCATTGAAATCTGGACAGCTACGCCTTTCTTATACGTGATCATCATCATGTTTGCTATTCTCGGTCGAAGCTTCTGGCTACTAGTCTTTTTGCTCGTGATTTTCAGCTGGACAGCTCTCGTCGGAGTCGTGCGAGCCGAGTTCCTTCGAGCCCGCAATCTCGAGTATGTCCGAGCAGCCAAAGCGCTCGGCGTCGGCAATATGACCATAATGTTTCGTCACATGCTTCCCAATGCAATGGTCGCGACCCTAACCTTGTTGCCGTTCATCATAACCGGGACAATCGGCACTCTTGCTTCCCTCGACTACCTAGGCTTTGGCTTGCCCTCATCCGCACCATCCCTCGGTGAACTGACACTGCAAGCCAAGGAAAACCTACAGGCACCGTGGCTTGCCTTTACGGCATTTTTTACTTTCGCCATCATGTTGTCGCTGCTTGTCTTTGTTTTCGAGGGCGTCCGAGACGCCTTTGATCCCAGAAAGACTTTTGCGTGACTTCGGTCTTAGAAATACACGATCTGAGCGTCTCTTTCATTCAAGATGGTCAGGTAACCCCAGCGGTCAATGGCGTCAGTTTTTCGGTCGCAAAAGGGGAAACCGTCGCTTTGGTTGGCGAATCAGGCTCCGGCAAGTCTGTTACTGCTCTTTCAATCGTCTCATTGCTCGGCGATAACGCTCAAATCTCGGGCGAAATTACCTATCAAGGTCAGCAAATGATTGGTGCCGACGAAAGGCGCCTACGACGAATTCGTGGCAATGATATCAGCTTTATTTTTCAAGAGCCGATGACATCGCTAAATCCCCTCCACACTATCGAAAAGCAACTGCGTGAATCGCTTGCCCTTCACCAAGGCCTCGTCCAAACCGCTGCGCGAGACCGCATCATTGATCTCCTGAATCGTGTCGGCATTCCGCAAGCTGAGGAACGACTCGGGGCCTACCCGCACCAACTTTCGGGCGGACAGAGACAGCGCGTGATGATCGCGATGGCCCTTGCCAATCAACCCAACCTTCTAATCGCCGATGAACCAACAACCGCGCTTGATGTCACGATTCAAGCGCAAATCCTTGATCTGCTGCTTGAATTGAAAGTGGCGGAAAATATGGGGCTATTATTCATCACTCATGATCTCGGCATTGTGCGCAGAATCGCTGATCGCGTTTGTGTCATGAAGGACGGCAAAATTGTTGAGACTGAGACGGCAACAAATTTATTTTCAAGTCCACAGCATCCCTACTCTCGGCGTCTGTTGACCGCAGAAGCCCGAGGTAAGCCGCAAACCCTCCCAGCCAACAACCCTGAGCTCATGCACTGCAAAAACCTAAAAGTTTGGTTTCCGATTCAGCGAGGCCTACTCAAACGAACGGTCGGTTACGTGAAGGCGGTGAATGAAACATCTATTTCTTTGCACGTTGGCGAGACAGTCGGAATTGTTGGTGAGAGCGGCTCCGGAAAAACCACCCTTGCGCTCGCTTTGATGCGACTGATTGCCTCTGAAGGCGAAATTTATTTCCACGGTCAGGACTTGCGTCGCTGGTCCACCCGTGAACTACGCCGTCTCCGAAAAGATATGCAGATTGTTTTCCAAGATCCGTTCGGTTCCTTGAGTCCGCGAATGACCTGCTTTCAGATTATTTCTGAAGGTTTGAGTATCCACCGTGTTGACCCTGCCCGTGATTGGCGAGAATTGGTAGCCGAGGTTATGCAGGAGACTGGATTAGATCCGACGACCATGGATCGCTATCCGCATGAATTCTCGGGAGGCCAGCGGCAACGAATTGCCATCGCTCGGGCGATGGTTTTACGACCAAAGCTCGTTGTTCTTGACGAACCAACCTCGGCTCTTGATATGACCGTACAAGTTCAAATTGTCGATCTATTACGACAATTGCAAGAAAAACACCGCTTGGGATATTTGTTTATCAGCCATGACTTGAAGGTCGTTCGTTCCATGAGTCACAAAATAATCGTTATGCGGGATGGCGATATAGTCGAGTCCGACGCCGCTGAGACGATCTTTTCGAACCCAAAACATGAATATACTCAGACACTTCTTGCCGCAGCGACTTAAAGGATTCGCGGCCTATCCAGACATTTATTGTTTTTTCTTAATCAGTCGGCCAGTCCATTTGCCAAGATACGACAATTCATTTAACTATGTGATCAAGATAGGCAACTGATTACGGCGATAATCAAAGCATGAAACGCGAATGAAGCAGGATCTGGCAATTTCTCGAGACTGCCTTGATTGTCCGATCAGGTTTCGGGCGATTTGTTCACGGTGTGAGCCCGCTGAACTGGAGATACTCGATTCGATCAAATTTTATCGCAATTACGACGTTGGGCAGACGGTGATCTGGGCGGGCGAAAGTTTAGAATTCGTGGCGTCGGTTGTGTCGGGCACCGCGGCGCTGACCCAAATAATGGAAGACGGTCGCACTCAAATGGTGGGACTATTGCTTCCATCAGATTTTGTCGGCCGGCCCGACCGTCAACAGGTCACCTACAACGTGGTCGCGACCACCAACTTATATATGTGTTGTTTTCATCGTCAGAGGTTTGCAGAACTCTTAGAGAGTTTTCCGCATATCTCCCAGCGCCTTCTTGAGATAACTTTCGACGAACTTGATGCGGCACGCGAGTGGATGTTGGTCCTTGGTCGCAAAACGGCTAGAGAAAAACTCGCAAGCCTACTGGTCGTCTTTACCCGCCGAGAAATAGTGGGGGACGAAGCTATTCTCGACAAAGAAGTGAACTTTACGTTGCCACTAACGCGAGCCGCAATGGCCGACTATCTCGGTCTTACCTTCGAAACGGTCAGCAGACAAATCTCGAAATTACGTCACGACGGAATTATCGAAATCACTGGCAATCGACGAGTTACAATCCCGAGCACTGCAAATTTGATGAAAGAAGCGGGAGGCGAGTACGACCTATAGGCGCGGGATTCTACGAGGGTCGCAAAAGATCTTTGCACAAAATCACATCTGATTGCAGCCATGCGTCAATTGCTCGAACAAACTACCATAGTTACCCGTCGTCCCACCGCAATTGCTCTTACCGCACGCAGAGACTGCTTTTGCTCACAATTAACCTGAAAAAGGGTTCGGTCAAGGTTGTGTTTGGTTTTGCTCCCGCCAGCGATTAACAATAGGATAGCGCCGATCAAGCCAAAAGGCCCGTTGCGATACTTTTGGCCCCGGTGCCGACTGAAACCGCTTATACTCACTCGCGTAAATGCGATGTTCAATTGCTCTGACCATATCAAGCTCAAAACCGCAAGCCACGCATTCGTCTACCGAACCATCCCGATCAATCAAAATTTCGAGGATTTTATCAAGGCATTCATAATCCGGAAGAGTGTCGCTATCGGCTTGATTCGCGCGTAATTCAGCAGTTGGAGGTTTCGCAATGACGCTGTTCGGGACAACAATCCCTTTTGGCCCCTTCATCCAAGAATGATGGCTGCCATTGCGCCATTCGCACATGGCAAAGACCGATGTTTTATAAAGGTCCTTTATTGGATTATAGCCACCTACCATGTCGCCGTATATTGTGGCGTAGCCAACGGCGACCTCAGATTTGTTGCCGGTCGTCAATAACATCTTTCCAAGGTTGTTTGATAACGCCATCAGCAACAGACCGCGCAACCGAGATTGAATATTCTCGTCCGTTAGCGTCGACTCTGTCGATTGCAGAAAGGGTTTGAGGGTTGCCGTAACGGTGGAACGACTGGCATCTATGGGAATACAATCATAGGCGCAGCCGAGGGTTTCAACGATCGCCTTTGCATCGTTTAGGCTTTGTGATGAGGTAAACTCTGACGGCATCATGACACAATGAACATTCTCGGCTCCGAGTGCGTCGACGGCAATTGTCGTGACCAAGGCAGAATCAACGCCTCCAGATAAACCGATCAGTACCTGCTCAAATCCGGACTTCGTCAGATAATCGCGTAGTGCTGTCACCAAAACATGATAGTCCCGCTCCCAATGATCGCCAAGACGAGATTGCTTTCCACCACATATTTGCCACCGATCTGATGGCTTGACGAGTTCAAAGTGGTCAATCTGCTCTGCAAGTAACGGTAGCCGCCAAAGCAACTCTGCTCCAGCACTCAACGCAAAGGACGCGCCGTCAAAAACCTGATCATCTTGTCCGCCGACTAAGTTCACATAGATCAGCGGACACTCGGCCTCTTGGACCCGTTGTGCCATGACTTGTTGTCGCTCTTCGAACTTACCACGATGATAGGGAGAACCGTTCGGCACGAGGATTATATCTGCTCTTTGCTGGCCCAAGTTCCGCGCTGGCCCCTCGTGCCAAGCATCCTCGCAAATCAAGGTGCCAATCCGAACGCCCCCCAACTCAAAAATTCTTCGGTCGGCGTTTGAGCAAAACACACGTTGTTCGTCAAATACGCTATAATTTGGTAGGATTGTCTTGCGCTCGACATGCGCAATACGCCCACGATGCAAAAAGAAATAAGCGTTATAAAGCTGGCCGTCATCAACGTGCGGGGCACCGATTGCTAGAGCGGGGCCGTCCGCACAATCGACCGCCAACTGGTTTATTGCATCCGCACAATGTTTGAGAAAGGCGCCCTTCACGACAAGATCCTGCGTTTGATAACCCGAAACGAACATCTCGCTCAAAATCACAAGTTGCGCAGTTGCCTCCCGCCCCTCGCACCAAGCTCTGTGCGCCTTATGACAATTTCCTGAAATATCGCCGACAGTTGGGTTAAGCTGGGCAACAGCTATACGGAAACGTTCAGGCATCACTCCATCCTCACGAAGTTAGATCATTGTCTTCATACCGACCAAAAACCAACATCTGTTATGGTTATCTCCAGCAATCAATGTGAGAGGTCGACGAGCATTTCTTCGTTATATATTAAGAAATTTGGGTTGTCAGGTATTCACTCAGCTTGAAAATCAGGTATTTTCGGCGGAAGATGGTTTGCAGGAAACCGCTCGTCCGACTGGCCCGCCCACCCTACCGCAGTCAGTTCGATGTACAGTTCAGCTAGGTTCTCCTTACTGGCGGTGCAGGTAGATTTGAATTCGTTTTAACCTCAGCCCACGCTCTCTGACCCGCCCCGTACCGCGCCCACACAGGCCCTGAGTACTCCCCGCGAACTTTCGCGGCGGGTAAACAAAGGCAAAGCACCCACTCAATCCTCTAAGATCAAGCCAAAGAAGATATACAGGGTCGCTGCGCAACCAGCGGCGTCCGACCTGATCAATCACGCAGACGACCAGCGCACGCTATTCAATACAAACTGTCTCATAGTGTCTCAATATAAGACACTTCTCAGCGACGGCGGAGGCATTGCAAAATGATCATTGCTATATCCCAAACCATTTCCCAATAGACTTGGAGTCGAAATTGCAAAGGCTCAATATCAAGGGAGGAAAGCATATGGTTCCAACATGTGATGAGCAGCACTGGATGTATCGTAATATGGTCACGAGCCGAAAGTTCGAATTGACCATTGTTAGCATTTACCATGAGGGTAAAACGCTCATCTTTTAGCATGGCAGATGGCCCGATCCCCGGCGAAATGCATCTTAGCGACGGACAAGAACCCGTCGCCGTGGGTGTCTGTGCGCATCTAAACGCTGATGACGTTGTAACGACGACACACCGCCCGCATCACCAAGCCATCGCCAAGGGTGTCGACTTAAACAAAATGACGGCGGAAATCTTCGGCAAAAAAACAGGCCTATCGGGTGGTCGCGGCGGACATATGTATCTTTTTGACCCAGAGGTAAACTTTGCCTGCTCCGGTATTATTGCACAGGGTATGGGTCCCGCTATTGGCGCCGCGCTCAGTCGTCATATGCAGAAAAAACCGGGAGTTGGTGTCGCTTTCGTTGGAGAAGGGGCTGTCAACCAAGGCGGGTGGCATGAGGCGATGAATCTTGCCGCGACTTGGAACTTGCCATTTGTCTGCGTGATTGAAGACAACGCAGGGGGCATTTCGGTCTCCAAAGAGACTTCAACAGCAATTGCGGATAATGCCAACCTGGCGGCCACATACGGAATTCCGGGCATACACGTCGCGGATAATGACTCATACGCAATTTACGAGGCCGCTGGTGAAGCGATTGCCCTTGCGCGGGCCGGCACAGGCCCGTCGCTGATTGAGGTTGAGACCTACCGTCTCGCAGGCCACTTTATGGGCGATGCTGAAGACTACCGGCCTGAAGGCGAAAAAGATGCCCTTTTTGTAAAAGATCCAATCTCGAAAATGCGTGCTAAAATTATCGCTGACGGTGTGGCCACCGAGGCTGAGTTGGATGCCATTGAAACAGAAAGCGCCGCTCGCGTCGAAGCAGCGATCAAATTTGCCTGCGAAAGTGTCAACCCAGCGCCCGAAGACGCGCTAACGGCTGTGTTCGCGTAAACGGGGGATAAACCATGAATGTACCTAACGAAAACTCACCATCGCACGCGCAATGGCAGAAGCGGTGGCTCAGGAAATGCGTATTGATCCGTCCGTCTTTGTTAGGATTATTTTGCGCTCAACATGCGCAATACACCCGCGATGTAAATAGAAAAATAGGCGTTTTAAAGCTGCCCATCATCAACGTGCGGGGCACCGATTGCCAAAGTGGAACCTTCCGCGAATTCGACCGCCAACCACCAACTGGTTCTTTGCCTCCTCACAGTGTTTGAGAAAGGCTGCCTTTACTACAAGATCCTGCGTTTGATGACCTGAATTGAACATCTCGCTCAAAATCTCAAGTTCCGCAGCTGCCGCACGTCCCTCGCGCTAAGCCCTGTGCGCCTGATAATAATTTCCTGTAATATCACTAACAGTTGGGTTAAGCTGTGCGACAGTTATTCGAAAACGTTCCGACATCACGCTATCTTCACGAAGCTAGATCCTTGTCTTCAAACCGACCAAAAACCCGCGTCACCTATGGTCATCTCTGGTAGTCGATGTGAGTAGCCGAAATGCATTTTGCGCCTATATAAACGAGAAATTTCAAACTGTCAGGTTCTTAGGAAAATGACTATCGCGATAACAATCTTCAGAGTCTTTTTGGTCTCTATCGTTTTGTCTGCGAGCAGCATGACCGCCGCGCAGGATCGCCAGTTTTCCATTAAGCAATATGAAGACGGCAGCATTTATGAGGGAACCTTCGAAAATGGGCTGCCGCACGGCAACGGCACCTACCGGTTTCCGAACGGCTATACCTACACCGGAAACTGGATTGAGGGACAAATTCAAGGGAGTGGCACTGCTAGATTTCCGAATGGGTCGATTTATGAAGGTAATTTCGTCGATGGCAAGCCAGCGGGAACCGGAATGATTACCTATGCCGATGGGATCATTTATGAGGGTGATTGGAAAGAAGGTGTGATTGAGGGTTCGGGAATAATGATCTATCCCAACGGCGTGCAATACAAAGGAACTTTTCGGGATGGAAAGCCGAACGGAAAGGGAACACTGATCGGCCTTGACGGGTACTCTTATGACGGAGATTGGAGCGACGGAGTTCAGCAGGGCGAAGGAACCTTTATCTTTACCGACGGATCAGCATATCAAGGCCAAGTGGTCGATGGCAAACCCGAGGGCACCGGCACGCTGACAGAAAGTAACGGCTCATCACTCCGAGGGGTATGGCAAGGAGGAAAGGTCGTTGGTCAAGCGACATTTTCCTATGCGAACGGTGATATCTATGAAGGCGAACTCGCTGACGGTCAACGCACGGGTCGTGGCTTTATGACTTACGCTAATGGCGACATATACGAGGGCGAGTTTAGGGCTGATAGGCGCCATGGGCAGGGAACGCTACGCGGCGTCGATGGTTTTGTTTATGTTGGCGATTGGGTCGACGGTCGCATGGAAGGCATCGGACGAACCGAATATCCCGATGGTTCAATTTATGAAGGCGAATATCGCGCTAATCTCGCCGACGGGAAGGGCAAAATTACTTACGCAGATGGCTCTGTTTATGACGGTGATTGGATTGCGGGCAAGATAAACGGAACCGGCCGTGTCGTCCATGTCAATGGTTTTGTCTACGAAGGACAGTTTCGGGATGGCAGTCGTCACGGTCAAGGGGTATTGATACAAGACGATACCTACCGCTATGACGGGCAGTGGCAGGACGGCGAAAAGCATGGCCTCGGCCGTTCGTTCTATCCCGATGGCACCGCCTATACGGGTGAATTTATTCGCGGCAGACGCAGCGGCAAAGGCCTTATTGAGATGACCTCAGGCTTTCGCTATGACGGCGATTGGTCCGAGGGCGAAATAACCGGCACCGGAATTGCGACCTACGCCGACGGAAGTTCGTATGAAGGCCTCTTTAAAAACGGCAAGCGACATGGCAAAGGGGTGATGCACTTTCCGTCGGGGCAGATCCTTAGAGGGATATGGAAAGAGGGCCGTTTTGAGGCTCGACAATAGCCCATAATGTGACGACCAACGCTCTAAATCTCCACCAACAGTTCACGTATTCGGTCGAATGACAATCACTCGTTTTGCTCCCTCCCCGACTGGCCATTTGCATGTCGGAAATTTGCGCACGGCACTGATGAATTTTCTCATTGCGCGTAAAGTCACCGGTCAGTTTATCTTGCGCCTTGATGACACCGACAGAGAAAGATCAAAGACTGCTTTTTCGGACTCCATTAGGGAAGATTTGAACTGGTTGGGTCTGCACTGGGATCGGTTAGAGCGACAATCAGATCGCTTAGAACGATATCTTAAGGCCGCTGATCAACTCCGTGCGATGGGCCGATTGTACGAGGCGTTCGAGACACCGTCTGAGCTTGAACTAAAGCGTAAGAAACAGCGCAATATGGGACGCCCGCCCGTATATGATCGGGCCGCGCTATCCTTGACCGAGGCCGAAAAGACCGCGTTACGTTCAGAGCGAGGAAATGGTGTCTGGCGCTTCAAGTTAGACCACGAGCGTGTTACTTGGATTGATGGCATCCTCGGAGAGGTCTCGATTGATACCGCTAGCCTTTCAGACCCAGTCTTGATTCGCCGAGATGGGCAATTTTTATACACGCTTGCCTCGGTAGTCGATGACATTGAGATGAAAATTACTGACGTGGTTCGGGGTTCTGATCATGTCACCAATACCGCTATTCAATGCCAAATTATTCGTGCTCTCGGTGGATCAGTCCCGCGTTTTGCACATCATTCGCTCTTAACTGGGCCGAAGGGTGAACCCTTCGCGAAACGCGTTGGTGCCAACGCGTTACGCGTGTTGCGCCAAACCGGAATAGAGCCGATGGCTCTTCTGAGCCTGCTCGCTCGCCTTGGCACTTCTGATCCCGTTGTCGTCTATCAAAATCTAACCGAACTCGTTGATGAATTCGACATCTCACGGTTTGGAGCTTCCGCCACAAAGTTTGATGAGCAACTTCTGTTTCCGCTTTCGGGAAAATACCTTCAAACGCTCGCATTCGAAGCTGTAGCGGCAGAGATTAAACAGCTAGGGGTGCCGGAATCGCTAGCGGAAAAATTCTGGTTAACCACTCGCGGCAATATTTCGACCAAGCAGGACTTAGCAACTTGGTGGTTAATATTTCGCGACGGCGCTGACCCAGAAATTGCGGAAGAAGATCGCGAGTTTGTGAATGTAGCACTCGAGATTTTACCCGAAAGACCCTTTGACGAAAATACTTGGGCCAATTGGACACGCGACGTGAAGGAAAAAACGGACCGCCGTGGTCGCGGTTTATTTATGCCGTTGCGAAAAGCCCTTACGGGCCAGAGTTCTGGTCCTGATATGGGCGCGGTAATGCCGCTCCTGCAGGTCATTAAGGCAAAAGCACTGTAGCTGATCGAATACCAAGACCCAAAACGAATCGCGAGGGCACATCAGCGCCATTAATTTCCAGCAATTGCCCTACTCAATCATTCTTGCAATTGGACACTGGGAAGAAGCCACCGTCGTGATCAGATAACGTAGCATTGCGGTCAGAATTAGTCGCGATAAAGAAGCGACTATGGCCGGTTATACAAGTGATCGTCATTGAGAAAGCCGCAGAACTTTTGCTGGTTTCGTAATGACAGGCTGTCGAACGAACACAATCTCGGCCGCAATGCTCACCAACAAACCACCGCCAATCACCATCGTTGCGGCGGACCAAATGATCTCGAAGCTTGTGTCAATCAGATAGGTACAGATTAGCCAACCGCCAATAATTCCCATAATGAACGCAATTGTACCCGCGGTTAATCCCAAAATGAAAGTTCGCATCGAAAAACTTAGCAGAATTTGTCTGCGACTTGCACCTAGGGTTCTTAAAACAGCGGCTTCATAGGATTTTGGCCGCTTTCCGGTAGCAGCAACGCCGATGAGCACAAGAAAACCCACAGCAATAGCTGCCAAAGCGCCAAGTAACGTCGCTGCGGAAATCGCTGACAGCAGTGTGTTCACTTGCTCAATAACATCACGAACACGAATCGCCGTAATATTTGGGAAACGCTCGGATAAATCACGAACAATTGCTGCCTCAGCTGATTCCTCCGTATAGACTGTTGCGATAAAGCTGTGCGGAGCACCCGCCAATGCCGCGGGATTAAGCACCATGATAAAGCCGATACCAGCCGTCGAGAAGTCGACTTCCCGCAATGACGAAACACGCGTTTGAATGTCGCGCCCCAGAATGTTTAGCGTCAATTGATCGCCGAGAGATATGCCCATTTCAAGGGCTTCCTGCGCGGCAAAGCTAACTTGCGGTTCTCCGATATAGTTGGCATCCCACCACTCGCCAGCGACCAAATTGGTATCAGCTGACAAGTTCTCCGCATACGTGATTCCGCGATCCCCTTCGAGCACCCAATGATCGCCTGCCGTCTCATTAGCGGGCTTACCGTTTATCTCGCTGATAATGCCCCGCAGCATTGGCAAACTCTCTACTCGTGTAACCGCTGGATCGTCATCCAAGCGCCGGCGGAAGCCTGATAGTTGTTCACGCTGAATATCGACAAAGAAGTAGGCAGGGGCGGCCTCTGGCAGTTCATTAATAATTCGATTTCGGAGATTGCCATCAAACTGCAACAAAACAGAAAGCACAGAAAAACCCAAACCCAGCGCCAATATCATAGGTAAACTGCCCATCTGCGAACCTGAGAGCGCACACAGAGCCCATCGCAATTCCGGCTTCTTCCCAACCACAGGGACAAGAAGCCCACAAAGCTTGCGCAACACAGCGGCTGCCAATGCGAGCAACATCATGGTCGCAATGAGGCCCAAGGTCATCCAGAACGTCAACTGTGTTGATGCATTAAACCAACCAGCGAGGAGTACTAAGGTAATTAGAAAAAGGCTCACGAACGCCAGTACGATCCGACTTGGCAGACGGCGTGTTTGAGGCTGTGTGTCACGAAACAAAGCCGCGGCTCGAACTTCATCTATCCGTGCAAGCGGCCACACTGAGAAGATCGCGGCTGTAATCATACCAAGTATGGCCGCTTCGATCATTGGTGCCGGATAAATTGAAAAAACGGACGGAACTGGTAGTTCTCGACCAAAGGCGGTGCCAATCGAATATGACGTTAAGCCACCGATCGCCGCTCCGACCAAAACGGCAAGAAGCGCAACGAGACCAACTTGCCCCAAGAAAATTTTGAGAACTAGGGACTGATCAGCACCTAGTGTCTTAAGAATGGCGATGACCTGAAGCTTCCCCTCCAAGTAGTCTTGCACCGAAACAAAGACGCCGACCCCGCCGATTGCGAGCCCTGACAGCCCAAGCAATGTCAGAAAGGTGCTTAATCGCTCAATAAATTCCGACACTCTGGGGGTTGCGTTGCGAGAATCTCGCCATTGCATTCCACTATTTGCCAATTGCTCTTCGGCTCGCCGTGCGGTTTCTTCAAGAGGCGCTCCTTCAAACAATTTTAATCGATACTTTGTCGAAAACAGTGATCCTGACTGCAATAATCCAGAGTCTGAGAGTGCGGCGGTGCGAACAATTGTGCGCGGTCCTAATTCAAAACCGCCAGAAAGGCTGTCAGGTTCGCGATCAAGAATTGCAGTCAGAACGAATTTTTGTTCGCCGAGATAAAACAGATCACCAATTCCAAGACCAAGGCGCTCAACAAGCGTTGGGTGTACAACGGCGCCGGGAATCCCGTTTCGCCCATCTAGAGCTTTTGATAATGTCAGCGGCGGCGAAATTTCCACTTCCCCAATCAAGGGATACGCGTCGTCTATGGATTTAACCTGCGTCAGGCCTCGCGCCTTTGCGTTACCGCGTTTGACAGTCAGCATGGACCGAAAGTCAGTTACCTTAGAAATTAACGCGGCGTTATCTGACATCCAGGCCAATTCGCGACTATTTGCAAACCGATAGGCAAACTCAATCTGAGCGTCGCCGCCAAGAAGTGCTGTCGCTTCTTGGGTTAAGCCCGCCTGTAAGGACTCGCGCACTGTACCGATGGTGGAAATGGCTGCTACTCCGAGAGTCAAGCACGCCATGAGAATTTGGAGGCTTCGGACTCCCCCTCTTAAATCACGGACTGCAAGTTTTGCGGCAAGACCGATATTCAAGACGATGCTCCGGGCGTCATCATGATGCGACCATCTTGTAAACGAATAATTTGATCGCATTCTGCTGCTAGTCGGCGAGAATGCGTTGCAATAACAAGCGTTGCCTGATGCTGATCGCGCAGCCGAAACAACAGTTTGACAATTTCGGCACTAATGGCTGAGTCTAGATTGCCAGTCGGTTCATCGGCGAGAATGACTTTTGGTCGTGTAACGGAGGCTCTTGCGAGTGCAACCCGTTGTTGCTCACCACCAGATAATTGACGAGGATAGTGATCAGCACGTTTTGCTAGACCAACGGCCTTCAACTCGGCTTGCGCCCGCTTGAAAGGATCATCGTTTCCGATTAGTTCCAAGGCCGTTGCTACGTTTTCAAGAGCAGTCATTGTGGGGATAAGATTGAAGGATTGAAATATCACTCCCATATGGTTTCGCCGAAACTCGGCGAGCGCGTCCTCGTTCATCTTAGAAAGATCATGCCCAAATACCAAAACCTTTCCCAGTGTAGCTTGTTCGAGTCCACCGATTAGCATTAATAAGGATGTTTTTCCCGACCCTGACGGGCCAACAAGAGCAACGGTTTGTTCGCGAGCGATAACGAAGGTAACTCCCTGTAAGATCGGCACAACACCCGCATTACCCCTGAGCGAAAAATGCACATCAGTCAGCGACAATATGGGGTGCGACATTTACTTTCCCGTCGTAGTCAATCCGTCTGGTATGATGTGTCAGTACTTATGATAAAGTCAATTATTGCAATACTATTGATTTTTTTTATTTCATCGGCGCAAGCCGAGCCAGCGCGAATTGTGGCATTTGGCGACAGTCTTATCCATGGGTTTGGCCTTGCGCAGAAAGATGGCTTTGTACCAAATTTAGAACGCTGGTTGCTCAAACAAGGTGCTGAGGTCGATCTGATCAATGCCGGGGTATCGGGGGATACAACTGCTGGCGGTGCAGCAAGAGTTGATTGGTCTGTCACCCCAGATGTTGACGGAATGATAATTATTCTTGGCGCCAATGATGCTCTCCGCGGCATTGATCCCAGCGATAGCGAACGCAACTTGGACAAAATTCTAGGGGTGGTGACTGAAAGAGATATTGAAGTCTTACTTATTGGCATACCAGCGCCGCAAAACTTTGGAGCAAACTATAAGCGGCAATTTGACGCTATCTTTCCGAACTTGGCGCAGAAGTATCCGATATTCTATTTTGAGAATTTTTTTGCTGGCCTCAACGAAATCTCAACTGATCCTGCCAAGTTATTAGAGTACTTTCAGGATGATGGAATCCACCCAAATCTCTCTGGCGTCACTATTATTGTTGAGGTGATCGGACCGATTGTTTTGCAACTCATAGAGCGCATCCACCAAAATTAACGGCATGATTATCATACGATCATCACAGCAGAGTATTGTCGTTCTGAGGGGGTGATCGTATTAGGATTCGTCATCTGTGCGTGCTCTACGAGGTGCCAAGAAAACAATGTTGCGGGGCGTTGAGCGCATCTGATCGAAGATAATTTAACACGAACAATCTCATCGCCTTATGCACGGCGCCGATTTCGAACAATCACAAGAATCACATAGTTTTCAACCATCGGAGATTCTTATGACGACATGATCAGGAGGTATCGTGGCGTATTCACAACTCGAATAACACATGCAGCCAAGCAGTCCATTTATCGATCGTGATAATACGCGAATTATCCAAGCGAGCCGAATACCGAGATTGTGCACTGTTTTGCTGCAATTGATACCAACAATTTCCGACGCTGATCCCCTCAGAAAAATAGCATCAAAAAGAGCAGCCAGCATTCCTAAAGTGATTCTCAATCCCTTCAAATGCGAGGTCATTAAGGAATTGCCGCCGCCAGAGCATTCGTCGCTCAACGTCGGCCAACTCTGCTTGTTCACAAACTGATTGCCAGTTCGACTCAATGACAGCCACTTGCTGCTGCATAATTTCCAAAGCCTGATCGTTGGTAAGAAGAAACTTATTTGCGGAGGCAAGGCAAAGAGACAGCTGGCTGCGCCGCTCACGACCATGGATCTGCATGGCTTGAGAAGCTTCGCGACCAACGCGTGACTGCGGACATATATCGTAAGCTGGTGTAAGGGCGAGACCCTCACCGTCCCAAAAGGCGGCGTGGTTGCGGGCGTGATCGTCGGTGTTTCCGACCAAAATATTGAAGGTCATACGGGCGAATAACTCTCTTAAGGTGTTGGTCGGATTGCAAAGGCGTGCCCGCACGATATCGGCGAACACTTCGTAGGACGCATGAGCTGCCATGCGCTCGTCAAGGCCGAGCAATGTCAGCGCCGATACCATAGCACTGCGTGTCCATCCGTCCTTTGCGTGTGCACGATCAAACCGTCGAACCAACAGCACGTCTTTATTCATGGCTCGCACGAGATGGACTGGCGTGACATTCAGCCCCACAAGTTTCGCGAGACGCATAGCGACGAACTCAGCCTTCACAGCACTGTATGTATCGGTCGAGGACGAGAACTTAGCGACATATTTGACCCCTCGGTCCTGAATAAGTACTTTCGGCCTTGCTCCCCCAATAGCCGTGCCGTGCTGTAAAGCCTCCGCGAGATCTGGAGACAGTGGTAATCCACGATCTACCCGATCTGCCGAATCTAACAAAGCGTTGAGAGTTTCGGCATTGGACCCTCGGGGGAGGTATTCTGTGGGCGATGCTTGAAAATCGAGTGCACCAATGCGATCCGAACCTGATCTGAGCATAAAAGTGAGTTCATTGAGTTCGGTTGTCGCTCTCCTATCGGCCTCATAGCCGCCGAGGCGGTAAGCGATTACGCGACGGCCCCATGCATCGGGTGAAGCGTCTCGCAGGGCGTTGGCCATCGTAAGCGGCGGTTCTGGGGCAATAGCACCGCGCTGCAAGCGGAGTTCTGGCGCATAAATTGGGATGGCATCCGCTCGCTCAAGATAGGAACGGCCATAGGTGAAGGTAAAGTGATCGTGTTCCACAGAGATACGACCCGCCACCACGGGGTCTGTTTTCTTTGGTAACCAAATCCAGACGAACGCTTCGACCGGCTGCTCACTGTCAGAAGTCATCATCGACCGTATAGCGGGACTTCCGAACTGAACTCGGCATTAAAGCAAGTTTGTCGTCAACTTGCTCCAATTGTGGTACCAGTGACGTTGCTTCTGGCACAAAAAGATCAACGCCGGTCAAAGTAGCGGCTTCAAGTACGAGGCCAACCGCTACGGATGGATTTCCTTTCTCAATAAGCTGCAACGTGCTCCTAGCGATGCCGACGCGAGCCGCGAGATCATATTCCGACATCCTTCGGCGTTTCCGAGCAAGCTTGATCTGCTTACCTAGGAGCATGAGAGCCTCTTTTGTAAGGCGTGAGTATGAGCGTGGCGTATTTCCCATGGCAATATCCTGACTGAAAAATCAGTCACAGAGATATTTGTGACCGACTCATCGGTCAATAGTTTTTTCTCGGCGAGCAGTGGGCGATCAGGCGGTACTGCGAGTGCGATGTACCGATTGAGTTCATTATCACCGGCATTAGATTATAGGCGGCTATGCCGCAAAATTATGGCGAGTTGACCATATCCTTCGAGAGATCTAGTGTACTAACATCATTGAATTGATGGGAATATCACGTTCATTATGGCAAAAAATCTGCTGCCGTTTTGAATTACAAACCAGCATTTCAATAATTTCCGGATACTAGTCTTCCTATCTCAAAGCAAGCGTGAGTGCGATCACTTCCAATCTTACTAGAACAACATATTTGTTCCGCGCAAAAATAAGCCCGACCAACACCGCAGTGTCGGTCGGGCTCATATTTGATCACTATCGTGGTTTCGTTGACCAGTTAGACAATTTAATCAGAAAGGGATCAATTTGACTTCGTACCAAAGGTAGGAATCGTACTCTGTACCGCTCCCGTGCCACCATCGAAAACCGCCCAGTGCAACAGTTCATCGCGTCCCGCGAACTCTGGTGCAAACACGGGATTCGCACCGTCCCGTAAGGTCGTGATGGCGTTTTCATACCAAGTAGTGGCAAGGGTAGCATTTTCTTCTACGCCGAATCCCTTCCCCAAGTGATGACCGACGAGTTCCGAATAAACCTTTTCTCCAAGCCCCACCATCAAAAGGGCAGATCCTACGGCCATGTCCATCGTATCGCGGCGGTAACCGACGCTCAAACATGCTTCAGCAACAACTTTGAGTTGATCAGGAGGTACACCGGACCCAACGATGAAAGCATTGAGGTCATTCAATACTTCGACGCGGTTGTACTGACCAGCTTTACTCACTAATGGGACAAGAAGCGGCTCGAAAGCGGCACATTGCTGCTCAATATCTGCCTGGGTAACGCCCTCAATGTTGGCGATGAGGTCTTCACCATTATCAATAGCAAAGCTTCTCGCGAGGCAGAACTGCTCCGAAACCGCTAGATCGGGATTATCGCCGCCAACTTTCACAAACCCGCCACGCTCGGAAGTCAACAAACTGACTTTTGAGCAGAAACTCGAAAGGCTAGGATCAGCACCAACCTTAGCTGCGGCCCCAAAGGTAGGCAGAGAAGGCTGCCCAGAATTTGATACCATAATGGTACCATTCTCACCCATTTGCGGCTGATTTTGCTGCGGCACAGTTGGCTGAACGGCCAGTTTTGTTGTTGGTGCCGTATTAACCTGACAAGTGGCGCCAAAACATTGGAAGGTTGCGGCTGTCGGATTGAAGGCCAGCAAATCATTGCGGGCGTAACCGTCAGGAACCGACACAAACACTATCGTTTTGCATTGTGTCGCCGAGCACCAAAATGAGGAGCCTGAGAATGACGTATCAATGATATAGTCATTGTTGCCGTCGCCGTTTAAATCCGCAAGCTGAATAAACCCAGAGCGTTGCAAAAGTTGCTCCGCCGTTGGATCCGAAGTCTCGGCAATTTCGTCAATCGCAGTAGATACTTCAATCGGAACCCCGGGATAACCTCGCCTAGCAGTCGTCGTTCCTGTCATCAGTTCAAGCTGACGGGTGAGAAGTGCGCGTGCCCCTTCTGGCGACGTTGCAACTAACTGGACCGTTTCTGGAATGCCCGCTTGTCCGACATTCATCGCGGCAACTAAAATATCGCGCTCAAACTGGGTAATATTCCCAGTCGGCGGAAAATTCATGTACGTTTGATAAGCCGTTATCGCCGAACGAGTCGCTGGTCCCACTGCGCCGTCGGGCGTTCCAGCGGGAAAGCCGAAGTAGTTCAGCGCCGTCTGCATTTCTCGATTGGCTTGTCGTTGCGGATTTGGTCGAACAATCCGCGTTTGCGTTGTCCTCTGCCGCGGTTGCTGCTGGTTTGCACCGCTACCGATGGCACCACCAATGATCCCACCAACTAATCCACCAAGAAAATCTGAGTTTGCCGGGCTTTGGGATGGATAGGCTGCAGGAACGAGCCCAATGGCGAGGACAAGAAGCAACCCATGCAGTTGATTCCCGAGTATCTTAACATTCATTATCAGATCCCCTTTTTTAAATTGATAAATTCAGTCTACCAATTGCGTTCATATATACAAGCCGTAAGGAGCGACAGCCGTAAGAAGCAACCAATGCACTATCGGACAAACTTTTTGTGCTTGAGCCGTTTTGGAATGAGGGCGTCAGAACCGAGGCGTCGTTTTTTGTCGGCTTCATATTCAGCAAAGTTTCCTTCAAACCACTCAACATGTGCGTCGCCCTCAAAGGCCATGATGTGCGTGCAGATGCGATCCAAGAAGAATCGATCATGACTAATAACAATTGCGCAACCAGCAAAGTCAACGAGTGCATCCTCCAGGGCACGAAGAGTCTCGACGTCCAAGTCATTTGTGGGTTCATCTAAGAGCAGAACATTGCCGCCGTCCTTGAGCAAACGGGCCATATGCACCCGATTTCGCTCACCGCCCGACAGCAGCGCAACCTTTTTCTGCTGATCAGAACCACGAAAATTAAAGGCGGAACAGTAGGCGCGTGAGTTGACGCTTGCATCACCAAGTTCGATAATCTCGGTGCCGCCAGAAATGGCTTCCCAGACGGTGTTGTCGGCTTGCAATTCATCACGCGACTGATCGACATAAGACAATCGCACCGTGTCACCAAAATCAATACTACCCGTATCAGGCTGCTCATCACCGACGAGCATCCGAAATAGCGTCGTTTTTCCGGCTCCATTGGGGCCAATAACACCCACTATTCCGCCTGGCGGAATCGAAAAACTTAAATCTTCGATCAGCTGTTTATCACCAAGATGCTTGGCGAGGCCTTTGACTTCAATGACCTTCTCACCCAGCCGCTGCCCGTGCGGCACAACGATCTGTGCCCGTGTAATTCTTTCTCGTTCGGATTGCCCAGCCAGTTCATTGTAGGCGTTGATCCGCGCCTTTTGTTTCGCTTGACGCGCTTTTGCTCCTGAACGCATCCATTCTAATTCCCGCTCAAGCGTTTTCTGACGCGATCTATCTTCTCGCGCCTCCTGTTGGAGACGCTTAGTCTTTTGCTCTAGCCAGTTCGAGTAGTTGCCTTCATAGGGGATACCGCGCCCTCGATCTAACTCGAGTATCCAACTGGTAATGCTATCCAAAAAGTAGCGATCGTGAGTGACGATTAGCGCGGTTCCGGTATAATTTATTAGATGGGTTTGCAGCCAAGCAATCGTTTCGGCATCAAGATGATTGGTCGGCTCATCAAGCAGCAAAATATCAGGAGCACTAAGGAGTAGCGTACAGAGCGCTACCCGACGGCGTTCGCCACCGGAAAGACTACCAACAGAAGCGTTGTCATCAGGACAGCGAAGCGCTTCCATCGCGACATCTGTTTGCGAATCAAGATCCCATAAGTTCTGGCTATCAATTTCGTCTTGCAGCTTGGCCATTTCATCGGCATTCTCATCGCTGTAATTCATGGCGAGTTCATTGAATCGATCAAGCTTGTCTTTCTTTTCCGCAACGCCAAGCATGACGTTCTCGCGGACATTCCTAGCTTCATCAAGCGTCGGCTCTTGTGGCAAATAGCCAACTTTGACCCCCTTTGCAGCCCAAGCCTCACCGCCAAAATTGGTATCAAGCCCCGCCATAATTTTCATCAGCGTTGACTTCCCGGCCCCATTGACTCCGACAACACCAATTTTGACGCCGGGTAGAAAGCTGAGGCTAATATCTTCGAACGTTTTTTTGCCGCCAGGATAGGTTTTTGATACGCCGTGCATATGATAAACGTAATTGGTCGTTGTCACAATTTTTCCCCATTTGGCTATCGCGTTCTTCGCGGTTAGATAGTGAACTTATCTTCCGTTGGCAATAAAGCTTCAAAGCCGGAGCAACGCCGCTAAATTTAGAACCCTGTTAAGAAAAAATCATGGCAATAATTTGCCCAATGGCACAACCAAACCAACGTATCGGTCTGTTAGGCGGATCATTCGATCCTCCTCATCAAGGCCATTTGCACTTGTCCAACGAGGCACTCAAACGTTTTCGATTGACGAAGATATGGTGGCTAGTTACGCCTCAGAATCCTCAGAAAAATCATGAGCCAAAGCAGTTAGCGAAGCGAATTGCTCAAGCGCGTGACCTCGTGACCGATCCCCGAATAATTGTAACCGATATTGAGTCTCAGTTAGACACCCGACGTACTGCTGAGACCCTTAGAAAATTAGTTCACCTAAACTGTAAGACACAATTTGTCTGGTTAATGGGGGCCGACAACCTTGCATCGATTCATCATTGGCATGAATGGCGTTGGATCTTTAACCATGTTCAAGTGGGAATAATTGCTCGCGCTGGGAATCAACTTCGTGCCCAAATGGGTGTTGCGGCGCGAGTTTATCGGACCAAGAGAGTGCCCGAACGGGGCTCGCATCTATTAGTTAAGACCAAGCCCCCGGCTTGGTGTTATTTGAACGCTCCTTTGATTTCTACCGCTTCTCGTGATCTGCGAAAGTCTGACTTCTGATTAGCGGTTCGAATCTTTGCGGCCGACTTTCCGCTCGTAAGATAACACCAAGCCGGAAAAACTCACGCCAGCGCAGGTGGTGCCCATCAGTGGTGTTCTCCGGGGCCAACCTAGCGAGCATTAAATGTCGATTGAACCCGACCGACCCTTATCTATGGAATTACGGCTTGCGACGAAGCGCATCAAAAATGATAAAGTATGCTTGATAGGCATAATGGAATGACCGACCACCGAGCGAACTCCGAGATTAATGAGTAAACCGAAACCGTAGCGTGCATTTTGCCAATCACCGGAACCTGGTTGCTTGCGGAGGCGGTGCATTCCCGCAAAAAGAGCAGCAATGTCGATATCAATTGGACCAAAATAAATGAGTGACAGACCTGTCCCAACTTTCGATACCGCAAAGGCCTAGTTCACCGCCGATATCGCCCCTTCCAGCAGCTTGACCTCGTTGACGAAGTGACCTAGTCGCTGTATTTTTCGCTAAATTTCGTGTTTAATTTTGGGCCAAAACTTCTTCAGAAAAATAAGGATGCGGATGTCGGAACTTAGAAATGCTGCACTGCAATCAAAGGCATGGCCTTTTGAGGAGGCACGCCGTCTTTTGCATCGAGTACGTAATCAATCTGCGACGACCGAAACCGTTGTATTTGAAACCGGCTACGGTCCGTCAGGACTGCCTCATATTGGAACTTTCGGAGAGGTGGCTAGAACCACAATGGTGCGGCGGGCCTTCGAGTTAATCTCAGATCGGCCGACGAAATTAATCTGCTTTTCGGATGATATGGACGGCCTCAGGCGGGTCCCCGACAACATTCCAAATGCATCAGAAATTCACGATGATCTCAATCTTCCATTGACTCGTGTCAGAGATCCGTTCGGAATGTTTGAGAGTTTTGGCGCTCATAACAATGCCCGACTTAGGAATTTCTTAGATCGATTTGGATTTGACTATGAGTTTGCATCGTCAACAAAATACTATCAATCAGGTCGGTTCGATGAAATGCTCATGGTTACCCTTGAGAAGTTTGATGAAATTATGGCGGTCATGTTGCCAACGCTTGGGAAAGAGCGGCAAGCAACCTACTCGCCATTCTTGCCAATTAGTCCTTTGACCGGTCATGTCCTGCAGGTTCCGACACTTGAGCGGTCGGTTTCAAACGGAACAATTGTTTATCAAGAGCCGAGCGGCGAGCGGATCGAAATACCAGTCACCGGGGGGCATGCGAAACTTCAATGGAAGCCCGATTGGGCGATGCGCTGGGCGGCACTTGATGTTGATTACGAAATGGCAGGAAAGGACTTGGATGATAGTGTTAAACAGGCCGCAAAAATTTGTCAGATTCTTGGCAAGAGACCACCGGTGAATTTGAGCTATGAGTTGTTTAACGACGAAAACGGTCAAAAAATATCGAAATCGAAGGGAAATGGCCTGTCCCTTGAGGATTGGTTAGCTTATGCGGCACCTGAGACTCTACAACTCTTTATGTATCAAAAGCCCAAAACAGCAAAACGGCTGTATTTTGACTCCATCCCGTTGGCTGTCGATCAATACCATCAGCAGTTACGGGCATTTCCCGAACAAAACTTGCAAAGCCAACTAAATAACCCGGTTTTTCATATCCATAACGGTGACGTACCGCAGTCAAACATGACAATATCCTTTGCAATGCTACTAAATTTGGCGAGCGTAGTTGGATCTGAGGATCGTGAAACCCTATGGCATTTTATTCGGCGCTATTCACCTAACGCTAATCCTAAGGCGGCCCCACAGATGGACGAAGCCGTTGATTTTGCGATCAATTATTATCGAGACCGTGTAAAGCCGAACAAGAGGTACCGCTTACCGTCCAAAGAAGAACGTGTTGCAATACAGGAATTGCAATCAACATTAATCAGTTATCAAGGTCCGGTGGACGAAGAATCCTTGCAGTCACTTGTCTACGCGGTCGGTCGAGATCGCTTCGACCCCCTGCGGGACTGGTTTACAGCGCTCTACGAGGTCTTGTTGGGATCGTCTCAAGGACCTCGTTTTGGCGGTTTTATCGCCCTATTTGGTATTGCTGAAACCACGACCCTAATTGAGCAAGCACTTGCTGGGATGTTAGTCAACGAAGCCAAAAGAAGTCCTTCCGATAGCAGCCCAACCGCTTGACGAAAAAGGAGCCTGCTCCACGTTGTCACATGGCAATTTGCGAAAAAGAATATCTCTTTCGTTATAACAATCGAAGCTTACTGCCCGAACTACTCTCTTGTTACCAATATCAACAATGTGTCCAGTGACTGAAGGACGTAAATAGTTCTTATAATCACCAAACGTTATACATCGCTCAAGCGTTAAGTTGCGAATTTCGAAGGTCGTTTAGTCAGAAAATGGGCGTGTAGAATAGGTCGTTCAGCGTCTGCAAAATTTTTGGTATCTCGTGAAAATGCTCAAGCCCATATACCAGTGTAAGGCGATAATTCTAGCAGTGCTGATCGCGGTGTCAGCGACTGCGCTAACGGCAAAATCCGACGCGATACAGCAGTTAATCAATAGGCAGATTGCTGCATTTAAGGCCGATGATTTTCCCCTCGCCTTCAGCTTCGCCAGTCCCGTAATTCAAGACCGGTTCGGTACCCCAGAACAATTTGGACAAATGGTGCGGCGCGGTTATCCGATGGTTTATCGGCCTTCTAGAGTGGATTTTCTCGACGTCATTGAGACGCCAACTCGATCAATTCAGAGGGTTATGATTACCGACGAGGCGGGTGTAACCTTCTTATTGGACTATGAAATGGTTCAAATTTCGGGCGAGTGGCGCATTAATGGCGTTATGGTGGTCCGGCTGCCTGAGGTGAATACTTAGTTCAAAACAGATTCCGTTGCGTGTTTTCAATTCACTTGCCGAGCAGGTAACTCAGAGCAACTATCGGCTTTCAGATCTGCCGCGGTCAACGCATAAGCCTTGCCAAATCCAGCGACCAAGTAAGCATCCTTCACCTGAAATTCGACAAACAGAAAGTCGGTGAAATCGGCATATAGCTGTGATTTGGGATGATGCTCAATCCAATCACTTCGCATTTGCGAAAATCTCTCGCTGTCGCGTGGAACAAAACTGGCATCAGCCTGAAGTGTGAGACGCGGGTAGCTGAGCGGGTCTCCCTTAGATTCGGGCTCTCCAATCAGCAATGACACTTGGGCTTCTTTTTTAATAAACTGCGTATGATTAGAAAGTTCTGAAACCAAACTATAGGGTGCGCTTCCAGTTTTGACATAAAGAGCGATCCTGCTAACGAAAGGTGCCTTTTGTTCATTTAGAACCGATAAGGCTGCGAACCGCGCTTGTTGCAATAGTTTTCTCGCCACTTTCCGAGCTTCATTGTCAGTTGAGCGAATGACGGATGACATTGAAATTCCAATCTGGGTCTAAATTTGGCGATGCTCGCAAATGGGGTGCGTCTGGTTAGTATATTACCAAAATTCGTTCATCTAAAGCCACCATGACGTCGTCGTCCGATTAGATCGAACACTCTTCACCTTTGGCATATGACTGCTATTGGGTCGTTACGAAACTGTCCCTTCGGACTCTCAAGTTCTCTGAGACTGGGTCGGTAAAAAAGTCAGCAGCCAGTTATTGTTTCAATGCTGCTTCGCAGACTGCAGATCAGAGATGTAAAAAAGCACTTCTGCCGGAACAATTTCAACTAATTCAACAAGTGGACCAAGGTTGGCTGTCAATTAGACCTTACTTCTTCGCTTTTATCTCTGTCGGTGAGAGAACTCCACAATAACTTGACACGTATGCACTGACCGCAACTAGACCTGACAATTGAACTCTAGCGAGGGCGCCTTAGCGAACAAGATGCCGAATGAAACAATCCTCGGCGCCATCAGCGCCGAAATTTTACCGGATCCACCGTCCGCAGTATACAGACCGAATTCTACCAAAAATAATCAATCAGATTACCAATATCCGTGAGATCAAACGGCGCGTCCGCAGGGTTATGGGACTCGACAAGTTGCGGCACTGCTGCGGCCAACTTTTTGAGCGACGCCTATCCTGCGAGTTTCTATTTTCATGATATCCGATGCCGTATTTATAGCGCCTCTACTTGATTACAGAGCAGTCAAAAATTTTTCTAAGTGACCGATCTGTTGCTAATGCCGCGCTCCAGTTTGACCGCGTCGCCCTTGCCTCAATTGCTCCAACGAAGCGGGTTTCATGGCTGGGCCATCGGTCATTTATTAATCCTTTCCATCAACCATGATTGCGGGATTGTAATTCTCGTGATGAAGATGCGGCAGAGTTGATGCAGAGCATGAGATCGCTTATGATGGATACCGATCAAGGAGAGAACAATCATGGCGGATCTTGCCGGGTTGAAGACATTTACGCGACGGAAAGAGCGTGATACCGCGCTTTTTTTCCAAGGGCGCGAGAAAATCCTGAATGATATTGCCCACGCAGTGACGGACACGAAAGAGAATATCCAGTCCGGCAGATCGACTACATCTGCAACCCGACTCATGTATGGCGCACCGGGCGCGGGCAAAACCTCCTTGTTGAGCGAAATCCAGCTGCGGGCCCAGCTAGGCGCGTTCGGAACATTGGGTCCTACTGTTATTGATATTGATTGTGAGCATCTTAAGCACGAACGGCATCTCGTTCTGATCATTGCAAAACATCTTAACAAGGAGGGGGTGTTTCGAACCATCAGCCACGAACAAGCCAGTGTCGGTGTGCATATCCTCAATATCCTACAAGGATCGGTGCAGAAAGGTAAGAGCCAAGACCCGCCCGAAGCGACGTTCGATCAATTAGAGTCCCTCTACAGTGCTGTGAGGACTCCGTCTCCCATCCTGCTATGTGTCGACGAAATCCAAACTCTGCAACCCGAGGCCGAAGCAATGTTGAGTCGACTCCATCAGGGGAAGCATGGACTGCCCATTATCCCAATCTACGCTGGACTAGGCAATTCCCTAAGCGTCCTCATGCACCATGGTGTCTCACGTCCCGTCAGCGATTACATCCACAGTGTCGGAGCGCTTACCGAAGAGGAGGCCCACGCGGCCATCAATATGATGCTGACCCATTTCAAGGTAGATCAAAGCGGTGCCGATCGGGATTGGCCCGCGATCCTCGCCCAGCGGGCCGATTGCTGGCCCCAGCATCTCCACAACGCGCAGCGTGCCCTTGCGCTGGAACTGATCCGCCCGGAGGTCAAGGGCGTGCTCGCACGCGTTAATCCCGAGGCCGTCTTCACGCGCGAACGTCGTCTGCGGATGCAGGCTTATGGATGGCGGATGTCCGAGATGATTTCGGATCATAGGGAACTAACAGCGCGAGTCATGCAGCGCGTTGTCACATACAACCCGACACGCTCTGAGGTAAAACAGATCATCGCCGCGCTGCATAAAAGGAACTCTTACCCCTTACCGGAGGAAGTAACTGTCGATAGCTTCTTCAACGAGCTCCTGCATCAAGGACTTCTACAGGAGTTTCATGAAGAGCGGGCGGATGGTACCATCGTGGATGTGCTGCGTTGTCCGATCCCGTCTCTCGCGACCTTTGTCATGGAACGCGGCGGGGTCGATCCATTGCTCTCACCCCCAGAACGTGCCACGGAATCGCCGAAGATTAAGGGCCGTGCATAGAAACCCAAACGGGACGAAAACGATGACGGAATGACTTTCGGGCTCTAATCGGATTTTCTAATCCAAAACAGGGGGATACATTCAATTGCCCCACCATCTAGCCGTATGTTTGCTCGAACAAGTCGAAGGTTCAAAATGGTTCTACGGTTTTGGCGGACAACCTCTCAACGGTTGCCGACAAAGTCATTAGATCGCATCCGCTAATTCGGTATAAGAGCAGATGAGTATCGTAATTCCGCTTAGCTGATGGTTCGCCAAATGTATGACCAAACTGTCTTCGCCAGGGCACCGCCTGGCGGCTTTGGCGTGTTAGGCGTTGAGTTTTTTCTGACCGCAACAACGAAACCAACACAATGGCGAGTTGCTAAACTAGCGGATAGCTTTGTTTACTTTAGGTTTGCGCTTTCTACTCTTGGTCATTCCAGCACGACCTGCCGATGACCGCGCCTGCGGACGAGTCGACGCAGTAGTAATAAGTTCTACTTCTGACTGCCGCGCCATTGGATTGTCCGAGATCGCAAGATCCGCAGCCTCTAATCGCTTGATCTCATCGCGAATCCGTGCGGCTTCCTCAAACTCAAGATTCTCTGCCGCAGTGCGCATATCGGCTTTCAAGCCCTGCAGGACTGCTTGGAGATTGGAGCCTTGCAGGTTATTGTCGATAACCGCCGTCACGCGTTCCATATCGACACTTCCTTGATAGAGTCCAGCCAACACATCGTCGACATTCTTTTTTATTGTTTCGGGAGTTATACCATGTAATTCATTATGTCGGATCTGCTTTGTCCGGCGTCGCTGCGTTTCCGCAAGAGCGCGCTCCATAGAGCCTGTTATCCGATCTGCGTACATCACTACGAGCCCATCGACATTACGTGCAGCTCTCCCAATTGTCTGAATGAGCGAGGTCTCAGATCGCAAGAAACCTTCCTTATCCGCATCCAGAATCGCAACCAAACCACACTCGGGTATGTCTAGACCTTCACGCAACAAGTTGATCCCCACCAATACGTCGAACACGCCTAACCGAAGGTCACGAAGAATCTCTATGCGCTCTATAGTATCAATGTCGGAGTGAATGTATCGGACTCTAACCCCTTGTTCATGGAGATACTCGGTAAGATCCTCTGCCATCCGCTTAGTAAGCGTCGTAACAAGTGTTCGATGGCCTGCCAGAGTCACTCGCCGCACTTCATCAAGCAAGTCATCCACCTGCATCTCAACGGGACGAACATCAACTTGCGGATCTAGCAGGCCCGTCGGGCGAATCACCTGTTCCGCAAAATAGCCTGTAGTTCTCTCCAATTCCCATGGCCCAGGGGTCGCCGAGACGAAAATCGACTGCGGTCGCATTGCGTCCCATTCCTCAAATTTCAGCGGTCGATTATCAACACAAGATGGCAAGCGAAACCCGTGGGTTGCAAGCGTGGATTTTCGGCTAAAGTCGCCCTTAAACATGCCTCGGATCTGCGGAACGGAAACATGTGACTCGTCGGCAAATACAATCGCATGATCTGGAATAAATTCAAAAAGTGTTGGCGGCGGTTCGCCCGGGGCTCGTCCTGTTAAATACCGCGAGTAATTTTCGATACCGGCGCAATAGTTCGTGGCCTCCAGCATCTCCAGATCAAAGTTTGTCCTTTGCTCAAGCCGCTGCGCTTCAAGCAGTTTTCCTTCCTTTTCAAATTCAGCCAGACGCTTTCGTAAGTCGGATTTGATGTTGGTGATGGCCTGTTTAATCGTTGGTCGGGGCGTTACATAATGACTATTCGCGTAAATTCGAACTTGGTTATAAGATCCAAACTGTTCTCCTGTTAAGGTGTCAAATTCCGTGATCTTTTCCAATTCATCGCCAAAAAAGGAAAGTCGCCACGCACGATCTTCTAAATGCGCCGGCCAAATCTCCAAGCTATCCCCGCGAAGACGAAAATTGCCGCGCTGAAAAGCTTGATCATTGCGCCGGTATTGTTGCGCGACAAGATCAGCGAGCACTTGTCGTTGATTGTATATCGACCCCACAACCAATTGTTGTGTCATCGCATTATAAGCTTCCAGAGAGCCGAGACCGTATATACAAGACACGGACGCAACGATGATGACATCGTCACGTTCAAGCAACGCTCGGGTCGCGGAATGTCGCATGCGGTCGATTTGTTCGTTAATCTGACTTTCCTTTTCAATATAGGTGTCAGATCTCGGCACGTATGCTTCTGGTTGATAATAGTCATAATAGCTGACAAAATACTCGACCGCATTGTCGGGGAAAAACCCCTTAAATTCCCCATAGAGTTGTGCGGCCAAGGTTTTGTTCGGAGCCATAATGACGGCAGGCCGCTGCGTAGTATTAATGATGCTGGCCATCGTGAAGGTCTTGCCGGTTCCGGTCGCACCCAGTAAGACCTGATCTTGTTCTCCCGATGCTATTCCTTCGGCCAACTCCGCAATTGCGCTCGGTTGATCTCCAGAGGGCTCAAATTCAGTTTGCATCACAAATGGTTTTCCACCCTCAAGTTTCGAGTGAGCATGACTTTTGCTAAGGGGCGCACTTGCGTTTAACATTTGCTTTTCCAAATTCCTTTGATTTGTGTTATGCTCTATTTGAGTAAGATGAGTGCCACGAACAAACTGTTAAGAATCGACAGCACTTACCACAGAGTCAGTCCGATTTCGCCGCCGAAATCCATCTATCAAAATTGCTCGTGCAGAGGAATACATCAAGATCATGTCAACATAGAATCTCACGCAACTGGGAAGTCGCAGCCTTTAGGTGGGCAGAGCCAAATAAAACCTTTGAAGATTCTTGTGATTGAATGCCGTGGGCAACAGAAAAGAATGCGGCCACCTCAAGCCGAAAATGGGCGAACATTTAAACCAATCAAGCGGTTTAATTTAGCGCGTTCCATGATGATAACAGTGGTTGCCATCGCGCTGCAGCGCCTATCGCAATAATATTTTCTGGCAGGTTAGGGGTTGTGAGTCGAGGAATCTTCGAAGAATATTGATAGCAATTTACGTTGCTCAGCGATATCCGCGGCAGATTATTTTTTGGTTAGCAACTTCGAAAAAGATAAACCAACAAAAAACCAGCATACAGTCTTGATCTCTTGTACTGAGCCAAACTATGTCTGAATTATTAACAAATCGGGAATTCACGCATGAGAGCTCGTATATTCCAACCGGCAAAAACGTCTATGCAATCAGGAGTCGGGCGCACTAGACGCTGGATTTTGGAGTTCGAACAGAGTTCACCTCGGAGACTAGATCCATTAATGGGCTGGACCTCTTCAGCCGATACCCAGAATCAGATACGCCTATATTTTCCTAACAAACAGGCGGCAATTGACTACGCAAAAGATAACGGAATTGACGCACAAGTCTGTGAGCCCAAGTCGCGCAGACTTAACATCAGACCGCGTGGTTACGGAGAGAATTTTGCGACCGAGCGCCGCAATCCATGGACTCATTAGAACCACAACAAAGGTGTTCGTCCTTCGTCATTACCTCAGCGAGGATGAGGTGAAATTCTATGCGCTGGCGAGCAACAAGTGCTCATCTGGCTAGATGAGCACAGAGAAATAACAGGCTTGTCAATACGACAACTCGCAAACAAAACTTTTCTTAGCTCCCTTAGCTCAACTGGATAGAGCGGTCGACTTCTAATCGACAGGTTGAGGGTTCGAGTCCTTCAGGGAGCGCCAATTCGATATAGATAATCCTTATCTACCGGTATTTTGGATTTAATCATTATTGTTATATGTTCTTTGGTATTCTTAAAGAAGGAAGATACATCGCATTTCAATAGTCACCGGGTTCAATCTATTTTCGTGTCTTCCGATGAACAGGATTATTGGATCTCTTTCATTACTGGGATGAGGGATACCATTCCACGTGGCTGTTTACTCTACATCGTCCTATCGCCCAACAACTTATCAGCAGGGGTGTGCTATGCACCTGAACCAGTGCCGATAGTATAACCGCTTCTTTGAAGCCAGTTCTTTTGGTAAACCCCTCGCATCGTCAAGGCTCTGATACAGGTGACACAGACGCTTGTTCACAAGTTCTTCTCTTCTCCTATCGTGGTGACCTGACTTGGGTGTCTGGACGCTTTTTGATGAGTGGTCCAAAAGGTAGGCTATAGCCTTCCTCGTTCCACGACGGGAAAGGCGCAGTCGTGCCAGATCACCCGATCAACGGTGATTGGCGTGTCACGACCGTCCGTTCATTGGCAAAACAAGCGGGCACTTAAGTCGCTGAATCGTCAGCTTTGACTGCTGCGAATCTTTGGGTTTGTGTCAACGATTATGATATTTTTGTTGGAGTATATCGAAACACTGTCAATGGTAAAGTTGGTCAACGGTCAACGCAATCATCATTCTCGTCCACACGTCCATAACATACTTTGGTGTATCACGAATCGAGCAGGTGAAACCGAAAGAACTCACAAGAGACAGAATACATCTCTGGCGCGGCGCAGGTCGTGCCCTGTCAAATTACCTTTGGCTCGGTTATACTCCCAGAAAGTCAGTTGAAGATTGCCGACCGCGTCCGATCCACCCTTTGAGCGGGGAATAATGTGATCCACTTCGATGAGCGGGTTCAGCTTGCGTTTCCAAAGATACCCAACATACAAATTTGGCAGGGGTTTTCCGCAAAGAGCATCAACCCCTTTTTGCTTGCGATACAGTTCGGGCATATGCTTGCGCCAACTGGTTGCGCCGGCCACCGTCCCGACATTTAACGAGCCATATTTCTGACGCAGAGTTGTGAGATTTTTCCCGACATAAGCGGTTGATCGACGAACATTTTTTCTAGCGCCGCGCAGAACCCCGCCTCCGTAATGACTCATAGTACTCACAACTTCGTCTGTGCCGAGCACAACCGTTCTTGTATGGGGTTGAAGAAACGCACTCACCGCACCGTAACCCTTCACCGCAGCTGTTCCTGTCGAGCGAATCCCAGTCCACGCTCCAATTGCACCCGCAGCCCCTGCAACACCGATTTCAGCCGAACCACCAATCATGGTTCCGACAAACCCTGCGGGAAGTGCACATCCGATGCCCGCGCCGTACGCGGCGATATCTTCCCATCCCAATCCAGGTATCTGTTCCATATGGGATCGAACAAGATTCTCACACACTACCGCCGCAACTGCGCCGGCAGCAAATCCTCCCACAGCCGCCGCAACCTGAGCCTGTACTTGTGATGCCAAGAGACCGGCAATGATAAGCGCCGCGGTTACGATTGCTCGCACAGAAGAAAAAAGTCGTATACGCATTGTGTTGACCTGGATCCTCTAACTGATTTTAATTTCCAACAGTTGTAATTTAGGGAAATTATCGATGTTTATAAGCTGTAAAATTAGCAATATCATGTGCTGTCTTCATTTTGCTGAATTAGTTTCTGCAACTGGTTGATCCAATCTTTGACCTCCGGCACGAAACTTGATTCGTAATAATCCGCACAAGAAATGCTGATCCGTCCTTGAATATCATACAGATTGTCAATTGCATCCGTATTTCCGTATTCATCAAACATATCTCCATGTTCTTCATATTCCACGAGGTGGTTTGTTCCACGGATGACCAAAACAGTTCCATGAGTTTTTCTGAAGTTGGTATTTGATCTGTGCGGGATGGGCGCCACCCATCATATTGTAACCAAAGTCCGGATTTGCTGTATCCCATTCATAGATTAAAAGTTGCTCCAACAATTCCATCACAAGTTTCGACCCTTCAGCCGCAACACGCCATTCAAAAGCATCCATTCCATATCGTCTCAGAGCATCATGAAACCTTCCTTTTCTCGCCTGTTTGGATTGATAAACGTGATTTGCTTTCCGAGCAGACAAAGTCTCGCGGTGATGCCAACATAAATCAAGCCATTGCATTTCTGTCTAGCCGCATAACATAGATGTTTTGCATTCATATTTGAATTTGTTATAATAAATCCGCATATTTAGCGACTTTAAGAAAAATCAGATGGAAATCGTCAGACCCGAAGGATGTCGGTAGACCACTCAGGGTAATGTAAGACCTTGATACCTCTAGGGTGGAGGTATGGCACAATGCAACGGAATTTAATTGGGAAGCATACAAGGGAAACAGAACAACAACATGACGATTCAACGTTACTCGGTCAACCAGTATTCTATACAAACCCTTCTAACATGGATTGAAACAGGCAGTATTGCGATTCCCGAGATTCAACGCCCCTTTGTCTGGGATACGGCAAAAGTGCGTGATTTTATCGACTCCCTCTACTGTGGATACCCGGTCGGTTATCTGATTGCGTGGCATAACCCGGAGGTCCGGATGAAGGACGGAAGGACGTCCGAGGGCAAACAGATCCTGATCGATGGCCAGCAGCGTGTGACCGCTCTCCGTGCGGCGGTCTCGGGCCACCAGATTGTGGATAAGAACTACCGGACAAAGCGGATTACGATTGCATTTAACCCGGACCAGAAAAGGTTCGAGGTGTCCAATCCCGCCATCCGCCGCGACCGAGCCTGGATCCCGGATATCGCTACCCTGTTTACACCTGAGATCAAGTTGCTACGCAGGGTAAATGACTACTGTGCGAATAATCCCAAAACGGATGAGGAGACCATCTTTGAGCGCATTGCACGGTTGCGGGACATCCGGAACAACCTGCTCGGTCTCATCGAACTCAATTCCGACCTCGACGTGGAAACGGTTGCGGAGATATTCGTGCGCATCAATTCCAAAGGTATTCAACTGAACGCCGCGGATTTTGCCATGTCGAAAATGGCGGCGAACGAGACGTACAACGGCCACCAGCTCCGCAAGTGCATCGACTACTTCTGCCATCTGGCTGTGGCACCAGAGGCGTATGCGGATCTGACCGCTGACAAGGCGTTTGCGGCAACTCACTATTTTCAAGCCATGAAATGGTTGAGGCACGAAAAGGACGATCTCTACGACCCCTCCTACACCGACATGCTTCGTGTGGCGTTCACATCCGAATTCGGACGCGGCCGTCTTGAGGACCTGGTAGCCTTGCTCTCCGGCCGTAATTTTGAGACCCGCGAATATGAAGACGAGATCGCCAAACAGGCTTTCGAGAGGTTGGAACGGGCCATTCTGAGGTTCATGAACGAGACGGACTTCAAGCGCTTTGTGATGATCCTCCGTACAGCTGGGTTCGTGGGCGCGTCAATGATCCGCTCGAAAAATGCCGTCAATTTTGCCTATATCGCCTATCTGACGTTGCGAGCCCAGAACACCCCTTCAGCACATATTGAATCACTTGTGCGGCGGTGGTTTGTCATGTCCGTTCTGACCGGACGCTACACGTCATCGCCGGAAACCGCGTTCAGCGTCGATATTCGTGCCTTTGCGAAACAGGGTATTGAGGACGTCCTTGCCGATGTCGAATGCGCCGCGTTGTCGGATGCATTCTGGGAGGCCGGACTCCCGCAACAGATGGATACTTCAGTGGCAAGCAGCCCCTACTTCAACGTGTTCCTGGCCAGTCAGGTGAAAGCGAACGACAAGGGGTTTCTCTCAAAGGAGCACACCGTTCCCACTCTTCTGCAAGGTGCCAGCCATGTTCACCACATCTTTCCAAAGGCCTACCTTGTTAACGAGCAGCACCTTCCCCGTACACGCTACAATCAGATTGCGAACTATGTGGTTATGCAGGGAGAGATCAACATCGCGATTGGTAGTAAGTCCCCGGCCACCTATTTCAGTGCCCTCCAGCGGCAATGCGAGACTGGGCATCCTCAATATGGTGGAATCACCAATGCCGAGGAACTCCGTGTAAACTTGGAGGCCCACTGTATCCCCTCTGGGATGAATGCGGTGGATGTGAAAGGATACGATGATTTTCTGAAAGAACGTCGACGTTTGATGGCCTTGAAAATCCGCGACTACTATCGATCCTTGTAGTTCCGCCTGGACATTTACTTGCCTTGATCGGATCTCAAAATGAACCGGTAACCGGCTCCGGAAAAGAGCGTCTGAGAATGGGATGTTCAGGTGCCTGTTATGTGTTAACAATTCATGACATGTTTTGCTGGGTCATTCCACCACGGATAAAACATACACAGTTGCAACTCAATCAAGTTCGTCGCAACAAAACCTTTGCCGGTTTGTAATCAAGTGGCGCGCAATTCAGTCCTTTGGAGTGTCTTGATCGCGACTTTCTGGCAATGATCGGTATACCATTTTGATCGTCGGTACGGAATCTACCGCCGGAAGGTCAATCGAAAGCGGCTTTAATATTGATAGCGATGTGCGGCGCCAAATGAAGGTGAATATGAATGCAAACGTCAGCAATAAAATGATTGTGGGTGCAGGCGCACTATCAACAAAAAAACTCAAATAAATTCCAAAAAAAGTTGCCAACAAACACACCAAGACCGAGACCCACAGCATATGATGAAACTGCCTCACCAAAAGGAAAGCGATTGCACCCGGCGCAATCAAAAGTCCAATTGCTAAAATTATCCCCACCGCCGATAGTGTCGCAACAACGGTCAGCGACAAGATCGCGAGCAAGCCGAAATGTATTGATTGCAATGGTAGTCCGCAGAGACGTGCTTGCGCTGCATCAAAACAATACAGAAAAACATCCTTCCATTTGGCAATCAGAATGGTGCAAACTGCAAGCGAAATCAGGCCCGATAAGACGAGATCACTCTGATCAATACCCAAGATGTTGCCAAACAAAATGTGATCAATAGGAATATCGATTGGGAACACAACAAGAAGAATCAAGCCAATTCCAAACATGCCCGAGAATACAACGCCCATGATGGTATCTTGCTCTATGCGACTATTCTCACTGAGATATCCCGTCACAACAGCGCACGTCATTCCGGCAACAAAGGCTCCAATGATGATCGGCAATCCAAAGGCATAAGCAAGCACGACACCCGGCAACACTGCATGACTGACCGCATCACCCATAAGCGCCCAACCCTTCAACACTAAGAAACAAGATAACATAGCCGCCGGCACGGAGATTAAGGCCGCCACCAAAAACGCCTTTTGCATAAAAACAAAATGAAAGGGCAAAAATAAAGAATCAGGGCTCATTCTAACTCTCGCAATGAGCAAGTTTTCTTCTTACCTTGATCTTTGTGGCAATCAGGCCGTGCTTCGGTGCGAAAACAAAAGCCAACAAGAAACTTACGAACTGAAGTGTTACAATGATCCCACCAGTGGCTCCATTGATAAAATAGCTGAGGTAGGTTCCAAAAAACGCCGTGAGCGTGCCAACGGCAATTGAGATCAATAGCAGTCGCGGAAATCTGTCACTCAGCAAATAAGCCGTTGCCCCTGGCGTAACGACCATCGCAATGACAAGAAAAGCTCCGACAGTTTGCATAGCGGCAACAACCGACGCCGAAAGAAGAACGAAAAAAATAATCTTGAGCAACCTCGGACGAATCCCAACTGCACGCGCATAATCTTCGTCAAAAAAGGTCAGCATCAAATCCTTCCACTTGGCTGTCAAAATAGTTAAGGCTGTTAGGCCGATGATGGCAATTTGTAGAATATCAGCGGGCGCGATCGCCAGAATGTTCCCCATGATTATCGTTTCCACCGAAACCGACACCGGATTCAGAGAAACGATAAATAAGCCTAATCCAAAAAACGACGTAAAAATTAGTCCGACGATGACATCCACCTTCAGCCCAGAGCGCTCTGATAGAAATAGCATCGCTCCTGCTGCAAGTCCTCCAGAAGCAAACGCTCCGAGAGCAAACGGTAATCCCAAAATGTACGCTCCTGCAACGCCGGGAACCACCGAATGCGCCAGCGCATCGCCGATTAAAGACCAACCCTTGAGCATCAAATAGGCACTTAAGAATGCACAGACGCCGCCGACAAGAGCCGACACCCATAACGCGTTCACCATATAAGAGTAGGCAAATGGCTCAAGCACGGCAATCACTTGTCCACATCTTGCGTTTGCGTTTTGTTGCCATATTGTACGAAAGGGCGCTCATCGTCAGTTAGAATGGTTACGGCTCGCACATCTTCGTCGTCATGCAAATCCGGGCCTCTCAAAGTAAAGTTCCGCAATACTCCGCCAAATGCAAACTCTAGATTGGCCTGCGTAAACACTTCCTCAGTCAGGCCATAGGCAAGAACCGTGTTCTTTACCATCACAGTACGGTCACAAAACTCTGGTACCGAACCCAAATTGTGGGTTGAGACAAGCATGATCTTCTGAGCGCTACGAAGCTCACGCAACAGAACCACAATTTGTTCCTCAGTCTTTACATCAATGCCGGTGAAGGGCTCATCAAGCAAAATCACCTCACTGTCTTGAGCCAATGCCCGAGCCAAAAAAACCCGCTTGCGTTGTCCTCCCGATAATTCTCCAATCTGTCGTTTACGATGATTGTCCATCCCGACGCGATCAAGTGCCGACCGTACCGCGTCAATGTCCGCGCTTCGAGGAATACGCAAAAACCCCATATGACCATATCGCCCCATCATAACGACGTCTTCAACGAGCACAGGAAATGCCCAGTCAACGTCCTCAGACTGTGGAACATAGGAGACAAGATTCCGATCAAGGGCCGCTTCAATACCGCGCCCCATGATCGCAATTCTTCCGGTCGATATCGGAACCAAGCCCATCATGGCTTTAAATAGGGTCGACTTCCCGGCACCATTGATGCCCACCAAAGCCGTTACCGTTCCGCTTGGAACGTCAAAGGTAACACCAGAGAGAGCAGTATGACCGTTGCGATAGGTCACTGTTACATCGTGAACACTTATGCCTGGACGCGTATCGCTGCTTGATCTGGTCAAGGCCTCTTTCCTCAACTTCACTTACCGACTCTGCGATACCATCCGACAACTCGCCTCATCATTGTCAAACGAGTTCAGAGGAATCAATCAACTTCCTTATAGAATCCAATTTAGAAGGTTTTTTGAACTCATTGAACCGCTCCCAACAGGCCGTCAACTACAGTTTGTGCGGTTACCTCTAGCAGTCGAACATAGCTTGGAACGGCTCCGCCAGGGACCGAAAGGCTATCAACATATAACACGCCACCAAAAACCGCATCAGTCTCACGAGCAACCTGCTGCGCCGGTGCGGTATTCACTGTGCTCTCGCAAAAAACAACGGGAATCTTTTCTTTGCGGACAAGATCAATCACCTTTCGAACCTGCTGCGGCGTCCCCACGCGATCAGCATTCATCGGCCACAAATAGAGTTCTCGCAAACCGAAATCTCTGGCAAAATAACTGAAAGCTCCTTCACACGACACTAACCAGCGATTTTCTTCTGGTAACTGAGTTATCGCATTGCGCATCGGTTGGAGAATCATCTCCAAACGTCGCTTGTAACCTTCTGCATTCTTTTGATAAATAGCGGCGTTGTCGGGGTCATATCGGGCAAGTGCTGACGCAATATTGTCGACATAAATCATACCGTTCTCTAGGCTCATCCACGCATGCGGATTGGGCATTCCCTCATAGGCTCCCGAACGAACGGGGATGACGTCGACGCCATCAGAGATTGTTACCGCAGGAACCTCGCCTAAATTAGCCAGAAACTGTTCAAACCATATTTCCAAGTTGAGCCCGTTCCAGAGGATCAAGTCAGCATTAGCAGCTCGCAACAGGTCGCCGGGTGTCGGACTATAACCGTGAATCTCGGCGCCTGGTTTTATGATTGAAACAACCTCAGCGGTCTCTCCCGCAACATTGGCCGCGATATCCGCAATCACTGTGAAGGTCGTCACCACCTTGAGGCGATCTTGGGCAGACGCGGCCAGTGCCAAACAATTCAGAAGAATGATTGCGGTGGCAAGAGATATTTTTCTAGCAAACACCGCAATCTCCGTAAGTATCAATCTGGCACCAGTCCAACCAAAACTTGCCGCCCAACGACTACTTGGCCGACAATATAGACTTCCGATCTGCCCGCACAGACGATAGCAAGCATCGCCGTCATACTGCCAATCTGTGGACTCACACGCGCGCAATCATGGCAAGAGCCAAGAAATCTATTGATCACCGCACAAGTCCTTTCGGCGGCTCAAAGCACAAACAAGCGTGACTAGAACACTTGTATTGGCCAAATGCTTTGATCAACTTCACCGCTACTTGAGATCGAATCGATCCGCCTCCATAACTTTTGTCCAAGCAGCGATAAAATCTGCCACGAATTTATCTTGATTGTTCGATTGACCGTAGACCTCCGATAGGGCTCGAAGCTGCGAATTCGAACCAAAAGCCAAATCGACTCGCGTTGCCGTCCAACGCACCTCCCCAGAGGAGCGATCTATACCTTGATATGAGCCACTGCTTTCCGGGTCGGGCTGCCACTGAACACTCATGTCCATAAGATTAACGAAGAAATCATTTGTCAACTCTCCTGGCCGATCCGTCAGCACCCCGTGTTTACTGCCGCCATGATTGGCATCTAGCACTCGTAGACCGCCAACAAGAACCGTCATTTCTGGAGCGGTTAGAGTCAATAATTGTGCACGATCAAGAAGCATTTGCTCGGCTGAAATCGCGAGCGTCGGTTTTTGGAAGTTGCGAAACCCGTCTGCATGAGGCTCCATAACATCAAAGCTATCGCTATCCGTTTGTTCCGTGCTAGCATCCATGCGTCCAGGGCGAAATGGTACTGTCACACCCGAAGCTTTCTCAATCGCAGCGCAACCCCCAAGCACGACGAGATCCGCAAGTGAAACCCGTTTACCGTTACTGGCGTTATTGTTGAATTCCAACTGCAGGTCTATTAAAGTAGCGAGAACTTTAGCGAGCCTTGCTGGCTCATGTGCTTCCCAATTATTCTGCGGTGCTAGACGAATTCGGGCTCCATTTGCACCCCCCCGCTTGTCCGAGCCGCGGAATGTCGCTGCCGAACACCATGCAACCGTAATCAAGTCCGACGAGGTCACATTGAGTGCGAGTAGCTTTTGCTTGAGACTAGCAATGTCATCCGTCTCAATTAAGGGATGATCCACTTCTGGAATTGGATCTTGCCAGATTAAATCCTCACTCGGTACCTCGTCACCCAAGTAAAGAATTTTGGGGCCCATATCGCGATGAGTTAACTTGAACCATGCCCGCGCAAAACAATCCTCGAAAGCTTCGGGGTTGCTCTGAAAGTGCCTCGAAATACCCTCATAAATTGAGTCCTGTCGCATCGCCATATCGGCAGTCGACATAAATATTGGTACCTTTTTGGTACTGTCTTCGGCGTCCGGCGCCATATCCTCTTCGGCGATATCGCGTGGTGTCCATACGTGAGCACCGGCCGGCGATTTCACGAGTTCCCACTCGTACTTAAAGAGAACGTCAAAATAGGTATGATCCCACTTTGTCGGGGTTGGGGTCCAAGCTCCCTCAAGCCCGGAGGTAATGGCGTCCCGCCCCTTGCCTGACTTGTGCGTCGATAACCAACCAAGTCCCATCGCTTCAAGCGGGGCCCCCTCAGGCTCTGGCCCAACGTGAGCAGGATCGCCGGCCCCATGCATCTTGCCAAAGGTGTGGCCGCCAGCGACTAGCGCGACTGTCTCCTCATCATTCATCGCCATCCGAGCAAAAGTCTCGCGGATGTCACGACCGCTAGCAACGGGATCTGGGGTCCCATTTGGCCCCTCAGGATTGACATAAATCAGACCCATTTGGACCGCTGCCAACGGATTCGCTAGTTCACGATCGCCGGAGTATCTTTCATCACCGAGCCACTCGCGTTCGTGACCCCAGTAAATGTCTTCTTCTGGCTCCCAGATATCTTGACGGCCGCCGCCAAACCCAAAGGTCTTGCCGCCCATTGATTCGATGGCAACATTACCAGCAAGAATAATCAAATCAGCCCACGAAATTTGATCTCCGTACTTCTGCTTTATCGGCCAAAGCAACCTTCGGGCCTTGTCGAGATTGCCATTATCAGGCCAAGAATTTAACGGTGCAAACCGCTGTGTTCCGGAGCCAGCACCACCCCGACCGTCAGCCGTCCGATAGGTACCAGCGCTGTGCCAAGCCATACGTATAAATAGCCCGCCATAGTGACCGTAGTCAGCTGGCCACCAGTCTTGACTGTCCGTCATCAGCGCCCGCAAATCTTGTTTGAGTGCCTGTAGATCAAGTGCCCTGAACGCCTCAGCATAATCGAATGCCACATCCATCGGATCCGACAGCGATGAGTTTTGGTGAAGAATTCGAAGATTCAGTTGATTCGGCCACCAGTCACGATTCGACTGTACCGCTAAACTCGTATGCATTACGGGGCAAAGGCCCGGATCAAGGTCATTTCCGTCCATAAAAATCTCCATTCATTCTCTTTGAGAAAGTTCTCTTTTATGATCCCCACATGGCAAAAGCGGCATTGGAATTTTGCGTCTGGCCACAATTTCTGCGAGCCACTTATGATGTAATCATTTGCAACGAGCAAGCAAGTTTGCATTTTCTATTTGTCGCAATAAATTGATCAACAGGGAAAAACGGGACGCCCCTGCAGCTTAAGAGCGACAAGCTAATTTGCGCAACTGAGAATTGCAAACGTATTTCGAACAATGATAATCACAACCATCTGGTTCAGGAATTTCAGTTTGAGATTGCTCGTTCCCGATAGATGTCTCCACCGTCGCTGAGTGGGCAGCGGTTCGCAACGATCATGAGGTCGATCTCTTTGGTTCAAATTCCCAACATTCTCTCCAATATAGTTCGTATATTGAGGTCGGCACTGGACTTTCTAGTGCTAGGGCCTCTATCGATTCGCCGAGTATTGTCGCGAAACAATGGCGCCGCATTATCTTGGAGTTCCACATGAAACTATTAGCTCTGATTGTGGTCACGATCGTGGCTGCGCAGTCAGCTTTCGGACAAGAGAATCGGCGAGCAAGTCATTGTATAGCGATTGCCGAGGGTACGCCAGGGATTGAATTCCTTCAAAAAGCTACTTGGGCTGCGGCACCGCCTGAATACGCGGTTCAGCTCCATTACATCTCGCACGCAAGTTTTCTGCTTCGGACTCACGGCGGCCTAACTGCGATTACAGACTATACTGGGTTTATCGGCAACACCGATTTTGTCCCTGATATCGTAACGATGAATCATGCCCATACAACGCATTGGACGCCGTACCCCGATCCAAATATTCCACATATTCTGAGGGGATGGGGTGAGGTCTTCGGAGAAGGAATAACCCACTATTTAGATCTTGGCGAAATGGTTGTCCGCAATGTATCAACGGACATTCGCTCCCAAATCTCCGGTCGTGAAGCAAACGGCAATTCAATATTTATTTTCGAAGTTGCTGGTCTCTGTATTGGTCACCTCGGGCATCTGCACCATGTTCCTAGCGATGAACAGTTTGTCGCATTGGGACGGCTTGATGTGGTTATGGCCCCGGTTGACGGCGGGTTCTCGCTAACACTTCCTGAGATCATCACCACCTTAAAGCGGCTTCGATCTTCCATCGTGATTCCGATGCATTGGTTCTCACCGCTCTCACTCGACGCTTTCATTGTCGGCATGTCCGATGACTTTGCGATCATACATGCCGGGCAGCCCTCACTCACAATTTCTTTGCAAGATTTGCCGTCAAAACCAACTGTGATGGTCTTGCAACCTCGGTGGTTGAACGACGAATAGTTCGATAGTGGCGAAGGCTATTGGGTGTTCCTATCAATTCATCGGATAAGAGCAGTTCGGGAGAAGAAAACCCCAGCCCAGTCTATCATAGGCAAAGTCGTTTCTCCTTGGTGAACCGGTAACTCACCACCGAAGCCGACATCAAAGATGAGTGCAATAGTCGAAAAATAGTGGCGTGATTTTGTATCGTCACGAGACATTCTTGCGATAGCGTTGAGGAACTCGTTTTGGATTCTATTTGTTCAGCCGCGGTATTGTGTTTCGCGCTCATGCCTGAAGCGATAACATGACATCTGCTCTTGAAGACCTTGAGCGCAACTTGCGGCGGCGATTAGCACCTGACTGCTTTCGTGAGATCGACTCGAAGTATGGTGATGAGCCACGTGGTCGGTTTCATGGTTCGATCGGCCTACTCCTCGCGCCTACAAGGGTCTCCCAAGTATCGAAAATCCTTGCTGCCTGTCATAAGTCACATGTTCCAGTGGTACCATACGGCGGCGGCACGGGCTTGGTGGGCGGACAAGTTCTTGAGGGTTCCCCTGCTCCAGTGGTGATCTCTATGGAACGAATGAATAGAATTCGCTCCTCTTCGTCGATTGACAACGTAATTGTTGCCGAAGCTGGCGTCACCTTAGCTGATTTACAAACTCGAGCTGACTCAAACGAACGCTTTTTCCCCTTATCCTTGGCATCGGAGGGATCAACCCAACTGGGCGGGAATTTGGCGACAAATGCGGGGGGAATCAATGTCCTTCGGTACGGCAGCATGCGGGACTTGTGCCTCGGATTAGAAGTTGTTCTTCCTGATGGACGAATCTTCAACGGCCTAACGCAGCTGCGCAAGGATAATACGGGATATGATCTCAAAAACCTGTTCATTGGCTCCGAGGGTACGCTGGGTGTAATCACCGCCGCAGCGCTAAAATTAGTCCACAAACCTCGGGTTGAAGCCACCCTCTTTCTCGCTGTCAACGATCCTGCCGCGGCACTCTGCATTTTGTCGCAACTGCAATCGGAATTTGGCAACAGCATTAGCGCCTTTGAACTCATTCATAAAAACGGCCTGAAGTTTATCCGTGAAACCCACCCTGATGTGAAGCTGCCGTTTCCGATCGCATCTGACTGGAGTATACTTATTGATATCGGCGTATCGGGTGAGGGTGAATTAGATAAGCGGCTCGAAACCGTGCTGGAGAAACAGCTGGAAGAAGACCTCGTTCTCGACGGATTGATCGCGCAATCGCAAAAGCAACGACAGCATTTTTGGTCAATCCGTGAACTTATTCCCGCAGCCAATCGCCGGATTGGCGCAATTGCAAGTCACGATATTTCGCTACCCTTGGGTGCGATTACTCAGTTTATCCATGAAGCATCCAAAAAAATTGATGCTCGCGGAAAATATCGCATCAATTGTTTTGGTCATCTTGGTGACGGTAATCTTCACTTCAATATCTTTCCCCCGCGTGGGGTTGCACGGGATGATTGTCTTCATCACCGTGAGCGGATTTCCCGCGTTATCTATGACCTTGTTCACCGTTATGGCGGTTCGATCAGTGCGGAACACGGAATTGGGCGACTAAAGACCGAGGAACTTGAGCGCTATGGTGATCCAACGAAACTTGCGGTTATGCGACAGATTAAGCGTGCGCTTGATCCCTATGATATTATGAACCCCGGCGCAGTTTTAGCTAGTGGTAGCGACGAGCGTATACGGTGGCCTCTTGCTACCTGATTTCACTCAGATTTTACGTCATTCCTTTGTTAGAGTGGCGGCGTTGTGCCCTGTTTTGAGGTAAGCTGAGTCCGCTGTTTTGCGCTCGCGCAATAATGCGTAACTGATCGGTACGCAAACACGGTGTCTTGCCATTGTTTCCGATTATCACGAAGACAATCACATCCGGTAGGCTGATCTGATAACATCCAACTAATTTCTGGCTACTAAGAAGAACCTCACGTCAGCTCAGTGCGCTAGCACATCGGAAGTTCGTTTTCTTGCCGTCTAGTATCCAGAAATTATTGAATTGCGTGTTTCAATAGGTTCGTAAAATCATGCCGGATCTAACCCTTGCTAAAAAACGAGTCTAGAGGCGAGCCGAAGACCGCCCCGATGCGTCTGTCAAACGTTACCTGCCTCCATTGTGATTGCGAACGGCCTGGTTCTGTGTTTCGTTACTGAATAATCCCAAAACATGCGGGGAATTATTCCCGCGCCCGCAGAAACAGTTGCGAATGTCCTGCGGGGTGCGAAGAGTGATGGAGAAACACCAGCTTACATTGCCAACCGTGGGAACCCCAGAATCGACGGCCATGGTATAGGTCCCGCCCGTCATGAAACACTTTCTCGCAATTCGCTGAATACCGCTCCCGCCCGGAACCGCTCGAACTTCGACAAAGTAACGCGTCTTCGCCGCCAACCCGTTTCTGGTTAAAGCCCCTCCGGAATAGGTTCTGGACCCGCTCGTTATCATTGCAACAGGACTAGCGCCATCCACAGGTGTTCCTCGTGATTCAGCGTTGAAAACGCCGGCATAGATAGGGCCGAATGTCGGCGCCTACCCATCGCCCGGCGGTGCCAGCACCTGGCTCCATGTGATTTTTGAAACCGTGATGGTCACACTGCTTGTTGACAGGGTCGTTATGGGCATACTGCCGATCTCGGCTTGGCCTATGCAGGTTGTCTGCCCTTCCCGCCCGCTAGAGGTGACGGTTGTCTGCGCCAAGGCCGACCGGCCAGTGCCGCTGTCACCAGCGCGGCAGCGCTGGTTGCTAAAATTTTATTGGGGGTCGGGGGGTATTCTGAATTTCATTTGGGTTCTCCGTGTTGGATTGTGGAATTTCTCTTGGTTTGGAATCTGGTCGATACTTTTGAATGTCAAAACCTCTTAAGTAAGACTGAGGAGATGTTAAGGTTGCCCATCTTTAACAGATCAAGCCCGATATGTTAAACTTGGGCTAAGAGATTTTATAGGGATCATCGTCTTCGTCAACGCGCGGTTTGGGTTCAGGAGGGGTTTATGAGTTGTCACCCTCTTTCTTGAACGAGGAAGCGTCTTCGTCCAACGTGTGTTCAAGCGCTGCTGGATCAAGGCCTCCGCGGCGCAGAATATAGTTTTGAAAGCTAGGGATCGGACAGGTCAGCGCGCCGGTATCTGGGTTCTCCTCCAGCGCCCCGCAATGCATCAGATGAGTCACATAAGATTGTGGGGTTTCCCCTTCGGGTAATCTCCAACCAAATGGTATATCTCTCTTCGTGTATTTGTCTGCGATATTTAACATATCGTCAAATTGAATCGTTTTCCCCTCTTTTTGAACGTGCGCAACGGTTTTCATTATATGGGCTGTAAGTTGGCGCGATAACTTCATGGTATCACTGAACTGTTTTTCATAATACCCCTGCCGAAGAGTATCACTACGTTGATATACGATGTTCCAGTCTTCTATCTTATCGGCCTGCCCATCGACTTCTTTGACAAGGAGGGCTTCTGCCAAGGCTTGCTGTGCACAGTGGACATGACGCGGCCAGCCGTCTGTTGGCATCATCAGTTGATCAATGTGGGCGCGTTGGTCACCAATCGTGATGCCGAAATGCGCGCTCCATCGGTCGGTGAGTTCGGCCTGTTCGTCCGGCGTAAAGCATCCGATTCTGGTCGCTATTTGATTGCGTGTTAACCCCATGGAACGGATCACGGACTGGGTATCGCCCAGTCCCGCCAGCACCAGAGTGAGCGGGAGTTTTGTCACGGCTTCGTGTAGCGCCCGCAGAAAATTCGATTGGGGTGTGCCGCGTCCAAAGGGGAGATTTTGCGCTTCATCAACAGCAACAATGACCGCGCTGTCCCAATCCGATACGGGAAAGGCCTTATGAAGTGCCCCAATATTTCGCACCTCGTTCTTCTGAAACAGGGCTTTAACGTCTTGGATATTGATATCAATCAAACCCGCGATATCAAGGAGAGCGAGGCTACCCAACTGCGCACCCTTTAAGACGTGTGCTTTCAACTGGCCTTTTTTTGTCCGTCCGAGGGCCCCGATTGCCATTAAGACATCGAAAAAATTCTCCTCAAGTTCCACACTGGAGATATGCAGGGTCTTTGACCCCTCTTCGGAAGGGTCGGTATTGAATCGGGTGAGCTCACTCAGAACGGAACTTTTCCCTGCGCCAGGGGCGCCTTGGATAACGGTCGTGTTACCAGGAATGCCCGCTCTTTCCTGACTTGTTTGCACGGCGATCGTTAGAACGTCGTTTAAAATTGACTGACGCCCCACAAACACCGGGGGTGGTGACTTCTCGCGCAACCTTACAAAGCGCTGTAATTCTGAGCGTTTGAAATTTGCCATCGGATCATTTCTCACTATCATCATAAATTATCGCGCAAATTGCGCGTGACTTCAAGGCTGTGAGCTATTTTGGAATATCTCTTGGTTGCGGAATCTGGTAAACTTGAATCAATACTTTTGAATGTCAAAACCTCTTTAGTAAGACCGAAGATCTGTTAAGGTTTCCCAGAATCTTTATAGATCAAGCTCAACCTGTTAGGTTTTTTCTGTTTCTAATCTTCCAAAGAATAAAGAATAAGGATCTCCATTGTTATTCAAGTGTCCTGAATTTGCGCAAGCGATGATGGTGGAAGTCCGGCAACATTGTGCGTCGTCTCGACACTCAGATAAACGATCCTTTTAATCGAAAGAATTCTGATGATCATTAACTGGATTAATCCCCATAAACGAGAGTGGCTAGAGGCTCATAGCAGGGCTCCTGATATTCTTGCCACCTCAAGGGATTCTGTGAATTTAAAATTTGTAACGGCAGTCAATTTTTGGCTATAATGAACTTGATATTTCCATCAATTCAATGGCGTTGATATATTAGGTCAGGGAACTGACGCTCCCTCGCCTAAACTAGCCCGACTACCTTATTCCGACCCCCTATTATTCATATCGAAAGGATCAGCGAGATAGCGGACTTGCGCAAGATACAGCCCCGTCGGCGGACTAACAGGTCCACAAGCACTCCGATCGTGTGCCTCCAAAGCCGTTCGCGCATCTTCAGGTAACCACGCCCCCGCCCCCACTCGCTCGAGCGTTCCAACCAAACTCCGCACTTGCTTATGCAAAAAGGACCGGGCCTTAGCATGAATATGCAACTCGTCTCCCGCTAGACCTGTAACAGCTTCGATATGTAAGGCATCAAGCGTTCGGAGCGGGCTATCTGCTTGGCATGTTGAACTGCGAAAGGTGGTAAAGTCATGATAGCCGACTAAGTATTTCGCCGCCTTCTGCATTGCGACAATATCCAAACGCTTTCGGACCTGCCAAACCAAACCACGAGAAAGTGTCGCTGGTGATCGTCGCATCAATATACGATAAAGATATCGCCGCTCAATAGCCGAAAAACGCGCATGCCAGTCATCAGCAACCGGTGCACAATCCAATATTGCAATCGGGTTTGGCCGCAGATGATAATTCATCGCCGCCATTAACCGATGCGGCGATAGAGTCGTTTCCAGATCACAGTGAGCCACCTGCCCTAACGCATGGACGCCTGAATCCGTGCGCCCGGCAACGATGACTACATGCGACCCAACAACGATTTTCTCAAGCGCCACCTCAATCGCTCGTTGTACCGAAGGTTCATTTAGTTGACGCTGCCAACCCGAAAAGGGCGCACCATGATACTCAATCTTAAAGGCAAACCGAGTCACAAGATGATCTCACACACGATCAAGGTCGAAATAATCGAGTTTCCAATGATGATGCATTGCCAGTATTGACAAATTACTCATGCCTCGTATTGCATCGCTTCATGACTGAAAACCTCTCGTCTGACGATCATCGTCGGCGAACGTAACAGATTTTTCTTGGCTTGCCGTATCATATCGCAATCTCCGCGGCTCCGCAGAGCGGCGCATTAATATCCCAATCTATGCATTAGCATGAAGGTCGTCTTCAATGGGCAACGACAACTTGGATCAGCAATATAAAGATACCCTCAACTTGCCCCGCACAACATTTCCAATGCGAGCGGGCTTACCAAAACGGGAACCAGAATGGTTGGCACGGTGGGGTCGTATCAATGTCTATCAGCAACTACGCAAGAAACGGCGACAAGTCTTCACGCTGCATGACGGGCCGCCTTACGCAAACGGTCACCTGCATATCGGACACGCGCTTAACAAAACCATAAAGGACATGATTGTAAGATCCCATCAGATGATCGGTTTTGATAGTCGATTTATCCCGGGATGGGACTGTCACGGTCTGCCCATCGAGTGGAAAATTGAGGAAGATTATCGAAAAAAAGGGGAAAATAAGGATGTAGTCCCGATCAACGAATTCCGTGCCAAATGTCGTAAATTCGCCGCGCACTGGGTTGATATTCAGCGAGAAGAATTTAGGCGCCTAGGAATAACTGGGAATTGGCTCGACCCTTATCTCACAATGGATTTCCACGCCGAGCGCGTAATTGCAGAAGAATTCATGAAACTACTCATGAACGGAACTTTGTACCAAGGATCAAAGCCCGTGATGTGGTCGCCAGTCGAACAAACCGCGCTGGCTGAAGCCGAAGTCGAATATCAAGAGAAAGAAAGCTTTACCGTCTGGGTAAAGTTTCGAGTTAGTCAAACGCAAAGCGCGGATAAGGACCCAGCCAGAATTAACTCGCTGGTTGGCGCCAATGTCATCATTTGGACCACAACGCCATGGACGATTCCGGCCAATAAAGGCGTGGTATATGGTACCGATATTGCCTACGGCCTTTACGAGGTTCATAGAGCACCAGAAGGTTGCTGGGCACAAGCTGGTGACCGTTACTTGCTAGCCGATAAACGAGCAGCCACTGCTCTAAACCAAGCGCGGCTGACCGACGACATGTGGGTTCGGGTTCGTGATGTTGATGTCTCGGAATTTGAGGGACTCAAACTCATTCACCCGTTGCAAGGAGCGAATGGCGCCGACGGTGAATGGGATGATCTGCGTGACTTTCGAGCGGCAGATTTTGTCTCCGAAGAAGAGGGTACCGGCTTCGTGCATTGTGCACCGTCACACGGCATGGAGGAATATGATCTCTATCGCGGCCTTAATATGCTTGATGAGGTCATTACCTACTATGTCACCGACGCTGGTGGATTTCGAGAAGACCTTCCGTTTTTTGGCGGCACCTTCATCTTGAACCGCAAGGGCGGCGAGGGAGACGCCAATACCACAATAATCGACAAGCTAGCGGCGGAAGGCGGTCTGCTTGCTCGTGGCAAAATCCGACACTCTTATCCCCATTCATGGCGCTCAAAGGCTCCCGTCATCTATCGAAATACGCCGCAATGGTTTGCCGCAATCGATAAAGACATGAAAATTGATAACGACCAGTTCACCATTCGTGAGCGGGCCCTTATCGAAATCGATAAAGTCGAGTGGACACCGAGATCAGGACGCAATCGACTCTACTCAATGATGGAGAAGCGCCCAGATTGGGTGCTCTCACGACAGCGCGCATGGGGCGTTCCGATAACCTGTTTTACCAAAAAGAACACTCTCCCGACCGACCCTGACTTCCTTTTACGCAATCGCGAAGTCAACCAGCGTATAGTTGACGCATTCGAGGCAGAGGGCGCCGACGCGTGGTATGAAGAAGGCGCAAAGTCGCGGTTCTTATCCGGCATTGTAAATCCTGACGACTATGATCTTGTCACCGATATTCTTGATGTGTGGTTTGACAGCGGCTCCACGCACGCCTTCACTCTGAGAGATCGCGACGATGGGACCGAAGACGGTATTGCCGATGTCTATATGGAGGGGACCGACCAGCACCGGGGTTGGTTCCATTCTTCACTCCTGCAATCGGTCGGCACTCAAGGTCATGCACCCTATCGAAAAGTGGTGACCCACGGCTTTACGCTTGATGAGAATGGCATGAAAATGTCGAAGAGCCTCGGCAATATTATCGCACCGCAAGAGGTGATCAATCAGTATGGCGCTGATATTTTGCGCCTCTGGGTTGCCCAAACGGATTATACAGCCGACCAGCGAATTGGGGCCGAGATATTAAAGGGCGTGGCCGATAGTTATCGCCGGTTGCGAAATACCATGCGTTTCATGTTGGGCTCACTAAGCTACTTCACCCCAACCGATGTTGTATCGCCGCCCGAAATGCCTGAACTCGAACGCTACCTGCTACATCGGTTGGCAGCGCTTGATGAATTGGTACGGTCAAAGTACCAGATCTTTGACTTTCAGGGAGTGTTTCAAGAGATCTTTTCCTTCGCGACCACTGATCTTTCTTCATTTTATTTCGATATTCGAAAAGACACCTTGTATTGCGATAGTGACACCTTAAGGCGCCGAGCTGCTCGCACGGTGCTCGACATTTTGTTTCATCGCTTAACGACGTGGCTTGCGCCCATACTCGTATTCACCATGGAAGAAGTCTGGTTGGAACGATATCCTGCGGACGATAGTTCCGTCCATCTACAGGACTTCCCGCAACAAAAGAGCGAGTGGTTAGACCCAGAATTAGCCAAAAGCTGGTCGGTTATCCGACAGGTGCGCCGGGTTGTGACGGCCGCCCTTGAAATTGAGCGCCAAAACAAAATCATTGGTTCGTCACTTGAAGCGGCTCCGACCGTTTACGTGCGCAACCATGAGACCCTGAATATCTTGAACTCGGTCGATTTTGCCGACATCTGTATTACCTCTCAAATCAATCTAACGTCTGATCCAGCGCCACAGCACGCGTTCAAACTTCCTGAAATCGCTGGAATCGGTGTGACATTTACAAAAGCTTCGGGAAAAAAGTGCCAACGCTGTTGGAAAACTCTACCCGATGTCGGCTCGCATAAATGGGACCTGGTCTGCTCTCGCTGTGACCAAGCCTTGACTGCGGCACAAAATTAACGGGAGGCAACCAGCACATCGGGCGGCCAGTAAGTGGGTCACCAACGTGACCTGGGGAAATCTCTTCTGAACCGACCGTTGTATCTTTTTGAATTGGCAAGTCAGGTTAAATCAATTGAACGGGTGATACGGCGGCATCCAATCCAAAGGCTGCACGAGTCTAGCAGTCCTGTCGGGTCACCGCATAAGTCATGCGGACCTTTCTTGAACTGAAAAAACTTGCTGAAAGATCCCCGCAACACAAAGATATGCCGAGGTGATCATGAGCCCCCAGATCGCTAATCTATTGGGCTCAAAATCTACCCACGCTACCCACCCCGCAAAGCCAGTCCAAGCCAAAGCCATCGGTAAAGAAACCATCTGCCAGCGCTCGGTTCTCATCGGATGGATAAATTTGAGCGGCAAAAACATTGAAACCGATAGAATCGTGACAATCGCAAGGCACCACTGCCATGCGGGTGCAAGCGCAAACAAAACTAAGACAACCATATTCCAGCAACCAGGAAAACCAGAAAAGGAATTGTCCTTGGTTTTCATCCGATTGTCGGCAAAATATAATGCGCTTGCAAATGTAATGATGATGATCATTACCCACCCCGACCAACCATCCATCAAGCCTGATGAAAACAAGGCAAATGCTGGAATGAAGACATAGGTCAGATAATCAATAATCAGATCCAAGAGGATACCGTCAAACTCTGGCGCGTGCGCCTTTACGTCGAATTTGCGCGCCAAAGGACCATCAACGCCATCGACGATGAACGCAACGACCAACCAGAGAAACATAAGATCCCATTGACCATCAATGGCGGCTAACATGGCGAGCATCGCGAAAACGGCACCACTGGCCGTCAGCAGATGAACAGTAATTGCTTTGGCGCGAGCTGACATGAAAGGGCAGATGCAATATGGATGACTATTCTGACGCGATCAGGCTCGGGGGTGAGCCACATCGTACACAGCCTTGAGCCGCCGTGTATCTACAGCCGTATAGGTTTGGGTGGTGGATAGCGACGCATGACCGAGCAACTCCTGAATCGTTCGCAAGTCGCCACCGGATTCAAGCAGGTGAGTTGCAAAGCTGTGTCGCATCGCGTGCGGGGTGGCTGTCGGGGGTAAACCAAGCTGTAATCGTAGGTTCTCTGTGACTTTCTGCACAGTTCTCGGGGATAGAGGACCACCTCGAACGCCTCGGAAAATTAATTGCTCTCGTTCTAGTGAAAAGGGACATAAATCAAAATAAGTATCGGTTGCTTCTCGAGCGACATCAAGCACTGGCACCACCCTTTCCTTCCCACCCTTACCAACAATCTGCAAAACTCTCGGCAAGGGTAGATCTTTTCCTGTGAGACCTAGAGCCTCTGAAATTCTTAAGCCGCAAGCGTATAGAAGAGTTAATACTGCAACGTCGCGGGCAGCAACCCAAGGGATGTCAGATTGCGCAGATGCTGTCTTAATCATTGCCCTTGCCGCGCCCGAATCGAGAGGCCGTGGCAGCCTCTTTGGCACCTTTGGTGCTCGCATCATCAACACGGCGGTGGGATCAAAACCCTCCTGCTCCGCCAGCCAGCCATAAAAGTTCTTAACAGCGGAAAGCTTGCGTGCCAGCGACCTCGCACCGACACTAGAGTTTCGTAAATGCGCCATCCACGCCCGCATGTCGCGCAAGCCGATTCCCGCCAGCATTTCGGCCCGCGTCCCCTCACCCTTATACTCAATCATAAAGCACAGAAACTCGCCGATGTCTCGGCGATACGCCAAGACAGTATTGCTTGCAGACCCCTTCGCGACGATACGACTGCGAAGCCAAGCCTCTCGGATATCGCATAGTTCGGGTGGAAGTATCTTTACGTCAGCCAATGCCGTAACCTTCGATCACACACTCCCGCCAACAACGAGAGCAGATCAACACCTTGTTGGGGCGCAAATTTTTGTGGGTCTTGATGTCCCAAAATCAAGAGCCCGCATGATTTCTTTGTCCCGAGCGAAAGTCGGAGACAAGCCTCTGATCGTATGCAACGGTAATCCTTCCCATGAATTTGCCGATCTGCCTGATCTAACTGTCGCAAAATAACTTGTTTTCCCGCAGTCTTGCCCTGATCCCCCAGATAATTGTTTACGAAGCCCTTCGGTACAATATGGAGGTGCGGAATTGCGCTTAAGTCATTCGGTTGCTTGCTGGTAAGCTCAAGCGCTAAGCCAAGCGAGTCAACCTGAAGAATTTTTAGGACTTCACCGCCGAGATCATGCAAAAATTTGCGTAAATCTGCGGCCTCAAGCATTCTGAGGATTGCACGATGGATTTGAGCCGTGCCAGCGACATTTTCATAGGCGGCTGCTACAACCCCTCGGTGTGTGCTTGTCAACTGGCTCAGACGTTGTTCCAACTGCTCCATAGCAATACCGCGAAAATCAATGATATTCTCGGCTCGCGCGCCCTCTTGCGCTGACAAGAGTGCTCGGATGACGTCTTCATCGTCGAGAACTTGATCAGCTTGTGCAATAATGGCCTCGCGGAGTGATTCGTCAAGTTTGCTGCTATTACTCATTGGCTACTCATTATCACATCGGTTGAAAGAGTATCGGCTCGTTTCAAAGCTTTATACTCCGATTTTGAGCAAACGGCGAATCCTGGTCAGATGTCTATCGGTGATAAAACCGGCCCATTTTCGATCAACGACCAATCAGGTTCCGCCCACAGGTCGTTTTATTTCTAATCATATTATGTCGATAGGTTAGCGAGCGGTCGTCAGACAAATTCTAATCCGGCGACGCTCGTGATCATTGCTAAACAATATGATGCCCAGTTTTTTTCCAATCTGCGAGAAATTGATCAAGTCCTTTGTCTGTCAACGGATGATCCGCGAGTTGGCGGATCACCGCCGGGGGCGCGGTAATCACATCAGCACCTATCAAGGCGCTATGTAAGACATGATTCGCAGAGCGGATTGAGGCCGCTAGAATTTCTGTGGGGAATTGGAAATTATCATAAAGGGTGCGGATTTCTTCGATGAGATCTAAGCCGTCAAGATTAATATCGTCCAAGCGACCGATAAATGGCGATACAAAACTCGCACCTGCCTTCGCCGCGAGCAAAGCTTGGTTGGCGGAAAAACATAACGTAACGTTGACCATATGACCTTCATCCGTTAGCTTTCGGCACGCCTTCAGACCATCCCATGTCAAAGGCAATTTAATCACAACATTGGAAGCGATTTCGGCCAACTTGCGCCCCTCAGCCATCATCGTATCGCACTCAGTGGCTGCGACTTCAGCACTAACTGGCCCTTTTATGATGCTGCAGATTTCTTCGATAACGTCGCGGATGTGCCGACCTGACTTGGAGATAATCGACGGATTGGTTGTCACGCCATCAACCATGCCGAATTCGCTCAATTCTCGGATGGACTCAATGTCTGCAGTATCAACAAAAAACTTCATTGTATATTTCCCTAAAATTCGGTGAACTGAGTTTATCACAGAATCCGATTCGACGCAATCTTGACAACCGCAGGCTGATGAATTTACTCCCAATGCTACGGCTGCATCCGTCACACGACAATTTGATTTGTGTATGTGACCCGTATGGATTCTATCAATTTAGCATACTTTACTCCTGCACTTTGATTTTCCTCTAGCTAGTGTCCGCGCGGAAACCCCTTTTTGTGATTTAAAGTATTGATTTCGCTCAAGAATGTGCTTCCTCAAGCCCCGCCGCCCGGAGCAGAAACAACGCTTCAAGTTTCGAATTGAGCTGAAACAACTCGTTATGCTCAGGAATTTCCCCACGACCTTTCTGGTGAAGATGAACATAATAATTCCTCGCCCGAACCACTCGCTCAATGAAGCTACGGAATTCGGCGTCAGCTTCGAAATAGCGCCGAAATGGCTCCAGTATTGTTTCTAACCTTATCTCTGATCCGTGATAGTCTCTCTCGCTAGTTTTTTTGTGAATGGCAAATAGCCCCTCATAAAGAAGGGTAATTCTTCTTTCCAAGTCCATTGTAGATTCAAGCGTAAAAGCGAAGTAGCGATCAAGAACGAATTTGTGTCGATGGTAGAACTCAATCCATTTTCGAAAAATGATCTCGACGCACTCTTCTATCTCCGAGAAACGAACCAGCGTCTTGTTTGCTTTTAAACGATGACCGTCGGCGGCGGGCTTACTTTCTCTAAAGTAAATTTCCGCAGGCGGGCGATAATCGTCATCGGTTGCAGTCACAGTACGATTATCAAAATACCCGCGAACAGATTCAATAGAGGCCGGTTTGGAATTCATCAAAGAGAGGAGGTTTCTAATTGCAAGAGCGACCGGCAACAATTCACTTAACGGAGCCTCTGTTTGGGGCGTTAAACAAACAAAAGCCCTCTGGGAAATTGTCGCTTCATATCCACTGAACATATATGGCACGGTGGCTTCAAAGGTGAATTCCATTCGAAGGTCATCGCGTATGCAAAAATTTTTCGCTGTCGGGAGTGAAAAGTTGACATTAAAACTTTTCTCTTCGTTGGTTACTTCAATGCCGCAAATTCCCAACCATTCATCAAAGCCAAATAACGCAAATTGAAGTCTGAGGAACGTAACGTCTTCATCCTCGTCGTATGCGACTCCAATAAATGCTTGATGTACGTCAAAAGTTGACGTAGAGATGCCCCCAGTTATCGGTGTGCTTGCGCGCGTTTCGGAACAGCCATCCAAAGTCACCATTCTATTTTTTATGACGCCTGCAATGCGTTTAAATTGGATGAACCCGCCACCAATATACGGATCGCCCAGTGACCGCTTGAGGGTGGAGATTTTACTCAAAGAGTTGATCTCAATAGTTATCGCTCCCGACTTTGAAATGCGAAGAAAACCTGGGAAGCGATTATTGGGGTCATCCGGTAGCCAGAAAAAGCCTGCTTCTTCAATAGGTTCGGAAATCAGCATTTGAACCTCTTCGCGCTTGTAACGTTAACGTAAATCGGTAGATCTAACTCGTATACGGATTTGTCGGTTTTGAGGGTTGCCTCGGTGAAGGGATTTTCGCCATAAGGCAATTTCATTAGCGACGCGGTGCATCACATTGTTGGAACGGCGTTTAATGGAATGGATTTCCTTCGAGGATTGTCCCTGACACTCTGCGCAAGAGGCCAAAAATGGGCAAAAACCACCAAATGGCGCCAAAACCGACGCTCTAGCGTTGCGCTCATTGCAAGTGGCAAGGGTATTTCCCATGAGCGACGCGTGAGAGCACCTCTTGGCGGTTTTCCTCTATTTCGAGCGGTTGTAGCCTAGTTTGCCCAGTTTTGGCGGCTCAAGGCTCAAGCTAGTCGGATGGCAAACCGATCATCAGACCGAGGATAGCAACGCCGGCACCGATTACCGCAATGGTGATCGCAATTTGGGCAATACCGAAGCCAATAGTCCACCGCAGATTGTCTTTATCGCGCTTGGCGGCGTCTTTTTCGATCCTACCGATGTTCTCGGACAACTTTTCTGCCAAGAGCGATATGTCGGTGCGGTATTCAGCTTGCTTCGTTTCCATACGTTCCCCAGTGCCGTGATCTGACCTTTCAGTTCGGCAATCGCCAGTGCGTTATCGCGCTCTTCCGTCATGGTTGAATCCTATTTATTCACCTCTATCGCCCTCGGCAGTTCAGGTCAAGCCACTCTCGCTATTGGGTTTCAATTCAGCAAGTCTTGAAACATCGACGGCGATACCTTCACCGGCGATTCGGCCAGAAACCCCGCTAGTTCCGCCTCAATGGACTTCTCGACCGCGGGATTATCATCTTTGCGGGCGAGCAACCACGCTCCGAGTAGAATTTGTCGATGATTACGCGCTTTTGCCGCATTCAGTGATGCTTCTTTCTCGGTAGCGTTCACACCGGCGTCGTGGGGATCCGCGAGAAAGCCCGCCATGGCGGCGATGTTCTGTTCGGCAATATCAGGCCTTGGATGATCGGATAAATAGCCCTCAATGTCGCTCGCGACAGCCTTATGAAGATCGGGTTTGTTGACCAAGTGTTTGTGGTCATGGAACCACATTCTTCTTTAAGCAGTGGGGCGGTACCCGTCCTAAATCCGGTGGGAGAGAGTTGGACGGCGTTGAATGGAATGGCTTGCCTTGGAGGATTGTCCCTGACGACCTGCTTAAGAGGTCGAAAATGAGCAAAGACCACCAAATAGCGCCAAAACAGGTGCTCTAGCGTTGCGTTCGTTGCGAGTCACAAGGGTATTTTGCCCACGAACGACGCGTGCGAGCACCTCTCGTGACCAGTTTAGCTTGATTTCGAGCGGTTGTAGCCTAATTTGCCCAGTTTTGGCGGCTCAAGGCTCAAGCTACTCGGTTGGCAAACCGATCAGAAAGCCGAGGACCGCCACCGCGAGGGCGAGCATCCCCGCGATGGCCAAGATCAGCTGCGTATGCCTACTTGCGGCTTGCTCTGCCAACCGCGCGATATCGGTGCGGTATTCCGCTTGCTTCGTTTCCATGCGCTCCTCCAGTGCCCTGATCTCTCCGCGGAGATCACCTTCCAGTTTGGCAATCGCCAATGCGTTGTCGTGTTCTTCCATCATCATTAAATCCTACTGATCCACCTCTATAGCCCTCGTTAATTCAGGTCAAGATACTCTCAATATTCGGCTTTAATTCAGCAAGTCCTGAAACATCGCTGGCGATACCTTCACCGGCGATTCTGCCAAAAACCCCTCTAATTCCTCCTCAATGAGCTTCGCGATCGCGAGATTATCATCTTTGCGGGCTAGCACCCATGTTCCGAGCAGAATTTGCCGGTGATTCCGGGCCCGCGCTTGATCAGGAGCCGTATCTTGGTTCTTATCGCTCACGCCGCCGTCGTGCGGATCGGCGAGAAACCCCGCCAAGGCGGCGATGTTCCTCTCGGCAATATGTGGCCTGGGATGCTCGGATAAGTAGTCCTTGATGTCGCTCGCGACAGCCTGATGAAGATCGGGTTTGTACCGGCACTGCGCAACGACAAAGCCGCCCAACAGCACTTTCCTACGGACGTCATTGCCCCGTGATCGGGCGGCGCGGCGGTTACGCTTCTGCTTCAGTTGTGACCACGTCGACGCTGGATAAGGTTCGAAAGCGAGGACCGCCGTAAGCCCGGTGATAATATCTCGCGTCGGGATATGGACTTTGAGCCAACCCGCTTTTTCGACTAGCTTCATGAACCGGGTCTCTGATTTTTGCAACGCTTGGGTAATTCTGCCGTCATTCGACGGCGACACATTGGCATCGCTCGGCCAATCAGTAGCGGGGGAATCGCTACTCCGCGAAGCCATAAACGCGGTGATGGTCGTAAACTCACTATGGTGGTTTTTCAGTTGGTTAGAGAGTCTGGCCAACCGTGAGGGTGATCGGTCTCTTGCGGCAACGATTGACCGCATTCCGACCAGCATATCGGCCTTCAATACCCGCCGCTCGAACCATCGGGCTTTGTGCGCCGCAGTAAGAATACGGCGGCGCTCCTTCCAATATATTCGGCACAGTTCGTCCTCCACTTCCAGTTGGAGGTGAAGCGCTGCAGTTGGATCCTTATCCGTCATGCGGCCCTTCCGTCGGGTATGTTGCCGCAATTGGATCAATAACCACGAGCGGGCGCCACCAACCTTGAATGCGGGACATGGCGATTGGCCCTAGCAATCGACTATCAAGAGACCGTTCGGTATTGCCGCGGACGATTAGCTGACCGTTAGGGAGTTTCCTCTCTATGCGTTTGAGAATTCGCGTCGCTGTCGGTTGTTCGGGTCGACAATAGTTATCGTAGAGTCGTAGTTCGCGATGATGCGTGTCTAAACAAAAACTTACATGCGAAGCCGCTTCGGGGCTGCTGCGCAAATACACCCCGCGCGGAACTGAGGGTGTGGCATTGCCGATGATCCAGCCATGGCCAACGGCGGTGGCGACCGCAAGCGTTGCGGCCGCTAATAGTACGGTCGCGATCACCAACCCCATTGGGATTCTAACGTGGCAGGTGAGAGTGGAATACCAAGTGCCCATTTGGTGAATAGTATTGGTCAACTACCTTCGATTAACTGGGAGGATTCCGGTCGGCGCCCCCCGCAGTGTCCGCCGCAGGGCGTGCAATCGCCAGCGCCAACGCGAGTGATACCATTGCTGGCGGTGCCAGGCTAAGGTCTCTAAGCGGGTTCGTGGGTGGGCGAACAATCTTAGCCACCACTCGTAAATTCGGCGGACAAGGCTCACTGCTTCTGGAGTAGCGGCGTCTAATTGCTCATTACTCCAAGGAGCGATGTTCTGCGGCCATTGGTCGGGCACTGGGCTCGCGATACCCAGTTTGTGCCGTATCTTCGTGACCAACAAGGTCTCTCTAGGGCCGAATTGCAACTCGGTCGCTGGACGGTCGGTTAATTTCTCCCACAGGACAAATACGGCGTCGTCAGGTAGCCGATCTTTCGCCTCGCGACGGCAGGCCGGTTTTTGCCATCTCGGTTTGAGTTGAGCGACGTTCATCATGCTTCCGTGGGTTTACCATCTCCAGTCACGACCGATGCGGCATAGCATTCATTACCGCACGAACGCTAACGCCCCGCCATATTGGCCGCCTACTAGTTGAGCGGGACGATTTTGCGATCCGTATACGGCATCGGTAATTCGAGGGCGGGACCTTGTTGCCACCGGAGGCGGATATCGGGGTCAGCGATCTCGGCCGCGGATAATCCCAAATGCCCAATTGTGATCGCGGAACACAATGGCGCTGCCGTCCTCAAATTCGTAGCGCATCAAATACTCGCCAAACGGCGACTGCTCCGATTTGATCCGGTAAATATAGGAATTTTCCAATGTGCAGTCGGCAGGATTAAAGTGTCCACTTTTGTTGGCGATGGTGGTCCAATAGCCCTCGCCCTCCTCCCAAAAGTACTCATCGACTTTTAATGGATGGGGGGTCCCCTCGCGGAAGCCCTCGGATTTTGCGAATTGCTCAGCTCTCGTCATGACTAGTTCCCCTCGTGTTTAGATCTGGTATCTCGCGAGCGCTGGCAGGGACTCCAAGATCGCAGTTAATTCTCGTTGGTAAACGAGCAATCGGTATGCCTACACGATCGCAAGCATGGGTTGCAACCATAAAAGTACTTCTTAGAAGGCCATTGCTAGTTGTCCTCTTTCGTGCTGGAGCGACGGGTGTAACATTTGCGCCAGTTGCTGCGCGGCGGGATGCCATGCGAAAGTCGTTTTGCCTGAACCGGCGGCCGCGGTGATGTGCCTGAGGCCCGCCGCCAGTGCGCTGCCGTTGGTATTATCGGGGCTGCTGCTGGTCGCCATGGCGGTGATCTCTTTGTGCGTAAAAGAACTAAATGGTGTCCGCGAGGAAACCCCTTTTTGTGATTTAAAGTGTTGATTTCGCTCCAAAATGTGCTTGCCTTCACTGGCGAAGATATGGCAAAATGTGCTCCATATTGGCGATACTTCCAGATACCAGCAATCAATTCGCTTTCATTAGATCACGGAGGCTGTTTTCATCTGTGATCATCGGACAATCCTGAAACCCCTCGGGGTGTGTCCCCTTGTCCGATGAGGGGTAGGCCATGTCCTGGACGGATGATACTGACGGATTCCCTTTGCTTTGGATCGAGATAGTTCTCGACCCTTTGGATAATCATATAAAGTGTCACTTGACACAGTGTCTTATTGATATTGGTCAAAAGCTTGACACCGATTTGGTCACAATTATCAGCCCAATTGTTCAAGGGCTAGAACATCGGTTGCGTCGAGCCATCGAAACACTTCAGGAACACAAGCGGGCTATTACCATTATCCTTGACACACCCGGGAGAGTGGTCAAGGTCGTGGAACGAATGGTTGCGGTGATCCGCCCCATATATCAGGAAGTGATTGTCATTGTCCCGGACTGGGCGATATCTGCTGGAACATTTTCGCCTTAAGTGTAGACAAGATTATGATGGATCATTTTTCTTGTTTAGGCCCAATTGACCCTCAAATCGAAAGGGAGGGGCAGTTGGTCCCGGCATTATCCTACCTAAATCAATACGAACGACTCAATGACAAAGCAAAAAATGGTGAGTTGTCGACGGCTGAATATGCATTGTTAGTCAAGTTGGACTTGGGTGAATTGCATCAATTTGAACAGGGGAAAGATTTGTTAATTGATCTTCTCAAGAAGTGGCTCACACAATACAAATTCAAGAACTGGAGAAAGACAGAAACATATAACACGGAAGTGACACCGGATCTGAAGGAGACGCCGACGCGCGAAATCGCGGAACTACTCAGTGATCCAGAAAATGACGTACCCATGGCCGCGGGATTGACGCGGCCACGTTACGCGATACGGTTGGATTGAAGATCAATAACCTTGAAGAAGATGTTAAGTTATGTCAGACAATCCAGGGATGTTTCGAATTGCCGCGGGACTATGTCTACAAGAACAATTCAACATCCTTTGTTTATACAAGGGGGCATTTCTGAAATGCAGGAAAAAGGCAAAGTTGTAGAGATAAAGAAGAAGGTTTTGGAACGGAACCATAAAATTGCTTCAAGCGTTGTCAGTGCTTAAGAGGCTGTGGAACGGCGAGGCAAAGGCGCAGGTGTGAGGGTCAAGTCAGGATACAAGCTTAACCCCCCGTTGGGTCGTGGGAATGGGCGACTGCTTGGTGGCAACTTGTGACTATTGCGTCGCGAAAAGCGAACACGGAAGCTGACGCAAGGACTTTGTTCATCAAGTCAAGTGTCGATTTCGAATAGACGGCCTTCAAGAGATACTATGATATGACAACACTCCTAGAGTATCTGAAACAGGGCGAAGCCATACGCCTTTCCCGAAGTTGTCGACGACATCTAAGTAAGGACGACGGCGGTGTTGGCTTGTCTGGTTCAGATTAAGGCCTTAGGAAAGCCGACGTCTGCGCAGCCTTCCGAGGCTGCCTAGCATCCGCCCTTGCTCGACAAGAGCGACCAAAACGAGCAAACGGATTGAATTGTCGAAATTTGCGTCGAAAGGTTCGGCACGAAACAACACCGGGCAATCTAGCAACGGGCTGAAGAAGAACAGTATTAAGCGGTTCAAGGGGTGAAGGGTTTGCATATTCTTTCGAGCGCATTGCCGCGTTCTGCACGGTAGTCGCTTATGAAACCCGAGTCGCCCTTCCAAGGCAGTCTATTCACCGCCGGCTTTCTGGAATCAACCATTATTGATCTAGAAGACTGGAAGAAATGTCCCGACAATGAAGTTTCCGAATTCGTAACGAGTTTGAACACGATACTTTCACAAAACCTGGACCTATATTCCCTGAACGAGGAGCAAACCAAGCAAGACATAATTCGACCAATTCTCGGCTTGCTCGGATGGAAGGAATTTCTCTACGAACACAATATGTCGCCATGGGGCCGCCACGATGTCCCGGACCAACTCTTATTCGCCTCTTCCAAAGATATTCAAGACGCGCAAAGTAGGAAACAGGAAGCGCAACGCTACGAGCATGGAACTGCTCTCTTGGAAGCCAAGCGCTGGAATGTTCTCTTAGACAAGCGTCCTCTTGATACTGCGACATCCGTGGCACCGCCATCTTCGCAAATATTACGATACTTGCGGCGAGCCGACGTCATAACGGACGGAAAACTGCAATGGGGGATACTAACGAACGGTCGCCATTGGCGCCTCTATTACGGCAAAGCTCGTTCCGTTTCCGAAGATTTTCTTGAGATCAATTTAGAAAAAATTCTTAATTTTCCCGAAATAGCACCGCGGCCCGAGGATGCAAATGGCCACAATCGAAACCACTGGCTCAAGGTCTTTTTTCTCGTTTTTCGCCGCGACAGTTTTGTGTCATCGACTAGTGATACCCCAACCTTTCATTTACGAGCCATTACTGAAGGGCGGAACTACGAAGCCCGCATTGCCGACGATTTGTCAGAGCGGGTATTCAGCACGGTTTTTCCACAACTGGCGAAGGCTATTGCTAGTTCAAGACCCGATTCCGATCTCGCCGATGTTCGTACTGGCACACTCATTCTGCTCTATCGCTTGTTGTTTCTATTCTTCGCAGAAGATCGCAACCTACTTCCCGTTTGGGATAAGCGTTATTTTCGATATAGCGTTCGCAAATTGCGACGCGATGTCGGTGAAGATGGCACCAACAGCCCCTCCTATTCTTCTAGAATACAATCATACTGGGCTCGCTTAGAAGGTTTGTTCTTGTGCCTTGCAGCTGGAGATCAGGCAATTGGATTACCGCCGTATAACGGTGGTTTGTTTGAAGAGGGATACCCGCCCATTCTTAGCGAGTTGCGTTTGTCTGATGTTGCAATAGCACCGATTATCGAAGCTCTTTCCTTTGAACATACCTCAGGTGAACGGAAGTACATAAACTACCGTGATCTCTCGGTACAACACCTCGGCTCGATTTATGAACGAATCATGGAATATGATCTCGTGCGGCAGGGTACCGAAATCGCGATTCGCCTTAATCCATATGCACGCAAAAATTCCGGAAGTTACTATACGCCGGATGACATCGTTCAAAGGGTTCTGATTGAAACAATTGAGCCTCTTCTTCGGCGTTGCGTCGATCGTTTCGAAGACAAAATAACCTCATCACATGAGCAATCCAACCTTGAGGATATCGCTTCCTTGGATCCGGCAAGTCGTATGTTGGACATCAAAGTCTGTGATCCAGCTATGGGTTCTGGACATTTCTTGGTGGCGGTTGTCGATTACATCGCCGATCATGTGATTGCCTCTATAGCGCGATCTCCAGCTGATGCGAACCCAGTGACGAAGGAATACGTCTCGCCTTTGGCACAGAGAATAGCCGCAATCCGCGATACGATACGAAATAACGCAGAGGCCAATGGTTGGTTAGTTGACGAAGATCGCTTGGATGACCGGCATATCGTTCGTCGAATGGTTCTTAAACGATGTATTTTTGGGGCTGATAAAAACCCGATGGCCGTAGAACTGGCCAAAGTATCACTGTGGCTGCATACCTTTACTGTCGGCGCCCCCTTATCCTTCTTAGATCATCACTTGCGATGCGGGGACAGTCTATTTGGAAGTTGGGTATCATCACACAACGATAATTTATTCTTGTCCGAACCGCTGAAAAAAGCCGTCGCTAGTGCTGAACGCATGACCGAAATCGAAATGTTAACGGACGCAGAAATTGCCGAGGTGCATCAATCTGCCGAATTGTTTTCCGAAGTGAAAATGATGACCCACCCGGTCAGTGCCTACATGTCCCTTCGACAAGGGTTCGACTGGTTAGATTTGAACCATCAAGAAAAGACCGGACTGAGGACATACCTTGACGGGACTTATGGGGACATGATGGCAATCGCGGTGGGAGAAGAGCCAGTCGAACCTAAAACCAACGGCAACGGCCGCGTGCAGCAAACATTTGAGTGCTTTCGGAAAATTTTGGACGATGCGCAGCGCATTACACAGCAAGAGCGTTTCATTAACTGGCAAGTTAGCATGCCCGGCGTTTGGGATGATTGGCGAAGTTTTGACTTGTGCGGGGGGTTTGATGCCGTAATTGGCAATCCGCCGTGGGATCGAATGAAATTACAACAGGTAGAATGGTTCGAGCATCGTTCGCCCGATATTGCAAGAGCAAGAACCGCCGCCGAGCGTAAGGCGCGTATCGCCACCCTGAGTCCCGAAGATCCGTTAAAAAAAGCCTTTATCGTCGCGGAACAACGTTCAGCAAAAGCTAGCGAAAGAGCCCGAAAAGGTGGAGATTATCCTATGTTGGCGAAGGGCGATATCAACTTGTATGCGCTGTTCGTTGAGCGTTCCCTAACTCTCATAAATTTAGATGGATTAGTCGGCCTAGTGGTTCCCTCGGGGATCGCATCTGACAAAAGCAATAGCACTTTTTTCCGTAAAATAACCTCAGAACAAAGATTAAAGGCGTTCTATGATTTTGAAAACCGACGGCGTAACAGCGATACACAGCGGTTTTTCGCTGGCGTAGATTCGCGTTTTAAGTTCAGTATTTTTGTTGCCGGCCGCCGCCACAAAAGCTTCGAAACGGCACGCTGCGCCTCCTTTATCAAGGAGATGGACGAACTTAACAATCCCGATCGATACTTCGATCTTTCACCCGAAGATTTTCGCAATATAAATCCTAATACTGGGACGGCACCGGTCTTTCGCTCGCACCGCGATGCTAATCTCACACGAGATGTTTATGGTAGAGTACCCGTTCTAGTTCGTCACACCAATGCAAAGCCGCAGAAGATGTGGCCGGTGCGATTCACGACCGATTTTCATATGACAAACGACTCAAGCCATTTTCGCACGCGAGAGCAACTCACTAGACAAGAGAAGGCTTGGCCGATTGGCAAAAACATTTACGACAGTGCGAATGGTCAATGGGTGCCTCTCTACGAAGGAAAGATGGTTCAACTCTACGACCATCGAGCGGCGAGCATCCATGTTAATAGCGAGAATGTCTATCGGCCGGCACAGGGTATTCCGACAAGTGAAGAAGAACATCAAGACCCATCATGGCTTCCCGAACCCCAATATTGGGTTTTGCGTAGGGAGTGCCCGTCAGACCGACCGCCATGGTCTATAGGCTATAAAATGATCACCGCACCGACCAACGAGCGAACACTGATCGCTAGCCTAATTCCGGCTGCAGGCGTTGGAAATTCTATCGGTATTCTAATTCCAGATGGTGATGTTACAGTCTTTAAGTCCTATGTTCCAATGATGCTCGCAAATCTAAATTCTGTGGCATTAGATTTCATCATGAGGCAAAAAATACAAGGGCAGAACATTAACTGGTATATTGTGGAACAGCTTCCAATAGTACCCCCGGCATCCGTTCTTTCCAAGCGTTTTGGCAATCGGCCAGCGTCCGAACTTATCAGAGAATTAGTGCTAGAATTAACCTATACAGCACACGACCTAGCTTATTTTGCGTTCGACATGGCTTACACCGATGATAAAGGCAATGTATTTCCTCCATTCGTTTGGAATGCTGAACGGCGGTTGAGTATTGACACGAAACTCAATGCGATCTTTTTCCATCTTTACGGGATCAAAGATCCTGACGACGTGAAGTACATCTTCAACACATTCCCAATTAAGAAAAGCAACGACACCGAAGCCTATGGCAGCTATGTATCTAGAGATTTGTGCTTAGCATGGATGAACGCTCTAGAGGCTGGTAATCCTGATGCGACGATTTCATTGTGATGGGAGCAAACGGATTGCAGCGGGCTTGATGGCAAAACCCTATTGAAAAGCGGATTTACACAGAAATTCGTAGTGAATGATCGCATGCGTCTGGTCAGCTATCTGCCGTATCTTAATGAATGATTCGCTTTTAAGGCACGGATTTGGTGGCGGAAAAGGATTGACTTGGTAAAAACCCAAGGTAAAATATCACCCATCTGATTTGCCACTAATAGGAAATTGGAAATATTTGAATTAGAACTATCATCCCCCTCCCCACATTTAGAATTTTAATTTCTGCACTGGTCGTAACGCTGGTCCTCGGACTTGCGAAGACGCCAACGGCGTAAAGCGTTAGATATGGTCAAACCGAATGCATTAGCGGCAATCAAATTGCCAATCTGCCAAACTAGTCACGGGAGATTATCCCTACTCGAAACCACCTCAACCCTTACGACAAATTCTGTGACCCGCAATTCCATCTGAGCTTCTGCAAGCGTACATCGGAGCATATTTGGTGCATCCGCCACGAACACTTTCCCAATCAGCGGGATTGTCATGGGCAACGGACAGGGAACAGATCCGAAATACTTATCTTCCGCCCGCGACTATTCATTGCCATCACTTGGTATGGGAGGTCTTCGGAGCAAAAGCAGCGCACGTACTTTTCGTAGACTTAGGCAAACCCCAACTATGTTATCGCTCTGTATGCGCCGAACCTTGGAGGTAACGTTCGCCCCATCGCCTTGCAGTGCTGCAAGACGGGTTTCGCCCCCTATACAGATGTGTGCGGCGCCCCATGCGCCACGTTACCGCCATACAGTCAGCAAATGTGGGACTGCTTCGCTTGCATGTGGGCACAGGAAGATGCCGGGAGAACACCACAGGAAAAACTGGCTAGGAAAAGACAGTACCGAATCTGCATAACAAACCCAAGCAACTCACAATGTACGCTTGGCGGATACGGCGGTAACTGAACGAGGAATTTTCAAACTGGCCCACCATCACTGAGCGGCGCTTTGGCAACAAGACGATTTTTTGATTCGGGTCAGTTGGTTGGTGTTCTTGTTCGTCAGCCCATCGACACGCTGCTTGACTATTACGCCCCTGAAAGCGGATGTGAGCTTGGTGCATTGGTTGAGGTGCCGCTTGGCTATCGAAAGGTTATTGGCGTCGTCTGGGGCGCTGGCGCGGGACAGTTTGATCCAAAAAAAACCCGCAATGTTATTCGCGTACTTGATGCGACGCCCTTGCCGGAGTCGCTGCGCCGTTTTCTCGAAAAAGCTGCGCGATATACGCTAACCCCGCTACCCGCTATGCTCAGGCTTGCCACCCGTGCCCCTGACTTCAGAAAAAAAGGCCCCAAGCTCAAGACCTACCGGCTCGGGGATAAACCTCCAATTCGCTTAACCCAAGCCCGTCAGAAAGTCCTCAACGCGCTAGGGAAACAGCAAGGCCGTTCCCTGTCCTTGTGCGAGATAACCAGTATGATTGGCGTCAGTACAGCTGTGATTAAGAGCTTAGTCTTGTCCGACGCGATTATTGAGGAGCATCATCATAGCCCTGCACCGTTCCCCAATCTTGACGTCGACTTACCCGCAAAGTCGCTGACACCAGAACAGCAAACAGTGGCGCAGGTCTTACGGACCGGGGTCCGTAGCAACAAATACCGCACCACTCTTTTGTACGGCGTTACTGGTTCTGGCAAAACTGAGGTGTATCTTGAGGCTGTTGCCGAAGCGATCGCGATGGGACAACAGGCGCTGGTACTCTTACCCGAAATTTCTCTAACAGGCGGATTCCTCAGGCGCGTTCACGATCGTTTTGGCGCCCAACCAGCGGAATGGCACTCAGGGATAACGATGTCACAGCGGCGACGAATTTGGCATTTGGCGAATGATGGGAGGATACAACTCGTCGTCGGGGCACGATCTGCATTGTTCTTACCGTTTCGCAATCTCGGCTTAATCATTGTCGATGAGGAACACGACACCTCATATAAGCAAGACGAGGGTGTTATTTACAATGCACGGGATATGAGCGTTCTGCGCGGAGTGTGCGAAGACGCTCAAGTTGTATTATCTTCGGCAACGCCGTCGCTTGAATCTTGGGTCAACGCGACATCAGGAAAATATCAGGAATTAACTCTAACCAAGCGGTTTGGCGATGCCGTCTTGCCGCAGATCCATACCGTCGATATGCGAAACGAAAAACTAGAGAAACAACGTTGTATTTCACCATCTCTGAGTTCTGAAATATCTCGTCATATTCGACGGGGGGAGCAGGTACTCCTATTCCTCAATCGCCGCGGTTATGCCCCGGTTGTGGTTTGTCGGGCGTGTGGGCAGCAACTCGGCTGCGACCACTGTGATGCTCGTATGGTTGAACATCGATCGTTGACACGATTGATGTGCCACCAGTGTGGTGCGACGAAGCCTTTCCCGCAAATCTGCCCGGCATGTGGTGTCGAGGATCGGATGGCTGCTTTCGGGCCTGGGGTCGAACGATTGGCTGAGGAGGTCAAAGAACAATTTCCTGATGCAAGAGTTTCGACACTCAGTTCCGACCTTTTGGATTCAACCGAGGTGCTCCGCGACGAGTTTGACCGCATTGCCAAGGGGCAAGTTGATATCATTATTGGAACTCAGCTCGTTGCTAAAGGACACAACTTTCCTTTTCTTACGCTAGTCGGCGTGATTGATGCTGACCTCGGCTTACAGGGATCAGATTTGCGGGCGGCTGAGCGGACATTTCAGCTGATAAGTCAGGTTGCGGGACGAGCGGGGCGTTCGGACAAACCCGGTAAAGCATTATTGCAAACCTACCAACCGGAGCATCCCGTAATTCGGGCAATCCGCAGCGGCGAGGATAGTGAATTCTGGAAAGCGGAGGCTGTGCAGCGTCAAGCTGCCGGCATGCCGCCTTTCGGTCGATTAGCCGCCATTATCTTGTCAGGACCGCAACAAGAGGCCGTGTTTCGGGTTGCTAATGAGATGGCTCGCAACCACAAATCGCTTGAACGGATAGCGGCTCGGGTATACGGACCTGCACTAGCCCCGATTTCGCGCATTCGGGGGCGATATCGGGTACGACTATTGGTTCGTGCGAACCGAGAAGCTGCACTTCAGAGCGCCTTACTACGTTGGATTGCGCCAATCTCCTTGCGCGGAGATATACGACTGCGCGTCGATATTGATCCGCAGAACTTCCAGTAGTGCGATGAGGAGCATTAAACTCACTAAGTTTGCATCCGTAAGATCGTTGGGCTTCCAGCCTGAGCGATGAGACCGAGAACTGTTACTTGCCCGCAAAATACCGACCTCACCGCGTGGACTTGATCCCCTTGACCAAAGGAATTGATTCAGCTTCATACTGCCTTGACGGCTGATGGTGTCGACACGAAGTCCAACGCTTAAGGACAATTAGCAACCCCATGTTTCAAACTCTGGCTTTAGCGGATGCACGTCAGCTGCCCCTTTGGCGACAACCCATTATGCTGTTGTTCCTTATGGCGGCTGCGATGCCAATCGCCTTTGCAACATGGTCGGCCCTATTGAACAACTTCGTTATTGAGGTTGCCAATTTTGATGGTTCCGACATCGGCTGGCTGCACACTGTACGCGAGATTCCTGGTCTGCTGGCAGTTTTGGTCATCGCAATAATAATTTTTGTGCGCGAGCAAGTCTTGGGCATGATATCATTGGTTTTGCTTGGCGTTGCCACTGCAATGACGGCTTGGTTCCCTTCGCTCGGCGGCATTCTTGTGATTACGATGTTGAGTTCGATTGGCTTCCATTACTACGAGACTGTCAATCAGTCGTTGCAATTGCAGTGGTTGCCGAAAAATCGTGCGCCACAAATCTTGGGTTGGTTACTCGCGGCTGGCTCCGTTACCACTTTGATCTCATATGGCACTATTGTCCTGTTATGGGAACCGCTCAATCTCACTTACCATACCGTATATATGATAGCGGGCGGACTTACTGCGGTCCTCGCATTGATTGGTTTGTTTGGATTTCGACAGTTTGAAGCCGCAACCCAACAGACGAAGAAAATGGTCTTGCGGCGCCAATATTGGTTGTACTACGCACTGCAATTCATGTCAGGGGCTCGCCGGCAAATCTTTGTCGTATTTGCTGGCTTCATGATGGTCGAGAAGTTTGGTTTCGAAGTTCATGAAATTACCGCACTTTTTCTGATTAATCTCTTGATAAACATTGTCTGCGCTCCGCTCGTTGGGCGAGCCGTTGGCTATTTTGGCGAGCGCAATGCGCTGGTATTCGAGTATCTCGGTTTGGTATTAGTCTTTTTGGCTTATGGCGGACTGTATTTCTTTAGCTGGGGCTTAATTCTGGCGGCAGCATTGTATGTGTTGGACCACCTGTTCTTCGCTTTAGCGCTTGCGCTGAAGACGTACTTTCAGAAAATCGCTGATCCGGCAGACATTGCGCCGACCGCCGCCGTTTCTTTTACGATCAATCATATTGCTGCCGTTTTTCTACCTGCTGGCCTTGGTTATTTATGGCTTTACTCACCGGCGGGGGTATTTTTCCTAGCGGCAGCTATGGCCTTCGTGTCTTTAGTCTTGGCATTATTGATACCGCGTCATCCGGAGCCAGGCCATGAGACCTTGTTATCGAACCTAAAGCCGAAGCTAGCAGTATGATTTTCTCGGAACGAACTCAGTTCGATAGACATCGTTGCGGACGTGTGCTTCAGGTCGCAGTGTGGTTTTGCGATCTCAATATTGTCACCACAATCTAACTCTGTTCAAGCCAATCTTAGTAGAGCTGCTTTTTTTCACATTCGCGAAGCGCGAACGTACATTCCATGTTTGGGGTCGCATCTAACGCTATCACGATAGCAATACTCGCGCATTAAACGTGTACGAGATTAATTCCGAAATTTATGTCCATTTTGGGGAATTGCCGTTTACGCCCTTGAGTGCTAACGCGATATAAGTTCGTTAAGTATCGTCGACTTCAGAGGTGGTGATGGGTACCTATTTGGTGCGTTTCAAGCTTGACGATAATGTCGCACCGGAGCAACTTTCAGCCGCACTTGAGAGATTTATTCCGTCACCGACTGGCATTGATATATCGGCAATTGAGAACGAACCGCTGCAAGAGATTTGCGCCTATTTCGCTGAACCGCCAGATGAGGCCCAAATCGAACTGCTGCGCGCAGCATTTGAAATCGCCATCATTGAAGTGAATCTTCTGCCCGATACGAATTGGCTAGCTCTCGCCAACAGCAAATTTTCTCCAATTTGCACGAAGCAACTGTACATCCACGGGACGCACGACCATTCGAGCGTCCCGGAGGGGCTAAAGCCGATTTTGATTGATTCAACGATGGCCTTTGGAACCGGTCATCACGGTTCAACGATTGGATGCCTATGGGCTTTAGAGAATCTTTGTCGATCCGGGTTTTTGCCAAAATCAATGGCAGATATTGGTTGTGGGACGGCCATCGTCGCAATGAGTGCGTCGCGCATTTGGGACATTTCCGTTGTGGCTAGCGACGTAGACCCGGAAGCGGTTTCCGTTGCGGCAACAAATATCAAGGCGAATGATCTTGATCAACAAATCGAGTATTTTTGTGCGAATGGTTTCGATCATCCGCAACTAGTTCGCTTTGCTCCGTTTGATTTGATCGTGGCAAACATTACAATGTCATCGTTGCTTGGTTTGGCGGAAGAAATTCGTCACCACAGTTCGACCGGTTCTTATTCTATCCTGTCGGGCTTACTCCATCAGCAAACAAAGATTGTAGCAGCAGCCTATGAAAGGCTTGGCTATCGTCTAAGGACCTGCATTCGGGTCGCCGAGTGGACGACTTTGGTTTTTTGTGCGGAGTAGTCGGTCTGCGCCACCACAATCGGGGTTGCGTATCTGCATTGAACGACACAAAGCTTAACGTTTTGTATCCGTTATCCCTCCAGATTATGGTGAGACCCATCTTGGCTACAGAACCGACGGTCACCACCCAAGGAGAAACACTTTCTACCTGATTAAAATAGTAGGCCCTTAGAAAAACTGCTGCGAATCGTTTAAGAGTTCGAGCCGAGTTCCCGTTGTTTGGAGAAAGGCATAGCGCCGCACAATATCGCAATCACACGGCGCAATTCCTTTATTGTGTTAACGCAGTCTTGGATGCTGAGCGATTGTCTCAATATCGCCACGCGTTACCCCGATATCGTCAAGCTCACGATCCGAGAGCCGTGATAACGCCTTTCGCGTCAAACGAATATTGTTCCATTCCCAAATTGTAGCAAGTATCTCGCCAATCGTTTTGCTAGTGCTTCCTAGCACATTGATGGCGACAAAAGAACTACGTGCGGTATCTAAAACAGCCATGACTTTATATCCTTTTCTCATACTGTCCTTCGTGATACCCGCGATCTATGAACTCCTCTGAGATGCAACAAGCTGAATTATTGCAAGTTCGCTATGCAAATTTTGCATAACACAAATCTCTGATATTTGAACTTGGGTCGGCTCATATCTACGATCAGTAAGAGCAAGATGCTTCCGTGACCGCCAATACGCCGCAAGCGAACGCCATTTGGTCAACAGGATCGCCGCGTTCTGTTCGGAATTACTCCATAACGTAACCAAGCGAACGATATCCTATTCTTCGCTTTGCGGCCATTCTCTTAAGAACTGGGATCAAATGATCAACATAATCAATGACCAGCACATCTCTCTTGCGATCGTGCAGCCGATGTAATCGCCCAACATACTGCGCAAGTGTTCCTTTCCAAGCGATCGGCATCGTCAGAAAGAGAGTATCTAGGCGAGGATCATCAAAGCCTTCGCCGATATATCGCCCGGTCGCGAGAATCAATCGATCTTCGTCATACTTGACATTCAATCCTTCCTTCGCTGCCTTTCGGTCGGCTGTGGTTAACCCTCCATGAAGAACGACGATATTCTTGGCAAGTCCGCTAAAGCGCTGACGAAAGTATTCGAGGTGGGCTTTGCGCTCGGTAAGGACAATGGGGGATCGTTTGGCTGCTAACGATTTCAGCACGTCATCAAAAATCAAATCGTTTCGAGCCTCGTCTTCGGCTAGAGCCGCATAGATAGAAGGCATAGACGGCCGTTCAATCTGAGCGAGTGACTCAGGCAACACAAATTTTGTCTGACGTTCGTGTACTCTATGCCGCAATCCGCTCTCTATAGATTGAGATTTGGCACTTACTTGATAACGAACGGGACCGCACTGCATAAAGATAATCGGGTGCCATCCGTCTTTTCGGGCGACGGTGGCCGACAGTCCTGTGACATAACGCGCCCTAGTTCTGCGAGCGACAAGTTCGAAACTTGCAGCGGCCAAGTGGTGGCATTCATCGACAACAAGATGACCATAGTCGGCAACAATATCGTGAACTTCGCCCTTTCGGATGAGACTTTGGATCATTGCCACATCAATTACGCCAGTGGGGCTTCGCTTGCCACCGCCTATTGTACCGATCTGTTCGCGGTCAATCTGAAGAAAGGAGCCAAGGCTGTTAACCCATTGGTTCAACAGTTCTCGACGATGAACCAAAACTAGGGAATTACAACCACGTTCAACGATCAAAGCCGATGCAACGACCGTTTTGCCAAAAGCCGTGGTTGCCGATAATACACCAGTATCGTGCCTGATAAGCGAATCGAGCGCCCGTGACTGCTGCGGGCGGAGACTACCTAGAAATCGTACTGACTTCGGCAGTGGTAGACCAGTTTCTCTGCGGTCTTCCAATTTCACCGCCACACCATGATCGGCTAGAAATTCGATCATTTCGTCAAAACAACCTCGCGGCAGGGCGATGTGTTTGGGGTGCAGTTCGGCACAAGAAACGACACGCGGTTTGCCGAAAGTCGGAAACCGCATCGCTTGTGCTCGATAGAATTCAGGGTTTTGGAATGCCGCAAGTCTCACCAGTTGTGTAATCATTTTCGACGACAAACCAGAGCGATCAATGTATATTTGATCGGCAAACGTAACATTGATCTTTGTCGGAACGGGCACATCTAGCCGCTGCGGCCTGCTACGCCGGGACGGAAGTTGTTTCCACGGCTCTTCCGCTTGGTCGTCAGCTACTGGTATTCTGACTTTCAATACCCGCCCTGACAGTTCCGCCGCTTCAACCAGATTTTCCACCTCCGCCTTTGACATTCTGGAAAGCGATGAAAGATAGGCCCATTGATCGCGATATGGCTGCATTTTTTCGTCGACAAAAACACTATTACCCTGCCTTCTTGCAGCGTTCTGGAGTGGCAGCGCGATTAAGCTGCCGAACCCACCAGCGGGAACAGTGTCCTGATTCGGAAATAGGCGGTCGTAAGAGGTAAAATCAATCTCTGGTCGCATCTCCATTGTTTCGGTAATTAGAATCGACCCAAGTTGACGCGCCAAACTGGCCGCTATGGGCTCCGCAAAAAATATCCACACATGCCCGCCATTACCCGACCTTGATCGTTCGAGTGCCCCTGGCACGCCATTTTCGCGGCAAGTTCGGAGCAAAGCGCACGCGTCGGCAACCAAAGACACCTTATCAAAATCTGCTGCCACGAACCAACACGTGTCGTCGGAGAGCAAAGGATAAACCCCCGCAACAAAGTCCTTACTGAAGCCGCTGTCACCCCGCAGATGCCGTTCAATAATCTCATCATCTGGTGGGATGAACTTCTGATGCGAACATTGACCACACTTAACTTTTGGCTTTCTGCAGACGCCTTTTTTCCATTCGTTCGAACAGGCTGGCGAATACCCTACCCGCCCTGTTTTCTTGTTTTCCCATCTGACCGGAAACACCTCTGGTCGACCAGCAAACAATTGACGGAAAAATTTTACTTTGTGCTGTGACGGCGAGTTATTCGTGACAGTAGCGTTTTCAATGGCGACCTGTGTGTCGTTCTGCGATGGCCGTTTAGTGCGGTGAGCTTCAAGCATCACCATTTTGCGCTGAAGGTGCTGCTGCTCAACCTTCAATTCAGCCAGACGCGCTCGCAATCGCGTCATTTCTGCTTCAATTTTGCTGTCTTCTAACACGCCCAATTAACACCCAGAACTCCGCTCTGATATTGCGAAAAATACGCGATTATAAATCGAGTATCTATACCTTCTTGTTATCATCAAAATCAGCTTTCCAAATTGTTCCCTGAGCCGAGTGCTCGGTTAGATATTTCGCAAGCAGTGACGTGAGTCAAAACAGTTCTGAAATTGATTACCGTTGTTTCCGCTTTGCAATCCGCTGATAGGTCGCCATTGGCAGCTGCAATTACCGGTATCAAAGGCACTTGGAAAAATCGTTGGGCTACGGTATCAAAGAAAATATCCATGGGCTGTTAGGAATGTTATGCGAGTCTTAGGGGTTGATCCCGGCCTACGCACTCTCGGCTGGGGAATAATCGAAACGCATGGAAGTCGCTTGAAGCATGTCGCCAATGGGCACTGCAAGTCACAACCTAAAGCCCTTGCCGAGCGCTTGCTGACACTACATTGTCAATTTACGGCGGTGTTAGAGGAATTTCGTCCGCAAGCCGCAGCAGTAGAGCAAACATTTGTCAGCAAAGATGCAAAGGCAACACTCAAACTTGGTCAAGCACGCGGTATTGCCATGCTCGTACCCGCCCAGTTTGGTCTTGAAGTCGGCGAATACGCCCCGAACGTCATCAAACGTACGGTGGTCGGCGTCGGCCATGCGGATAAAAAGCAAATTGACCATATGGTCAAAATGCAGTTGAAGGGGGTTGAGCCCGTCGGACCAGATGCCGCAGATGCTCTTGCAGTGGCAATTTGTCACGCTATCCACCTGCAATCAACCAAGTCTCTATCAAACGCTATGCACTCATGATCGGCTATCTTGAGGGTATTTTATTCCGCAAGGAGGATGATCATCTCGTGATCAATGTACGCGGAGTCGGATTTTTAGTGTTCGTTTCTGAACGAACAATGCGCGCACTACCCGAAACTGGCTCTACGGTCGCACTGCACACAAATCTTCTTGTGCGTGAGGATTTGTTACAACTATTCGGTTTTCTGTCCCGCCAAGAACGCGAATGGCATCAATTACTCATGTCAGTCCAAGGAATCGGTTCGAAGGCGGCAATGTCGATCCTCGGTGCTTTGGGCGGCGATGGCGTTGGTCGTGCGATTGCCATGGAAAATTCTGCCGCAATTGCCTCGGCGAAAGGTGTTGGCCCGAAAATTGCCCAACGGGTCGTCATGGATCTCAAAGGCAAAGCGTCGAGTATCATGGCAATGACAGAAACTGAGCCAATCGAAATATCCGCACCGGCAGACAGCGAAACAGAAACCGTTCGCGAAAAGCCACAAGAAGCAGCGAAGTCAAACCTAGCCCAGTCAGAGGCACTGTCAGCACTCGCGAATCTCGGTTATGGACCCGTTGAAGCTGCCGCTGCCGTTGCAGCAGCGTTCGATGCACAGGCAGAGCCGACAACAGCAGAGGTTATCCGCGCCGCCCTAAAAACACTGGCACCGAAGTCCTGATGGATAGATGACCTCAGACCGCATCCCAGAAATTAATTCTGAAGCCTCTCCAGAGGAACTTGATCGTGCATTGCGACCGCAATTGCTCGCCGATTTTATTGGTCAATCAGAGGCACGAGCAAACTTGCAAGTATTTATCCAAGCCGCTCGTCAACGCCACGAAGCGATGGATCACACGTTATTCTTTGGTCCGCCAGGATTGGGAAAGACAACACTCGCACAAATCATAACCCGCGAACTCGGTGTCAACTTCCGCATGACCTCGGGGCCAGTACTCGCGAAAGCCGGTGACCTCGCCGCCATTCTCACTAATCTTGAAGCACAAGATGTACTGTTTATTGATGAAATTCATCGACTCAACCCCGCAGTCGAGGAAATTCTATATCCCGCGCTCGAAGACTTCGAACTAGACTTGGTAATCGGTGCCGGTCCAGCTGCGAGAACATTGCGAATTGATCTCCAGCCCTTCACGTTGATCGGAGCAACGACAAGATTGGGACTGCTGACAACCCCACTCCGAGATCGATTCGGTATTCAAATTCGCCTACAGTTCTATGAGGTCGAAGAACTCCATGAAATCTTGACCCGCAATGCCAAGAAACTAGGCGCAGAAGCGGAGTCAGACGGAACGCGCGAAATCGCGCAACGGGCAAGAGGAACCCCCCGTATCGCCGGACGCTTGCTTCGGCGGGTTATCGATTTCGCCGAAGTTGAAGGCGATGGCAGCATAACACGAATACTTGCGGATGCGGCTTTGACACGCTTAGGGGTTGATCAATTAGGACTAGATGGTGCTGATCGTCGATATCTGCAACTCATAGCGGAAAGCTATTCCGGCGGCCCGGTTGGAATCGAAACCCTCTCAGCGGCTCTCAGCGAGCAACGCGATGCCATCGAAGAAGTCATTGAGCCTTTCCTCCTGCAGCAAGGACTGATCCAACGCACCCCTCGCGGGCGAACTTTGGCGCGAAAGGCATGGGAACATCTCGGGCTATCGGCGCCACCAAGTCAATCTAGTTTGTTTGATTAGAAGACCAGCAGTCGGCCAAAGTTTGGATTGATAAATCGCTCGTTCCTTTTCGACGATAAAGGGAATTAGAGCACCAAGAAGCGTGTGGAAAGTTGCATCGAATGCGATGAATGTGTTCTTACCAATGATTTATTGGACCAAAAGCGGGTTGATCTTCACCAGAAATTTGCTTTCTTACTTAACTGCTGGTGCCTATGCCTGAAAACTGCGTTGGTAGCAGCCAGCCAATCTAACAGATTCCTTTCATGTCGACTGCCCACCACTTTCCTGTTACCGTCTATTACGAAGATACCGACATGGCGGGAATAGTCTATTACGCCAATTACCTGCGCTATATTGAACGCGCTCGATCGCAAATTGTGCGGGAGTTGGGTTTTGACCAAAACGCCATGCGAAAGGCCGATCTTGTTTTTGCCGTACGACGCATTGAAGCCGACTACCTTGGTTCCGCCCGATTAGGAGACGAACTTACGGTGCGGACGACGCATGATCAGCCCACACCAGTTCGCTGGCGATTTGAACAAGAAATTTTTCAGCAAGACAACCGCTTGTTCAAAGCCACTGTAACTGCCATTTGTATGACAACAGCTGGACGGCTGACCCGATTCACTAAAGCGATGGCCGTGTCCAATGTTGGCTTAGGTAAATGACCCGAAACCAAGTAATGACGACAAAATAGAAACCGCGAGCACAAACATGGAAGTTGAAATTCTCACCCAAGCGCAAAGTATGGATTTCTCAATCTGGGGGTTGTTTTCACGCGCCACTCTGACCGTAAAGTTAACCATGGTGCTCCTCATATTGGCATCGTTTTGGGCTTGGGCTGTCGTCATACATAAGCTAATTTCATTTCGGCAGGCCCGAAAGGAAGCGGATGCTTTTGACGGATTATTCTGGTCGGGACAGCCGTTAGATCAAATCCTCAATGGTATCGGTGCCCAGCCACGTGGACGTTCAGAGCGGATTTTTGCCTCCGGAATGATTGAGTGGCGGCGCTCACATCGTAACAACGGCGAACTCATCGCTGGGGCACAGGCACGGATTGAGCGCTCAATGGATGTTGCAATCGCAAGGGAAGCTGAAACTCTGCAAAAAAGCCTACCTATCCTCGCGACCGTGGGCTCCACTGCGCCTTTTGTTGGATTATTTGGGACTGTTTGGGGCATCATGAACGCCTTCATCGAAATTGCTGAACAGCAAGACACGAATTTGGCGGTGGTCGCGCCCGGCATCGCGGAAGCACTCATGGCGACGGGGTTAGGCTTGTTGGCAGCGATTCCAGCGGTGATTTTTTATAATAAACTTTCGTCGGACAGTGATCGTATTGTCGCCGGGTACCAAGCGTTTGCCGACGAATTCATGACTATTCTTTCGCGCCAACTCGAGCGCTAAACGATGGGAAGCGGGCAACTTCATCAACCGGCAGGTCACCGTCGCTCGAAACGCCGTCGCACTCGACCAATGGCAGAAATCAACGTTACCCCTTTTGTCGATGTTATGATGGTGCTGTTGATAATCTTTATGGTTACCGCCCCGCTCCTAACTGTCGGAGTACCAGTTAATCTCCCGCAAACGGCCGCAAACGCGCTACCAACCGAGAAGGAAGAGCCCCTGACAGTGACTTTGTCCCGCGACGGCAAAGTGCAAATTCAAACCACGGAGGTCCCACGCGAGCAACTCGTCACGCGATTGCGTTCGATCGCCGCTGAACGTTCATCTGATCGAGTTTACCTGCGGGCTGATGGCGCTGTTGCCTATGAGGCGGTGATGGAAGTTATGGGAGCCCTAAATGCAAGTGGGTTCCCAAATATCGGGCTCGTTACAGACACAGGAGGACCCCGCCTCGACAATCCTGCGGAGTAATTCGCGTTGAAATCTGGAATTTATATTTCTGGAACAGCCCATCTGCTGTTGCTCGGTTGGGTTTTGTTTAACGGTACCTTTGAGTCCCGCTCAGAACCTCCGGTCGTGCAGAGTGTTACTGTTCTCTCTGTTGATCAGTTTCAGACTTTGTTGACTGACGAGACCGAATCGGATGAGGCTGCAGACGATGCCGAAATCGAGCCTCCACCTGTAACCGCAGCCATTCTTCCTGAACTTCTGAACGGAGATTTGAGTTCGAACTCAGAACCTGTGTTGGCGCCACCGCTTCCGACCGAACACGATAATCCCGTCCCTGAAGAAGTGCCCCAGATCGCCCCGCAACCGCCCGAGCCCATCGAAAATGATCTAGTGATTGATACCGAACCGATGGTTCCACCCACCGCAATTCCGGAAGAACCACCGCAGTCAACAGATGCTGAGTCAGTTGCTGCTGACCGCGTTGCCCCTACTGTAAGCGAAAAACCACCATCCGACGCTGAAACTGACGTTTTTGAACAGCCTGCCATTTCCGTTGACGGTGAAGGCGCACCCGCAGATCAACCAGCGCAGCAAGCGCGCGCGTTAGAAGAGGCAACGCGGCAAATCGTCACCGAGGCTGAGGTAAGTCGGACCGACAATCGTGTCGAGCAATCAATTGCGCCACCGGCCCGACCATCGCCACGACCACCGACCCAAGCGCCGACACCAGATCCATCCCGTGAGGAGACCGAAGAACCAGCACGAATAAATGATCTCCAGATTGCGACCGCCATCGCTGAGGCTTTGCAAGACATCCCAATTGATCAACCACAATCTCAACCCTTGTCGACATCAGCTTTGCAACTTACAAGCGGAGAAAAAGAAGCCCTAACCTTAGCTGTGTCAAATTGCTGGAATGTTGGATCGCTGTCGACCGAAGCATTGCAAACCTCTGTTGTTGTTGCGGTCACAATGTCTGAAGATGCGCTCCCCGTGATTTCTGAGATTCGTTTACTATCTTATTCGGGCGGTCCAGAATCTGCAGCGAGGCAGTCTTTTGAAGCCGCACGTCGGGCAATCATCAGATGTGGCACTCGCGGCTTTAACTTGCCGATTGAAAAATTTGAACACTGGCGAAATATAGAAATGACGTTTAATCCCGAATATATGAGTATCCGATGAGCAGGTTGGTTGCACAAATCCTAATCGTTATGTTGTTGACAATAAATGGCTCCAGCATCGCTGTTGCCCAATCGTCGCCGCTGCGAATTGAGATCACCGAAGGCGTTATTGAGCCGTTGCCCTTTGCGGCGGTACAGTTTGCAACAAGCAGTTCCGCCGCATCAGACGTTGCCGCGAATTTGCGCGATGTGATCATCGCTGACTTGGTTGGAACGGGTTTATTTCGTTCAATTCCCGAGACGGCCTTTATCAGCACAGTTACCGATTTTTCTGCGCCGATCCAATTTGCTGACTGGAAGGCGATCAATGCCCAAGCTTTGATTTCTGGTTCGGTTAGCGTTCAAGGAGACCAACTAACGGTGCAATTCCGTTTGTTTGACGTTTTTGCCAGTGCCGAACTTGGTGGTGGATTACAATTCAGCGGTTCAATGGATCGATGGCGGCGTATCGCGCACAAAGTTGCCGATACCGTCTACTCGCGCATCACTGGCGAAGATGGCTATTTTGATAGCCGCGTCGTTTTTGTTTCTGAGTCAGGACCAAAAAACGATCGCCAAAAGCGGCTTGCCATCATGGATTATGACGGGGCGAATGTTCAATATTTAACTCCTGAAGACGAACTTGTTCTGGTTCCAAGATTTTCGCCAGATGGCCGACGTGTCCTTTTCACTTCCTTTCGAACGGGAAGTCCGCGAATTCACGAACTCACAATTGCCTCAGGCGCCACGCGGGTACTTGAGGAGTCAGTCGGCACCATGAGTTTCTCACCCCGTTTCGCTGCTGATGGTAATACAGTGGTCTACTCTTTGGAGCGCGGAGGCAACACCGATATCTACACCCTTGATCTCGCGACTAGCACCACCCGCCGCCTTACACGCGAACCGTCAATTGAAACGGCTCCCAGCTATTCTCCAGATGGTCAACAGATTGTATTCGAGAGCGATCGGTCGGGGCGTCAACAACTGTATTTGATGCCAGCAAACGGGGGTCCTGCCCAGAGAATTAGCTTTGGACAAGGGCAGTATGGGACGCCAGTATGGTCGCCGCGAGGCGACTTAATTGCGTTTACAAAGCAGAATCGGGGACGCTTTCATATCGGCGTTATGCGTATAGACGGTTCTCGGGAACGTTTGCTCACAGCTTCATTTCTTGATGAGAGCCCAACTTGGTCGTCGAATGGTCGCGTGATCATGTTTGCCCGTGAGACCCGCGGTGCGCAAAGTCGAGCTTCTCTCTACTCGGTCGATATCAGTGGGCGAAATTTGAAGAGCGTTCCGACCCCCTTTGGAGCATCTGACCCCTCGTGGTCGGCCGGAAGGAACTAGAGGGTAGAGTATCATTACCCCCGTCACACTCGGCATGTGAGTTCGTCAACCCTTGATCATGGTGCATGCGAACCCAGTGCCCTATGTTGCGCCCTCAACTTCGGTTCACAACTGCGCCACCCCAAGAGATTTTAAAAGAACTTCGCTTTCGGGCAGGTTTGCGCCATCAGTAAGACCCCTTTAACAAGTCCACTGTCGTCAATTTTGGCCGAAAGATGTGAGTTCCCGTTCACTTGCCATTCGCAGTAGCCTACTCTAAACCTCACGCATGAACTATCCGCCGCTGCTGAAATCTCAATACTCCGCGAACAATCCTCGTTCACCAGCGTTTCACTTCAACCTCTCTGTAAGATAAGATTCTGAAGCGAAAAGAAGCCGAGCGGTGCGTTTCTCTGTTGAGTCGGTGTAGTAACTTTTGATGTGCACAAATATCCTAAAGTCGCATGTTCATTTTCCGCGCGACGAATAAGCCATCTTGTATAAACTGACATCATCCCCATGGATTTTCACCAATCGCCAATTTTGAATTCTCCGTATGAGCTTCCGACACACTATTGGGAACTAGATGAGTCTGGACAGCCGACAAATGTCATAAGAGAAGGGAGGAGGAGAGTTCGCTTCGAAACACCTATTCCTGCACCGCGCAAAAGTAGGGCGAAGTCTCAGCATAATGCCTCTGATGACATCAGCCAAGTATTGCCAGTTGAAAACCTAAAGCGGCGAACTGCCGCTTTAATTTATGACCTTCGTACTGCTGTAGGCAAGTGGCGCATGCTACCTGAAAAAGATTGGAAAGTAACGCCTGCCACCGCCAGACTCCTCAAACATTGGCGTCATCACAAATTTACCAGTATTCGCCCTTTTTTCTGCCAAGTGGAAGCCGCAGAAATCATCATTTGGTTGACCGAAGTTGCGCCTAATTCGGGCAAGGCCGGTCGTCGTTTTCTAAACGAGATTAAAGAAGCGAATGAGCAGGCTGGTCACGGACTTAATCGGCTGGCATTGAAACTGGCTACCGGGGCCGGGAAGACGACGGTAATGGCGATGTTGATCGCTTGGCAAACCATCAACGCCGCCCGTATGCCGACCAGCGAGCGTTTTACCCGCGGGTTTCTGATTGTCACCCCTGGGATAACGATTCGTGATCGACTACGGGTACTGCTACCTCGTGATCCAGACAGCTATTACCAAAAGCGCGAGTTGGTACCGAGGGATATGTTACGTGACCTTGACCAAGCCAAGATCGTCATTACCAACTACCATGCATTCAAGCGTCGTCAAACTCTAGACGTATCGGCGAGCGGTCGGTCCCTGTTACAGGGAAGGGGACCCGAGATTGATAGAGAGGAGAGCGAAGGGCAGATGCTAGCTCGAGTATGCCGCGGTCTGCTGAGTATGAATCACGTCCTCGTGTTCAATGACGAAGCCCATCACTGTTATCGCGAGAAACCGGGTGAAAATCAAGAGAAAAGGCTTGTGGGAGATAACCGCAAGGAGGCGAAACAAAACAAAGAAGCAGCGCGGGTTTGGATTTCGGGCCTTGAAGCGCTTTGCCGCAAAGGCAATCTGAGGCGGGTAATTGATCTTTCCGCGACTCCGTTCTTCTTGCAGGGATCGGGATATGAAGAAGGTACAATATTCCCATGGACCGTCAGCGATTACTCACTAATGGATGCGATTGAGGCTGGGATTGTAAAGCTGCCTCGGGTTCCAACTGCCGACAACATCACGAGTTCCGAAGTACCGATGTTTCGCGAACTTTGGAACCATATCGGTAATAGGTTACCGAGCGGTACCCAGGCCATGAGTGCGCTTGACCCATTGTCGTTACCAACCGAACTACAAACCGCTCTTGAGGTTTTATACGGGCATTATGACAAAACCTTTCAGCTATGGGAAGAGCAGGGAATCCCGACGCCTCCGTGCTTTATCGTTGTGTGCAACAATACAGCTACCTCAAAGCTCGTTTATGATTACATTGCCGGATTTCACCGTCAAAATGAGTTGGGTGACAGTACGTTTGTCAGAGGTCATCTTGAGTTATTTCGCAATTTCGACGCGAATGGGCAACCTTTTCCGAGGCAGCGTACTTTGTTGATTGATAGTCGCCAGCTTGAGTCAGGCGACGCCCTTAATCCAAAATTTCGAGAGGTAGCAGCTGAAGAGATTGAGCATTTTCGACGCGAGATAATGGCGCGCACAGGCGATCGACAGAAAGTAGATCAAATCCGAGATGAAGACCTCTTGCGCGAAGTCATGAATACCGTTGGACAAAACGGCCGACTCGGAGGCGATGTTCGTTGCGTGGTATCGGTTTCCATGCTTTCGGAAGGTTGGGATGCCAATAATGTTACCCATGTCCTCGGCGTGAGGGCATTTGGAACTCAATTGCTTTGCGAGCAGGTGATTGGTCGAGCCCTGCGTCGGCAATCGTATGATTTGAATGAAAATGATTTGCTGAATGTGGAGTACGCGGACGTGTTTGGTATTCCGTTTGACTTCACGGCAAAACCTGTTCGCTCGACACCGATACCACCGCCAAAAATGTTTGAGGTGAAGACGCTAGCGCCGGAGCGGGATCGTTCAGCGATGCGATTTCCGCGAGTTCTCGGCTATCGAACTCAATTAGCAGACGATCATCTTGATGCTGAGTTCAGCGAGGATTCGCGCTTGGAACTCACTCCCGGTCTTCTAGGGCCGACGATCACGCATAACGAGGGGATTATTGGCGAAGGTCATGACCTCACGCTTGAGCATCTTGATAACATCCGTTCACAGAAACTGCTATACTACCTTACAGAGCGTTTGCTTTATCGACATTGGGGCAAGCGGTCAGGGCAATCAGAATTGCACTTATTTGGGCAGTTGAAGCGTATCACCGGACAGTGGTTACGGGACTGCGTCACCTACAGAGGTAAAACACGCGAAGCTCAATTAATGATTCCCGCAATCGCGGACCTAGCTTGTGGCAAAATTATCGCTGCGATCACCCGTTCAGCAGCAAGTTGTAATTCTGTTCAGGTATTGCTTGACCCCTACTGTGGAGAGGGTTCGACGTATGATGTTAACTTTTGGACATCGAAACCAAGATATCGTGCCGGAGAGCGTTGTCATTTGAACTATGCGCTGCTTGATAGCAACTGGGAAGGCGAATTTTGTCGAGTTCTTGACTCCCATCCGAAGGTTATCCGCTGGGTAAAAAATCACAACCTCGGATTTGAAGTTCCATATACCGTTGGTTCTAGCCGACATATGTATATCCCTGATTTCCTAGTGGATCTAGATTATGGTCTCGGCGATCGAGAGCCTTTGCATGTTGTTGCCGAGGTAAAGGGATTTCGCGGTGAGGATGCCAAGGCGAAGTCTGACGCGATGCACACCTACTGGATACCCGGCGTGAATAATTCCTCCCGAGGATTCGGATATTGGGCGTTTTTGGAACTCAGAGATGCTTGCGAAATGCATACTGAACTAGATCGGTTAGCTCGTAGCAAAGGGAATGTCCCAGGCCGTGAAATTTCGAAAGATGAAGCTATTGAGTTACTCCGAGATCACAAGTCGACACTTCTTGAGCGGCATGGGGTGACCAACTTGGCACTTTTCGGATCAATGGCTCGTGGCAATGCGTCTCTTGGTAGCGATATTGATATCTTGGTTAGCATTGACAGCCCGTCAAAGTTTCACGCTTATTTTGACGCTCTATATTACTTGGAGGACCTTTTTGGGCGGCGAGTTGACCTCGTGACTTGGAAGGCAATTCGGCCAGAATGGCGGCCATCTATTGAAAAAGAAGCCATCTATGTCTGACCGGCAGGACGATACCACGACGCGTGATTGGAAGCGTTTGTTCCGTGACATGATTGGGTTTGCCGACAAAGTCATGAAGAACACAAGTGGCTTGGATCAAGCATCTTTTGTTGAAAATGATCTTGTCTACGATGCCACCATTCGAAATCTACATCTCATTGGAGAATCAGCCAGTAAAGTACCTGAAAACGTACGGCATCAAGCGGCAGATGTTGCATGGCGAAAGATTATTGGTATGCGGAATCGGCTGGTGCATGACTATTTGGGAATTGATGATGATATTCTCTGGAATGTCATCAAGAATGAGGTTCCGGTTCTCCGAGATGCCTTGCGATTGTTTTTAGAATCTCATGGACAGGTTTAGAGAGACAAGAATATTGGCCAAGACACCAAAAACTGTTGAAGCGCTCACGCACAGTCGTTCGAAGCGTCGAAATATTCCGACCGCGGAACACCAGCCATTCATGGAAGATGGAGACCAAAGCCCAATTCAAGTAGCTTACAAGCTACGCGATCCTGATTTGGATCCACAGTTGGTCTGGCGAGGCAAAGATATCGCCGATTGGTTTGATCTTGTCGTTCCCGCACCACCGCTTTTCATTCAAGAGAAGGTGCATCCGAAGGTATTAGTTGATGATCTCTTAAGAATGAGCGCATTAGCACGCGCCGATGCCGACAAATTGTCCGACAGCTTTACTGCCGATCTGTTTGCGGATTTCAATGGTTTGCCCGATGAAAATGCCAAGACAGAATTCTACCAACATGACGCCAATTGGTGCAATCGCATGATTCTGGGAGATTCGTTTCAGGTCATGGCAAGCCTCGCAGAGCGGGAGGGTCTTCGAGGAAAAGTCCAATGCATTTATTTCGATCCACCCTATGGAATTAAATTCAACTCTAACTTCCAATGGTCAACAGCTAGTGCCGACGTGAGGGATAGGGCTCAGGACATCACTCGAGAACCCGAGCAGGTAAAGGCGTTTCGCGACACTTGGAGTGACGGCATTCATTCGTATTTGGCGTACCTTCGAGATCGTCTGACAGTGGCAAGGGATTTGTTGACACCTAGCGGTAGCATTTTTGTACAAATCGGCGCCGATAATGTGCACCGTGTCAGAGTTTTGTTGGATGAGGTCTTTGGATCAGAAAATCATATTGTCGACATTATTGCTTTGAAGACGAGTAGCCAAACGGCAAAGCATCTCGCGAGTATTGCCGATACTGTGTTGTTGTATGCTCGAGACAAGGAACAAGTGAAGTATCGGCAACTACAAAAGCTGAAGAAACCTGGTGAGAAGGCTACCACCCAGTACAAATGGCAACAGTCGCCCGATCTCCGTGACAGTAGGATTCCAGCGGGAAAAGAACCTAAAGGACGTATTTTTGGAACGGGCGATCTCACCAGTCAATCTGGGGGAGAAACGACACGATTTACGTTTGAATTTTTAGGGAATAGCTATTCAACAAGAGTGCGCGCTTGGATGACGAACTTGTCTGGCATGAATCGTTTGAAAAAGGCAAACAGAATTCTACCCACCGGCAGCACCATAAGGTTTCGACGTTTTCTGGACGACTTCTTGGCGTACCCTATCACAAATGTTTGGGATGATGTCTTCATGACAAATTTCTCAGAAGACAAAATCTATGTCGTGCAGAGTTCCACAAAACTCGTGCAACGCTGTATTCTCATGAGTACCGATCCGGGTGACTTGGTCTTAGATCCAACGTGTGGTTCCGGAACGACGGCTTATGCCGCCGAAAAATGGGGGCGACGCTGGATAACAGTAGACACCTCACGGGTTGCTTTAGCGCTGGCGCGGTCACGGATAATGGGCGCCCGTTATCCATTTTACTTGCTCGCAGACAGTCGTGAAGGAAAACGTAAAGAAGCAGAACTAACCGGTAAAATCTTGCCTGATGTTCCTACGTACGGCGATATTCGGCAAGGATTTGTATATGAGCGGGTACCGCATATCACTTTACGGTCAATTGCCAACAATAGCGAAATCGACGTTATCTACGATCAGTATCAACCAGCGGTTCAGACCGCACTTGACAAGCTCAACGCGGCGATGAGGGACCATATCGAACCATTCACTGTTGAGTCAGGTGGGCGCAAAGGACAAGAGATAGATTTCACAGCTCCAAGGGTAAGAAGTATTGTCCTTCCGTCTGGAGAACAAGCCTCGGCAAGTGAGTTCCTTGAGTGGGAGGTGCCTCACGAATCCAATCCAGGTTGGAATGAGGTAGCACGAAGTGCCCACGATGAATTCTGGGAAGCACGAAAAACCCTACAAAGTCACATCAATAAATGTATCGCATCTAGTGCCGATAGCGAATTTCTTTTTGATCAGCCTTTTGTCGATAACAAGAAAGTTCGAGTTGCGGGACCGTTTTCGGTAGAGAGCCTATCACCGCACCGTCTCGCTCCAGTGGACAAAAATGGCGAGTTCAAAGTAAAGCCTCCTGAGACAGTTCTCAACGCTGGCGAAGAAACTATCCGTCGAGATTTCGCACATATTATCCTAGAAAATCTCCGTACTTCAGGCGTGCAGCAATCGCAAAAAAACGATCGCATTACCTTCGACTATATTGACCCATGCCCGGGCGCACTCATTTGCGCTGAGGGAAAATGGCGAGAAGTGGGAAAGAACGGTAAAGAACATCAGTCAGGTATATTCATAGGTCCTGAGTTTGGCACAGTATCAAGGCCAAATCTTGTTTCAGCTGCAAAGGAGGCTTCTGATTTCGGATTCGATTCGGTACTTGCCTGTGCCTTCAACTATGATGCGCGCGCAAGTGAACTTTCTAAGCTCGGTAATATTCCGATCCTTAAAGCTCGTATGAATGCTGACCTTCATATGGCTACAGACTTGAAGAACACCCAAAATGCTAACCTATTCGTAATTTTTGGCGAGCCCGATATTGAGATTCAAACTGTTCCTGGGCCGCAAGGTGAATCAGATTGGTTGCAGTTGCAGATCAAAGGAGTGGATGTTTTTGATCCAAAGAAGGGCGAAGTTCGCAGCGACGAAACGGATGGGATAGCTTGCTGGTTCGTTGACACCGATTACGACTCAGAGAGTTTCTTTGTACGTCACGCTTATTTCCTAGGGGCGGGAGATCCCTACAAGTCGCTTAGGAGTGCACTCAATAGCGAAATTGATGCATCAGCATGGGATAGTCTGAATAGAGATACCTCTAGACCCTTCCCGAAACCATCGACTGGTCAGATTGCCGTGAAGGTCATCAATCATCTTGGAGACGAAGTGATGAAAGTATTTCGAACCTAACAAATCTTGTAACTGCGATGTTCTGTATCGCGTTGCTAGTAATTGCTCGTGCGTTCTTCGAGAAATCTGCTGAGTTTAGACTTCTAACGCTTGCGAGCGAGAAAGTAACTTATATCCGTTGGCGTGGCACCTAATGGGTTAGACGCGTTCAAAAGCAAGGATGATGCGCTTCATTGCTAAAATCATACTCTACAATTCAATCAATCGCAAAATTGCAAGCATGACTACTGAAGCAACTGGGATTGTCCCAAGCACTCCTGCCAAAACCCAAATCTTTACCTTTGAAATATCGTCCTTGGTGGCTCCGTGTTGCTCTATTGAATCAAGCCGAGATTCAATCCGCGCGAGACGCTCGCCATAACCACCAGAACCATTCCCGTTACCGACAGGTCGTAGGTTCCGGCGGGAACTTATATCAGTGACCTTACCCTCTGTCATGAAACGTTCTCCAACCATTCATTGAGTGCGTTATCATTCCAGCCTGACAATGCATTTGTATCAAAAACAAGGCCGCTCACCCCACCGTCCTTACTGACCCCAACAGAACTTGCGATATCACCCGTAAGCAGAAAATCTTGATTAACGATAAACGCAATCCGATCAGTCAAGAAGTAATGCTCTCGCCCTGGCCAATTTTCTTCAATGTTTTGCCAGACGAATGTGCTGGGCTCGTTCAATATTATTGCGTAAGTGTTCATTGAACTCTCTATCCTGTTGATCCCTAGCTACCGCGCCTCTCACGGTGTCCATACGGCACTGTCAGCGAGTTCGGTCGGGCTAATTTTCCCTAACCGCGATTCCCCATTATGCATTGATATGAATTTGCCCATTATGTGTAAAACAAAATCTGTTTTATAGATATTCTTTGCGGACACAACCCTAGCAACAGTTGCGGTATCCTATTGTCAAGATGTTCGCGGCTCCTGCCTCAAGTGAAGCAGAAGCAAAGTCGTTAACCAGAAGCTTATCTGTCACCACCTTGAAAAAAGGGAGAAGTAGGCAGTGACAACACCGATGTAATAGCTTGCTGGTTGGTGACACGGATTATGACTCGGAGAGTTTCTATTTGCATCACGCCTATTTTCTAAGGGTAGGAGACCCCTACAAGTGACTCAAAAGCGAAATCGACGCACCAGCATGAAGTGTTTTGAATAACAATACTTCCAGACCCTTCCCGCAACCATCAATTGAAACGGCTCCCAATTATTCGCCAGATGGTCAAAGATCGTCTTCGAAAGTGATCGTTCGGGGCCGCAACAACTGTATGTGTTGCCGGTAAACGAGGGCCTGCTCAGAGAATTAGCTTTGGACAAGGGCAATATGGGACGCCAGCATGGTCACCAGTAAGACGACTCTAACAAGTCTACTGTCGTCAATTTTGGCCGAAAGAACTGAATTCTGAGTTCCAGTTCACTTGCCATTTGCAGTAGCCTAATCTAAACGTCACGCATGAACTTTATGTCGCTGTTGAAATCTGAATACCCAGCGAACAATCCTCGTTCATGGGCGTTTCACCTCAACCGCTCTGTAAGATATGATTCTGAAACGAAAAGAAGCTGAGCGGTGCGTTTCATTGTTGAGGCGACACGTTCAAAGTTTGAGAAATTGCACACTCCATTGAGAGAGCATTCGCTGGCATTTACCGTCAGTGAGCTTTACTCACTAATTCAGGAGTCCAAGAATGCAAATGACGCTAGAAAGTGAACCAGATATCCTTGATGATGCTGAAGACGAACAATCTATCCAAACCAGCTTTTCAATTACGAGTTTTGGAACTGATTACCCTGTAGAGATTATCGCCCCTCGAATCCGTTCGTCTGATTGGTACGCTCCGTTGTTTCGAAGAAACTTTGTTTGGTCTTTGAACCAAGCGTCTAGGTTTATTGAGAGTTTGTTACTTGGATTGCCAGTTCCTGGCATTTTCCTATTCAAAGAAATCAAAACTGGAAAGCATCTGATCATTGATGGTCAACAGAGAACGAAATCGCTACAATTGTATCTGGATGAGGACCGCTTTGCAAACAAGAAATTTCGTCTCACGAATGTGTCCAACCCTTACAATGGAAAAGCGTTCAGCGAACTCGACCTTGCAGACCAACGACGATTGAAAGATTCGATCTTACACGCCACCATTTTCCGGCAGAAGTCACCTGAGGGAGATAACAGCAGCATTTATGAAGTTTTTGAGCGCATCAATACTGGCGGTTCGAAGTTACCGGCACAAGAAATTAGAGCCTGCATTAACCATGGGCCGGCTGTGGAATTCCTTGAAAAAATGGCCTCAAAAGAGGTCTGGCGTTCCGTTTTCGGTTCCAGCAGCAAATGGCTCAAAGATCAGGAATTGATATTGCGCTTCTTTGCCTTCATTGATCGTGAAGCTAATTACTCGAACCCGATGAAAAAATTCCTAGACGAGTATATGAGTTCGCTTCACACGAAGAATAATTTTCGCAATCTTGAAAGGCAATTTGACGAAACCTTTGGATTTTTTCATGAATCTGGGATTGCGAAACCGTTTCGTCCAGAAAGAGCGCTTGTAGCCGCTGTGTTCGATGCAGTTTCAGTACAAACTTCCCGATTGATTTCAGCGAGTACTCTTCCACGTGATTATGTTGATCGTTGCAGAAAACTGTTAACGGATACTCATTTCTTGAATCTCTGCTCTAGCGCTACTGCCGACCCTGAAAGGGTGAGATCGCGTTTTGCTACTGCCAAGAGCTTCCTACAAAAGCAATGAGAATCTCAATTCTCAAATCGGATTTGGAAAGCTTGATTAAACTGCTTAAGACTGCGACTCAAAAAAGTTACCCTCAAATCGCTTCGGCAGTCACACAATTTGCTTGCGTGTCCGCAAACGGACATATTGAAGAGTTTTGAGCGTGGTTCAGCGCTTTGCATAAGGCTGCCGATTAATGAAGGTCACCACACTAACCACCGATACTGATATTAGTGAGAAGCCCAATCTCTTTTCGGTAAATATTTTGGTCATAGGTTCGCTCCCAATCTCTAAGAAAATACTGTCAACAAAATTAATCTGAAAGGGCGTCAAAAATGAAATACCCGAAATATCTCACTCTCGTTATTGTCGCTATCACAATGAGTGCCTGCTCGAATACTTCAGGCCCTTTTGGCGTCAACCGCAACGGAACTGCCAGCGGTGAATTGGGTCAGTACGGCTCACCGTCCGACCCAACCTCACCAGCGCATTTTCAAGAAATCTTGGGTGATCGAATTTTTTTCCTCGTTGATGACGCAACACTGACCCTTGATGCTCAGAATACCTTAAACCGGCAGGCAGAATGGTTGAATAATAATCTAGATTATCGCGCCGTGATTGAAGGGCATGCCGACGAAAGAGGAACCCGTGAGTACAATCTCGCACTCGGAGCACGAAGAGCCAACGCAACCCTTGAGTATTTGCTCGCGAGAGGGGTGCCTGAGTCACGATTACAAACCATAAGCTACGGTAAAGAACGGCCTATTGAAATCTGTAGCGACGAGAGTTGTTACTCGGTTAATCGCCGGGCCGTTACCCTATTGGAGACTGGCTTGTCCGGATAGCCTTATGCGAACCTCGCTTGCCTTTTTGCTCCTTTGCTTAATCACCGCAACAGCACACGCGTCTGACCCGCCAAATACCGGTACTCTCGCTGACATTCGACAGGAGTTGAACGTTCTCTATGTCGAAATTCAGCGGCTCAAACGGGAGTTAAGCACAACCGGCCCTCCGCCGGCGCAGGCGGGCGGAAACCGGCTATTTGACCGCCTGGATGCTCTCGAAGCGCGGTTAAGAGCCTTAACGGCGAATACCGAGGAATTAAATTTCCGAGTGGAACAAATTATTCGAGACGGTACCAACCGTATCGGTGATCTCGAATTTCGGTTGGTTGAACTCGAAGGCGGCGATGTCAGCACTCTCCCCGAAACGACGACCTTAGGCGGCGAAGATGTTCTTCACCGCAATACCTCCGAAGCTCAGCCACCATCCTCAGAACTCGCAATCGCCGAGCAAGCAGACTTTGATGCAGCGATCACCGCACTTGATACCGGAGAATTTGCCGAAGCTGTCCTCCTACTTAACTCTTTTGTCGAAACCTATCCCGGTAGTCCGTTGTCAGCCGAGGCCTACTTGCGAAAAGGTCTTGCGCTCAAAGAAATGAACAACATGCGAGATGCGGCGCAAGCATTCCTACAAAGCTATAAGCTTTCAGCAAGCGGGCCCTTTTCAGCAGAAGCCGTTCTAGAATTGGGGGTCGCTCTCGGAGAACTTGGCAATATTCGAGAAGCCTGCGCGACCCTCGAACAGGTCATCGTCAGATTTGAGAGCTCAGAGATGGTCCCGCGTGCCCAATCTCAGATCGACATACTTTCATGTCTTTGAAATCAGACTTTCCAGCGATTCATCATGCGCTTGACAGTAAATTCGGAATGTATCGCTCTATGCGACTCGGGGTCGCCGTCTCAGGCGGCGGCGACTCCTTGGCTCTGCTCCACGCTTTAACTGAGTATTTTTCCGATCGGCCCACGCAAATCATTGCAGCAACTGTCAATCATCGTCTTCGTCCTGAAGCCTTGTCTGAAGTGCAATTCTGCGCCGAGATAGCCAACAAACTCAAGATCGAACATCAAGTCCTGAATTGGGATGACTGGGATGGGAAAGGGAACCTGCAAGCCCAAGCGCGACAGGCAAGATACGACCTACTGACCACTTGGGCGAGGCATAACCAGATCTCCACTCTGACAACCGCGCATACGGCCAATGATCAAGCGGAAACTATAATCATGAGGCTGGCTCGTGCCTCTGGTGTCGAGGGGCTCGGAGGTATACCAAGCTATCGAGATGTCGACGGGGTCAGAGTATTGCGGCCTTTTCTTTCTCTTGGGCGCGAGCAGTTACAAGCCTATCTTACTAATCAGGGCGTTAACTGGATCAGTGATCCGAGCAACGATAATCGCCGTTTTGAGCGCGTAAAGGTGAGAGAAGCCTTGCGACATTTGGAACCTCTCGGTCTCACCACCCCAGTGCTCACCGAGGTCGCTGGCAATTTGCAGAGTGCAAAAGAAGCTTTGAACTGGTATGCCCGCAAAGAAGCTCAAGATATGGTCACACTCGATAAGGGTGACGTCGTGATTGAGCGCAAGAAATTCTGCGCTTTACCGAAAGAAACCGCGCGACGCATCTTGGCTTGCGTCCTCCGATGGATCGGCGGTAGCGATTATACCCCCCGCCGCGACTCAATCACGCAGGTACTTGAAGCCATCGACGCAAAATACGCATCCACGCTCAACGGCTGCGCTGTTCAACACGACGACACACAGGTTCGGGTTTTTCGAGAATATCAAGCCGTTAAGAATGTTCGATCAGCGGCCCATGAAACATGGGATCGGCGCTGGCGAATTTCTGGCACGAAAAGCCCCCCAAAAAATGCAACTATTCGAGCCCTCGGCGCTGACGGCGTTCGTCAATCTCTAAACGTGCCAATTGCAACACAGCCGCGAGCCGCACTCATCGCCAATCCGTCGCTCTGGCTACATGAAGAATTACTCGCAGATCCTTGGACCGCATCATCGCAACCATGGAATCTTCAGCTGATTTCAACCCCTGATCTTTTTTCTACCAGCATCTTGGATTGATTCTTACGAGAATTTCCCTATTTTCAAAATATAGTATTCCTAAAAAGCCAGTTTGTTTTATTCCACTTTCATCGGGAGTGACCGTTTTGAGCAACTTTCGCGCTATCGCGTTCTGGGGAATTTTATTTTTGCTTGTCCTGGGTCTTGTAAGCCTGTTTAATCGTACCGGTGGCGGGTTACAAAGCCGAGAAATCAGCTACTCTGACTTTGTCGTATCGGTTGAAGCGGGTGAAGTGAGTCAAGTCGTTCTAGACGGCGAACAAGTTCGCTTCTCTGGTTCTGACGGTCGAGAATATGTGACAATAAAACCTGGCGATGCTGAAATCACGACGCTGTTGATTGATAGTAATATCCCAGTGCGGGCAGAACAACAGCAGCAATCAGGCTTCCAATCCTTCATAGTCTCGCTCTTGCCGTTTCTCCTGCTGATTGGCGTTTGGATTTTCTTTATGAATAGAATGCAGGGTCGTGGTGCTGGCGGTGCCATGGGTTTCGGCAAGTCAAAGGCGAAAATGCTAACCGAAAAGCAAGGTCGAGTAACCTTCGACGATGTCGCCGGGATTGATGAGGCCAAGGAAGAACTTGAGGAAATCGTCGAGTTCCTGCGTAACCCGAAGAAATTCTCGCGTCTTGGTGGCAAAATTCCGAAAGGTGCCCTACTTGTCGGACCGCCGGGAACGGGAAAGACGCTCTTGGCTCGGGCAATCGCTGGCGAGGCTGGCGTTCCCTTCTTCTCAATCTCTGGTTCGGACTTTGTCGAAATGTTCGTCGGGGTCGGCGCAAGTCGGGTGCGCGACATGTTCGAGCAAGCGAAGAAAAATGCCCCTTGCATTGTTTTCATCGACGAGATTGATGCCGTCGGTCGTCACCGGGGCGCCGGTTATGGCGGCGGCAATGATGAGCGAGAGCAGACACTAAACCAATTGCTGGTAGAAATGGATGGTTTCGAAGAAAATGAAGGCGTGATTATTGTCGCGGCAACCAACCGAAAAGACGTCCTCGACTCAGCCCTTCTCCGTCCTGGTCGATTTGATCGTCAAGTGACGGTGGCGAACCCTGACATCAGAGGCCGCGAGAAAATCCTCGACGTGCACTCACGCAAGACGCCTTTAGGACCCGACGTTGATCTTCGAATAATTGCTCGGGGGACCCCAGGTTTTTCGGGGGCGGATCTCGCTAATCTTGTTAACGAGGCGGCGCTGCTCGCTGCCAGAATCGGACGGCGGTTTGTGACAATGCTAGACTTTGAGAACGCAAAGGATAAAGTCATGATGGGGTCCGAGCGCCGATCAATGGTATTGACCTCAGAGCAAAAAGAAAAAACCGCCTATCATGAAGCCGGTCATGCCATTGTTGGACTAGAGTTACCGGAGTGCGACCCAGTTTACAAGGCTACGATTATTCCGCGCGGTGGTGCCCTTGGCATGGTTGTTTCCTTGCCCGAAATTGATCGGCTTAACTGGCAGCGCGATGAATGTCAGCAAAAGCTTGCCATGACGATGGCCGGTAAGGCCGCTGAGATTTTGAAATACGGCGCGGATCACGTTTCAAATGGTCCCGCTAGCGATATTCAACAAGCGTCCGCCCTAGCGCGGGCAATGGTTCTTCGGTGGGGTATGTCCGATAAAGTCGGAAACATTGATTACACAGAAGCCCATGAAGGCTATAACGGTCAAACGCCTGGCCTATCGGTGTCTGCGCATACCAAAGAATTAATCGAAGAAGAAGTGAAGAACCTGGTCGAAGACTCGTTTGCTAAGGCAAAAGAAATTATTGAGAAAAAAAGACAAGAATGGGAACGATTGGCGCAAGGCCTGTTGGAGTACGAAACCCTCACCGGTGAGGAAATTAAACGCGTCGTTCGGGGCGTTCCACCTGACCACTTTGATGAGGCCGTAGAGGGGCCAGAGGGAGATGAAGCGTCCAACGTGACCGCGATCCCGAAAGCGAAGGCAAGAAAGAAAAGAGCAAAGAAACCTATCGTGAGGGATGACTTGAAACTTGAACCACCCATTTGATGCGTTCAATTATAGCACCAACCTTTGCTCGCGGAGCGACTGATCTTGATCCGTCGTAATTCAAGCGATTTATGTCGTCTTTTTTCTCTCTAAAAATCCAAAAACTCTATTCCTATAGGTGGGGTTGACGGCGTATATTTCCCACTGCGGAATGGAATTATCGGGAGAGAGATAGTGCCTAGATCTGATATTGAAATCGCACGCGAGGCTCGCAAGCTTCCGATAACCGAGATCGGCGGCAAACTGGGGATACCAGACGAGGACCTACTGCCGTACGGCCGTGACAAGGCTAAAGTATCACAAGCCTTTATCAAGTCAGTCCAATCTCGCGAGAGCGGAAAACTGATTCTGGTGACCGCAATCAATCCGACACCTGCTGGAGAGGGCAAGACCACAACCACTGTGGGGCTGGGCGATGGCCTAAACCAAATTGGAAAAAATGCAATGATCTGCATCCGGGAGGCATCTCTCGGCCCCAATTTTGGTATGAAGGGTGGCGCAGCAGGCGGTGGTTATGCGCAAGTTTTACCGATGGAGGAAATGAACCTCCACTTTACGGGTGACTTCCATGCGATAACCTCGGCTCACTCCCTTTTGTCAGCAATGATTGACAATCATATTTACTGGGGAAACGCTCTCAATATCGATACCCGGCGAATCGTGTGGCGACGCGTCGTCGACATGAATGATCGTGCCTTAAGAAAGATTACGGCGAGCTTAGGCGGCGTTTCTAACGGATTTCCGAGCGAGTCAGGATTTGATATTACCGTCGCATCAGAAGTGATGGCGATTTTATGCCTCGCGAGAGATCTGGACGATCTACAATTGCGCCTCGGCAACATGATCGTAGCCTATCGCCGTGATCGCTCGCCCGTATTTTGTCGCGACATAAAGGCCGACGGGGCTATGACCGTCCTGCTGAAAGACGCATTGCAACCGAATCTCGTGCAAACTTTAGAAAACAACCCCGCTTTTGTCCACGGCGGTCCATTCGCCAACATCGCTCACGGATGTAACTCCGTCATCGCAACAACAACCGCGTTGAAGTTGGCAGACTATGTCGTAACTGAAGCGGGCTTTGGGGCTGATCTTGGCGCCGAAAAGTTCTTGAACATTAAATGCCGAAAAGCTCAATTGAGTCCATCCGTTATCGTCTGTGTAGCTACCGTGCGAGCCCTGAAAATGAATGGCGGCGTAGCAAAGGACAATCTCGCTATGGAAGATGTCGCTGCGGTTACGCACGGATGCCCAAATCTTGGTCGACATATCGAAAACCTAAAAGGCTTCGGGGTACCAGTCGTCGTTGCGATAAATCACTTTGTAACTGATACTGAGAATGAAGTTCGGGCCATCCAAGATTATGTTGCGGCGTGCGAAGCCGAGGCAATCGTCTGTCGGCATTGGGCGCTGGGTTCTGAGGGCAGTATTGATCTTGCGACCAAAGTTGCCGAACTCGCTGATGCCGAAAAGGCAAATTTCTCACCAATCTATTCAGACGATATGCCGCTGCACGAAAAAATTCAGACCATAGCAAAGCGAATTTATCGCGCCGACGAAGCCGTGATGAGCCAACAAGTGCGAGATCAATTGCGGCTCTGGGAAGAACAAGGATACGGAAATTTACCAATTTGTATGGCAAAAACTCAATACTCGTTCTCAACTGACCCCAACATCAAAGGTGCGCCGATCGGGCACTCCGTGCCCGTTCGTGAAGTCAGACTGAGTGCTGGAGCGGGGTTTGTGGTCGTGATTTGCGGTGAAATCATGACCATGCCGGGGTTGCCACGAGTTCCCGCAGCCGAAACCATAAGCGTCAACTCAGAGGGGCAAATCCAAGGGTTGTTCTAACTGAATTCAGATGTCTGAGGATGAAGATGAATCGAAAGTAACTTACAAGTGCCTTTAATGGTTGTGTCGCAGTCTGGTGCTGCCGGTGCCGGCGGTGGAACGAGACGGAAGAATCCGAGTGTCCCCGACAGAATCGTGGGATCGTCAATGCGAAGGCAAAAGTCAACAATTGAGAGTCCTCGCGCATTTGGCAAAATCTCCCAAAGCATGATGTGCCAAGACCCTTCGCGAGTCTGCGTAGCGGCGATATAATCTCGTCTTGATGTCAAGAATTAAGCTGCGTACAATTCTGACTACGGTGGGGGCGCTTACCAAGACGGCCGATAGCGCTGCCGGCACTATCATTGACAGAACCCACAACATCAGCATGCCTATCAAGGTCAACCGTTCCGTGATCAACGGTCCTACTTCTTCCTGAAAGATAATTGAGTGCCCCCAATTTCCTTGAAGAACATCGCAAAACTCGGGTGCGGTTGACTTCTCTTCAGCCGAAACCGTTACAGCGAAACAGCGGCCACGAAACCCCTCATTGTTTCAGTCGTCCATCGGGGCACAATTCCCACCTACTGGGCGTACTTCAACAGTATTGGCTGACTGTAGCCGTTGGCCTTGAGGTACCTTTCGATTTCGGCTTCCGTCATCCGAGAATTGCCTTGAGTCTTAACAATTTACTCTAGATTTGGATAGAGATTGGTGATAGCGAATGCGCCAAACTATAGATACAGCGCACTCAGGAGCATCACACCTGCTCTCTTTCAGGATGAATGTTACATTAACCCCTTTGACCTTTGTTACCGTCCTCAATGTGGGTGTGAGAGCAACCGCTTAACAGCAAAGTTGATCTGGGTCACATCAATGCGGAAAGTTCTTATCAATCAATTTTGCGATATACCAAGCAACCGTTACCTTCCCACAATAGAGATCGTATGCCACAGAGAGGTAACTTATCCGCATAGACGATAAGCACTAGCCGATGTTTAACAAAATATCTTGAACCCCGTTTCCATCCGAGAAGCTCTTGCTACGGGCAGTATTCATCGCTTGAAAATTCAGCAACCGGCAATAAGACGGGAGTATGAGTCGCATTGAGTCTGGGCCTTCCGTTTCAGGTCATTTTCGGCGAAGTCTTCCGACTAAGGATCTATTGGCCAGATGAGGGACGGGGTTAATCTTTCTCATGATGTCGTGATGTAATCATCAAACTAGGATCTACCATAATGAAAATGACGACAGAAGAAGCTTTTGTAAAAGTTCTGCAGCGCCACGGCATACAACACGCCTTTGGCATCATAGGTTCGGCAATGATGCCCATTTCCGATTTATTCCCAGCGGCTGGCATCCACTTTTGGGATTGCGCTCATGAAGGGAGCGCTGGGATGATGTCGGATGGCTATACTCGAGCCACAGGAAAGATGTCGATGATGATCGCTCAGAACGGTCCTGGCGTTACAAATTTTGTGACTGCCGTAAAGACCGCCTATTGGAACCATACTCCCTTATTGATTGTAACGCCGCAGGCGGCGAACCAAACAATTGGGCAGGGAGGGTTTCAGGAAGTAGAACAGATGAAGCTGTTTGAAGACATGGTTGCCTATCAAGAGGAAGTGCGGCATCCGTCTCGTGTTGCGGAGGTGCTAACACGTGTGATCGCGAAGGCGAAGCGACTTTCGGCACCGGCGCAGATCAATATACCGCGTGACATTTGGACCCAGGTTATTAATATCAAAATTCCTGAACCAATCGAATTTGAACAATCGCCGGGCGGGGAAAAATCGGTTAGGGCTGCAGCGCAACTCCTATCTAGGGCCGAGAATCCTGTGCTATTGAATGGCGCAGGCGTCATTTTGTCGGTTGGTGGAATTGAAGCCTCGCAGTTACTGGCTGAGCGACTCTACGCACCGGTTTGTGTAGGTTATCAACACAACGATGCATTTCCCGGTTCCCACCCACTCTATGTTGGACCACTGGGCTATAATGGCTCGAAAGCGGGTATGGAACTTATTAAGGAAGCGGATGTTGTATTGTGTCTAGGAACACGGCTGAATCCGTTTTCGACTTTGCCGAGTTACGGAATCAACTACTGGCCTGAGGACGCAAAAATTGTTCAAGTCGATATTAATCCAGATCGGATTGGCTTGACCAAAAAGGTGTCCGTTGGCATCGTCGGTGACGCCGCTAAAGTAGCGCGGGGAATTTTGGCAAATCTGTCCGAAGATGCAGGCCGCACAAATCGAGAAGATCGCAAAGCCTGCATTGCTGAAACCAAGTCACATTGGGCACAACGACTGACGTCAATGGATCACGAGGATGATGACCCAGGTACCAATTGGAACGAGAGGGCTCGTGCGGCGAAACCCGATTGGATGAGTCCTCGAATGGCCTGGCGTGCCATTCAGAGAGCTCTGCCTCGGGAAGCAATCATTTCTTCTGATATCGGCAACAATTGCGCTATCGGGAACGCATATCCAGATTTCGATGAGGGCCGAAAATACTTAGCACCAGGTTTGTTCGGGCCTTGTGGTTATGGTTTGCCAGCAATCATTGGCGCAAAAATTGGTCAGCCAGATGTACCTGTCATCGGTTTCGCTGGAGATGGCGCCTTTGGCATTGCCGTGAACGAACTGACGGCGATTGGGAGAGGAGAGTGGCCGGCAATCACGCAAATCGTATTCCGAAACTATCAGTGGGGCGCGGAGAAACGAAACTCAACCTTGTGGTTTGATGATAATTTCGTTGGTACAGAACTTGATCTAGAAGTGTCATTTGCAGGTATAGCCAAAGCTTGCGGCCTACAGGGTATTATCGCGCACACCACTGATGAACTCACTACCGCTTTGCATAAGGCAATCGAAGATCAGATGAAGCATGAAACAACAACTTTGATTGAGGTAATGATCAATCAGGAATTGGGAGAACCTTTTCGACGGGATGCAATGAAACGACCTGTGCGAGTCGCCGGCATCTCTAAGGGAGACATGGTAGTTCAGGTCGGATCTTGAAGACACTCTTTCCTTCGCAGTTACTCAAACAGACCAAGCCAGAGCGCCGCGCAACTATTGTGATGAGCGAGGGCAGTGATCCTCGCATCGTGTTGGGGTCACTTGCCGCCTGTCGTGAAGGGGTGGCCGAAATTATTTTGGTTGGATCGCGTAAAGAAATCTTTACAGAATTAAATCACGCAGGAGGAAACCAGGTTTCGGGGATACGAATCGAAGATCCCTCTGACAGTCCACAGATTCCGAAATTCGTCTCAGTATTCAATCAATTACGCGGTAACAAAGAGCAGCTAACGGAAGAAATTGTACAGCAGAAAGTACGAGATCCTTTGATTTTTTCTGCCCTTCTTGTGCGCACGGGGCAAGCCAGCGGCACAGTGGGCGGTGCAGTGTCCACGTCATCAAGAATTCTGCGTACTGCGATCACAATACTTGGCAAAGCAACGGATGCACCCTTCGTATCCTCAGTGTTTCTCATGTACCCCCCGGCAAACGCTTTACCGGGAGCGCGAGCGATGGTGTATGCAGATTGTGGATTATTGCCGGACCCGAATGCCGAGCAACTCGCTCAAATTGCCAAACAAGCGGCCAATGCATTTTCCGTGTTGATGTGTGATACCCCTCGCGTCGCAATGCTATCATTTTCTACAAAGGGCAGCGCACGACATGCCCACGTCAATAAAGTTATTGAGGCAACCAACCAGCTTAAAGAGACTATGCCGGAACTTTTGGTAGACGGTGAATTACAATTTGACACCGCTTTTGCTCCCGATGTTGGAGAACGCAAAACATCTGGGTCGGATGTGGCAGGGCAGGCCAATGTGATGATTTTTCCGAACTTGGATGCCGGAAACATCTGTTACAAGATTACACAGCACCTGGGAGGTTACACTGCAGTAGGGCCTGTTTTACAAGGATTAGCCAAGCCCGCGAATGATTTATCACGAGGATGTACCGCTGCCGAAGTAAAAGAAATCATTGCGGTAACTGTGCTGCAATCAAGGCATGGATTATCTATGTAAGTGCCGATATTAGAATTTTTCGATGTCGCTCTGTTGGTACAAAAGTCGAATCCTTAGCAGATATTTCCATTGACCCGAGAATCGGGCTAAGGCATGATGGTGGTCGCGTTACATGTTGTGACACGCGGAAATCATTTGCGATCGGTAATGACAGGCAGGGTGACGCACTCAATTCGTCCGCCGGAGCGACGCTTTTTGGATTTCCGTGATTCATGGGTGATGAAAAATGATTTGCGCGGATCATTTCACGCCCGTAACTTCGCCCCCTTTGGATCATACAGGGGCGCAAAGCTGGCTTTTGCCCTAACTCGACTCCCAACTACCTCAATTTCGTAGGTCGAAGCCAACACCTCCTCGGCGCTCTCGCCGACGCATGGCACGTAACCCATGCCGATTGCTCCGCCGAGTGTATGCCCGAAGTTAGCGGAAGTCACAATACCAATGATTTCACCGTTTCGTATCAAAGGCTCATTATGAAACAGCATGGGTTCGGGATCTTCAAGCATGAACTGAACAAGACGGCGGTTTAGGCCCTCTTCCTCTTTCCGAAGAACAGCGTCGCGACCGATGAAGCGCCGGTTGGCATTGGTTTTGACTGCAAAGCCCAATCCGGCCTCAAGCACATGGTCCTCTTCAGTGATGTCATGACCGAAGTGCCGAAAAGCTTTTTCAATCCGGCATGAGTCCATTGCGTAGAGCCCAGCCAGTCTAAGATTGAATTGCTCTCCGGCATTTAAGAGTGTCTCGAAAATATGAGCGGCCTGATCAGCTGAAGCATAGATCTCCCAACCTAGTTCTCCCACATACGAAACTCGGTGTGCTCGGGCGATACCCATTCCAAGTTCAATTTCCTGTGCGGTTCCGAATGGGAACGCCGCATTCGAAAAGTCGGTAGGCGACACTACCTGCATAACCTCCCGTGATTGGGGGCCCATGAGAGGGAATACAGCTTCAGAGGCTGTAACATCCAAAATAATGCAGATGTCATCTTGTTGGTGTCGGCGAAGCCACGCTATATCGCGCTGCACGGTCGCAGCCGGTACAACAAGTAAGAACGCCGTCTCACCTATTCGCGTTATGGTTAAATCGCACTCAATCCCCCCACGTTCATTCAACATCTGACCATAGGTTATACTACCAACAGGGCGGTTTAAATCACCGGCAAAGACCCGTTGCAGGAGTTGAAGAGCTCCCGGTCCGTCGACCCGAATCTTACCAAAAGATGACATATCTAGAAGGCCAACACCCTCGCGCATGGCTAGGTGTTCTTCCTTTTGGTTTTGGAACCAGTTTTGTCGCTGCCAGTCGTGACGGTATTTGCGTTCCTGCCCTTCGCGGGCAAACCAGTTGGCGCGTTCCCAACCGGCCATCTCGCCAAAGACCGCAGCTCTATCTTTGAGGTGCGCATGGACCGGAGATCGTCGTATTCCACGCGCCGTTTCAGGTTGTCGGAACGGATAGTGGTTCGCATAAAGGAGACCAACGGACTCCGACACCCGCGCCTTTAGATAACGGCGATTTCGTTGAAAGGGCTGAGCGCGGCGGATATCTACATCCCAAAGATCGAAGGGTGCTTGTCCCTCGTCAATCCACTTGGCCAACGCCATACCAGCACCCCCGGACGATGCAATGCCGATCGAGTTGTAGCCGGCAGCCACCCAATACCCATCAAGCTCTGGAGCTTGCCCAAGGTAGTACCGGTTGTCTGGGGTAAAACTTTCCGGCCCGTTGAAGAACGTATGAATGCCCGCCGTTTGAAACAGTGGCATACGGTTCATAGCAAGTTCTAAAATTGGTTCAAAGTGCTCATAATCTTCGGGTAGGGCGTCAAATTCAAAATTCTCAGGAATACCGTTCATTCCCCAAGGTTTTGCCCTGGGTTCAAAGGCTCCAAGCATCATCTTTCCGGCATCAACTTTATAATAGGCGTATTCATCTGGTACCCGAAGGACGGGTAAATTCTCTATGGCAGCAATAGGTTCGGTAATGAGATAGAAGTGCTCGCAGGCGTGAAGTGGCAATGTAACCTCAGATCTCCTTGCAAGTTCCCTAGCCCACATTCCGCCGCAATTTATGACAATTTCTGTGGCCGTATGACCCCTTTCACCGTTGATTTCCCAATCGACACCGTTCACCTTCTGTCCATTCTCTCTGACCGCTGTCACCATTGCGCCTTCGACAATCTTGACGCCTTTCGTCCGCGCCCCCCGCGCCAAAGCCATTGCGATGTTCGTCGGATCACACTGACCATCACCGGGAAGATGAACGGCTGCCACCACATCATGGATGTTCAGTTGCGGATACATTGCCCGGACTTCATCAGGCCCCACCTCGTTGACCTCAATGTCAAATGCACGCGCGAGAGAAGATTGCCGTCGAATTTCTTCGAGCCGATCTTTCGTCAGAGCTATCGTTAAAGAGCCGACTGTCCTCAATCCCGTCGCTACACCCGTTTCGACTTCAAGTCGACGATAGAGATCCGCAGAATACTTGGCGAGTCGAGTCATATTTTCGTTAGCACGCAATTGTCCGATCAGACCCGCTGCATGCCATGTCGTGCCACAGGTTAGCTGCTTGCGCTCAAGCAGTACAATATCCGTCCAGCCCCTTTCAGCAAGATGATAGGCAACCGAACATCCCGACACCCCACCGCCGATGATCACGGCACGCACATGCTTCGGTAACGTATTCATGGATATAGCCACACAAATTTATGGCAGTGGGCAGATATCATTTCATTTGTCATGAAACACTCCCGTGACTGAACCCCAAAATTTACATCAAGCATTCCACTCAGTGTTAAACAAGATACGCGCCACTGATGACGATGTGTGCAACTTGACTTTCCTTCTATATTGGTTTCTAAAGGTGACCAATTACCGTCGCTAGCTTTTTGGTCGATCCAAAGACGCGCCTATTTTTCGGGAATAATGTATTAACGCACCCAGCTTGACCGGTCAGCGAGAGTCCATCTTGCCCCGCATGTTGCCGTATAGGAATTTAACAGCCTTAGCGCGGTTAGCAAAGAACATATACTTCAGTGTAAGTGTTCGGTCGATCGGTGATGACGCCCCCTTATTTTTTTCGTTAGATGATTTTTCACTCCTGAACCTTGCTGACGTCTGATATGGCGTCGGACATGACCTTGCCTTTCAGCAATATTGTGATCGGATCTACGTATTGGGACTTCGGGCTTAAATCCTTGATCACTGCCCGCTTCCAACGCCGCAAGTCATCAGATAAAACCTCTGCACACGTCGGCGCGTGCGACCTATCGTGCCAAACAAGCCTTACTTCATCCAAAACCAATCAGCCATCATGTGATCAGCAAAAACTTATTACCACCGCCAAACCGAACGCCGACATTTCAATGGTGTTCTATCTTCGATCAAGATCTCGGCGGCAACCTTGGTCAAAGGCAATCTGTAAATCATCCGCAATACCTTGGAATCAAATTTGGCTAGGACTTTCGCGTTTTGCTGTTTGATGCCGAATCATCTCGCATTGACTTTGAGGGATCATCGCTGCGAAGAAGCGAACAACTCTAGCGACTAGATTTGCATTCTGTTTCAACATTGAAGCCTTTCGTTGCGTGGATCCCAGAGAGAAATCTCCGCTTGTACCGTCGCTTTACAACGCTCCCCATAGATATCAATCTCAAGCTCAGTACCCGGTACAGCAAGTTCAGTACGCAGCATCGCGAGGGCAATGGAGGCATTGACCCGATAGCCCCACCCACCCGAAGTTACTTCGCCAACGACTTGATTTTCCTGCCACAGAGTCGCCATGTATGGCGCGTCTGCACCGCCGTCCTGAACTTTAAGGACTGCAAAACATCTTTGAAGACCGGAGTCCTTTTGGTGCAGTAACGCTGCTTTTCCCGGAAAGTCAGTATCCTTGTCGAATCTGATGAAGCGGTCTAACCCACATTCCAATAGACTATAGTCTGACGAGAGATCGTATTTCCAAGTTCGATAACCTTTTTCAAGGCGCAGGGAGTCGAGCGCCCACATGCCGAACGGCTTTGCACCAGCTTTAGTCACGGCGTCCCAGATGGCCCCCACATATTCAACCCGACAATGAATCTCCCAACCGAGCTCTCCCGCAAAAGAAACACGGGTCAGCGCACACTCCTGCCCCGCAATGCTGCCTTTCAAACTGAGCGAAAGCCATCCAGCGTCGAGATCATGACCATCATTTAGTCGGGCGAGAATCGTACGTGAAGCAGGACCGGTCACTAAGAGACACTCAAACTCCTTTGTGTGATTCGTCACACTCAGGCCTTTTGGTGCGTTCCGCGAAAGCAATTCATAGTCGTGCCACTCTGCCGACGCGGCAGTTGTGAGAAGTACCTCATCTTCACTACGCACCGATGCTAACATCTCGCTTAAGACTCGTCCCCGGTCGTCCGCAAAGTATGCCAGGCCGACCTGACGGACGTCGGAAGGCAATCGCGACGCTGTGAGGCTATCAACATGGGCTCGAGCTCCTTGACCCCGTACCGCAAACCGCGAAAGACCTGTGATCACGAGTACACCGCAATGATCTCGAACGACTTCACATTCCTCGCGAATGCATTGCTTCCAAGGTCCTGAACGTTGCCAAGTGCAAGTCGCTGCAAAGCTAGTGTCACTCCCTGGCGGCGCGAAGTAGTTGCCGCGTTCCCAACCATTATATGCACCGAAGACAGCGCCTGCCTGTTCTAAACGAGTATGTAACGCAGATTGCTTACGATCTCGTCCTGCCGGCCATTCTTGCCAAGGAAAGTGCATCGCATACTCGTGACCGTAGACCTCTTTGCCCCTCTCAATACAGAAGTTACAGTCCGTATAGTCAGTGAATCGGCGGGGGTCGCAGGACCACATGTCCCATTCGGTCTGTCCTTCGATCATCCATTCTGCGAGCACCTTGCCTGCCCCTCCAGCCTGCGCAATGCCAAATGTGAAAATACAAGCTTCAAATGCGTTTGGAACCCCGGGCATCGGGCCAATCAATGGATTACCGTCGGGCGTATAGGGAATGGGCCCATTGATCACCCTCGCGACACCCGATTTGCCAAGCTGTGGCACTCGAACCATGGCATCTGCAATGTATGCTTCGATACGATCGAGATCATCGGGATAGACTTGGAAGCTAAAATCCTCTGGCATTGGATCATCCGAATCGACCCAATGTGCCCGGCAGTTTCTCTCGTAGGGGCCGAGGTTGAAGCCGTTCTTTTCTTGTCGGAGGTAGTAGGAGATATCGACATCGCGTAGCAATGGTAATCGGTGCCCACTTTCCCGTGTCCAAGCAGCAATTTCGGGGATTTCTTCCGTCACAAGGTATTGGTGGCTCATCACAACCATCGGAACCGTCCGCCCGCCGAAAGGTAAAAACCACTCGCCGATCCGTTGTGCATAGTATCCTGCAGCGTTTACGATATATTCACAGCGGATATCACCTTTGGCGGTGTGTACGACCCACTCGCTGTTCTTGCGGCTGACGCCGGTGGCTGCAGCGAAGCGCAAAATCTGCGCACCCATATCGCGGGCGCCTTTTGCGAGTGCCTGAGTCAGTTGTGCCGGGTCGATGTCACCGTCAGTTGGATCATAGAGAACGCCAGTCAGGTCATGAGTTTCTAGGAATGGGTGTATGGATAGCGTATCGTTGAGAGAGAGAATCTCCAAGTCGATCCCTTGGTAGCGCCCCATTCCACAGACATGGTGAAATTCCTGCATCCGCTCCTGCGAATGGGCTAGCCGGATCGAACCGGTAACATGGTAATTTATTGGATATCCAACGGCATCTCCCAAACTTCGATAGAGTTTAGTCGAATAGCGTTGCATATTCATTATGGACCACGAGGTCGAGAAAGTCGGCACGTTACCTGCTGCATGCCAAGTAGACCCTGCGGTTAGATCATTCCTTTCCACTAATAGGCAGTTGGTCCACCCAGCCATAGCCAGATGATACAATGCGGATACCCCAACTACTCCGCCCCCGATAATGACGGCACGAGCGGTCGTCGGAATTTCGGTCATTACGATTGCTTTTCACTCTGGAGGTAGCGCGACCTAAGGTCACTGAGTTCGCTCAGCCCAAAGGGGGGTTTTCAGATTCGACCCTTCCATGGCACGAGCCACTTCTCAAGTGCACGCATGCCGACGTCGATTAGAAAACCGATGATTCCGATCAGAATGATGCCTACAATTACAATGTCGGTGAGTTGAAATTTCGAGGCTGCCACAATCATCTTACCCAGCCCCACTTCGGCCGCCACAAGCTCAGCTGCAACGACGGTGCCCCAACAAACCCCCATTGCAACCCGGGCACCCGTAAAGATCTCGGGCAGGGAGTTTGGTACAATAACTCGGCTAAGAATCTGCCATTTTGAAGCTCCTAACGAGTATGCTGCGTGCACCTTAGAAATCGCCACACCGGAAACGCCAGAACGGGCAGCAATAATCATTATCCAAAGTGCGGCAAGGAACAACAACACGATCTTGCCGGTTTCATCAATGCCAAACCAGATAATGATGAGTGGGATAAGAGCAAGTGGCGGGACAGGACGCATGAACTCAACAATGGGGTCAAACCAACCCCGCGACCAGTTGGTCAGCCCCATCGCATAACCAATGGGAATTCCAACAATAGCGCCCAACAGGAAGCCGAAGATCACACGATACAATGAGTAGTAGGTATGCTCCCATAGCGTGAAGCCTTGGTATCCATCGGCAATGAGGGTGACGAATCTCTGCCAAACGATCTCTGGTGCTGGTAGGTATAACCTCGCCATGCGCAAACCAGTATAAGGGGCAAATGTCGGCGTCCCTTTATTGGTTAGGCCAATTTCACCTTCGGGAATCTGCATTTTTTGGCCAGGTGAAATGGGTTGGCCATTGATAGCGGTCACAGCGGAGCCATCCGCCTTGGCGACTTCATCATTTGACCACACATCAATTACCTTAAAGCCATAGCGTGCTACTGTTGTCGTGTCATTCTTGGCAAATCCTTCTCCAAGTCCTCGCGAGGGAGCATCGGGGGCGCGATTAGGAATTCCTTGGGCGCCGACAGTCTGTTGTATGTCTTCTGGATACACGAGGATCGTCACCGTTGCATCATCGCTGGTTCCATCGTTTAGAGTAACGGTGTAGGTAAACTCTATCTCGCCTTGAAAGGGACCAGGTAGCTTTGGCAACGGCAAAGCCGAGTTGGTAAAAGCAATCCAAAGCCAAAATACGGTTACAATGGAAATGATTGAGGCAATTCTGTTTGCCGTGACGGCACTTTCGTCACCAAAGGTGACGGTCTTGAGTTTGTTGAAACCTTTGCGTTGAAAGTAGGATTGCAGAAAGCGAGAGGCAATGAAGTAGGTGCCAAAGAAGGCGGTAGCGTACAGAAATAACACCAGTAAGCTAGTCATGCGACCTCCTCAGCACGCCCCATGATTTCTTCTTCCATGTTCCAGATCATCGCAAGAATTTCTTCTCGGGTGCTGGCATAGTCCTCATGCTTTTTCACTTCGCGCAAATCTTTCCCGACGCCGAGATCAGCGAAAGGCAAACGATATTCCTTGTGCACTCGCCCCGGCCGTGGTGCCATGACCAATAAACGCTCACCGAGTAACAGTGCCTCTTCGACGGAGTGCGTAATTAAAATGATTGTCTTCTTTGTGTCTTTCCACAGATCAAGAACTAGGGATTGCATCTTTTCACGGGTTAGAGCATCTAGCGCCCCGAGCGGTTCATCCATCAAGATCACGTCGGGATCATTGGCGAGGCAACGCGCCAATGCAACCCGTTGCTGCATTCCGCCCGATAGTTCATAGACAGCTTTTTCTTTGAAGTCTTGCAAGCCAACGATGTCAAGAAGGTGCTCCACCTTTTCAGCACTTTCTTTCCGGCTCATACCCTTCATATCTGGGCCAAAACTAACGTTGTCGCGCACACTCATCCATTCGAATAATGCACCTTGCTGAAACACCATCCCCCGCTCCGGGCTAGGTCCAGTGACACGAACGTCATTTAAGTTGACTTGCCCTTCCGTCGGCGCCAAAAATCCAGCCACAATGTTCAGTAGGGTTGTTTTACCGCAGCCCGAAGGGCCCAGGACGCTCATCAATTCCCCAGACTTGATGTCCAGTGTTACATTTTTGAGTGCCTGGATATACCCTCCGTTCGGCAGATTAAAATGCATCGAAACATTGTCAACCAGCAGTCCGACCACCTGATACCCCCTCGCTGTTACTGAGTTTACTCTGAATTTCTTTGGGGCAGAGGGTGTGACGAACGCCGCAAGTTTCGCGTCAAAAGAATCACAGCCCTACTGTGAAAGCGGCCCTATGTTGACATTATCTGCGTACGACGCTTTGGTAGCATCAATTGAGCCTGCGGCCAAAAATACTTCTGCAACGCCTTTCAAAAAATCCACAGCGGCACCACCGAGCCAAGCTGAACTCAATTGCTCCTCGACGGTTGGGAATACAAATGTCTCCAGAGTTGCTGCAGTATCTTCCTGTGACATACCAGCATCCTTAGCAATTACTGGTAGCATTCTAGAACGGTTGGCTTCGTCAGCCCACATTGCGTTTGCCTCTGCGGTTACGGCAAGAAACTTTGCTACCAAGTCAGGATTTTCCGCGATGAAAGCCGTCGGTGCCGAGGTTGCATCAAACACGAGGATACCTAGGTCGGTTTTTTCGGTTCCAGTTAACAACACATTGCCCGATTCTAGCATCCGGCGTAGCGCACCGCCCCAACCACAGGCCATGTCAACGGCACCTTGGCTTAGAGCTGCTTCGCCTTCGGCTGGAGCCATGTCAACGATCTGCAAGCTATCTAAGGCGACATTGAAGTGTTCCATTTGCTTGAGGAAACCATAGTGGGCGGCGGTCCCAAGAGGAACAGCAACCTTTTTACCCGTGAGTTCATTTGCGCTGTTTTTATCGATTTCGAGTTCGGATCGTACAACGCAGTTGTCATTATCGGCATACGACACAGCAACATCGACAATCTGCAAGTCTTGACCTGCGGAAGTTGCCACCACGAAGGGTGGTACGCCTTGGCTCACCGCTAATTGCACATCGCCAGAGGCCATTGCGGCTGACATGGCGGTGCCAGTATCGAAGCTCACCCAGTTGACTTTGGTGCCCAGAGCATCATCGTACATTCTGGTTTCCTTGGCGTATTGGAACGGCATTGGCCATTCAAGGAAGTAGGCTACCGTGATTTCCTCATGCCCGTCGGCGACGACTGCTTGCACTCCAGAGAGTAGAGCAAAACCGCACAGAATATGAGACAGTTTGGATTTCCATATCATTAGTTTTCTCCCGTTTGTCTGTATTGACTGCGGATTACTTTTCCCTGAATCTACAATCGGATTTTTGTCCCGCAGCTGCGTATACCGTTCTACGGCGACTACTCCCCGCCCTAAAGGACGGGCTTCTTGCTTCATCAGCTATAGCAAGCAATATGCTCTTCTTACGCAAGCCTTCACAAGCAGAGTCGGATAGCCTTGCCGCCTTTACTTAGTTGGACCTTCAGAGTCTCCCCGCTGATTACTTGGTTTTCGTTAATCTGTCGTTTCGACAACACAGGTCGAAAGTCTTTGAACATAAGTATACTTGCCTACTCGCAAATGTCTTAAACATCAAGAGCCACAACAAAAATATTTCGAAAAACATTTGACCAAGAATTTGACGGCAATTGTAGAGTTTTTCTGCCTACTCCAAATTTTCGACGGTGGTCCGAGTAGAGCCGAATTTCGGCTCCACTGGACACAAATCTGCGGCGATAAAGTCCAGCAGAAAACGCTATTGAATCTCGGGCGGCCCATAGCCGT